>CAJUAA010000020.1 GCA_910584205.1 uncultured Lachnospiraceae bacterium
ACCAGAACAGCAGATAGTTGCCCGTGACCTCGCCCCACCGCTCCCGGGGCAGGGCACGTATCTTCGCCAGCTCTTCATAATCCTCTTCTCCTGGCTTGCTGAAAGTCTCCAGGTCTTCGTCAATATGATCGTAAGAGAAGGTCAGGCGCTTCTCAAAGAGTTTGGCCTTTTTGTCAGGGACGAATATCTCATGCAGCGCACAGTTCAGGCTGGCCCTGCCGCAGGCGAGATAGTATTCCCGCAGGGCAGCGGGAAGACGTATCCCTGCCGCCGCCTCATAGGAGGCGATGGTCTTCTCGGAAAACCCTGTTGCTTTCCCCTCTCCAAAGCCAAACAAAGGTTCCGCCCACTGAACCAGTTCAATGGGGGAAATCTGATACCGTTTTTCACTCATTATAATATCCTCCGTTTTACTATTCGCACTCATTTTTCTTAATCATATTCTGCGCAGATATATTTGAAATCCTCAGTCTTACGCAATGCTGCCAAAGCGTATTTCTCGATATGCCTTGACATGATTTCTTCGGCATACCGGAAATTCTCTGACGGATGGCCCTCGGCGCAGCGCACCATAGTAATCAGCATCTCATTGTCGCCCTCAATATATTCAGATGGGTAGTTGCCGGAATGATCACAGGCATCTTCGTCATGGTATTTCTGTCTGACTGCTTTCATCTGAGCTGTGGTTCCAATCACTGCATGATAATCCATGTTATCGCTGTCACAGTAATAGTCGATAAAAAGTCTTGACACAATATCCGTGCATTGCTGGATCTGCTCAATAATGGCATTTGCATTTCGGACAGCAAATCTCCGAATTTTCTCCCTGGCATCTTCCTCGTTTTCATAGCGGATGTACAAAAGTGTTTCGCGGCCTTTCAGAACGGCCGTGATCTTCTGAAGCATTCCATTCCGGCCATAGAAGGCATGCAGCGTCTGAAAAAGATCCCCCTCCGGCGCACTGTACAGCGTCATCTCACGCCTGTCCTTCCCAACAGGAATGTCATAGGTGAGCATTTGATACTGTGCGTCATAGTCAAAGGAGATCGCATCGTCTCCGTTGATGTCCTTACTGAAATCAACAACGCTGTACACACCTTCTTTGTATGTGAGGGGAATGTTGTGTAATTCTGGCATTTGGGTTTCCTCCTCTTATCAAATACCGATTTCCTGATCTGTTTTTTTCAACAGGGAACAGTCAACACATCCTGCATAGTCCATGGCTTCGATAATTTTAAACTGCTGCTGTTCCATACCTGTGTCTCTCCCATAAAGTTTTTCATACTGAACAAGGAATTTAGTAAACCAGTAATATCTTCCATACAAAATATCTGATAAAGTGTACTCGGTTATTGTCAGTATCTTCTGTTCGTTATCCTCCAATGACAAAGCGTAATTGATGGCTGTATTCATTTCATGATCTTCATAGAGAATAACCATGGGTTTTCCTAATGAAGCAAACAATTCTTCCATACGAGTTTTGTCCTGCAGCAGCATTTCATATCCCCAATCTGATTTGGCTGATTTTGTTCTGTTTTCATCAAAGGCCCAGCCTGAGCCCCCTGCTCACATACGGTTACGTTGTGAGTTTGGAAAGATACTCATAGGTGAACGCGATTGCACGGCAGGTCAGATTCTCGCACATATGCGGCGGGTCGTTTTCCGAAAATCCTGTGGGACGAAGGTCAAAACAGCGCAGGGAACCGAATGTCTGTTCAAAGGCAGACGCAAAATGGCAGCAGGCGGATACGGCGTCCTCCTCCGTTTTTCCCTGCGTATGAAAGTAAATTCCTGTAAACATAAGGGCGCCTTCCACCAGGCCGCACTGCGCCCTGTATCCGCCGGCACCGTGAAGCCCGACTGCGGACCACAGGGTCTGTGGTTCGATCGCAAGTTCAAATAACTCGCTCAGACAGATAATGGTAGTTCTTGCGCAGTTGATATCCTCGTTCCAGTACAGCTCGTGTACCCGTTTCTTTATATATTCTTTCATTTTCATCGGTATCCTTTTTCATTGGCATTCATCGGTCAAACAACGAGCCTGTGCCGCTGTGTGTACTGCCGTCATGTTCCGTATAGGTTGAGAAAAAGCGGGGCTCGCGTTTTGTACACTGGTAAAACCGCATCAACAGTTCCGCGGCATCCGCTTTCTTTTCGATTCCCAGACCATCCGCCAGTTCCTGCTGCGCTTCCGGCAGATCAAATTCCATGTCCTCGGCGTTTTCCATATGCTCCTCGTAGATTTCTTTTGCAAATTCCGCAAGTTCTTCTCTGTCCTTGTATTCATCTTCATCCAAATAATCTTCCCAATAGGGACAGTTGATCATAAATTCGAAGAACTCTTTCAGGTTATCCGCAATTCTGCCGCATTCGCCTTCGCTTCCCCAAAAACCGATGGAACCGTCTTCCAGCAGGATGTATTCGCTGCCACTGCCTGCTCTGGCAAATGTTTTTCCGGAGAGATTGTAGGTCAGATGTCCGCCTTCGTCCTGGGGCGTCTGAAATTCCGGAAGAATTTCCACATCACAGACATCACACAGAAGGTCTGCTAAATCCTGATCTTCACGCAGCATTTTGATCCAATCCATTGAAAAGTACCTCCAAGTACAGCTCCCGGTTTTCTGCTTTGATTATATCATCCCTTTCCGGAAACTTCAACGTATGGCCGCTGAAATCGCCGACGTGAAATTGCCACGCAATCGCCGGCACGCAGGAAACGGTATCAGACGGCGATTTTGCAGCGCAGCATGGCGTTTGAAATTTGATTGCAGCCGGTAACTGCGGTGTGCTATAATGTGTGGACAGACATGCCCCGGCCAGGGGGCGTGGGCGGGACTGCCTGGGAAAAAAGTGCTTTTCACAGGGTTACAGGAGGTGAGAGCAGCTGTGGGATTTACGGTCCGGACGGCGGAATATTCCTTTAACTTGTAATAATTGTGTAATAATGTTATAATCATCCAAAATATGGACATTCATATTAGAGAAGGTTGGCATAAAGGGAAGCATATATGAACAGACAGATGTGGATTCCGGCGCTGGGGGTGCTTGTGGGCGTGCTGGCGCTGGCGGCGGGAAAGAACGGGATGGAAGAGAACGGGTTTACCCTGCCGGGTTATCACAATGCGGATGCGAAATTTCTCGGAGAACATATCATCACCAGCGTGGACGAGGGAATACAGATCCTGGATATGGAAGGAAATGTCGCGCGTCAATATGAAGGGCTGAACGCTTCCTGGCTCTATGTGCAGGAGGAGGACGCTGGTCCGGAGGAACGCGGCGCGGCCTGGACGGTTGCCTGCAGCAATCATGCCAATGAGACGCATATTCTCCGCCTGGCGGACGAAGGGGAGCTGCTGGAGGACCGGCTGGCGGTGAAGACCGATACGCTTGCCATTGATCCCGTTCTTATAAGGAAGGGAGACGTCTGGTTACTGACGCACACCTGCATCGAAGGCACCATCAACAATCCGGACCCCCAGGGGGAAAACGGAATTTACACGGTGAAGCTGTACCGGTCGGAAGATCTGGAGCAGTGGGACCATGTGACGGATATCATCAGCCGGAAGCAGAATGTGGAGGACGGTGACCTCCGGTGCGTGGACGGGACGCTTTATTATTTTTTTGAACTGGAGCAGTATGACAAGGGGCCGTCGGCCATCTGCGTCATGTCTTCGGAGGATGACGGAAGTACGTGGAGCGAACCGCTGGAGCTGCTTCCGGCGGCGGCGGACAATGAGATGGCGTCCTGCGAGCCCACAGAAGAGGGCTGGCGGCTCTATGTGAGCAGCGACTATGCCTGCGTGGGCGAGAGCTATCAGGGCGCGTCGGTCTATTACGCGGACTATACGCGGGATTTCCAGCCGATCTGCACGTATCAGCTTTCTGCCATGCCGGACAATGCGTCCGTAAGGCTCTACGAAGTGAAGGAAACAGGCAGGCAGCTTCGGTTTCTGTTTGCCAGAAATTTTCTGACCGACTGTGATCTGCTGCTGCGGACACTGGATAACGAAAACTAATCATACCTGCTTCCGTCCGGACGGAAGCGAAAACGACAATCAGGAGGATATAGAAATGAAGGGAATTATACTGGCGGGCGGCTCCGGTACGAGGCTGTACCCGCTGACAAAAGCAGTATCCAAACAGATCATGCCGGTTTATGACAAACCGATGATCTACTATCCGCTTTCGATTCTGATGCTGGCGGGCATCCGGGAGGTGCTGATCATCTCCACGCCCAGGGACCTGCCGGTGTTTGAGGAGCTGCTGGGCGACGGCAGCCAGCTGGGCATGCGTTTTGCGTATGCCGTACAGGAACAGCCCAGAGGGCTGGCGGACGCGTTTCTCATCGGAGCGGATTTTATCGGGGAGGACAGCGTGGCGCTGATCCTGGGAGACAATATTTTCTATGGACAGAGTTTTTCCCAGGTGCTGAAGCGGGTGGTGTCCCACAAGACCGGCGCGACGATCTTCGGCTATTACGTGCGCGATCCGCGGGAATACGGAGTGGTGGAATTTGACGAAGAGGGCATGGCCATCTCCATCGAGGAGAAACCGGAGCATCCCAGGTCCAATTACGCGGTGCCCGGACTGTATTTCTATGACAACGACGTGGTGGAGATCGCGAAAAACGTCAAGCCCTCCGCCCGGGGAGAGATCGAGATTACGAGCATCAACAACGAGTATCTGAGGCGCGGGACTCTGCGGGTGGAGACGCTGGGACGCGGTTTTGCGTGGCTGGATACGGGAAACCACGACGCGCTTCTGGATGCGGCGGATTTCGTGGCGGCCTTCCAGAAACGGCAGGGGCTGTATATCTCCTGCATCGAGGAGATCGCCTTCCGGAGAAAATTCATTGACAGAGATCAGCTTTTGAAGCTGGCGGAGCCGCTGATGAAGACGGCGTACGGCCAGTATCTGGTGGATGTGGCCAACGGACTGTAGGGAGGAGAGGAAAGCAGGATGGGAAAGATTACAGTGGAGACCTGTAACATCGAAGGACTGAAGATCATCACGCCGGCGGTGTTCGGAGATGAGCGCGGATATTTTATGGAGACTTATCATTATAAGGATTACGCGGCTGCGGGGATCGACATGGAGTTTGTGCAGGATAACCAGTCGGCGTCCAGAAAGGGCGTGCTGCGGGGACTGCATTTTCAGATCAACTATCCCCAGGACAAGCTGGTCCGGGTGGTCTCAGGAGAAGTGTTTGACGTGGCGGTGGACTTAAGGCCCGGTTCCGCTACGTATGGGCAGTGGCACGGCGTGCTTCTGTCGGCGGAGAATAAAAAGCAGTTTTTTATACCGAAAAACTTTGCCCATGGGTTTCTGGTGCTGTCTGATTTTGCGGAATTTGCTTATAAATGTACGGATTTCTACCATCCCAACGATGAGGGAGGGCTGGCGTGGAACGATCCCGAAATCGGCGTGGACTGGCCCATACCGGACGGGATGGAGCTGATTGTCTCGGAGAAGGATCAGAAATGGGGCGGAATCCGGGAACTGAAGAAGTAAGGAGGGTCTGTATGACGGACCATATATTTCTGGATTTCTGGAACAACCGGAAGCTGATCTGGAAGCTGTCCAAAAATGATTTTAAGACCCGGTATGCGGGATCTTATTTCGGCGTGCTCTGGGCCATGGTCCAGCCGGTGGTCATCGTACTGGTGTACTGGTTCGTCTTTCAGATCGGCCTGAACAACGCCACGGCGGAATTAAAGCAGGGCATCCCTGTGCCCTTTGTCCTGTGGCTGGTCAGCGGGATCGTGCCCTGGTTTTATTTTTCCGAAAGCTTAAGCAACGGGACCAACGCGCTGCTGGAATACAATTATCTGGTAAAAAAGGTCGTGTTCAATATCAATATCCTGCCTCTGGTGAAGACGATCGCGGCGCTGTTCATCCATGCGTTTTTCGTACTGTTTATGGTGCTTCTGTTTGCTCTGTACGGTTATTACCCGGGGCTGCATACATTGAAAGTGATTTATTTCAGCGCCAGCCTCATGGTCTTTGTCACGGGAGTGTGCATGCTGACCAGCGCGCTGGTGGTGTTTTTCCGGGACCTGAGCCAGATCATCAATATTTTCCTGCAGGTGGGCATCTGGATGACGCCGATCATGTGGTCGCTGGAGGATCTGCTGGCAAAATATCCGTTTCTGATGATCCTGAAGCTGAATCCGCTCTGCTACATCGTCTACGGCTACCGGGGGGCGCTGTTCCGGACGGATACGATCCTGGGGCTTGGATGGATGAACGTGTACTTCTGGGCGGTGACCATTTTCATATGGGCGCTGGGAAGCAGTGTATTCCGAAAGCTGAAGGTTCATTTTGCGGATGTGCTTTAGGAAGAAAATGAAGAGGTATCTATGGATAACGTAGCGATCAAGCTGGAACATATTACGAAGATATATAAATTATATACCCGGAACCGGGACCGGCTGAAGGATTCCCTGGGCCTGACGAAGAAGAAATGCTACAGCGAGCACTATGCGCTGAAAGATGTCAGCATGACGATCCGTCAGGGAGAGACCGTGGGGATCATCGGAGTCAACGGTTCCGGCAAGTCTACGATTCTGAAAATCATCACGGGGGTCTTGAGCGCTACCGGCGGTGAGATGGAGATTAACGGCCGGATCTCGGCTCTTCTGGAGCTGGGCGCCGGTTTCAATATGGAGTATACCGGTCTGGAAAACGTGTATCTGAACGGAACCATGCTGGGTTTTTCGGAGGAGGAGATCGACGAAAGGCTTCAGGACATTCTGGATTTCGCAGATATCGGGGAGTTTATCCACCAGCCGGTAAAAACCTATTCCAGCGGCATGTTCGTGCGGCTGGCTTTTGCCGTGGCGATCAATATTGATCCGGAGATCCTGATCGTGGATGAAGCGCTCTCGGTGGGAGACGTCTTTTTCCAGGCGAAATGCTATCATAAATTCGAGGAATTCAAGAAACAGGGCAGGACGATCCTGTTCGTCAGCCATGACCTGACCAGCATCGCCAAGTACTGCGACCGGGTGGTCCTTTTGAACAAGGGCGTGAAGCTGGCGGAGGGTTCCCCGAAGGATATGGTCAATATGTATAAGAAGCTTCTGGTCCACCAGCTGGATGAGGAGACGCTGGAGGATGTGAGCGGGAAGAGTGAAATTGACCGGCATACGGCGGAAGGCAGGGCGTGGAAGGATCATTTCCAGGTGAATCCGTCGATTCTCGACTATGGGGAGAAACAGGCGGAAATCGTGGATTTCGGCATCATCGACCAGTACGGGCAGTTTTCCAGCATCATCGAGAAGGGCAGCACCTGTCAGGTGAAGGCGAAGTTGTATTTCCACAGTCAGGTGAAAAACCCGATTTTTACGATTACCATACGGAACAGGCAGGGAACGGACATCACCGGGACCAACAGCATGTTCGAGCGGGTGGAGACCGGGACCGTGGAGGCGGGGGAGACGCGGATTGTCACCTATACCCAGCGGATCGACCTGCAGGGGGGCGATTATCTGATCTCCCTGGGCTGCACCGGGTATGTGGGAGACGAATTCAAGGTGTATCACCGGCTCTATGATCTGGTGGGGATGACCGTACTTTCGGATAAGGATACGGTTGGTTTCTATGATATGAACACGGTGATCACGGTGGAAAATGGAGAGAAATGAGGTGCCGGACCGGATGAGCAGGGAGAAAGGCGTTACAGGCCGAAACAGCGAAACGTATGGAAATGTGACGGTCTTCTATGAAGAAGGTCTTTTGGAGACGCAGCAGGCGCGTCCGGAGGATGCGAAGATCCTGGAACTGGTGGAGGCGGGATACGACTGCCGCCGGGGAACGGAAGATTCCTGGCCGGTGCTGTACCATCTGTCGCATCTCAGGGAAAATCAGACGGAGTGGCTGCCGATCGGCCCCGGGGACAGGGTGCTGGAGTTCGGCGCGGACACCGGAGAGCTGACTGGAGGATTTTTGAAAAAGGCCGGACAGGTCGTCTGCCTGGAGGAGAGCGTAAGCCGCAGCCGGATTCTGGCAAAGCGGCATCAGAATGCGGAAAATCTGAGCGTCTATGCCGGAGATCCATGGAGAAATCTGGAGCTTTTAAAAGCAGAGTCCGGGGGCGTATACGACTGGATCGTGGCTGTGGGGCTTCCCGGGCAGGCGGCGGAGTATTTCACAGGAGAACATCCGGAGGCGGAAGCGCTGAAGCGTCTGCGGACGTATCTGAGGCCGGGAGGGCATCTGGTGCTGGCAGCGGACAACCGGTTCGGCCTGAAATACTGGGCAGGCGCCATGGAACCCCATACAGGCGGCTATTTTGACAGTCTGGAAGGACGGGGCAGCACGTTTTCCAGAAGGGAGCTGGAACGGATTCTGGAGGAGAGCGGCTGCGGGGACGCGGCGTTTTACTATCCCTATCCGGAACGGTGGTTTCCGACGGCCATCTATTCGGACCAGTGGCTTCCGAAGGCGGGAGAGCTGAACCACAACCTGCGGAATTTTGAGGGAGAACGGCTGGTTCTCTTTCAGGAGGAGAAGGTCTATGACCAGCTGATCCGGGACGGAAGGTATCCGGAGTTCGCCAACGCGTTCCTGTGCATCGTCGGGCCGGAGCCGGAGGAGCGGACAATTTACTGCAAATATTCCAACGACCGGGCGGAGCGTTTCATGCTGCGTACGGATGTTGTAAAAAATACAGAGGGTTATGAGGTGCGCAAAGTCCCGCTGGCCGGAGCAGCGAAGGACCATGTCCGGAAGATGAAGCAGTGGGAGGAGGAGCTGGACCGGCTGTACCAGAGGAACGGAATCCGCGCCAACCGCTGCACACTGAAAGGGGACGCGGCGGCCTTTGAATTCCTGGAAGGCGCCACCTTTGAAGAGCGTCTGGACGCCCTTCGCCGGGCGGGAGATACGGAGGGTCTCGTATCGGAGATCCTGTGGTTCCGGACGCTTCTTATGGATACGCTGAAACCGGAGCTCAGGCCCTTTGCCAAAAGCGGCGCGTTTGTGGAGATGTTCGGCAGTCCGGAATTTCCAAAAGCGTACGAAGGCGCGGAGACAAACAATCTGGACTGGATCTTCGGAAATCTCATGGAGACGGAGGACGGTATCCGAATCATCGACTACGAATGGACGTTCCGGGTACAGGTGCCGGCGGACTATCTGCTCTGGCGGGCGCTGTCCCTCTATGTGCACGGCAGGGAGGATATGAGCGCGCTGGGGCTCATGGCGCTGGCGGGTATCTCTCCGGAGGAGGAACGGATCTTTGAAGAGATGGAACATCATTTTCAGCTGTGGCTCCTCTCGGGGACGCAGACCATCGGGGCGCAGTATCTGGCCACTGCGGGACGTACCATTACACTTTCGGATATGCTGAAGCAGGTGAAAAAGAACCGGATTCAGGTCTATCCGGATACGGGGCACGGCCTGTCCGAGGCGGAGAGCTTCTGGATCGACACGGAGCCGGATAAGCAGGGGATCATCCGTCTGGAGATTCTGCTTCCGCCGGGCGT
Organism: uncultured Lachnospiraceae bacterium; assembly: GCA_910584205.1. Classification (GTDB taxonomy): domain Bacteria; phylum Bacillota; class Clostridia; order Lachnospirales; family Lachnospiraceae; genus Hominiventricola. Next base: position 9,489 of record CAJUAA010000020.1, read on the forward strand.
GCAGGCGCTGCGGCTGGACCCGGCGGAGCATACCTGCCTGGTGAAGGTGCGGCGGCTGCTTGGAGAACTGAACGGGACGTATCCGCTTTCCTGGACCCACAACGGCAGGGAGCTGGAGCAGGAGGGGATCCTCTATACGACGACGGACCCGCAGATCCAGATCCAGGGCATCGTGCCGGGCACCGGACGGATCTATACGGAGCTTACGGTGGAGGAGCTGCATCCGGATACCGCGTATGCCTGCATGAATCTGCTGAACCGGGTGCGGTCGGCGGAGCGCCTTTTGGAAAGCGCGCCGTTCCGTTTCCTGAAAAAACTGAAAAAGTCCATGAAAAGATAGAAGGATTATGGTATGAGTAAAGAACAGAAGCAGGCGGATCTGCCTGCGCACAGAGACAGACGATTTGACGGTGTGCGGGACACCTGGTACTGGAAGGCCAGCAAGCCTCTGCGGGTGGTCGTCCATTTTTTCCTGCGCATTCGGAACGCCTACATTCATTACGGCGGCTTCCGGGGCATGTACCGGCGTTTGAAGCAGAAGCGGGGCGAGGCGGCAAAGCGGGTGGATTTTGGAACGAAGAGCTTTCCGGACGCGGCGCGCAGAAAGGCGGAGGAGGAGACGGTATTTTCCAGAGATCTTAAGATCAGCGTCCTGGTCCCCCTCTACAATACGCCGGAGAAGTTTCTGCGGGAGATGATCGATTCCGTGCGGTCGCAGACGTACCGCAACTGGGAGCTCTGCCTGGCCGACGGAAGCGATGAAAAGCACGGGGACGTGGGCCGGATCTGCCTGGAGTACCAGAAGGAGGACAGCCGGATCCGCTATCAGAAAATCGAGAAAAACCTGGGTATCTCCGGCAACACCAACGTATGCTTTTCCATGGCCACGGGCGACTTCATCGGACTTTTCGATCATGACGACGTGATGCATCCAAGTCTTCTATATGAGTGCATGAAGGTGATCTGTGAAAAGGACGCGGACTATGTGTATACGGACGAGGCGACCTTTACCTCTCCGAACCTGGACGATCTGATCGTGCTGCATTTTAAGCCGGACTATTCGCCGGACAACCTGCGCGCCAACAATTATATCTGTCATTTTTCCGTATTTGATGAAAAACTTCTGGAGAAGAGCGGGCTGTTCCGCCCGGAATATGACGGAAGCCAGGACCACGACATGATCCTCCGGCTGACCGAAGAGGCGAAAAACGTACAGCATATACCGAAAATACTCTATTACTGGCGTTCCCATCCGGCTTCCGTGGCGGCGGACATCAATGCCAAGACCTACGCCATCGACGCGGCGAAGCGGGCGGTCCACGACCATATGCGGGACTATTACGGGATCGAGGTGGAGGTGGAGAGCACCCGTGCCTTCCCGACGATCTTCCAGGTGAAATATCCCATAAACGGGCAGCCGCTTATAAGCATCGTGATCCCCAACAAGGACCATGCGGAGGACCTGCGGCGCTGCATCGGTTCCATTCTGGAGAAATCCACCTGGAAGCAGGTGGAGATCATCGTGGTGGAGAACAACAGCCGGGAGCAGAGCATCCGGGATTATTACCGGGAACTGGAACAGGTCCCGCAGGTGCAGGTGGTCACGTACGAGGGCGAATTCAATTATTCCAGAATCAACAATTACGGAGTGACCTTTGCAAAAGGAGAATACCTTCTGTTCCTGAACAATGACACGGAGGTCATTACGCCGGACTGGATCGAGCAGCTTCTGATGTACGCCCAGCGTCCGGACGTGGGCGCCGTGGGGGCGAAGCTCTACTATGCGGACAACACGATCCAGCATGCGGGCGTGGTCATCGGCCTTGGGGCCCACCGTTCCGCGGGGCATACCCACTATAAGATGCCGAAGGAGCATCTGGGCTATATGGGGCGGCTCTGCTACGCCCAGGACATGACGGCGGTGACCGCGGCGTGCCTGATGGTAAAACGGAGTATCTACGAGGAAGTGGGAGGGCTGGACGAGACCTTTACCATCTCTTTGAACGATGTGGATTTCTGCCTGAAGATCCGGGAAAAAGGGTATCTCAACATCTTTACGCCCTTTGCGGAGCTGTATCATTACGAATCGAAGACAAGAGGGCTGGAGGAAGGGGAGAAGCTCCGGCGCTATGAGAAAGAATGCACCCGTTTCCGGGAGAAATGGAAAGACGCGCTGGATGCGGGAGACCCCTATTACAATCCGAATTTTTCTCTGGATTATTCGGATTTTACCCTGCGGTTTTAAAGGCGGGCCGCGCCGGCAGGCGCATCTTCTGGGAGGATGCGCGTTAAAACCAGCCAGATGCCGGGCGGACGGTGTCTGAAAATTGTCATAAAAGAGGAAAGTCATGAAGAGAATAGAACGGGAAAAGGTGATACGCAACGCGTACAGGAGCACGATCCTGGCGCTGACGATCTGCTGTTTTTTCCTGGGGACCGTACTGGTGATCCATGAGGCGGCCCGGGAATACGAGGTGAAGGTGCTGGAGAAGCGTCTGGAGGCAAAGGGCGTGGTTCAGAACGACGAAGGGCTGTTTGGCAGCGTGCAGCTGTTTCTGCCGGAAGAGATCTATGTGGCGTCCGGCGTGACGCTGGAGCTGTACAACAGCCAGATCTCTTCTCTGGGGGAGCGGATCGGGAATTACAATGTAAAGTGGACCTGTGCGGTGGGAAAGAACATGTACCGTAAATTTTCCGTTACCGGGACGGACGAGCTGACCGGGAACTATCCTCTGATCTTTACGATTTTTGACGATAATGGCGCGCAGGTGGCAAAGGCTTCCACGGAGCTTAGGATCGTGCCTGCGGTTACGGATTCCTTTTCGCTTCTGACCATCGGGGACAGCCTTTCCTGTGATCCGGCCACCTACGAGCGGCTCAATGAGCTGACGGACGGACAGATCGTCTATATGGGCACCCGGGGCGTGGGCGGTTCCCTGACCGAGGCAAGGCGGGGCTTTTCCGCAGCGAACTATCTGTCAGACGCCGGTTATACAGAGGAGGAGCCCGAAGAGGAAGTGCATCCTTTTTATAATGAAGAAACGGAAAGCTTTGACTGGGAGTATTATAAGGAAACCACGGGTTTTGAGCCGGATGCGGTGGAGGTGTTCCTGGGGACCAACGGCCTTTCGGAGGACCCGGTGGAAAACGGGGACAACATTGCGCGGATCGTGCGGAACATCCATGAAACGGACCCGAAGCTTCCGATCTATCTGGTCCATACCCTGTATCCGGCGAATCAGGACGGCATCGGTTCCTGGAGCAGCCAGGACGGCTATGCGCTTTATGGGGACCGGTACAAGCTGGATGAAGACCGGAAGGTATTCAGCCTGATGCTGTATCTGGAAGAGGTACTGAAGGAGGAAGAATGCCTGTATTTTGTTCCGGCGGGCATGTGCCACGACAGTGCAAACAACTTTGAGACGGTGTCGGTCCCGGTCAATCCGCATTCGGAAGAGAAGATCGAAGTGCCGACGAATGCCGTCCATCCGGGACGCGCCGGATACCGGCAGATCGCGGACTGCCTGTACAGCGTGATCTGCGGAACAAAAGCAGAATGGGAGCAGTAGAATATGAAAAAGCTGATGGAGCAGATCATAAAGTTTGGATTCGTAGGGTTTTTGTGTTTTTTTATTGACTATGGGATCATGGTGCTGCTGACGGAGTGCTTCGGCATGGACCCGCTGCTGTCCAGCGGGGTTTCATTCACCGTGTCCGTGGTGGTGAACTATATCCTCAGCATTACATTTGTGTTCGAGACGGACAGGAAAAAGAGCAGGTTCGGGGAATTTGTCATCTTTGTGTTCTTAAGCGTCATCGGCCTGGGCATCAACGAGCTGTGTATGTGGGTGGCCATCCGGATGCTGGGAATCCACTATATGATTTCCAAAGTGGGCGCCACCGGCGTGGTGATGGTGTACAATTTTATCAGCAGGAAAATGTTCATAGAGAAGAAGGATTAAAAGGAGACCGCAGGATTATGAAGAAACGTCTGATGATCATAAGCGTGATGCTGGCGGCGGCGCTGCTTACGGGCTGCTCGAAGAAAACAGACAGTACAGAAGAAGAAAACAACCCCGTACAGGAGGAGGCAAAAGAGCCGGAGGAAGCAGAACCGCCGGCGCCCGGAGAGGAGAACTGGGGGACGGCTCCGGAATATTCCGTACCGATGATTACGACGTCGCCCATCCGGTATCTGTCTGTGAATGTGGGAAGTACGGAGGAAGAGGTCAGCCTGACCTGGTTTTCCCCTTCGGAGAATGCCGGGCAGGTGTACTGGACCAGGGCGGAAGATACAGAGTTCCAGGACCCCATGGTGTACAGCGCTTCCGCGCAGCCTTCGGAGTCGGTGTCTGGATATTATGTCAACCGAGTGCTGGTGACCGGGCTGGAGCCGGAGACGGAATACCTGTATCAGGTGGGAGACGGGGAAGAGATGTCGCCGGCTTATTCCTACCGGACGGCGGATTTTTCCGACAGTTTCCGCTTTACAGCCGTGGGAGACGCGCAGATCGGCAAGCCGGTGGAGGAAGTGGACAGACAGAAAAACAACTGGCACCGGCTGCTGAACAAGGTGCGCTACCATTTTCCGGATTCCGGATTTCTGGTTTCCCTGGGAGATCAGGTGAATGATTTTGACGACGGGGAACAGTACAACGCCTTTTTGAACCAGGGCGTGCTCTACGGACTGGCGCTGGCGCCGGTCAAAGGAAATCATGATGTGGGCGGTCCCCAGTATTCCGAGCATTTCACCCTGCCGAACCAGTCGGCGCTGGGAACCTGTGATGACGACGGGGACGGAGACTACTGGTTTACGAGAGGGCCGGCGCTGTTCATGGTCCTGGATACGATGGATGCGGCCAAATGGGGAGAGCATGAGCAGTTCATCGCCTCTGCGGTGGAGGCGAATCCGGACGCGTCCTGGCGGATCGTGTTTTCCCATTTTTCTCCCTACAACGGATATGAGAAATATCTGGATAACGCCCGGAACATCCGGCCGTTTTTCCTGAGCTTTGCCGGTAAATATGATATTGACCTTGTCATGTGCGGGCATGACCATGCGTATATGCGGACTTATTTTATTCAGGAAGACGGGAGCTTTCAGGAATACGAAAGCCCGGCGCAGGACCCGGAAGGGACCATGTACCTGACCTTAAGCTCTTCCAGCGGAAGCCTCTACCGGCATCTGACGGATCAGGAAGAGGCTGCCGTGTCCAAAAAGAGGAAATCTCCGGAGGTGACGGACGTGCAGGTCACGCCGGACAGCTTAAAGGTCAGCACCTACAACGCCGAGACCTGGGAACTGACCGATGAATACGAGATCCGGAAGCAGAAAACGTAACGTTGCGCATTGGAGGGAAAACTGCTATAATGAGTAAAAAAATGGCATTGCTGTTCAGTGTGCTGCTGGCTGTGGGACTTGTGTTTTTCTTCCGGTCCGGTACAGGGACGGGGGAAGAAGCCAGGCGGCAGACACTGAAGCCCGGCTCGCTCTCCGGAGAGGTGCGGCAGGCGGAAGGGCTGTATGAGAGGCTTCCGAAAACGCTGGACCCGAAGTCGGTCCGTCTCTGCTTCCGCGGGGAGGAGCTGGCGTGCGACCGGGATACGGATACCTGGTATCTGCCGGTGGACATGGACAGCGCCCTGTGGGAATCAGGAATCTTTACTGATTTTGAAGAGGGCGTCCGGATTCTCCCGCTTCTGGATTATACCGCCCTTGAGAAGCAGGCGGTGGTGGCAGAGGGGCAGTCTGTGCCATTGCTGGCATGGAATGAGGCGGAGGAGAGCTGCACGCAGATCCATGTGGTATTTACCGGGCTTCCGGTGGTCCGCATGGAGACCGACGCGGACCTGGACATTGATACGGTGTTTGCCGGGAGCGTGGTGTTTTACGAGGACTGCGGCAGGCAGGACTGGACCTTCAGCTCGGTCTTCCAGGCCAATGAGCGGGGCCAGACGACCCGTGCCTTTCCCAAAAAGGGATATCGGGTGAATCTGATCACCGTCACCTCCACAGGGGCCGTCAATGAGAATCCCCATCCCATACTGGGCATGCGCCGTTCGGATTCCTGGATTTTTTATGCCATATACAGCGACGGGACCAAGGTACGGGACCGGTTCGGCATCGAACTGTGGAATGGATTCGGGGCAGAGAACACAGGCTATGACAGTCACTACGGCACTCACCTGGAATATGCGGAGCTGATCGTCAACGGGGAATACCGGGGGCTTTACGGCATCATGGAGCCTGTGGACTGTACACAGCTTCAGATCTCGGATCAGGAATACCTGTATAAGAGAACTCTGGGAAGAGAGCTCCTGCCGGAGCTTTTTGACCTTACGGCCCCGGACGATTATCTGAACGTGCTGGGCATGGAGATCAAGGGACGGGACGGCAACGGCAGCCGGGCCGACTGGAAGTGTTTCCGGGATTATGTGGAGCTTTCCGGTGCGCCGGACGAGATATTTTCGGAAGGCATGGAACAGCTTCTGGATATGGGAAATACAACGGATATGTGGCTGTATCTTCAGATGATCTATGGAGAAGATAATATCTATAAGAACATGTTTTTCGCGTTTAAAAAAGAGCCGGACGGATACCGGATGTATCTGGTGCCCTGGGACGTGGACATGAGCTGGGGAAACGTCTATAACGGCGTGGAGGAGGACCTGTATACGACCCATGACCCGGAGCGGGCGGAGCAATATCTGGAATGGCCCATGCTGGACCGGATGCTGGCCCTTGATATCGGCGGGATCAGGGAACGGGTCCGGAAGCGCTGGGAGAGCCTTCGGCAGGAGGAACTGTCAGACGGGCGCATGGAAGCGGTGCTTGGGGAATGCATCCATCAGGTGCAGGATTCCGGAGCGTTTGCCAGAGACGCGGCCCGGTGGCCGGACAGCGCCCATGACGGAGATTACGACAGTCTTCGTGCGTTTATGGAGCGCCGGATGAATTTTCTTGATAAAAATATAGAAAATATGGATGAATGGATACAGGAATGAGACAATAATAAGAGTAGACGGGAGAGAGAGCATGGAGAGGAACGTATATGATCCTTCTCTGATGGAGAACCGGTACCGGCATGAATTCAAATATCTTTGTTCCCTTGGGGAGCTTCAGGTACTGAAGGTGCGCCTGGCGGGGATTATGCAGCCGGATCCCCATGCGGGGGCAAAGGGAGAATACAATATCAGAAGTCTGTATTTTGACGATTATGAGGATCGCTGCCTGATGGAAAACGAAGCGGGGACCGATCCCAGGGAAAAGTTCCGGATCAGGATCTACGACCACAGCAGCGGCCGCATTTCTCTGGAGCTGAAAAAGAAGCTGCGGGGAAAGACTCAGAAGCTTTCCTGCCTTCTGACGCCGGAACAGTGCAGAAGCCTTATGGCGGGAGAGATTCCGGATATGGGAGACGACGCGCCGGCGGTGCTTCAGAAGCTCTGCCTTCTGATGAGAACCAGGCTGATGCGGCCGAAGGTGATCGTGGAGTATGTGCGGGTGCCCTATATCTATTCCAATGGAAATGTCCGGATTACACTGGATACGAACATCAGTTCCTCCAACCGGACCGATCTGTTTCTGGAGGAGCAGATCCCGCTTCGGCCCGTGCTGGAAGCCGGGCAGCATGTCCTGGAGGTGAAGTATGACGAATACCTTCCGGATTTTATCTATCACACGGCGCACATGGCGAACCTGAGGCAGACGGCATTTTCCAAATATTATCTGTGCCGAAGGTATCATCTGTAAATTTTAGAGAGAAAAGGAGAACTACATAAGATGGGATTTCAGGATGTATTTAAAAAATCATTTTTGGAAGGATTCAACGGAATGGACATCACCACGGGCAAGATCGCGGCGACCCTTTTTGTCACGGCGATCCTGGCGCTGTATGTGTTCATGATCTACCGGCTGGTGACAAGGAAGGTTTTTTATTCCAAGAGCTTTAATATCTCTCTGGCCGCCATGGCCCTCATTACAGCGGCGATCATTCTTGCCATGCAGTCGAACCTGGTGATCTCCCTTGGTATGGTGGGCGCACTGTCCATCATCCGTTTCCGTACTGCTGTGAAGGACCCGATGGATCTGGTATTTCTGTTCTGGTCCATCAGTATCGGCATCATCTGCGGCGCCGGCCTGTACGAGGTGGCTCTGGTTACCTCGGTGGCGGTGACGATCTGCATCCTGGTGCTGGATCTGCTTCCGGTGGCGAAGGCGCCCATGATGCTGGTGGTAAACAGTTCCGTCACGGACGGGGAGCAGGAGATTATGGATACCGTGAAAAAGTACGCGGGAGCCTGCAGGGTGAAGTCCAGAAATCTTTCCAGCGGGCGGCTGGATCTGGTGGTGGAACTCCGGGTGAAGGATGAGAGCGGCCTGATTCAGGAAGTGGCAGGACTGAAGGGCATGATTTCGGCCTCCCTGATCGCACATGACGGAGAAGTTACCTTCTGATAATAATAAACAGGAAAGATTGTGCCACTATGAAAAACGTCAATTATGCAAAGCGCGGATATCATTATGTGAAAAATTACGGTGTCACCCAGCTTGGGCGGAAGGTGCAGGAACGGCTGTACCGCAGCAGCCTGGAAAAAGGATATCAAAGCTGGGTGGAGGGAGTGCGCCCGGCGGACAGTGAGAAGGAACTGCAGAGAGAACACCTGTTCTCCTCCATGCCGCTGATCAGCGTCGTGGTGCCGCTGTACCGGACTCCGGAGAAATTTCTCCGGGAGATGATCGAGTCGGTTCTTACGCAGACTTATCGGAATCTGGAGCTTTGCCTTGCGGACGGGAGCGGGGAAGAGGATTCCGTGGGGACGGTGGTCGCGGAGTATCTGGACAGGGACAGCCGCATCCGCTATGAGAAGCTTCCGGATAACCTGGGGATCTCCGGGAATACCAACGCGGCCATCGCCATGGCGGAGGGGGATTATCTGGCTCTTCTCGACCACGATGACCTGCTGGAGGAGCACGCGCTTTTTGAAGTGGCAAAATGGATCGCGGAGCATCCGGATACGGATATGCTCTATACGGACGAGGACAAGGTGACCTTTGACTCACAGACCTGTTTTCAGCCTCATTTCAAGCCGGATTTTAATCTGGACCTTCTGAGGAGCAACAATTATATCTGTCATCTTCTGGTGGTGAAAAGAGAGCTGCTTGCGAAAGCCGGGCCGTACCAGGGGGAATTCGACGGCGCCCAGGACTATGATTTTATCCTGCGCTGCGCGGAGCAGTCCACCCGGATCGGACACATTCCCAGGATCCTCTATCACTGGAGATGCCACGAATCGTCCACGGCGGCCAGTCCGGAGAGCAAGGCGTACGCCTATGCGGCGGGACAGCGGGCGGTAGAGGCGCATCTGAAGCGCCAGGGAGTCCGGGCGTCGGTGGAACCCATGTCGAATCCGGGATTTTACCGGGTGAATTATGAGGCGGATACGGACGCAAAGGTCCATATCGTACTGCTGGACCTGTCGGGGCCGGCAGAGCTGAAACGGTTTCTGAAAGCGGTCAGAAAGGACCAGAATTGCAGAAATATGGAGATTCTGCTTCTGCTGGACGCACCGGAAAAAAATAAATTTATTCTGAATTTTATAAAAGAACATAGACAAATACCGATAAAAGTAGTATATTGTACTAGTGCGTGTAATAAATTTGTAACATTTTCCAGATTGGCGGAGAAGCTGGACAGCGAATATCTGCTGTTTATGGAGAGCAGGATTGAGAAAACCGGCCGGAACTGGCTGGAGATTTTCCTGGGGAACGCACAGCGTACCGGCGTGGGAGCCGTGGGAGGACGCGTTTATGACAACGGCCGGAAACTCCGGTACGGGGCGAAGATCCTGGGGCTTAACGGTCCGGCTGGAGACGCATTTGCAGGGCTGCCCTGTGGTTACACAGGATATTTTCACAAAGCGGTGCTGCAGCAGAACTTTCATGCCGTATCAGGTAAGGCAATGATGGTAAAGAGAGAGCATTTTCTGAAGGCCGGAGGCTTTTCGGAAGATGTGGAGGACCGGATGAAGGATGTGGATCTGTGCCTGAAACTGGAAGGGCTCGGGCTTTTGAACGTCTATGATCCGGGAATTGTCCTGATCGAACAGAGATACCGTACCCGGCGGAAGAAAAACGCCAGGCGTGCGGCGGCATTTGAGAGAAAATGGAAGGAGCTTCTGCAGGAGCCGGACAGATATTACAATCAGAATCTTTCACTGGAAGATACAAAGTGCCGGATCCGGGGACTCTGCCGCAGAGGATAGTATATGTCCGACGTAACGATCGTAATTCCCAATTATAACGGGATCGCGTTTCTGGATACCTGCCTTGGTTCCGTATTTCTCCAGACGGATGTATGTCTGGAGGTGGTCGTGGTGGACAACGGTTCATCGGATGGAAGCCGGGAATATATACAGGATCATTTTCCGGAATGCGTGCTGGTATGCCTTGACAGGAATTATGGCTTCTGCAGGGCGGTCAATGAAGGAATCAGAAGGGCCGGGAGCCCTTATGTCATACTTTTGAATAATGATACGGAGGTGCGTCCGGATTTCGCGAAGCAGCTTCTGGATGCGATCCGCAGGGACGACAGGCGTTTTTCCTGCGCGGCGAAGATGCTGCAGTATGAGGACCGCTCCCTTCTGGACAATGCCGGGGACTATTACACGGCCATGGGCTGGGGACTGACGCGGGGGAAGGGAAAGTCCGCGGACCGGTACGGAAAGGGACGGAGGATCTTCTCGTCCTGTGCGGGCGCGGCCATCTACCGGAAAAAACTGGTGGAAGAGCTGGGCGGTTTTGACGAGGCGCATTTTGCCTATCTGGAAGATATGGACCTGTCCTGGCGCGCCAGGATCGCGGGCTATTATCACTGGTATGCACCGGAGGCGGAGGTCTGCCACATGGGCAGCGCCACCAGCGGGTCCCGTTACAACCATTTTAAAGTCATTCATTCGGCAGGAAACAATATTTATCTGATATATAAAAATATGCCCTTTTTGCAGGTGCTTCTGAATGCACCGTTTTTACTGGCCGGTTTTTTGATCAAGTATCTGTTTTTTGTAAAAAAGGGGCTGGGAAAAGATTACAGGGAAGGACTTAAGAGAGGGGTCCGGCTCTGCCGGGAACATCCGGGCCGGAAGGTCCGGTTCCGGCCGGAACAGCTTCCGGCGCTGGCGAAGATCCAGCTGGAGCTCTGGAAAAATATTCTGCATTTTGTAATATAATCGTGTCAGTAAAAGAACAGGTGAGAAGTTTTGATCAAGGATAATCAGCGGTATTTTAACCGACTTCATGTGGTGATCGATGCCTTCACCATTTGTGTTGCGTATCTGTTGTCATGGGTATACAAGTTCATCATACTGGGCGATGACGTAGGACTCAGCTTCCTTCAGTACTGCATTGTACTGATTCCGATCGTGCCGCTTTATCTGGTGCTTTATCTGGCGTTTAATCTGTATACGTCCAAGCGGATGCAGGGCCGGAGGCTGGAAGGCGGCAATATTATCAAGGCCAACAGCATTGGGCTTCTTCTGGTCATGGGAACACTGTTCCTGCTCCGCAGCTACAATGTCTATGCAGATTACTACTCCAAGGCCATGCTGATCTATTTTTATGTCATCAACATCGTCCTGGAGACGGCGGTCCGCAACGCGATCCGCATGGGACTGCGCAAAATCCGCAGGAGCGGCTTCAATCTGCGCCATATCATCTTTGTAGGGTACAGCCGCGCGGCGGAGGCTTTTATCGACCGGATCCGCGCGAATCCCCAGTGGGGATATAATGTACAGGGAATTCTGGATGATAATAAGGAGATCGGCTATACTTATAAAGGGATTTCGATTCTGGGCACTACCGACGAGCTGGAAGAGATACTGGAGAACAACCGCCTGGATGAGATCGCCCTGACGCTGGGGCTTCAGGAGTATTATAAATTAAAAAGAATCGTGGCCACCTGTGAGAAGTCCGGTGTGCATACGAAATTTGTTCCGGATTACAATGATATCATTCCTACAAGGCCCTATACAGAGGATCTGATGGGGCTTCCGGTGGTTAATATCCGTCATGTGCCGCTGACGAACACGTTCAACATGATCTGCAAGCGGGTGATGGACATAGCCGGAGCGGTCGTTGCGATCGTTGTTTTTTCACCGGTGATGCTGGTTACGGCCATTTTGGTAAAAACCACTTCCAAAGGGCCGTTAATATATAAACAGGAGCGGGTTGGGCTCCATAACCAGAATTTTCAGATGTATAAATTCCGTTCCATGGAAGTACAGTCCGCAAAGAGTGAGAAGAAAGCGTGGACGGTACGGAATGACCCCCGTGTGACAGCGGTGGGAAGGTTCATCCGCAGGACAAGCATCGATGAGCTTCCGCAGCTGTTCAATATCCTGAAAGGCGATATGAGCCTGGTCGGACCCCGGCCGGAGCGGCCCTTTTTCGTGGAAAAATTCAGAGAAGAGATTCCACGCTATATGGTAAAGCACCAGGTGCGCCCAGGTTTGACCGGATGGGCGCAGGTCAATGGATATCGTGGGGATACATCGATCAAAAAACGTATCGAATACGACCTGTATTATATTGAAAACTGGACGATCGGGCTGGATATCAAGATTCTGTTCCTGACGTTTTTCAAAGGCTTTGTGAATAAGAATGCTTACTGACAGGCGTAGAAAGGATGAATTATGGCAAAAGAAACGATGAAAAAAACAGGGTCCCACAGAAAAACATCTTCCTCAAAGAGAAGTTCTTCCGCCAAAGGCGCCTCTCCCTCTTCCGGGAAAAAGGGTTCTTCCAGAAAAAGGGCGGCAAAGAAAAAGAGACGGTTCCTGATCTTCGGCTTGGAGATCCTGCTGCTGGTGGTACTGGTAGCGGGCTTCTATGTGGTGAGACAGCTGGACAGGATTCAGAAGCCTACGGTGGATCCGGAAAAGGTGGAAGTGAATGAGGAACGCCCGGAGGAAACGGTAAAGACCATGTCGGGTTATACGAACATAGCGCTGTTCGGGCTGGATACGAGAGTGGCGGGACAGCTGGGCAAAGGAAACCGGAGCGATACGATCATCATCGCCAGTATCAATAATGATACAAAAGAAGTGAAGCTGGTATCGGTTTACCGGGATACTTATCTGGATCTGACCAATGGAAAATTCAATAAATGCAACGGCGCCTATTCGGCAGGCGGGCCGGAGCAGGCCATGGCCATGCTGAACAAGAATCTGGATCTGGACATCAAATATTATGCGACCGTGGACTTTGCGGCGCTGACGGAGACCGTGGATCTTCTGGGCGGCATCTATATCGATGTGGATGAGTCGGAGATTTCGCATCTGAACAACTATACGGTGGAGACCTCCAAGGTGACCGGAGTATCCACCCAGAAGCTGACCCAGCCGGGCCTTCAGCTTCTGGACGGCGTGCAGGCGACCTCCTACTGCCGGATCCGTTATACGGCGGGAGACGACTTCAAACGAACCGAGCGCCAGAGAGAAGTCGTCATGGAGATCGTGAATACGGCGAAACAGGCGGACATCAGCCAGATCAATGAGATCATCAACGCGGTCTTCCCCAAGATCGCCACCAATTATACCAACGAAGAGATACTTCAGATGGCGCCGGAGATGATCGGATACGACATTGTGGATACGCAGGGCTTCCCCTTCGACCGGACGTCGGCCAGCGTCAGCGGCAAGGGTGACTGTGTGGTTCCGGTGGATCTTGCGAACAATGTAAAGCAGCTTCATGAGTATCTGTTTGGAAACTATTCCTTTACGCCGTCCGAGACGGTACAGTCTATATCAGATCAAATTACAAAAGATACAGGATTTTAAAATGAGAGATGCAAAAGCGAGGGAGTGACAGTTCCTCGCTTTGCTGGCATCAGGAATATGGAGGCGGAGGATGCTGACAGCGGATATTCTGATACCGGCTTATCGTCCGGATGAAAGATTTGAAAAACTTTTAAAGCGGCTGGACGCCCAGTGCTGTCCGATCCGCAGAGTGATCGTCATGAATACGGAGAAAGCATTTTTCCCGAAAGAGATCGCGGAGCAGTATGGCCGTGTGGAGGTCCATCATGTGACAAAGAGTGAATTTGACCACGGAGGGACGAGGGATCGGGGAATCCGTCTGTCTGACGCGGATGTGGTGGTCTGCATGACGCAGGACGCAGTGCCGAAAGACCGACATCTGATCGAAAATCTGATGAAGGCGTTTGAAGATCCGGAGGTGTGGGCGGCTTATGCAAGGCAGCTCCCTGCCGAAGGCTGCAGCGAGGTGGAGGCATATACCAGGAGCTTTAATTATCCGCCGGAAAGCCGGCGGAAAGGAAAAGAAGATCTGCCGGCCATGGGGATCAAGGCGTTTTTCTGTTCCAATGTGTGCGCGGCGTGGCGGCGGGACCGGTATCTGGAGCTGGGCGGATTTGAAAAACGAACCATATTTAATGAAGACATGATTCTGGCGGGGAAACTTCTGCAGGCGGGAGGCAGGATCGCCTACTGCGCCGACGCCAGGGTCATCCATTCCCATAATTACAGCGCCATGCAGCAGTTTCACCGGTATTTTGACCTTGCGGTATCGCAGACCATGCATCCGGAAGCGTTCGCCGGGGTCCGATCCGAGTCGGAAGGGGTGCGGCTGGTAAAAAAATGCGCAGGCCACTGTATCCGTGTGGGAAAGCCGTGGCTGGTCTTCTCCGTAGTGACTCAGAACGCGGGAAAGTTTCTCGGCTACCGTCTGGGGAAGAGGTATAAGAAGCTTCCCCGGAAGCTGATCCTCAAGTGTACCATGAACCGTTCATTCTGGCAGGAGGAAGGAAGATGAGAAGAAAGATCATATGCCTGGCCATCGCAGGACTGTGCCTGGCGGTTCTGACAGGCTGCGGGAAGAGCCAGGAGACAAAAGAGCAGCAGCTTCAGCTTCGGAGCCAGGGGATGGAACAGGCCCGTGCAGGCAGCTATGAGGAAGCGGTTGCTTCTTATGATAAAGCGCTGGAGCTGGCGGGTATGTATGCGGGGGCGCTGGAGTTGGATATCGCCGCTTACAAGGCGTCCGCCCTGTATCACGCGGGAGATACGCAGAAGGCCATCGATACGTACAGCGCTATTTTGGACCTGAAGAAAAGCGCGGAGATCTATATGGCCAGGGGGATGATCTACCGGCAGGCTGAGAATATCCAGAAGGCCAATGAGGATTTTTCGGCGGCTCTGGAGATGACGCCAAAAAAAGATACGCTCATGCTGGGCAGGCTGTCTTTCTATAAGGAAGATTATGCCGCTGCGAAAGAGTATCTGGAAAGCGCCGCGAAATCCGGAGAGGCAGAGGCGGTTTACTGGCAGGCGGAACTGTACTGGCAGATGGGCAATCAGGATTATGCCATTACGCTGTATCAGAGTTATTTGGCCGGGGAGGATGCGGAGCATCAGACGGCATACGCCAAGGTTGCGTCCTGGCAGATGGAACAGGGCGATTACGACGCGGCTCTGGCTACGCTGGAATCCGGCATTGCAAAGGGCGAAGGCGAAAGCCTGCAGGAGCTTCTCGGAAATGAGATCGCGGTCTATGAGTGGAAGGGAGATTTCGAGACGGCGAAGCTGAAGATGGAAAGCTATCTGGAGCGGTATCCGGAGGATGAAAAAGCGCAGAGAGAGTATCTGTTTCTGCAGACGCGGTAACGATCCCATGTGTCCGGCCTCCAAAAGGGGCGGACACGGTTCCGGATTTGATGCCGGAACCCTTCCTTTTCATGAAGAGGATAAATCGTGGAAATTATAAAAAAACAATAAAGGTATTGACAAAGCACCCGCCGGGTGCTATCTTTATTTCAGTAAGTATTAGCACTCTTACAAGCCGAGTGCTAACAAGGGGAAGGAGTGCAGGACCGTGGATCTGGACGAGAGAAAGCTTAAAATACTGCATGCGATCATCCAGAACTACCTGGAGACCGGGGAACCGGTGGGCTCCAGGACGATCTCCAGATATTCGGATCTGAAGCTGAGTTCTGCTACGATCCGCAATGAGATGTCGGATCTGGAGGAGATGGGCTATATCATACAGCCTCATACTTCAGCCGGACGGATTCCTTCTGACAAGGGCTACCGCCTGTATGTGGATCATCTGATGGAAGAGAAAGAGCGGGAAGTGACCGAGCTGAAGGAACTGATGATCCAGCGGACCGACAAACTGGAGCAGGTGCTGAAGCAGGTGGTGCGGGTACTGGCCAGCAATACCAATTATGCGACGATGATCTCGGCGCCTCAGTACCATCAGAACAAGCTGAAATTTATCCAGTTGTCCAAGGTGGATGAGAATCAGATCCTGGCGGTGATCGTCGCCGAGGGCAATGTGATCCGGAACCGGCTGATCCCGGTGGATGAGAAGCTGGATGCGGAGAGCATTCTGAAGCTGAACATCCTTCTGAACACCATGCTGAACGGGAAAACGATTGCGGAAATCAATCTTCAGATGATTTCCAGTATGAAAGAGCAGGCGGGTATCCATAGTAATATCATCAGCGATGTGGTGGACGCGGTGGCGGAAGCCATTCATTCCGATGAAGGCATGGAGATCTACACAGGAGGGGCCACCAATATTTTCCGTTATCCGGAACTCAGCGATAACGGGAAGGCCAGCGAGCTGATCCAGACGCTGGAGGAAAAGCAGATGCTGGCGGAGCTGGTGACAGAGACGCTCAGCAAGGAGGATAAGGGGATTCAGGTATACATCGGAAGCGAATCGCCGATCCAGAGCATGAAGGACTGCAGCGTGGTGACCGCCACGTACGAACTGGGCCAGGGGCTCCAGGGAACCATCGGGATCATCGGTCCTAAGAGAATGGATTATGAAAATGTAATGAGTACGCTGAAAACGCTGATGGATCAGCTGGACAGCGTTTTCCACAAATAGAAAGGCGGAGGCGATAATGGAAGAGAAGAGAGAGCTGGAGACAGAAGAAAAGATAGAACAGGCGGAGACGGAAGCGGCGGATCAGGAGGAGATCCGGGAGGAAGCGGAGACGGAGGAAGCCGCGGAGGAACCGGTAAATCCTGAGGCGGAAGAAGAGCAGGCTTCAGGGCCAGGAGAGAAAAAAGGCTTTTTCCGGAAGAAAGAGAAAAAGGATAAGAAAGACGAGCAGATCGCGGAACTGACAGACAAGGTGAAGCGGCAGCTGGCGGAGTTTGAGAATTTCCGGAACCGTACGGAGAAGGAGAAATCTCAGATGTATACCATCGGAGCCAGAGATGTGGTGGAGAAGATTCTCCCGGTGGTGGATAATTTTGAGAGAGGTCTTAAAAGTATCCCGGAGGAGGAAAAGGAGAGCCCGGTTGCAAGCGGCATGGAGATGATCTACAAGCAGCTTATGACGGTGCTCACGGATCTGGGCGTAACCCCTATCGAAGCGGTAGGCCAGGAATTTGATCCGAATCTTCACAATGCTGTGATGCATGTGGAAAATGAGGATCTGGGCGAGAACATCATCGCGGAGGAATTCCAGAAGGGTTATAAATATAAAGATGCGGTGCTGAGACACAGCATGGTATCGGTAGCAAATTAAGTCAGACAGAGCAGACAAATTAAAACAGCGGATGTCTGCGCAGAGACGGCGCAGGCAGACGCGGAATTATGATAGGAGGAGAACATCATGAGTAAAATTATCGGTATTGACCTTGGAACCACCAATTCGTGCGTATCCGTTATGGAGGGCGGCAAACCGACCGTTATCGCCAATACAGAAGGAGCAAGGACCACACCGTCCATCGTGGCATTTACGAAGACCGGAGAACGTCTGGTAGGAGAGCCGGCAAAACGCCAGGCGGTGACGAACGCGGAGAAGACCATTTCTTCCATCAAGAGGCATATGGGCAGCGATTACCGGGTAACCATCGATGAGAAGAGGTATTCACCTCAGGAGATCTCGGCAATGATCCTTCAGAAGATGAAGGCGGACGCAGAGAACTATCTGGGCGAGAAGGTGACGGAGGCAGTCATCACGGTGCCGGCATATTTCAACGACGCCCAAAGACAGGCAACGAAGGATGCGGGTAAGATCGCCGGCCTGGAAGTGAAGCGTATCATCAACGAGCCGACGGCAGCCGCTCTCGCATACGGCCTGGACAATGAGAAAGAGCAGAAGATCATGGTCTATGACCTTGGCGGCGGTACCTTCGACGTGTCCATCATCGAGATCGGCGACGGCGTCATCGAGGTGCTGGCAACCGCAGGCGACAACCGTCTGGGCGGAGATGATTTCGACCAGAAGGTCACGGACTGGATGCTGGCAGAATTCAAAAAGCTGAACGGCGTGGATCTGGCAAATGACAAGATGGCGCTGCAGAGGCTCAAAGAGGCGGCGGAGAAGGCGAAGAAAGAACTTTCCGCGGCAACGACAACGAACATCAACCTTCCGTTCATCAGCATGAACAGCGACGGGCCGCTGCATTTTGATATGAATCTGACCAGAGCGAAATTCGATGAGCTGACCCACGATCTGGTAGAGCGTACGGCGAATCCGGTGCAGGCAGCGCTTCGTGACGCGGGCGTAAGCCCGTCCGAACTGGGCAAGGTCCTGCTGGTAGGCGGTTCCACCCGTATCCCGGCCGTACAGGACAAGGTAAAACAGCTGACCGGACATGAGCCCAGCAAGACGCTGAATCCGGATGAGTGCGTGGCCATCGGCGCTTCCATCCAGGGCGGCAAGCTGGCAGGCGACGCGGGTGCAGGCGATATCCTGCTTCTGGACGTGACTCCGCTGTCCCTGTCCATCGAGACCATGGGAGGTATCGCAACCCGCCTGATCGAGAGAAATACGACGATCCCCACCAAGAAAAGCCAGATCTTCTCCACCGCGGCGGACAATCAGACCGCAGTGGATATCAACGTGGTCCAGGGTGAGAGACAGTTTGCGAAAGACAACAAATCCCTTGGCCAGTTCCGTCTGGACGGTATCCCGCCTGCACGCCGCGGTGTGCCGCAGATCGAGGTGACCTTTGATATTGACGCCAACGGTATCGTAAATGTATCCGCTAAAGATATCGGAACGGGCAAGGAGCAGCACATCACGATTACGGCAGGCTCCAACATGTCGGATTCCGACATCGAGAAGGCAGTCAAGGAAGCGGCTGAGTTCGAGGCACAGGACAAGAAGCGTAAGGAAGGCATCGATGCGAGAAATGACGCGGACGCCATGGTATTCCAGACCGAGAAGGCACTGGAGGAGGCAGGAGCAAACCTGGACGCTTCCGAGAAATCCGCAGTGGAAGAGAAGATCGCTTCCCTGAAGGCGGTGCTGGACAGAACGGCAAATCAGCCGGAGCTGTCAGACGCGGACATCGATGCGCTGAAGGCAGGCAGGGAAGAGCTGATGAACGCGGCGCAGAGCCTGTTCCAGAAGATGTATGAGCAGGCACAGGCGGCAGGCGGCGCTCAGGGCGCAGGGCCTGACATGGGCGGCGCACAGACTTCTGCCGGCGCAGACGATGTGGTTGACGGAGATTACAGAGAGGTATAACCACAGGACCATGTGGAATCTGTGGCGATAGCTTTGCAGATACCCACGGTTAAGGGACAGGGGTTCGTTAGCCGTGGGTGTTCGGCTGTGCAAAGACTGCTTCCCGCAGTTGTGATGAGAGGTAGGATAGATTATGGCAGAGACAAAAAGAGACTATTATGAAGTCCTCGGTGTGGAGAAAAACGCGGATGATGCGGCGATCAAGAGCGCATACCGGAAGCTGGCGAAAAAGTACCATCCGGATATGAATCCTGGCGATCAGGAAGCGGAGAAGAAGTTTAAAGAGGCATCCGAGGCGTATGCGATCCTGAGCGATGCGGACAAGAGGCGGAAATACGACCAGTTCGGCCATGCGGCATTTGAACAGGGCGGCGGTGGAGGCGGCTTCGGCGGCTTTGATTTCAGCGGCGCGGATATGGGCGACATTTTCGGCGATATCTTTGGAGACCTGTTCGGCGGCGGCAGGAGCCGGAGGGCGAACAACGGCCCCATGCGCGGCGCGGATGTGCGCGCCAGCGTGAGGATCACCTTTGAGGATTCGGTAAAAGGCTGCGAGAAGGAGCTGGAGCTGACGCTGAAGGACGAATGCCAGACCTGTAAGGGGACCGGAGCAAAGCCGGGGACGACGCCCCAGACGTGCAGCAAGTGCGGCGGTAAGGGCCAGGTGGTCTATACCCAGCAGTCTCTGTTCGGCATGGTTCAGAATGTCCGCACCTGTCCGGAGTGTAACGGAACCGGCAAGATCATAAAAGATAAGTGCCCGGACTGCTATGGGACCGGTTACATTTCCAGTAAAAAGAAGATCTCCGTCACGATTCCGGCAGGCATCGACAACGGACAGAGCATCCGGATCCGCGGAAAAGGAGAACCGGGGACCAACGGAGGGCCGAGAGGCGATCTGCTGGTGGAAGTCATGGTATCCAGGCATCCGCTGTTCCAGAGACAGGATATGGATATCTTTTCCACCGTACCGATCACGTTCCCGCTGGCTGCGCTTGGCGGAACGATCCGGATCAAGACCGTAGACGGAGAGGTGGAGTACGACGTGAAGGCAGGCACGCAGACCGATACGAGAGTCCGCCTGCGCGGGAAAGGCATGCCCTCCCTGCGCAGCAAAAATGTCCGCGGGGATCATTATGTGACGCTGGTGATCGAGGTACCCACGAATCTGAGCCATGCGGCGAAAGAGGCGCTGAAGGAGTACGATCTGGAGAGCGGCAATTCTCTGAATCAGAAAAGAGAAGGAAAACCGAAGAAAAAAGGATTCATGGGGAAACTGAAAGAAAGCCTGGAGGATTAGGACGGAAAAAGGCGGCGTCGGTTCCGGAAGGAAATCCGACGCCTTTTTCTTTTTTTGGTTGACTTTTTTGCTTTAAAGCGATATAATCGAAAAAGCTATTGAAGAATAGCGAATTTTTAGATACAGGGAAAATGGAGGAAAAGACATGAAAAAGATTTTGGCGATTGCCATGGCCATGACCATGGGACTCAGTCTGGTTGCATGCGGCGGTAATGATGCGGCAGATTCGACGGCAGAGGCACCGGCAGCAGACGGAGCAGAGACAGATGCAGACGCAGCAGAGCCGGACGATACGGAAGCGGCAGCAGACGGGGCCGGAGCGGCTTCGGAAGGCGAAGCGCAGTATACGGTCGGCATCTGCCAGCTGGTACAGCACGAGGCGCTGGATGCGGCGACCAAAGGCTTTATAGACGCTCTGAACGAGGAGCTTGGAGAAGGAACGGTTGCGTTTGACGAGCAGAACGCACAGAATGATTCCAATACCTGTTCCACGATCATCAACGGGTTTGTATCCGGCGGTGTGGACCTGATTCTTGCCAATGCGACGCCGGCTCTTCAGGCGGCACAGGCGGGAACCAATGAGATTCCGATCCTTGGCACTTCCGTTACCGAGTATGGCGTGGCTCTTGATATTGAAGGATTTGACGGAACCGTGGGCGGCAACATCTCCGGTACTTCGGACCTGGCTCCGCTGGATGAGCAGGCGGCCATGCTGAATGAACTGTTCCCGGATGCGAAGAATGTGGGACTGATTTACTGTACGACCGAGGCGAACTCCCAGTATCAGGTGGACGAGGTACAGAAGGCTCTTGAAGGACTTGGCTATACATGCAAACCGTATGGTTTCTCGGATTCCAACGACTTGTCCGCAGTGGCGACGACTGCAGTGGAGGAGAACGAGGTAATCTATGTGCCGACCGATAACACGGTAGCGTCCAACGCGCCGCTTCTTGATAATATTGCACGTCCGGCAAAGGTTCCGGTTATTGCGGGTGAGGAAGGCATCTGCTCTGGCTGCGGCGTTGCGACACTGTCCATCAGCTACTATGATCTGGGTGTTGCCACCGGTAAGATGGCGGCGAAGATTCTGACCGGAGAATCAGACATCTCCGCCATGCCCATCGAGTACGCACCGCAGTTTACGAAGAAATACAATGCGGAGATCTGTGAGGACCTGGGGATAACCGTTCCGGACGACTATGTAGCCATCGGAGAATAAAGAAAAGCTTTACAGGGTGTGAACATGTCCTGTTGACGGCAGCGAGACTGGAGGGATCCTCTCTCGCTGTTGTTGTTGCATAGGAATGTCTGTCGAAAGAAGTGCAGGCGTTTTTCGGATGTTGTTCAGGATGAATGAACTGAGGTGATGAAAATATGAATATTATGAGTTTGATCAACGCGCTGCCTGGGGCAGTGGCACAGGGACTAATCTGGGGAATTATGGCGATCGGTGTCTACATCACCTTCCGTATCCTGGATATTGCGGACCTGACGGTAGACGGTACGCTCTGTACCGGAGGCGCAGTCTGTATCATGATGCTGCAGAGCGGACAGAACGTATGGGTATCCATGGCAGTGGCTCTGGCAGCCGGCATGCTGGCGGGTATGGTGACGGGCCTGCTGCATACCTTTATGGGAATCCCGGCGATCCTTGCCGGTATTCTGACACAGCTTGGGCTGTATTCTGTAAATTTGAAAATTATGGGCAAGGCAAACCAGGCCATCAACGTGGATAAATTCGATCTGCTGGTTTCCCTTCGCTATATCAAGGGAGTGCCCTTCTATAAAAATACGATTCTGATCGTGGCGCTGGCCATCGTTTTTCTGATTCTGATTCTGTACTGGTTCTTTGGGACCGAGTTGGGATGTTCTCTGCGCGCCACCGGATGCAATGACCAGATGGCAAGGGCGCAGGGCATCAATACGGACTTTAACCGGGTGCTGGGTCTGATGATCTCCAACGGGCTGGTGGCGCTGTCAGGCGCGCTTTTAAGCCAGTATCAGGGATTCTCCGATGTCAATATGGGGCGCGGCGCCATCGTCATCGGCCTGGCGGCCGTCATCATCGGCGAGGCGGTCTTCGGAAAAATTTTCCGGAA
This sequence comes from uncultured Lachnospiraceae bacterium, assembly GCA_910584205.1. GTDB lineage: Bacteria > Bacillota > Clostridia > Lachnospirales > Lachnospiraceae > Hominiventricola. Next base: position 32,402 of record CAJUAA010000020.1, read on the forward strand.
TTTCGGGTTCCGGCTTCTGGCTGTGACGTTTGGCTCGATCATTTATTATTTTGTACTTCAGATTGTGATCTGGCTTGGTATTGATACAGATCTTCTGAAACTGTTGTCTGCGGCAGTGGTGGCGGTCTTCCTTGCCATCCCTTACTGGAAGAGCAGATATTTTTCAAAAGCGGTTCATAAGGGAGGGATGTAAGATGCTGGAGATCAAAAATATATCAAAGACATTCAATCCGGGAACCGTCAACGAGAAAAGAGCGCTCAAAAACGTGAATCTGACACTGGAGGACGGCGATTTTGTCACGGTGATCGGCGGAAACGGAGCGGGCAAGTCCACGATGCTGAATGCCATCGCCGGTGTGTGGCCAGTGGATCAGGGACAGATTCTGATTGACGGGCAGGATGTGACGAAACTGCCGGAATATAAGCGCGCGGCATTTTTGGGCCGTGTGTTTCAGGACCCCATGAACGGGACGGCAGCAACCATGGGGATCGAGGAGAATCTGGCGCTGGCGCTCCGCCGCGGCCAGAGCAGGACGCTCCGGGCCGGGATCAAGAACAATGAACGGGAGGCGTATCAGAAGCTTCTGGCCACACTGGGCCTTGGCCTGGAAGACCGGCTGACGTCCAAGGTGGGACTGCTCTCCGGCGGCCAGCGGCAGGCGTTGACGCTTCTGATGGCCACGCTGAAAAAACCAAAACTTCTCCTGCTGGATGAACATACAGCGGCTCTGGACCCCAAGACGGCGGCCAAGGTGCTGGAGACGACCGACCTGATCGTCAACCGGGACAGACTGACTACCCTGATGATTACGCATAACATGAAGGATGCGATTGCCCATGGGAACCGTCTGATCATGATGATGGACGGCCATATTATCCTGGATATCCGCGGAGACGAGAAAAAGAGCCTGACGGTGGAAGATCTGCTCCACAAGTTTGAAGAGGTCAGCGGAGAGGAATTTGCAAACGATAAAGCGATTCTTGGATGATGTCTGACAGATACAACGTAAAAAGCGCCGGACCGGATTGTTAAAATCTGATCCGGCGTTTTATGTATATCATGTTTGTTCTTTGATTTCTATATTGATCGAATATTTTCTTCGAAATTCCCGAATAGAAAGTCCCTCCTCCTGCCGAATCAGATTGCGCAGCGTGGCGGGAGAATTAAAGCCCACCATGGAAGCGATCTTTTCCACGGAATAGCTGGTGCTGCACAGATAATTTTTGGCGTATTCCATACGAAGGATACTTAAGGTACGGCTGAATGTGGTTCCAAATAAAGACTGGAACACCCGGTTGACATGCCGGGGCGCAATGTTCAGATACTTCGCGACACTGTCGATGGTAATGTCATTCTGGTAGTTCATGTGGATAAACTTGGATGCCTCCAGTCCCAGGTTCAGGGTTCCGTCGGGGCATTCCTGGGCAGAATGGGTATTGTTGATATGCCGAAGAGACAGGATCACAAATTGCCAGAAAAGGAAATTGGAGGTGGAAACCCAGCCGATTTTTTTCTCCTGCTGTTCCTTTTCAATGTTGCGGATGATGTGTTCCCCGTCAAAAGGCTCTCGGAGCAGGATATAGTTTTCCTGCTGGATCTGATCCAGCTGGCAGATGATCTCTCTGGCTTCCATGGAATGAAAGGCAAATTTTCTGCCGCTGCGGGGAACGATCTCGAAGATCAGGACAAAATATTTCCAGTGCTTTCCCGGAGTGTGCAGCACATAATGCTTGATGTCAGGCGCAATATAGATGATTTCCTTTTCGGAAAGAGTTTCGATATGATCGTGGACGTAGATCTGCAGGTTCCCTTCCGTTACATAATAGATTTCGAACATCGGATGGAAGTGCATGAATTCGATGACGGAATCGGACATCCATTCCGAATAATGAATGATAAAATCCAGGTCCGGCATGGAAATGCTGGAAATGTAGTTCTGATACAGGTTATCCGGCTTATAATGTTTATCCATTGTTTTCCCTCCAGGAGAATTTCTGTGAACTGATAAAACAGTGGTTGCGGTATTATGGCAGAAGATCCCATTCTCAATTATAAGAATACACGAAAACGACAACAAAAAACAGACATGTAACAGACATATTTTACAAAAACAGGTCCGACTGGTGCGCCGACAACAGGGGAAAAACTATATATAATAAGTACATATTCGATATATATTCGTCGACAGTAACAAAGGAGGAATTTGTCATGGGAACTATGAAAACGTTGTGCGGCGTCCGGGTGGGCAATATGAAGGATCCGAATCCTGAGACCCGCGGGCTCGTGGATTTTCGGGAACTGCCCTTTCCGGATCAGCTGGGGCCTCAGGAAGTGAAAATCAAGGTTGCATACTGCGCCATCTGCGGATCGGACCCTCACTGTGTGGACGGCTGTTTCGGACAGCCCAAAGGTTCCACGGAGCCGATTCCGCTGGGACATGAAATCTCCGGTGTGATCGTGGAACTGGGATCGGATGCCCACCACAAAGGGCTGAAGGTCGGTGACCGTGTGGGCGGCAATTTTCTCAGATTCTGCGGAGGATGCTACAACTGTTCCTCGGGAAAACAGCAGTTTTGTACGAATGTGACGCACAATGCGCCGGGGTTTGCGCCCTATATAATCTGGCATGAGGATCAGGTATACAGGCTTCCGGACAGTGTGGGACTGAAGGAAGGGTGCCTTCTGGAGCCTCTGTCCATCATTGTGCGTATGATGGACAAATGCGGTGTGAAGGCGGGGAATACCGTGCTGGTCAACGGAGGAGGCCCCATCGGCCTGCTGGCGGTCCACGTTCTGTCCATGTACGGCGCCGCAAAACTGACGCTCAGCGAACCGATCGCGGACCGGAGGGCGCTGGCAGAGGAACTTGGCGCGGAATTTACCATCGACCCGGTCCATGAAGACCTGATCCGGCGGGCAGAGGAGATTACGGAAGGCCACGGTTACGATATCGTTCTGGACTGCTCGGGCTTTGCGCCGTCCTGTCCCACGCTTCCCGAGGTGGCTGCCTGCGGCGGCACGCTGATCTACGGAGCGCAGTATCCGAACGAGTATGAGATGCCGTTCAACATATCCAGATACTGTTATTTTAAAGAACTGACCATCAGCGGGGTGTATGTTGCGCCTTACGCCTATCCGAGAGCGGTCAATCTGCTTCCGAAACTGAACCTGACATGTCTGACGCAGAAGGTGTTCGAGCTGGAAGACGCGGTGGAAGCATTTCAGGAACAGCTTACCGGAAAATACCCGAAGATCCTGATCCGGTGCAATCCTGATCTGGAATAAATAAATACTGTAACAGGAGGAAAGAGATGGCAGAGAAGCAGGAAGTATTACGTTTGGAAAACCTCGCATATGAGATGCGGAAAAAACTGATCAATCTGTGCGGGGTGTATGAAGGTTCTGTACATATCGGAGGAGATTTGTCCATGACGGATCTTTTGATCGGCCTGTTCCACCATGGCCTGAATGTGGACCCGGACAACATTCAGAATCCGAACAGAGACCGCTTCATATTGAGTAAGGGACACGGCGCGGTATGCATGTACATTGCCATGGCCATGAGAGGTTTTTTTGACTATGACGAGATCGTGAGAACCTACGGAAAACTGGACAGCGCCTACGGCATGCATCCGTGCAAGGTGCAGCTCCCGGGTGTGGAATGTTCCTCCGGGTCGCTGGGGCAGGGACTGGCCATGGCGGTGGGCATGGCGATTTCGGCGAAAGTAAAGGGCGAAGCCCATCGGGTGGTATGTATGCTGGGCGACGGCGAGACCTGTGAGGGATCGGTATGGGAAGCGGCCATGAGCGGGCGTTCCTATGAGCTGGGAAATCTGGTGGCAGTCATCGACCGCAACTGCCAGATGATGTGCTCTTACACCGAGGAGATCACGGTGCTGGATCCTTATGCGGATAAATGGAAAGCTTTTGGCTGGAATGTGCTGGAGATCGACGGGCATGACATGAACGCCATCGTGGATGCGCTGGACAGCCTTCCGCCGACGTCTTCTGCAAGGCCCACCGCCATCATTGCCCACACCACCAAGGGAAAAGGCGTCAGCTTTATGGAACGGGTGGTCGGCTGGCATGCGGGCAGCCTGAATGAAGAAGATTTTAAACAGGCGCTTACAGAGCTTGCGGCAAATTACGGAAGGGAGGAATAAGAGTTGGCTGGTTCGTTTAATTTTGGAGAATGGATCTCTGCCAGGAGCGTGATTGGTGATACTCTTTGCGAGATTGGGGAGAAAAATGAGAAGCTGTTCGTGTGTACGCCGGATGTGGGCATGAACCTGAAAGGCTTCCGCCAGAAATTTCCGGAGCGGTATATTGACGTGGGGATTGCGGAGCAGAACTGCGTAGGCGTGGCGGCAGGGCTGGCTCTGGCAGGAAATATTCCGGTTATCATGGGGATGCTTCCGTTCCTTTCCATGAGGGCGTGCGAGCAGGTGCGTACGGCGGTGTGCTATCAGAATCTGCCGGTCCGCATAATCGGTACCGGCGGCGGACTGACTTCCGGCGGCGGTTCCACCCACAACGCCATGGAAGACCTGGCAATTGTCAAATCCATGGTCAACATGACGGCGCTGTCCATCTGCGACCCGAATATGATCCGGGATATCCTGAATCTGTCCATGGATTATCCGGGTCCCATGTACATCCGGCTGGCCCAGGGGAAGAAAGACCGCCAGCTGTATGAGCCGGGAACGATCGAGTTTTCCATCGGCGGCAGCGTGACCGTAAGAGACGGAAAGGACGTGACCATCATCGCCCACGGCGAGATGGTGGGAGAAGCGCTGGATGCGGCGGAAGAGCTGAAGGAAGAGGGGATTGACGTGCGGGTGATCGATATGTATACGATCAAGCCCTTTGACCGGGAAACCGTGAAAAAGGCGGTAGAGGAGACCGGGAAAATCATCGTATGGGAAGACCATCTGATGAGCGGCGGCCTTGCCAGCTCCATCGCGGATTATTTCGTGGATGAGGAGATCCGTCCCGCGTCTTTCCGGCGCTTTGGTATCCCGCAGGTCTACGCAGGCTTTGGAAGCGGCGAAGAGCTTCGACGGAAATATGGATACGCAAAGGAACATGTAATGGAAGCGATTCGTAAAATGGTATAATGTCACCAACCGGAGCGAAGCGGAGGCCGATGCCCTGCCGGGCATCGGCGCGCTTCCCTGTGATCCGGTGGATTTTGGAATCCAGGAGGGGGAAAGATGAATTCAACACAGCAGACAAAAACAGATGAATATACGAAACTGAATTTTGGCCGGAAAGTCGGATATGCCTGCGGCGATTTTGCCTGCAACATGAGCTGGTCGCTGATCGGCTCCTATCTGGTATTCTTCCTGACGGATGTGGCGCTGATCAACGCCACGGTGGTCGGAGCTTTGATCTTTATCTCGAAATTCTGGGATGCGGTCAACGATCCGGTCGTAGGCTCTCTGGCGGATAAAACCCATTCCAGATGGGGACGCTACCGTCCCTGGGTGATCTTTGCGTTTGTGCCCATGCTGATCTTCAATGTCCTGACGTTCACGACCAATCTGAGCTGGTCCGAAGGATTCCGGACATTCTGGGGACTGGGCATGTATTTTATCCTTGTACTCCTGTACACCATGGTCAATGTGACGTATTCCGCCATGCCGGCCATGATGACCAGAGATACGGAAACAAGAAGCGCGCTTTCCAGCTATCGTATGACCGGCGCTTTTCTGGCCATGACGATCCTGTCGGCCCTGACGCTTCGGATCGTCAATGCCACCGGCGGCGGCGCGGTCGGCTACCAGAGGGCGGCCCTGATCTTCTCGCTGCTGGCGGCGCCGTTCTTCCTGATCACGATTTTCTCTACGAAGGAGATCGTACAGGTGGACGACAGCCAGGGAGAGAAAGTGTCCTTTGTTTCACAGTTTAAGGTCCTGGCGGGCAACTGGCCGGTGATCCAGATCGCCATCGCCTATCTGGCGTGGGGCATCATCCAGGGCGGTATGACGTTCCGTCTGTATTTCTGTACCTATAATGCGGGAGATGAACTTCTGTACGCCAATACGCAGACGCTGTGGTCTGTCTGTGGCATGATCGGCGCATTTTCCGTCAGCATGCTGGTGACGAAGGTAAAGAACAAGGGAACACTGGGAGGGGCAGCCTTCACAGTCATCGCCGTTTCCAATATTCTCTGCTTCTTTATACCGGTTACCGGCGGCACCGGACGGGCATTGTATTATGTACTGCAGGCCCTCTGCGGACTGGGAAGCGGCATGATGCTGGGAAATGTGTTCGGAATGATGCCGGATACGGCGGAATATACCTATCACAGATACGGCGTATACTGTGCGGGGTTCATATCGACGATCATCAATTTCATGCTGAAGGTAGGACAGGCTATATCCATCGCAGGCGCTGCGGCGATCCTGGACAAAGTCGGCTATGTGGCGGGCGGCCAGCAGTCAGAAACGGTGCTTTTTACGATGAATTTCGGGTCTCATCTGTTTGTGGGAATCTGTTCCATCGTAGCTGCCGTCGCCCTGTTTGCGTATAAGCTGGATAAGGCTTCTTATGAAAATATCGTGAAGGAACTGAGAGAACGCGGAATGGCGAATTAGTGGAGGATATTGATATGGCGACAATGAAACAATTATGGTGGACGGACTGGAACCAGATCGAACTGAAGGATGTGGAGATTCCGGATGTGAAGCCCAACGAAGTAAAAGTAAAAGTGGCGTATGCGGCTCTGTGCGCGACGGACGTACATCAGGTGACCATGGGGGTCATGAATTCGAAGCCGCCCGCGCCTCTGGGGCATGAAGCGTCCGGGACGATCGTGGAGATCGGAGCCGAGGCGGCGAAGGCCGGTTACAAAGTGGGAGACAAGGTTACGCTTTTCCCGGTGTCCCACTGCGGAGAGTGCGAGTGGTGTAAAAAAGGGATGGAGCAGTACTGCATCAATTCCAAAGGAACGGGTGCGTTTGCGGAATACATCGTTACCGATGTGAAGACGATCTATAAGCTTCCGGATGATGCGGATCTGAAGGAATACGCGATCGTCGAACCGACAAACTGCTGTCTGCGCGCCATGGATCTGGCGCCGATTCGTCACGGAGCAACCGTATGTGTGGCCGGTGTGGGCGGCATTGGTTCCATTATGCTGAACCAGATCCTGTTATCCGGGGCAGCCCGCATCACGGTTATTGAACCCGTGGAGGAAAAACGCAGGATGGCTCTGGAGATGGGAGCGGAATATGTGATCGATCCATTCCATGAAGATACCGTGGCGCGCGCCATGGAGATTACGGACGGAACCGGCTTTGACTATGTATTTGAGATGTCCGGTTCGCCAAAGGCCGCTGAGACGCCGCTGAAGATTCTGGCGCGCTGCGGAACCGCCGTATATTTTGCGGTATTTCCGCCGACCTATGAGATGCCGCTGAACCTTCATGATCTGTATATGAAGGAAGGCCGTATCCAGACGGTATTTACCAATACGGCGATCATGCCGCGGGCGATCAGAATGATCCGGCGGATGCAGACGGACAGGATCATCCAGAAGATCATGCCGCTCAGTCAGGCGGTAGAGAGTTTTGAAGTGTTCCATACGTCAAAATATCCCAAGATCCTGCTGGACTGCAGCAGGCCGGAATAGGATTGTAGTTGTATCATGAAAAAATGCCGTGCATAAAGCCGATGGCTGCACGGCATTTTTATTTCTCATTTCACTTATGGAGCAGGGAGAATTCGCCGATATAAACTCCAGAATACTGTGCGGAAAAACATTTTTTTAAATCGGCAGTTAGAGATCACAAAAAAGGAGACAAGAGGTATGATTAACTACATACGAAATTTAAAAATCAGATTAAAACTCTATATCCTGATAGGAGTTGCACTGGCCGGCATGCTGATCATCGGCGGTATGTCCTTCTTTCTTATGGGCCGGATGAATGATATGGCGAGTGATATTTCGACAAGCTGGCTTCCAAGTATTGACACGGCAAGGGAACTGGCCAATACGCTTTCCAATATCCGTCTGAATGAACTGGGATATCTGACCGCCGTTTCTGATGAGGTAGAAGCATCCAGTCTTCAGTATCTGCAGAAAGAAAAGGAAGATATGGATGCCCTTTTAGTCACATATAAGGGCTTGATTGACGAAGAAGAGAATGGTTTCTATGATCATGCAATGAATCTCTGGACTCAGTACAGGAAAGCAGATGAAGAAATCCTGGAGCTGGCCGGACAGGGCCGTACGGAAGAGGCCCGTGCGGTTCTGGAAGGCGAATGCGTAGAACTTTATAATTCCTTAAACAGTGCTTTTCAGGATATTATTACTTACAATACGGAAGGCAGTGACGCTGCAACGGAGGAAAGTTTTTTCCTTTACAGGACTGCCGTCGGCCTTATGGCAGCAGTGATCCTTGCGATCATTGTTGTGGGCGTCTTTTTCTCATTTGTGATTGTACGCCTGATTAAGATGCCTGTTTCCGAGATCGAGAATGCCGCTGTAAAAATGGCGGAGGGTGACCTGGATGTGGAGATTTCCTATACCTCCAGGGATGAACTGGGTGTGCTTGCCGAACAGGTACGAAGACTGATCCGTAAGCTTCAGGTGATTATCGACGATGAGAATAAATTCCTTGCCAAAATGGCGGCCGGAGATTTTACAGTGGATACGGTCTGTGAGGAAGCCTATACGGGAAACTTCCATCCGCTGCTTGTGTCGTTCCGGGGCATTGCAGAAAAGCTCAATGATACCATGCTGCAGATCAGCCAGAGCGCGGCTCAGGTTGCAGGCGGGTCGGATCAGGTATCCAGCGGCGCCCAGGCTCTTTCTCAGGGAGCAACCGAGCAGGCAAGTTCTGTGCAGGAACTGGCTGCCGCCATTAATGATATTTCCAGCAAGGTGAACCAGAATGCGGAAAATGCACGGCAGGCCAATGCCGTGGCCGACAGCGTCAGCATGGAAATGAACGAGAGCAACGAAAAAATGCAGCAGATGATATGTGCAATGGGTGAGATCAGCAACTGTTCCGGCGACATCAGCAAAATCATCAAGACTATTGAGGATATTGCGTTCCAGACCAATATTCTTGCGCTGAACGCTGCCGTAGAAGCTGCCCGCGCAGGCGCTGCCGGAAAGGGATTCGCCGTAGTGGCGGATGAAGTCCGCAATCTGGCAGGCAAAAGTGCAGAGGCTTCCAAGAATACATCTGCTTTGATTGAAAATTCATTGAAGGCTGTGGAAAATGGAACGCAGATTGCCGATGAGACCGCGCATTCGCTGCTTCAGGCAGTCAATAAGGTAAATGAAATGACAGGCATTATTGGGGAGATTTCAGATGCCAGCAGCAACCAGGCGGATTCCATCTCTCAGATTACCACGGGAATTGACCAGATTTCCAGTGTGGTACAGACAAACTCGGCGACGGCCGAACAAAGTGCGGCTGCAAGTGAGGAATTGTCCAGCCAGTCGCAGATTATGAAGAGTCTTGTGGAACGGTTTCAACTGAAGCGCAGTTAGTCGCCGGGGTTACCGCTTCCGCAAAACCCGGTCTTCTGGAAAAGAAGCCCGCCGGATCGCATGTTATGATCCGGCGGGCTTTTCCTGTCTGGGTTTTCGCAGAACCGGGAGGAGCCTGCGTCTACTGCGGAGGTGTTTTATTTTCCCATACCCTGTGCTTCCGGAGTTCCCCGGTGGTCCGGCAGATGACCGGATCGAAGATCGAGAACATGGCGGGCAGAAGCCCCAGTACGACGATGGTACTGATGATGGCGCCTCTGGAGAGGAGATTGGTAATGGCGCTGATCATGTCGATGCTGGAGTAAAGCCCCACGCCGAAGGTGGCGGCGAAGAAACTCATGCCGCTGGTGATGATCGGCTTGGTGGAGGTCCGGTGCGCGATCTGGATGGATTCCTTTTTGGAAACGCCCTGGGCGCGTTCGGACACATAGCGGTTGGTCATGAGGATCGCATAGTCGATGGTAGCTCCCAGCTGGATGGTTCCGATGACGATGCTCGCCACGAAGGGAAGCGGCGTTCCGGCGTAATAAGGAATCGCCATGTTGACAAAGATCGCGAATTCGATGACCATGACCAGAATAAACGGCAGCGAGATGGATTTGAAGACAAACGCGATAATCAGGAAGATCGCCGCCATGGAGATGGTATTGACCGTCTGAAGGTCCACGTCCGTTACATCCTGCAGGTCTTTCATAAGCGGAGCCTCGCCGATGATCATGGCTCCGGCATCATAGGATTTCAGAATCCCGTTGATGGAGGCGATCTGCGCGTTGGCAGGATCGGTGGCTGTGGGATAATCCGAGCAGACGAAGGCGAGTTCCAGGTTTCCGCTCTGGAAGATGTCCAGAAGGTCCGCCGGGATAAAGCTTTCCGGGAAGGAGCTTCCCAGGATCGAGCTTAAGCCCAGCGCCCATTTGACGCCGTCGGTATCCTTGATCTGTTCAATCATGTCGCTTTTGTCCATGGAATCCATGCCGCTGTCGAACATAAGCATATAGACCGAACTCATCTCGTATTCTTCCGAGAGCTTTGTATTGGCGATGGAGCTGTCCAGATCTGCAGGCAGCCCGCTGTCCAGGTTGTAGTAAAGCTCTACGTTGTCATTGCCGTGCTTTGCGGGCAGCAGGAGCACAAGAAACAGGATCAGCCACAGTTTGTTAAACCGGGTCAGAAAATCCGACAGGCCGGTCAGAGCCGGGATGATGGGCTTGTGAGTGGTCTTCCGGATCGCCTTTTCAAAGAGCAGGATCATGGCCGGCAGCACGGTGATGCAGCAGAACACGCCCATGAACACGCCCTTGATCATGACGATGCCCAGATCCCGTCCCAGAGTAAAGGTCATGAACAGCAGGGCCGCAAAGCCGGCGATGGTGGTGGTGGAACCTCCGGCCACCGACGTAAAAGTGCGTGAGATCGCTTCTGCCATGGCATCCTCCCGGTGCTCGTAGGAAGGCTTCAGCTCTTCATAGCTGCTCAGCAGGAAGATGGAATAATCCATGGTAACGCCCAGCTGCAGGACGGCGGTAAGCGCCTGGGTGATGTAGGAAATCTGCCCCAGGAAAATGTTGCTGCCCAGGTTGAAAACCACAGCCATGCCGATACTGGTCAGGAAAAGGACCGGCACGAAGGCGGATTCCAGCGTCAGCATTAGGACGAGCATGGACAGGAGAGACGCGATCAGCACGTAGATCGGCATCTCTTTCAGCGCCAGATTTTTAATATCGGTGACAATGCCGGACATGCCGCTGATGAAGCATTCTTTTCCGACCTGGACCCGCATGGCGCTGATGGCGTCCATGGTCTCGTCCGCCGAGGTGGTCTGATCGAACAGAGCGATCATCATGGTGGAATCCTCTGTGAACAATGCGTCTTTCAGATCCGTGGGAAGCATCATCTCCGGAACCGAGATATCCAGGATATCGTCATACCAGAGGACATTTTTAACATGGTCGATCTGTTCGATCGTCTCTTCCAGACGCACCACGTCCTGATGCTCCATGCCCTCCACTATGACCATGGAAAAGGCGCCCATGCCGAATTCATCCACCAGAATATCCTGCCCGGCGACCGTCTCCAGCGTGTCGGGAAGGTAGCTTAAGACATCATAGTTGATCCTGGTGGCTATGTAGCCGATGGCCGAGGGGACCATCAGCAGGAGGGACAGCGCGAAGATGAACCCCCTGTGCTTTGCGATAAATTTTCCAAAGTGAACCATCATGGTCTCAGTCACATCCTTTACAAAAAATATAATAATGAACGATGGTCATTTTCTAAAAGAGATTGTAACACAGGTGGCGGAGAGATACAAGAGGGAAATTACACAGTTGCCGCGCATTGTATTGTTTTTTCATTATGAAATTGGTATACTGTTGATTGGTGAGAGAAGAGGCGGCTATGGTGAGATTGCTCAGATGATAATCCGGCACCAGTGGGTGCCAAATTGAAAATGATATTATAACAAATTGATCAAAAACCTTCCGAATATTGAGATTTGAAGAAATTGTTGGATATAGATGCAGAGTGAGTTCAGCGGATGGAGGAAGTAAAATGTTTGAAAAGACATATATAACGCCGTTAGGTACGATTCATTATTGGATTCATATAATTGATGCTGATTTCGCAACGCTGGTGTTTCTGCCTGGATTAACCGCAGACCATAGATTATTTGCAAAACAAATCGAACACTTCAAGAATAAATATAATGTATTTGTTTGGGATGCACCCGCTCATGCCGCCTCGTGGCCATTTAAGTTTGACTTCGATCTTTTCGATAAGGCAAAATGGTTAAATGGAATTTTCAGGCAGGAGAATATAACAAAACCCGTTATTGTAGGACAATCCATGGGTGGTTACGTCGGACAGGCGTATGCCGAATTATATCCCGGGCGTTTAAAAGGATTTGTTTCCATTGATTCAGCTCCGTTGCAGCGAAAATATGTAACCGGAATGGAAATTTGGTTATTAAAACGGATGGAACCAGTTTACTTTTATTATCCTTGGAAGTCTCTGTTAAAGTATGGAACAAACGGAGTTGCAGTATCTGAATACGGAAGGAAGCTAATGTACGAAATCATGATGGCATACGATGGAGATAAAAAGCGATATTCCCAGATAGCTGGTCATGGGTTCAAAATTCTTGCAAATGCAATGGAACGGAATTTACTGTATGAAATCAAATGTCCGGCATTGCTGATTTGTGGAGAACAAGATCATGCGGGTTCGTGTATTCGATATAATAAGGCATGGCATAAAAATACAGGCATTCCACTGGAATGGATTAAGGACGCTGGACACAATTCAAACACCGATCAGCCGGAAATCGTTAATCGGCTAATTGAGAGGGTGGTCGAGCTGTCACAATGACAGACTGTCAAATTTATATCTGCTGTATAGAGATTTGAAACAGGGGATCGCTTATATCGGCACTTCAATGAAACGGTTTGTAAATCAACCGTCAACAACAAAAAGGTAAAAAGGAGTATTTATTATGGAAAGAAAAAATGCATGGAACACGTACGATGAGAAGCAGCTGGAGCGGCTTGAGAAGGTGGCGGAGGAGTATAAGCGTTTTCTGTCGGAAGCGAAGACGGAGCGGGAATGCGCGGTGCTGGCAGTGAAAATGGCGGAGGAAAAGGGCTATCGTTCTCTGGAGGAACTGTGCAGAAGCGGGCAGTCTTTGAAGGCAGGGGACAAGGTGTATGCGGTGCACAAGAAGAAACTGGTCATCCTGTACCATATTGGAAGAAAACCCCTGGAAGAGGGGATGAACATTCTGGGAGCGCATATGGATTCGCCCAGGCTGGATCTGAAGCAGAATCCCCTGTATGAGGACGGGGAGATGGCGCTTCTGGATACCCATTATTATGGAGGAATCAAGAAATACCAGTGGGCGGCGATTCCGCTGGCGCTGCACGGCGTGGTGGCAAAGAAAGACGGAAGCGTTCTGGAGCTGTCCATCGGGGAGAAGAGCGGCGACCCGGTGCTGGGGATCTCGGACCTTCTGATCCATCTGTCGGCGGAGCAGCTGCAGAAGAAAGCGGCTGTGGTGGTGGAAGGAGAGAACCTGAACATTATCATCGGAAGCCGTCCGGCCAGGGAGGAAGAAGAGGATTCGGAGAAGAAGGAAAAAGAGAAGATCAAAAAAGCGCTTCTAAAGCTTCTTGAGGAACAGTACGGCATGGAGGAAGAGGATTTCCTGTCGGCGGAACTGGAGGCGGTGCCCGCGGGACCTGCAAGGGATTTCGGACTGGACCGGAGCATGGTCATGGGATACGGGCAGGACGACCGGATCTGTGCGTTTACCTCCCTGCTGGCACAGCTGGAGTCGGAGGACCCGCTGTACACCTCCGTCTGCCTGCTGACGGACAAGGAGGAGGTCGGCAGCATGGGCGCCACCGGCATGCAGTCCCGGTATTTTGAAAACAGCACGGCAGAGGTGATGCAGCTGGCGGGAGGATATTCGGATCTGGCCCTCCGCAGGTGCCTGCAGCGCTCCCATATGCTTTCCTCCGACGTGAGCGCGGCCTTTGACCCGAATTATGCGTCTGCCTTTGAGAAAAAGAACGCTGCCTATCTTGGGAAGGGCATGGTGTTCAACAAATACACCGGTTCCAGAGGAAAATCCGGTTCCAATGACGCCTGCGCGGAATACATCGGAGCGCTGCGCCGGGTTCTGGACGACGCAGGCGTGTGCTGGCAGACGGCGGAGCTGGGGAAGGTGGACCAGGGAGGAGGCGGAACGATCGCCTGGATCACCGCCAATTACGGCATGGACGTGATCGACAGCGGCGTGGCGCTTCTGAACATGCACAGTCCGTGGGAGGTATCCAGCAAGGCGGATATCTATGAGGCGTACCGGGGATACCGGGCGTTTTTGCGCGCGGAATGGTAGGGATACAGAGACAGCGGGCATTTTTGCATGCGGATTGATAGCGATACCGGGACAGTGCCGGATGCCGGGAGGCGTCCGGCATTGATGTATACAGAAACGGGAAAGGAAGTAAGGAGCAGAATGGAGATAATCAAGGAGCGGCTTACCAGGCTTCGGGAACGGATGAAGGAACATCGAGTAGGCGTCTATGTGATCCCGTCGTCGGACTGCCATGAGTCGGAATATGTGTGCGCCCATTACCGGGCGAGGGAGTATCTGTCCGGATTTACCGGATCGGCGGGAACGCTGGTCGTCACCATGGAGGAAGCCGGACTCTGGACGGACGGGAGGTATTTTCTTCAGGCGGAGCGGCAGCTTAAAGGAACCGGTATCCGCCTGTTCCGAAGCGGAGAGCCGGAAGTACCGAAGATCGAGGAATATGCAGAGCAGAAACTTTCCAGGGACAGCGTGCTGGGTTTTGACGGGCGGACCATGGGGGCGCACCGGGCGGAGACGCTGATCCGGGCGGCGGAGAAAAAGGGCGCCGGGGTGCTGGTGACAGAGGATCTGGCAGGACAGGTCTGGGAGAACCGGCCGGAGATCCCGGACACGGAACTGTATGTGCTGGATCTGTGTTACGCCGGGGAGGATACGAAGAGCAGGCTTGCCCGGGTGAGGGCGGAGATGGAGAAGATAAAAGCGGACGTCCATGTGCTGGGAGATCTGTGCGATATCGCATGGCTTCTGAACATCCGGGGAGGAGACATCCCCTGCGTGCCGGTGGTGCTGTCCTTTTTGTGCGTCACGAAGGAAGACTGCATCTGGTATGTACGGGAGCAGATCATGACGGAAGAGATCCGGCAGTATCTGAAAGAGCGGGGCGTCCTGGTCCGGGATTACGAGGCGGTCTATAAAGATCTGTCCGGACTTGCAGCCGGCCGGAAAGTGCTGCTGGATAAGAAAAATGTCAACTACCGGCTTCTGACAGCCGTTTCCGGTCAGGCGGACGTGATCGATCGGCGCAGTCCCGCGGAACTTATGAAAGCGGTAAAAAACGATACAGAGATCCGGAATCTGCGGACTGCCCATCTGAAGGAAGGGATCGCGTTTACCCGGCTCATGTACTGGCTGAAAACCGGAGCGGGAAAGGAAACGCTGACCGAGCGGTCCGTGGCCGAATATCTGGACGCGCGCAGGAGAGAACAGGAGCATTATGTGGGACAGAGCTTCGCACCCATCAGCGCTTACGGGGCCAACGGCGCCATTGTGCACTATTCTCCCACGGAGGAAAGTGACGCAAAGATCGAACCGAAAGGATTCCTTCTGGTGGACGCGGGAGGCCATTATCTGGAGGGGACTACCGACACGACCCGAACCTTTGCCATGGGAGAACTGAGTCTGGAGCAGAAGAGGATGTTTACGACCGTCTGCCGGGGAAATCTGAATCTGGCGTACGCCCGTTTCCTGCACGGATGTACAGGATACAGCCTGGATCTTCTCTGCCGGGAACCCCTCTGGCAGGCAGGCGTGGATTATAAACACGGGACCGGGCACGGCGTCGGTTATCTTCTGAACGTACACGAGGGCCCCAACGCGTTCCGCTGGAAGCTGCCGGAGCAGGAGCAGCCGGCGGTGCTGGAGGAGGGGATGGTGACCACCGATGAGCCGGGCGTCTATCTGGAAGGGCAGTACGGCATCCGGACGGAAAATGAGCTGCTCTGCGTAAAAGGGGAAAACGGCGCGTACGGGCAGTTCATGGAATTCGAGATTCTGACGCTGGCGCCCATTGATCTGGACGGAATCCTGCCGCAGGAGATGACGGGAACGGAGAAAGCGTATTTGAACGATTATCATGAGAAAGTATACCGGGCGCTGGCGCCCCATCTGACCGAAGCGGAGCGGGAATGGCTCCGGAACGCCACCCGCAGGATCTGATTCGTCGGATTGTCCGTAAATCCATGAAAATGCAGAAGGGTTCTGTCATATCGGCAGATTGACAATGGGGCGGGTCCGGGCATATAATCTCTTTCGATTTTGTTTTGAAAGAGGTTGAGTGAATATGACAAAGGATATGACGGCCGGTTCTCCGGTCAGACTCATCATAGGTTTTGCAGTGCCCATGTTTCTGGGCATGCTGTTCCAGCAGTTTTACAGCATGGTGGATACGATCATCGTCGGACAGTATCTGGGCGTGGACCCGCTGGCGGGTGTCGGTTCCACGTCCTCTTTGAATTTTATGGTGATCGGATTCTGTACCGGCGTGTGCAACGGGTTTGCCATACCGGTGGCGCAGATGTTCGGCGCCAGGGAGGAGAGCAGGCTGCGCCGGTTTGTGACCAACAGCGCCTGGCTCTGCCTGCTGTTTTCCGTCGTCATGACCCTTGTGGTGGTGGCAGCGTGCAGGCCCGTGCTTCGGCTTATGAATACGCCGGAGGAAATATTTGAGTTTGCGTGGCTCTATATCGTGATCATTTTCTGGGGGATTCCGTGTACCTTCCTGTACAATCTTCTGGCGGCCATCATCCGGTCTCTGGGAGACAGCCGGACGCCGGTGGTATTTCTGGCGGTTTCCTCCGTGCTGAATATCCTGCTGGATCTGGTGACCATACGGGGGCTGGGTATGGGTGTGGAAGGCCCGGCGCTGGCGACAGTCCTCTCTCAGGGAGTCTCCGGACTGATCTGCCTTCTGTATATGAAGAAGAAATATCCGATCCTGAGGGCTTCCAGAGAGGAATGGAGACTGGACGGGAAATATGTCAGGCGTTTGTGCTTTATGGGCGTGCCCATGGGGCTTCAGTATTCGGTGACGGCCATTGGGACGCTGGTGGTCCAGACGGCGATCAACGGTATGGGAACGTCCGTGGTGGCGGGAATTACGGCGGCCCAGAAGATCAACGCGTTCATCGCCTGTCCGGTAGAGGCGCTGGGGCAGACCATGGCGCCCTACACCGGGCAGAATATGGGCGCCGGCCGGCTCGACCGGATCGGAAAGGGGCTGCGGGACGCGTCTCTTGTGGGATTTCTGGTGTCTGTATGCTGTTTTCTGCTGGCGCTGTGTTCCGGAAAGGCGCTGGTCCTTCTCTTTCTGGACGCGGGAGAAACCGTTATCATCGACTATGCGTACCGGTTCCTTCTGCACTGCACCGGCTTTTACTGCCTGCTGACGCTGGTAAATACCGTGCGCTTCACGATCCAGGGGATGGGCTTTTCCGTATTTGCCATCCTGTCCGGCGTGATGGAGATGATCGCCCGGGTGCTGGTGGCCGTGGTGATTGCCGGAAGATTCGGTTTCGCGGGCATCTGCTTTGCCCATCCGGCGGCCTGGCTGTTCGCGGATCTCTTCCTGATTCCCGCGTTTTTCTACTGCAGAAAAAGGATTGCAAAGCCTGTCTGAGGCCGGCTCGGACGCGTTTTTCCGGTTGCGAAGCCTGCCGGAATTTGGTATAATGAAAGCAACGATCTACCAGGGAGGTAATATCTGTGAAATATGGAAACTCACGTGTAAAGGTCTCGTTTAATTCGCCGGTCATACTGACGTTTACGATCCTGTGTCTTGTGTCTCTGCTGCTCGGCACACTGACGAAGGGCATGACGACGGATCTGTTCTTCAGCGTTTACCGTTCGTCCCTTATGAGTCCGGCTACCTATATCCGGTTTGCGGGACATGTGCTGGGCCATGCGAACTGGGAGCATTTTCTGGGAAATATCATGCTCATTCTGGTGGTGGGGCCGCTTCTGGAGGAAAAATACGGTTCCTCCAACATGCTGTTCGTCATTCTGGCGACTGCGCTTGTGACCGGAGTCGTGAATTTCGTATTTTTCCCCCGGGTGCAGCTTCTCGGAGCCAGCGGGGTCGTGTTTGCGTTGATTTTGTTGTCATCCTTTACAAGTCTCAAGGAAGGATCCATTCCGTTGACGTTTATACTGGTGGCATTGATCTATATAGGAGAGCAGATCTATCAGGGACTTTTCGTGCAGGATAACGTGGCCAATCTGACCCATATCCTGGGCGGGCTTGTCGGCGCAGGGCTTGGATATGTGATGAATAAAAACAAAATGAACAGATACTGAGGAGGTAGTGGAAAATGGCAATCAATCTACAAAAGGGACAGAAAGTCAGCCTGAAAAAAGGCGGTTCCGCAGGACTGGGAGAGATCCTTGTGAACCTGAACTGGAACGCAAAACCGAAGGGGTTCCTTGCAGGGCTTCTGTCCTCCGGGATCGATCTGGATCTGGGATGTCTCTTTGAACTGAAAGACGGAAGCAAAGGCGCCGTACAGGCGCTGGGCAACGCGTTCGGCTGTCTGAACCGGCCGCCTTTCATCGCGCTGGACGGAGATGACCGGACCGGAGCGGCGGCGGCAGGAGAGAATCTGCGCATCAACGGCAATGAGATCGCGAATATTCAGAGAATCCTTGTGTATACCTTTATTTATGAAGGCGTGGCGAACTGGAAGCAGGCGGATGCAACCGTTACGCTGAAATATCCGGGTGCGGAAGATCTGATCGTAAAGATGGATACGTTCAATTCCTCTGACCGGATGTGCGGTCTGGCGCTGCTGGAAAACGTGAACGATGAGACCTTCAGCGTGGAGAAGATCGTGCAGTTCTATCCGGGACATGAAGCTCTGGACAGAGCGTTTGGATGGGGCATGCGCTGGCAGGCAGGAAGAAAATAGATCGTGGACGGACAAAAGGGACCGGCGTACAGACGTACGGGTCCCTTCTCTTTTTACAGAGAGAACAGACGCTTTGAAGGAAAGCGGATACAGAAAGGGGTGCGGGATGATGAAGGGGAGCAAAACAGAACGGATCGCAGGGCTGGGGCTTCTGACGTCGCTGGCGCTGATCGCCAGCTATATAGAATTGCTGATTCCGGTTCCCATCGGGATTCCGGGGGTCAAGCTGGGGCTCGCCAATATGGTGACAGTGTGGGTGCTGTATGCTCTGGGGCCTGTGGAAGCGCTGGCGGTCAACGGCATGCGGATTCTGCTGGCAGGCTTTCTGTTCGGCAGCCTGTCCATGATTTTATACAGCCTGGCGGGAGCCGCGCTCAGCTTTCTCTGTATGTATCTGGCAAAGAAAAGCGGCATGTTCAGCGTAACCGGCGTCAGCATCATTGGCGGCGTGATGCACAATGTGGGGCAGCTTCTGGTGGCCGTATGCGTTCTTGAGACAGTGAGCCTTCTGTATTACGGTCCCGTGCTTCTGGCGGCAGGACTCATTACGGGTCTGCTGATCGGGATCATTGCCCGGGAAGCGGGACGGCGTATTCCCGGGAAAATGTAAAACAGGCTGGGCAGAATTATGTTTCCTGATAAACAGGCAGTTTGTGTATGGGAGACTGTGTTGTTTTAGATTGAAACTGGATAACAGATTATGATATACTGGATGCATTGCAGGTGAGTTGTATCTGTTTTTGTGAGGCAGGAAAGGAAGGAGCATCCTATGGATGGAAGAAAAAAGGCACTTCCGGTCGGGATTGAATTTTTCCGGGACTTTAAATGGAAAGATTATTACTATGTGGATAAAACTGCGTTGATCGCTGAGTTCCTGAGGACGAAGGGGGCTGTGAATCTTTTCACAAGACCCCGGCGTTTTGGAAAAAGCCTGAATATGGATATGTTCCAGTCTTTTTTTGAGGTCGGGGCCGATGCGTCTTTGTTTGACGGGCTGGATATTTGCAGGGAGACAGAGCTGTGTGAGCGGCATATGGGAAAATACCCGGTTATCTCTCTCAGTCTGAAGGATGTGGAGGGCGGAGACTTTGAAACGGCGTATGACAGTTTGGGTATGCTGATCAGTGAAGAAGCGACCCGCTTTGCGTTCCTGAGAGAAAGCGATAAACTGCAGGAAGAAGATAAGAGGAAGCTGAGCCGGCTGATTGCCGGTGATTTTGAGAAACCGGCTTTTCTGTATGGAAGTCTGAGGCTGTTAAGCAGACTGCTCTGTGATCATTATGGCAGCCGGGCTGTAATTCTGATTGATGAATATGACGTGCCGATGGATAAGGCTTACAGGGACGGGTATTATACGGAGATGGTCAAATTGATGCGCTCGTTTCTCAGCCAGGCACTTAAAACGAATAAGAGCCTGGATTTTGCGGTGCTTACAGGCTGCCTGCGGATTGCGAGAGAGAGCATTTTTACAGGCTTGAACAATTTTAATGTGTTTTCAGTTTCTGATTCGGACTGCGCGGCATATTTTGGGTTTACGGATGGCGAAGTGAGGGAGATGCTTCGGTATTATGGCGTGGAGGAGCGTTTTCCGGACATGAAAGAATGGTATGACGGTTATCATTTCGGGGATGTGGATGTCTATTGTCCGTGGGACGTGATTGTTCAGTGCAGAAAGCTCAGAAGCTCAAAGGATGCCCCGATGGAATCCCACTGGGAGAACAGCAGCAGCAACTCCATTGTCAGGGATATCCTGAACGATGCCACGGAGGTTACGAAAGGGGAAATCGAGGCGCTGATTTCCGGCGAGGCAGTGGAGAAGGAGATTATCCCGGAGCTGACCTATACGGATCTTGACAGTGAGGATGCAGGTGTTCGTCAGACCTATCTGTGGAGCGTCCTTTATGCCACAGGGTATCTGACCGATACGAAGAAACCGGAGGGGTGGCTTCACAGGCTGGTGATTCCCAACAGGGAAGTCCGAAAAATCTATGAGGACAGGATTCGCTCATGGTTCCGTATGAAAGTAACAGGCGACACAAAACGGTGGGAATGTTTTTGCAGGGCGGTCAAAACCGGTGACGTGCAAACCGTACAGGAGCTGTTTGGTGCGTTCCTGTCAGAGTCCATCAGTATCCGGGACACGGCGGTGAAAAAAGAAAAAAAGGAAAACTTTTATCATGGCATGTTTCTGGGTCTTTTGCGGGCGGAGGGAAGCTGGATCGTAAAATCGAACGCGGAGACCGGTATGGGTTACTCCGATATCCTGCTCATGGTACCGCAGGAGAGAATCGGTTGTATTATTGAGGTGAAATATGCGGAGAACGGTGCTTTTGACTCAGCGCTTCGAGAGGCGATGGAGCAGATCGAAACCCATGAGTATACCGAGCTGTTAAGAAGGGAAGGTATGGAGACCATTCATAAATATGGTTTGGCGTGCTGCCGGAAAACCTGTCGCCTGGCGTATGAAAAAGAATAAACTGACCAAAATTCATTTTTTACCCCTGAGGTATTGCGCAATCGGCCTGTTTCCTATAAAATAGAAGAAAACATTTGATGAACAGGGGGGATTCCTATGGATTTTCAGAAATTTCTGTCGGGCGGCATATTTGACGCATACGAGTATTTTGGAGCGCATATGGGGAAGGACGGCGTGACCTTCCGGATTTATGCCCCGAATGCAGGGAAGGTGGAACTTCAGGGTGATTTCAACGGCTGGGTGCTGGAAGAGCTGAAGCCCGGAAAGGAGTCCGGCGTCTTTGAGTGCGTGATGCGGGGAGCGGAAGCGGGGATGTATTATAAATACTGCATTACAGACAGACAGGGGCGGAGCGTCATGCACTGCGACCCGTACGGGATGCTGATGGAGCTTCGGCCGGGCTTTGCGTCCCGAATCGTGGACCGGACCTACCGATTTCAGGACCAGGCGTGGATGAAGCAGAGGGACAAGAACTACAACCGGCCCATGAACATCTATGAGCTGCATGCGGGTTCCTGGAGAAAAAAAGAAGACAATACCTGGTATAATTACGAGGAGCTGGCAGAGTCTCTGATTCCTTATCTGAAACGGATGGGCTTTAACTACATTGAGTTTCTGCCCCTTTCGGAGCATCCTGCGGACTGCTCCTGGGGGTATCAGAATACAGGCTTTTTTGCGCCGACCTCCCGCTATGGAAGCCCCCGGCAGCTGAAGAAGCTGATAGACACCTGCCACCAGAACGGGATCGGCGTCATCACAGATTTTGTGCCGGTGCATTTCGCTACGGATGACTACGGACTTTTGAACTTTGACGGGACGCCGCTCTATGAATTTCCGCATCCGGATACGGCGTACAGCGAGTGGGGAACCATGAACTTCATGCACAGCCGGGGAGAGGTCCGGAGCTTCCTGCAGTCGGCGGCGGATTACTGGCTGACGGAATTCCATTTTGACGGGATCCGTATGGACGCCATCAGCCGCGCCATCTACTGGAACGGCGATCCGGCCAGAGGAGTCAATGAAAAAGCGGTGGAATTTCTAAGAAACATGAATGCCGGGCTTCACAAAAGGCATCCGTCGGTCATGCTGATCGCGGAGGATTCCACGGATTTCCCGAAGGTGACCGCGCCGACGGAATATGACGGGCTGGGATTTGATTACAAGTGGGATATGGGTTTCATGAATGATACACTGCGCTTCTTCCAGACGGCTCCGGTGTACAGGCCCTATGATTACCACAATCTGAGCTTTTCCATGATGTATTTTTACAGCGATCTGTTTCTGCTGCCGTTTTCCCACGACGAGGTGGTTCACGGAAAGGCGACGATCATCCAGAAAATGTGGGGGGATTACGAATTCAAATTCCCGCAGGTGAAGGTATTTTACGCCTATCTCTATACCCATCCGGGCAAGAAGCTGAATTTTATGGGAAATGAATTCGGACAGTTCCGGGAATGGGATGAGAACCGCCAGCAGGACTGGGAGCTGCTGTCCTATCCGCTGCACGACGCATTCCATCATTTCTATGAAAATCTGTCCAACCTGTATCTGTCGGAGCCTGCGCTGCACGACGGGGAATACAATTCCGAGTGCTTCGAATGGCTGGAGGTGGATGCGGCGGATTTTGTGACTTACGCTTATGAAAGACGGGCTTCCGGCGAGACGATCCTGATGGTGATGAACCTGTCCGATCAGTTCTGGAAGGATTTTAAAGTGGGAATCCCCTTCCTCTATGAGCTGGAGGAACTGCTTCATACGGACTGGGAGAGATACGGAGGAAATACGAAACCGGAGGATGAAAACTGGCGGGTGGAGGACGAGCCCCACAAGGAAAGGCCGCATACCCTGTATGTGGATCTGCCGCCCTTCTGTGCGAGAATCTTTAAAGTGAAGAGTGTGAAAAAAGCTAAGAAGAAGACGAAAGCGGAAGCAGAACTTTAAAAGTACTGCCCAGATCCGGGACGCTTTCTACCTGGATGGAACCGCCGTAAAGGGTAACGATTTTGTGGACCAGAGCAAGTCCCAGGCCGTTGCCCTTGTTTTTGTGCGAAGTATCGCCCTGATAGAATTTATCAAAAATGTGCTGCTGGATCTCCGGGGTCATGCCGGGGCCGGAGTCGCGGAATACGATGACAAACCAGGGATCTTCCGTATAGGCCGTGATGTGGATTTCGCCGCCGCAGGGAGTGAATTTGACCGCGTTGTCCAGCAGATTATTCCAGATATGGGCGGTCAGCTCCATATTTCCGTTCCAGGTGATCCGCTCCAGCTCCGGAAAGATGCTGATGTTTTTGGCCGCCCACAGAGGTTCCATACGAAGGATGCACTGCCGGATCTGCTCGTCTGCCCGGAAGGATTCCTTTTCGCTGATAATCGCCTGATTTTCCAGACGGGACAGACTCAGGATATTGCCGGTCATCCGGGTGAGCGCCTTGGTGCTCTGGATGATGATGTTGATGTATTCATTCCGCTCCTCGTCGCTCAGCATGTCGTCCTGCAAAAGCGTCGCATAGCCGCTGATGGCAGCCAGCGGCGTCTTGAACTCATGGGAGACGTTGGAGATGAAATCGGAATGCAGCGTCTGGGTGCTGTTCAGCTCCTGGACCATCTGGTTGAAGCTGCTCCACAGATCGTACATTTCGCTTTTCGGGCCGTGGGGGGGAGGGTTCAGTTTTACCGTGTAATCTCCTTTGGCGACTTTGTGCATGGCTTTGGACAGCTCCGTGATGGGATTGAGCACATGGTGCAGGGCAAACATGCTGATCAGCGAGCCGAACACCAGACTGATCAGAGCCAGAAGACTGACGATGTGCAGGCTGGTCATGGGCATGGACAGCAGTCTCCATACATTAAAGCGGTTCAGCAGATGGATCATAAAGCCGATGGATGCCATGGTAATGACCATGGTCCAGAAATAGGCGGTGACGATCCGGAACCAGATGGAATAAAAATGGCCCTTCATCGTTCGATCATTCCTTTATAGCCAAGCCCGCGGACGGTCTGAATCTGAAAATACGGAATCTCCCGGAACCGGTCCCGGAGCCGGTTGATATGGACGTCCACGGTACGTATATCCGTCTCCGAATCATAACCCCACAGTTCGTCCATGATCTGCTGGCGGGTAAAGGTGTGATTGGGAAAGGACAACAGCTTGTACAGAAGCTGGAACTCTTTCTGGGGGAGCACCTGGGAGCTGCCGTCGATGGTTACTGCCAGATTGATGTAGTCGAGACAGACATGGTCGAATTCCAGTTTTTTTTCAAAGATGATCCTGGAGCGGCGGAGAAGGGCTTCCACACGGAGCAGAAGCTCGTTGACGTCGATGGGTTTTACCATGTAGTCGTCGATGCCCAGCTTAAAGCCCTTCAGCTTGTCCGGAAAGGTGTCCTTTGCAGTGACCACCAGGATCGGAAGCTGGTAGCCGTTTTCCCGAAGCTCCCTGGTCAGATCGTAGCCGTCCATGCGCGGCATCATAATATCCGTGATGATCAGGTCGATATAAGTATTGTCCAATATGGCAAGGGCCTCTTCTCCGTCAAATGCGGCTGCTGTCTCATAGCCGTTCTTCGCCAGTACCCTGCAGATCAGTTTATTCAGCGCCTGGTCGTCCTCTACTACTAAAATATGAAACATATCATGTACCTCGATTGTGAATTTTGATTTATTTTCTGTCTGCTATCATATAGAATGATTGTGAACGGATTGTGAAGTCATGCGTCGAAAATGAAATTTTTGCGTGAGAAAGAGTATAGGGAAAATGTCATTATGGAAGGCGGGATATTTTTTACGAAATTTTAACAGAGAATTCAGGAAAAATATGACGGGAAATTTACATTCTGTTTAAATTTATCGCATAATCTGAACAGGATTGAAATGAAAATGAGAATGAGGAGGAAGAACGAAGTATGAACAGTAAAAAAGTTACAGCTCTGGGTCTTGCCCTGGTGCTCGGCATGTCTGCGGCGGCATGCGGAAGCACAAAAGAAGAGGCGGAAGAGCCGGAAAGCGTAGCTGTTGAAGTACAGACACCAAGGGTCGGAAGCCTTACTCTGGACAGCGCATATATTGGGACCGTCATGCCTCAGGAACAGGTCTATGTGATCCCGAAGACATCGGGAACCGTGACGGAGACGTTTTTTGAAGTGGGCGATCAGGTGCAGGCAGGAGACGTCCTGTTCAAGATAGATGATGAGGCAGCGCAGCTTCAGATGGCAAATGCCAGAGCTGCCTATGAGACGGCTCAGGCGGGCGTCACGGCTCAGAACGGAGGCGCCAGAGACCTGCAGAATTATCAGACCGAAGAACAGATCCGTCAGCTCAGAGAGAGCCTGTATGATACGGACGACCAGATTGATGAGATGCAGGACAGTTTGGGCGACATGAGGGACGATGGTGGGAAGGCATCGGAAGATGTACGAATTGCACAGGAAAAGGTTACAAATCTGACGAAACAGATAGGGGCGTTAGAAGAAGAAATAAAACAGATCACGGATCCTGCGGAACAGAAACGACTTGGAGAAACAATATATAGTAAAAATTTAGAGTTGGCAATAGCTCAAGGTGAACTCAGTATGGCTCAAGCTACACTTAATTCCATCGAAGCGGGGAAAACTCAACTCAAATCTGGAATTGATCAAATTGAAAACAGCCAGGATACCATCCGTGACAACCTCGCCATGGCAGAGCAGGCGTATGCGATTACGCAGGGTGAGATTTATCCCCAGTCGGATGCGGTCAGCGCGGCTCAGCTGCAGCAGGCGGCGGTGGGGATTGACTCGGCGCAGATGCAGCTGGATTTCTGTACGGTGACGGCGCCCATCAGCGGGATCGTGGAGTCGGTCAGCGTGGAGAAGAACGGGATGGCGGCAGCGGGCAATCCGGCGTACATAATTTCCAATAAAGAATCCATGACCGTTACCTTTTTTGTGGCGGAAAAAGCGAAAAACGTGTTGAACGTGGGAGACCAGATTACGGTGGAACGCAATGAGTCGGTGTATGAAGGAACGATCACGGAGATCGGAACCATGGCCAATGCGCAGACGAAGCTTTTCCAGGTAAAGGCTTCCATTGCCGGAGCCGGGGTTGGAGAGCAGGCACTTCCCAACGGAGTGTCGGTCAAGGTGTACGCGACAACGCAGAAGGAAGACAGTAAGCTGATTATCCCTTACGATTCGGTTTATTTTTCCGCGGGTGATGCCTATGTCTACTGTGTGGAAAACGGGCAGGTTATAAGAAAAGAAGTGACAACAGGCCTTATGAGCGATACGGAGGTGGTCATTGAGGAAGGACTTACGGAGGACAGCCAGGTTGTGAGCAACTGGTCTTCCAAACTGCGGAACGGTATCGACGCGGAAGTGGTGTCCGTCAATGGAGAAGCGGTTGTGACTTCCGTGCCGGAAGATACAGAGACAGAAGACGGCGGAGTACCGGAAGGCCAGGATGCGGCAGCCGGTGAAGAAGCAGCAGCCGATGAAGAAACAACGGATACTGAAGAAGCGGCAGCCGATGAAGAAGAAGCGGACAGCAAAGACGTGACGGAGGAGGAACAGTAATATGGGTTTAACGAGACTTTCGTTAAAGAGGCCGGTTTCCACACTCCTGCTGGTACTGGCGCTGGTGGTATTCGGCTTTTCTTCGCTTTTGTCGCTGCGTCTGGAACTGATGCCGGATATGGATATGCCGATCATGATGGTCATGACCGTGTATCCGGGGGCGGACCCGGAGTCGGTGGAGGCTCTGGTCAGCGGAGAGATCGAAGGCCAGGTGGCAAGTTTGAGCGGTGTGGATTCGGTCATGTCCTATTCGCAGGAAAACATGTCCATGGTTGTACTGCAGTATGATTACAGCGTGGATACCAACGATGCCTACCTGGACCTTCGGGCGGCGCTGGATATTACGGCGGCATCTCTGCCGGAAGAGTGTCAGGAACCCATGGTCCTCCAGATAGATATCAACGCCATGCCCAGCATCATGTATTCAGTCAGTACGACGGATGGAAGCGACGCGTTTTCCATCGTAAATGATACGATTGTCCCGGAGCTGGAGGCGATCAGCACCGTTGCGGATGTGGAAGTAACCGGAGGGCGGGAGCACTATATCCGGGTGCTTCTGGATGAAGAGGCGCTGAATCAGTACGGGCTCAGCATGAGCCAGGTGGCGCAGTTTATCGCGACGACGGATTTTACGATTCCGCTGGGGTCGCTGGAGCAGGGAAGCCAGTCCGTCAGCGCCATCAGTACGGCGGAAAACCAGACGGTGCAGGAGCTTCAGCGTATTCCCATGTTCACCTCTGTGGGGAGCATGATCCAGCTTTCGGATGTGGCGGAGGTGAGCTGGTCTCAGAAGGATCAGTCCAGCATCAGCCGGTTTAACGGAGAAGAGACCATCAGCATCTCCGTGACTAAAAATCAGACCGCCAGCACCATCGGCATGGTAAATGACGTAAAGAAGGTCATGAACCGGATGATGGAGCAGAACAGCAATCTGATGATGGACATTTCCATGGATATGTCGGAGCAGATTCTGGAGGCCGTGGGATCGGTGGCCAGTACACTGCTCATGGGCGTAATCCTGTCCATGATTATCCTGTTTCTGTTTTTCGGGGACTGGAAGGCCAGCCTGATCGTGGGAAGTTCCATGCCCATTTCCCTGCTGGTAACGGTGATCGTCATGGCAGTGGCGGGCTTTTCCCTGAATATGATCACGCTGGGCGCGCTGGTGATCGCCATCGGCATGATGGTGGACAGTTCCATTGTGGTGCTGGAGAGCTGTTTCCGTTCCAAGGACCGGATGCCTGATTTTAAAGAAGCGTCTCTGCAGGGCGCCAGGGGCGTGGTCGCTTCGATCATTGCTTCCACGATTACTACGGTAGTTGTGTATCTTCCCCTTTGCCTTCAGGAAGGATTAAGCGGACAGATCTTCGGGCAGCTGGGTTATACGATCATCTTTGCCATGCTGGCATCGCTGATTTCTGCTATGACGCTGGTTCCTCTGTTCTTCAGCCTGTTTAAACCGAAGGAGAAGAAGGAACTGAAGATCAATCACGTTCTGGACAGCATGAGAAACGGATACGATGTCTTTGAGCGGAAGCTTTTGAATAAAAAGAAGACCAGCGTGCTTCTGGCAGTGGCACTTCTGGTGCTTTCCTTTGTCCTGGCCGGCTTTATGGACACAGAACTGATGCCGAGTATGGATGAGGGCATGGTCAGCATCAACGCCACGTTCCGTTCCGGTACAAAAGTATCGGAAGTAGACGAGCGGATGCAGAGGCTGGAGGATATGGTCACGTCCCATGAGGATGTGGAAAATTATACGCTGACGGTACAGAAGGGGTCCGCGTCCATCACGGTCAATCTGAAGGATGACCGGAAGATGTCCAGCCAGGAGGTGGCGGACCAGTGGATTGCGGAGACCAGCGATATCGTCGATGCCCAGCTGGAGATCCAGGTGAGCAGCCAGATGTCCGCCATGATGACTACGGGCGCGGCGGCCTCCGTCACACTGGAATCCACGGATCTGGATGACATCAAGGAAGCGGTCAGCCTTCTGCAGGAATCTGTCTGGCACATACCGGGCGTGCTGAACGTATCCAACAGTGCGGGGGAGACGGCGACGCAGATCCGCGTGGTGGTGGATCCTCTGGATGCCATGAGCCACGGCATGACGCCGGTTCAGGTAGCGGGCGCGCTGTACAGCATGATCAGCGGAACGGAGGCTATGACGGTCACGTCCGACGGGGAGGAATACAGCGTGTATCTGGAATTCCCGGAAGGGACCTACGACGATGCCAGCAGGCTCCTGGGAGCGTCCATATCGGGCGTGCCGCTTTCGGAGATGGCGTCTCTGCAGTATACGGACTCCCAGCAGACGATTATGAAGACGGACGGAAAATATACGCTGACCATCAACGCCACCTGCCTGTCCGACGACCAGAAGGGCATACAGGAGCAGATGGAGGACCTTGCGGAGAATACAAGGCTGCCCGGTACCGTACAGCTGGCGCAGAATTCCATGGATGAAATGATGGTCGAATCCTTTACGGCGTTTGGCAAAGCGATTGCAGCCGCCCTGTTCCTGGTATTCCTGGTCATGGCCATGCAGTTCGAGTCGCCGAAGTATTCTCTGATGGTGATGCTCAGCATCCCCTTCAGCCTGATCGGTTCCTTTGGCCTTTTGTTCCTCACGGGAGAGGCCGTCAGCATGACCTCCCTGATGGGTATCCTGATGCTGGTGGGTATTGTGGTAAACAACGGCATCCTCTATGTGGACGGAGTGAACGAACTGCGTATGCGCATGCCTGTGGAAGACGCCCTGATACGAAGTGGGCAGACAAGGCTCCGGCCCATTCTGATGACGACGCTGACGACGGTCATCTCCATGATTCCCATGGCCATGGGCCTTGGAAGCGGTACGGAGATGATGTCCGGTATGGCCATCATCATCATCGGCGGCCTGGTGGCATCGACCCTCCTGATTCTGGTGCTGATGCCGGTATTCTACCTTCTCGTATACGGAAGAAGCAAGAAAGAGCGCAGGGAACGCCGGCAAAAACTGTATTTCTGGAAAAAGGAGAAAGAAGAGGAAGAGGAATTTAAACTGTAAAAGGCGTCAGTCCTTTCAAAACCGGCATCCGATCATCTGCGGACGCCGGTTTTTTCTGATTGTGTGAAAAATGTCGAATTCAATCGAATTCCTTCGACATGATTTTGTTGTAAGGAATTACTATTTTCCCTATAATTCTTACTGTGAACGGTGATGGCTTTTGTATGAAGTTGTAGAAAGGAGACAAAAATTATGGGAAATAAGGAGGATACTGCATGAGCAGATGGAGTGTCGCCATTGCAGATGACAATGAAAGAATGGTGGAGATTCTGGATGGAATCTTACGTCAGGATGAAGACCTTCAGATTGTCGGCGTTGCCAGAAATGGGGAAGAAGCATGCCGGATCATCAAGGAAAAAGAACCGGATATCGTCCTTCTGGACATTATCATGCCAAAACTGGACGGACTTTCTGTCATGGAAAAAGTCGGACAGGATATGAACATGAAAAAGAAACCGGAATTTGTTGTCATATCTGCGATTGGACAGGAGAGGATTACGGAAGATGCATTTCTGCTTGGGGCAAGCTACTATATCATGAAACCTTTTGACCATGAGATGCTGCTGAACCGCATTCAAAGTCTGAAAACCGACAGACAGCGGAAGAGGACCGAGATCCGCAAGGTGGCGCCTTATGAGACAAAGATGGCTTATATTGAGAGAAATCTGGAGACGGACGTAACCAATATGATCCACGAGATCGGCGTGCCTGCCCATATTAAAGGCTATCAGTATCTCAGGGATGCGATTATGATGGCAGTCGAAGATATGAGCATGCTGAACTCCATTACCAAGATCCTCTATCCGACAATCGCCAAAAATCATCAGACGACTCCGAGCAGAGTAGAAAGGGCAATCAGGCATGCAATCGAAGTTGCATGGAGCAGGGGTAAGATGGATACGATCGATGAATTGTTCGGATATACGGTCAGCGTGGGCAAAGGAAAGCCTACGAATTCGGAGTTCATCGCTTTGATTGCGGACAAAATCCGTCTGGATTACAAAAAGCACGCGTAATCTGCGAAAAAAACTTTCCTTGCACTCCGGTTTGAGGTATAATTAAGACATATTATAAATGCAGGCCGGAGGGGAAGTATGAGGAAAAAAGTTTTGTTTGTTGCGTCAGAATGTGTGCCGTTTGTCAAGACGGGAGGACTTGCGGATGTTGTAGGGTCTTTGCCGAAATATTTTGATACAGAAAAATATGAAGTACGCGTAATTATTCCCAACTACATATGCATCAGTTCCGCATGGAAAGAAAAGATGAATTTTGTGACCAGCTTTTATATGGATATGGCGTGGAGAAGCCAGTATGTGGGGATTCTGGAGATGGAATATGAGGGAATCCGGTATTATTTCATTGACAACGAATATTATTTTGCGGGAGACAGGCCCTATGGCTATATTCACGAGGATGTGGAAAAATTCGCGTTTTTCTCAAAGGCTGCTCTGTCAATCCTGCCGGTAGTGGATTACCAGCCGGATATCGTACACTGCCATGACTGGCAGACAGGACTGGTACCGGTGTTCCTGAAGGACAGTTTTCATGCGGGAGAATTTTATGCAGGCATGAAGTCCATCATGACGATCCACAACCTGAAATTTCAGGGAATCTGGAACATTCCGGCAATACAGGATGCTACGGGGCTTGACATGTCCTGTTTTACATCGGATAAACTGGAAGCATTCGGAGACGCCAATTATCTGAAGGGAGGAATCGTATATTCGGATCATGTGACGACAGTGAGCCGCACCTATGCGGAGGAGATAAAGACGCCGTTCTTTGGGGAACACCTGGACGGCCTGATGCGGGCACGCGCCAACAGTCTTACGGGAATAGTAAACGGACTTGACTATGGGGAATGGAATCCGGAGACTGATCAGAAGATACGAAAGAATTATTCAAAAGAAACATTTCGAACAGATAAGGTGAAAAATAAAACAGAACTTCAGAAAGAGCTTGGACTGGAAGCAGACAAAAAGAAAATGCTGATCGGCATTGTATCCCGACTGACAGATCAGAAAGGTTTCGACCTGATTGACTGCGTCATGGATGAGCTGTGTCAGGATGAAATACAGATCGTGGTGCTGGGAACCGGGGAGGAACGCTATGAGAATATGTTCCGGCATTTCGAGTGGAAATACAGCGGAAAAGTAGCGGCATGTATCTATTATTCGGATGAGCTTTCCCATAAGATCTATGCAGCGTGCGACGCTTTTCTGATGCCGTCTCGGTTTGAACCCTGCGGACTGAGCCAGCTGATGAGCCTTCGGTACGGAACCCTTCCGATTGTCAGGGAGACGGGCGGACTGAAGGACACCGTGGAGCCTTATAACGAATTTGCGGAGACCGGTACAGGTTTTGGCTTTACGAATTATAACGCCCATGAGATGCTGGGGGCGGTGCGTTATGCAGAGTCCATATATTATGATAAAAAGCGTTCCTGGAATAAAATGGTAAAAAGAGCGATGGAAGCCGATTATTCCTGGAAAAGCTCGGCAAAACAGTACGAAGAACTTTATGAAAATATGCTGAATGCCGCAATATAACAGGCTGTAAGCGGTTTTTACCTGTGGGCTGTTATGATTTGGGAGAATAATTCCTCTTTGTTTTCACATACTAACTTTGCAAGTATGGAAAACAAGGAGGAATTTTTTATGTCAGAATTATCAGAACTTGATGTACAGAATCTCCGCCACCTCATCGGCGGAAGCGAAACCTGTCAGGCAAAATTCACCGCGTATGCGGAGCAGTCCACGGATCAGCAGGTGAAGCAGTATTTTCAGCAGGCGGCTCAGTCTGCAAAAGAGAACAAGCAGCAGCTGATGGGATTTTTGAAATAGGAGGGACAAGGAAGATGGATGAAAAGACAATGGTCAGCGACGCGCTGGTAGGAATCAACGGAGAACTGAAAATGTACGCGGAGTATATTACACAGAGTGAGAACCCGCAGTTAAAGCAGACGCTGAAGCAGATGCGGAACAAGACCGAAACCGCACAGGAGCAGCTCTATCAGATCGCCCGGGAAAAATCCTATTATGTGCCGGCGTCCAAAGCGACAAAAGAAGAGGTTGAACATGTGAAATCGCTGTTTAAGCCGGAGTCCATGCTGTAAAAGATGGATGACAGGGCCGCCGTCCCATGGCAGGCAGTTCCGACTGCCGTGGACGGCGGCTGTTTGTTTGCCGGCAGCGGAAGGCCCGGGAAACATGGATGCAGTAACCGTTCAGCCGTCTTCGGACTTTCAATACCGTTCAGCTGTTTTTTCGGAAAATAGAGAGATCCGGCATGGACAAAGAAGAAAAAGTAGGTTAAAATATAGACGGCGGCAGGTAGGACAGACGATCGCAGCTGATGTCCATCAGGTGAGGAAAGTCCGGGCTTCACAGGGCAGGATGCCGGATAACGTCCGGTGGAGG
>CAJUAA010000021.1 GCA_910584205.1 uncultured Lachnospiraceae bacterium
TTGAAGGAAAAGGGCGGTGATACAGAATGAGCAGACTGGAAGAATTGATTGCGGAGTTTTGTCCGGATGGGGTAGAATACAAATCTGTTGCTGATATTGCATTAATAAGTCGTGGTCGTGTGATGTCAAAGGACTACATTAAGGAGAATCAAGGTGAATATCCTGTCTATTCTTCACAAACGGAAAACAATGGTGAACTTGGTCATATTTCCACCTATGACTATAATGGCGAATATTTAACTTGGACTACTGACGGGGCAAATGCTGGTTCAATATTTTACAGAAATGGGAAGTTTAATATAACTAATGTGTGTGGATTGATAAAAGCCAATACGGATATTATACTTACTCGATTTATGTATTTTGCCCTTTCCCGCAGTGCTAAAAACTATGTTAACAGCGGAATGGGAAACCCTAAGTTGATGAGTAATGTAATGGCAAAAATTCGTATCCCTGTCCCTCCTCTACCAGTACAGCGTGAAATTGTCTGTATACTGGACAATTTCACGGAACTTACAGCGGAACTTACAGCGGAACTTACAGCGGAGCTTACAGCGAGGAAGAAGCAGTATGAATACTACCGGGATAGACTGCTGACACCCAAAACCGGTATAAGAATGGTAGAGTTAGGGGAAGTTTGTACCTTTGTAAGAGGACCTTTTGGAGGCGCGCTAAAAAAGGAAATCTTTCAAACGCATGGATATGCTGTATATGAACAACAACACGCAATCTATCGGACTTTGGATTTCAGGTATTACATTGAGGAAGGAAAATTCCGAGAACTCAATAGGTTTTCCGTTAAGCCGGGAGATATGATTGTAAGTTGTTCCGGCACAATCGGAAAAACTTTTGTTATTCCGCAAGATGCTCCAGAAGGCGTGATAAACCAAGCATTGTTGAAACTTACGCCTAGCAAAGAACTGAATGTGTGCTATCTACAGTTTTTCTTTGAAAATACTGTTTCAAAGATACTAAACGGAGTTGCAAGAGGTGGCGCTATAAAAAATGTACCATCAGTGAAAGAATTAAAGGCTATCAAAATTCCGTTACCTTCTCTTGAAACACAAGAACGCCTTGTCAATGTCCTCGACAACTTTGACGCCATCTGCTCTGACCTTAAAATCGACCTCCCAGCAGAAATCGAAGCGCGTCAAAAACAGTACGAATTTTATCGCAATGCCCTCTTGACATTCGCCGCAACGGGCGAGACAATTTCAGACAGACAGACAGACAGACAGACAGACAGACAGACAGACAGACAGACAGACAGACAGACAGACAGACAGACAGACAGTCATAGCGCCCTGATTCGGCTTTGCCAATATGTTTTTGGATATGTTTTGCTTCCTTTGAGAGAAATATCTGTGATGTTCCGTGGAGAATATATCACAAAGAAGGATGCTCATACTGGAAATATTCCTGTTATCCTCGGAGGCCAAGAACCGGCCTATTATATTGACAAATCCAATCATGACGGAGAAATTGTTGTGATTGCCCGGAGCGGTGCTTCCGCTGGATTTGTCTCCTACTGGAACCAGCCAATTTTCGTGACGGATGGTTTTGGTTATGAAAACATTGCGGGGTTGACAATCGCAAAGTATCTCTATTATATTTTGAAAAATATCGAAGCTGATTTGAATGCAATGAAGCGTGGAGCAGGTGTTCCTCATGTGAGTGGGGAAGCCCTTGGAAAAATTATGCTTCCGATACCGGCTATTGCGGAACAAGAACGCATCGTTTCCATCCTCGACCGCTTTGACACCCTCTGCAACGACCTGACCTCCGGCATTCCCGCAGAAATCGAAGCACGGGGGAAGCAATACGAATACTACCGTGACAAACTGCTGGCGTTTTCCCCGGCAGACAGATAACAAGAGAGGAGGTTCCCATGAGTACCTACAATATCGTGCTTTCCACCAACGAAAGTACGGTTGTGACCGAATACGCGCCGCAGACTCAGCGAAGCGAAGCTTATCAGAGTGAAGCGGTTCTGGAAGCGGCGTTTATCAAAATGCTCTGTGAGCAGGGCTATGAGTATGTGGCCATCCAAAACGCCGATGCGCTCGTTGTCAATCTCCGCAGGCAGCTGGAGCTGCTGAACAACTGCCGTTTTACGGATAAGGAATGGGACAGCTTTTTCAAAAACAAGATTGCCAACACCAATGAGGGCATTGTGGAAAAGACCCGGAAAATTCAGGAGGACTATGTGCAGAACCTGACCCGTGAGGACGGCACGACCCTGAATATTACCCTGATCGACAAGAAGAACATTCACAACAACCGTTTACAGATCATCAACCAGTATGTAGAAACCTCTGGGAACCATGATACCCGGTATGATGTGACGATTCTGGTAAACGGTCTGCCTCTCGTCCATGTGGAGCTGAAGCGTCGAGGCGTCGCGATCAAAGAGGCGTTTAACCAGATCGACCGTTATCAGCGCGTCAGCTTTTGGGCAGGCTGCGGACTGTATGAGTATGTGCAGATTTTCGTGATTTCCAACGGTACATCCACAAAATATTATTCCAACACCACCAGGGCAAGCCACATCAAAGAGAGCGGGGGTACAGTCAGAAAACGCGGAAAGAAAACCTCCAACAGTTTTGAGTTCACCTCCTGTTGGGCGGACGGGAACAACAAGGTCATTGCCGATCTTGTGGATTTTACAAAGACATTTTTCGCAAAGCATACTATTCTGAACATCCTGACAAAATACTGCGTGTTCACGTCTGAGGAACTGCTGCTTGTCATGCGGCCCTATCAGATCGTGGCAACTGAGCGTATTTTGAACCGGATCGAGGTATCCGCAAACTATAAGAAAGCAGGCACGATTGAGGCAGGGGGATATATCTGGCATACTACAGGAAGCGGAAAGACTCTGACTTCTTTCAAAACGGCGCAGCTTGCGGCGGGCCTGCCCTATATTGACAAGGTGCTGTTTGTTGTTGACCGGAAGGATTTGGATTACCAGACCATTAAGGAATATGACCGCTTTGAAAAGGGAGCTGCCAACGGCAACAAAAGTACCGCCGTTCTGCAAAGGCAGTTGGAGGATAAGGACAGTAAGGGAAATCCGAAGCAATATCGGATCATCGTTACGACCATTCAAAAGCTGGATATTTTTATTGCCAGGAACCCGAACCACCCAATCCGGGACAAGCACATTGTTTTGATTTTTGACGAATGCCACCGCAGTCAGTTTGGAGATATGCATACTCGCATTGTGGGCGGTGTAATCAAAAAGGGTGAAAAGGCTGTTAAGGTTTCTCAGTATTTTCGCCAGTACCATATCTTTGGCTTTACCGGGACGCCGATCTTCGGAGCCAATGCCGGAACCGGCGGCAATCCCAACCTGAGAACTACGGAACAGGCATTTGGGGCAAAACTCCACACCTACACGATCGTAGACGCGATCAATGACGGAAATGTTCTGCCATTCCGTATTGACTACATCAATACCGTCAAGCAGAAGGATGATAGTAAGGACAAGAAGGTTCCCGCTATAGATACTGAGGAAGCGTTGGCCTCTCAAGAGCGAATCTCTGAGGTTGTGAAGTATATTCTGGAACACTTTGATCAAAAGACCATGCGGAATTCCTATTACAGTCTGAAAGGACAGCGCGTGAACGGCTTTAACTCTATATTTGCGGTCAGTTCCATTCCTGTCTGTAAGAAGTATTATCTGGAGTTAAAGAGACAGATAGCGGAACAGCATCGTGAACTGATCATCGCCACTATCTTCTCTTTTGCCCCTAATGAGCCGGATACCGCAGATGGTATTCTGGATGATGAAAGTTTTGACACCGAGGATCTTGACCAGAGTTCCCGCGATTTTCTGGAAATGGCGATCGATGAATACAACAGGACTTTCAAAACAAACTTTGATACATCCAGCAAAGGCTTTCAGGATTACTACAAAGACCTTTCCGACAAGGTGAAAAAGCGAGAGGTCGATTTGCTGATTGTGGTCAATATGTTCCTGACAGGCTTTGACGCGACAACGCTCAATACGCTTTGGGTCGATAAAAACCTGAAAATGCACGGCCTGATACAGGCATTTTCCAGAACGAACCGAATCCTGAATTCTGTAAAGACTTTTGGCAATATCGTTTGTTTCCGAGACCTTGAAGAAGCGACCAATGACGCGATTGCCCTGTTCGGAGATAAGGAAGCGGTGGGCATCGTTCTTCTAAAATCCTATGAGGATTATTACTATGGCTGTGTGGATGATAAAGGCCGTGAGCAGAAAGGCTATGAGGAACGGGTTGCCGAGCTGCTTGCCCAGTTCCCATTGGGACAGCCGATTATCGGAGAGCAGAACAAGAAAGATTTCATCGTTTTGTTCGGCAACATTCTTCGCCTGAGAAATATTCTCTCCGCTTTTGACCGTTTTGCCGGAAATGAAATCCTGTCCCCGATTGATTTTCAGGACTACACAGGCACATACCATGATGTGTATCATGAAATCAAGCCGAAACCGGGCGATAAGGACAGCATCATGGACGATGTTGTGTTTGAGATGGAACTCGTGAAACAGGTTGAAGTCAACATTGACTATATCCTCATGTTGGTTGCAAAGTATCACGATGGAAATTGTAAAGATAAAGAAATCCTGGTTGCGATTGATAAGGCGATCAAGTCCAGCTTACAGCTCAGGTCTAAAAAGGAACTGATTGAGAACTTCATTGCAACGATCAATACAAGCACCGATGTCAACGCAGACTGGCAGCGTTTTGTCAGGGAACAGCGAGAGGCCGATATTCAGGCTTTGATTCAGGAGGAAAAATTGAAGTCGGAAGAAACCCGAAAGTTTGTTGAGAACGCTTTCCGGGATGGCGTACTCAAAACGACCGGTACAGATGTTGACCGTCTGCTGCCGCCTGTTTCCCGTTTCGGCGGTGGTGGCTC
Organism: uncultured Lachnospiraceae bacterium; assembly: GCA_910584205.1. GTDB lineage: Bacteria > Bacillota > Clostridia > Lachnospirales > Lachnospiraceae > Hominiventricola. The sequence goes on from CAJUAA010000021.1 coordinate 4,909, forward strand.
CCGCGATAAGAAAAAGCTGACGGTGATTGATAAATTGAAAGCGTTTTTTGAAAAATATTTCGGGCTGGTCGGTCCGACGGAACCTGCCTCTGAACACAAGGTTGTGAATTATCAAGATGCGGCAGACAATATTCCGTTGGGAATGGTCGCAGAGGAATCCGTTCTATATGGAGATGAAAAGTGACAGCAGGCAGGCTCAACGCGCTCAACCGTAAAAAGTTGGGCGCGTTTCTTTGTATGACAGGCATGCCCGCGTTCTGTGGTGGAAGTCCACATAGGCGCAGCTGCCGACGAACTTTACAGCAACTCCCAGGGTTTGCATCGCAAGGGGTCAGTCGGTTCCTCTGTACCGCAGCACTCCTTCCTCTGAAACTTCCGCGTCGAAGGACAGCTCCGTCAGGTGCCGGTACAGGGCGGAGGGGTCCTTAATGGCGGACAGGACGCCGTTCTGCCTTCGGCATGGAAGAAGCCGGATCTCCATGGAGCCATCCTCTGCAAAGACTGCCTGCAGCAGCAGGGTGTCGCCATCCCGGCTGCCGAAAAGGTAATTTCCAAGGCTGTATACGATGGGCACGTCTTTATAATATTCGAAGCCCTGCAGGATGTGGGGATGGCAGCCCAGAACCAGATCCGCACCGGCGTCGATGTAGCCCTTGGCCAGCGCGTGCTGATAATCCTCCGGGTATTCATTTCGCTCGATGCCCCAGTGGACGAAGACGATGACGTGGTCATACCGGCCGTCCGCCTCCGCGATGGCGGCGTTGAGCCTGGAAGGATCATACGTCTGGAACATGCCGGGCTGGCTGTCCGTAGCGTACCAGTCGTAGGACGGGGATACCCGCGTGGCGGCAAAGACGGCGAAGGTCTGGCCGTTGACCTCGAAGATTCCGGGAGCGGAAGCCTCGGTGATCTGGTAACCGCCGCCGAGACAGGCGATGTCCGCCTGCTTCAGAGTCTCCAGCGTATCACAGAAAGCGGCCTGGCCGAAATCCAGCGCATGGTTGTTGGCCACAGAGACCATATCGACGCCCAGATCCTGAAAGATGGATACATACCGGGGGTCGGTACGGAATGTGTACTGCTTGTCCTCCATGGGATCTCCCTGAAAGCTGAAGGGGAATTCCTCATTGAGCATGAACAGGTCCGAATCCTGCATGGCGGCCAGCATTTCCGCGTCCGCGATGGCAGAGATGCCGTTCTGGTCATAGGCGGACGTATAGTGATCGGAGAACATTACATCGCCTGCGAAGGAAAAGACAACCTCCGAGGGCTGCGGCTCCTCCGGGATCTCCTCCTCCGGCGCAGGCTCTTCCGGCTCGGGCTCTTCTGTTTCTTCCGGGATGTCTTCCAGTTCCTCTTCCAAAGAGGAAGGCTCCTCCTGGATATCTGTTTCCTCCGGAACCTGCGCCTGTCCGGAATCCTCCAAAGATCCGGCGGTAAAGGTGTAAAGGGTCAAAAGCAGGATGAGAAGGACGCCGACGCCAAGTCCCGCGGCAATTCCTTTTGTAAATGGTTTCATAGTCAAAGTACCTCCCTGTTGTCCCTATTGTACCACAGGAGGGAAGAGATGCAAGGTTTTAGGGGAAAATGCGCCGGGCGGATTTTGGAAAACAGACTTGCGCGGCGGATGCCCGGCGGATAGAATAGTAAGTAAGAATAAAGAATAAGACGGGTCGGCAGGGCCCGGGACAGGAGGCGTGTATGTTGTTGATTCGAAATGGCCGGGTGGTCGACCCGGTGACAGGAACAGATGAGGTAATGGATGTGCTGATCGACGGGGCTGTGATCCAGAGAACCGGGAAAGGGCTGTGCGCTCCCGGGGCGGACGTCATTGACGCGTCGGGGATGGTGGTGGCTCCGGGGCTTGTGGACGTCCATGTGCATTTCCGCGATCCGGGCCAGACCTGGAAGGAGGACATTGCGACCGGCGCCCGCGCGGCGGCGAAGGGCGGAGTCACCACGGTTGTATGCATGGCCAATACCGATCCGGCGGTGGACAATGCGGAGACGCTGGCATATGTGCAGAAGAAGGGAGAGGCCACAGGAATCCATGTGCTTCAGGCGGCGGCGGTTTCAAAAGGGCTGAAAGGGAAGGAACTGACCGACATGGAGGCGCTGGCGGATGCAGGCGCGGCGGGCTTTACGGACGACGGCATACCGCTGACCGATGAAAAACTGCTTCTGGAGGCCATGAGAAAGGCGAAAGAGCTGGATCTGCCCATCAGCCTTCACGAGGAAGATCCGCTTCTGATCAAAGACCCGGGAGTCCATCAGGGGGCCGTGGCGGAACGGATCGGCTACGGCGGGGCGCCGCGGGAAGCGGAGGATGTGATGGTGGCGAGGGACTGCATGCTTGCCCTGTATACCGGGGCGACGGTGTGCATCCAGCATATCAGTTCCCAAAATTCGGTGGAGCTGGTCCGGCTGGCGAAGAAACTGGGAGCGGATATCCACGCGGAGGCGACGCCTCATCATTTTACGCTGACGGAGGAGGCGGTGGAGCGTTATGGGACCTGCGCCCGGATGAACCCGCCGGTTCGGACCGAGGAAGACCGGATGGCGATCATCGGCGGCCTTAAGGACGGGACCATCGATCTGATCGTGACGGATCACGCACCTCACAGCAGGGAAGAAAAAGCGCGTCCTCTGAAGGACGCGCCCAGCGGGATTACAGGGCTGGAGACTTCTCTTGGCCTTGGAATCCAGTCCCTTGTGGAGCCCGGATATCTGACGCTCATGGAACTTCTGGCTCTTATGAGCAGAAATCCGGCAGAACTGTATCGGATGATCCCGGGGAGCGTTACAGAGGACGCGCCGGCGGATCTGGTTATTTTCAGGGAAAAAGAAAAATGGACCGTGGAGCATTTTATGTCAAAAGCATCCAACAGTCCGTTCATTGGCTGGAGTCTTCCGGGGAAAGTCTGCTTTACCATCTGCGCAGGCCGGATTGTGTACCAGTCCACGCAGTGAATCAACGTCCGAGAAATTCCAGGTATTCCCGCAGGCTTTTCTGCTTGTCCAGGGACAGACAGTGATACGCCTGCAGAAACTTCCGGTCCTCTTCCGGAAGGGAGGCAAAAGGATCGGCGGCCACAGGACGCAGCCCGGTCCGGATCAGCTGGTCCAGAGTGACATGATAGAATTCAGCCAGTACACAAAGTGAGTCGGGATCGGGAACCCGTTTTCCGGTCTCGTAGTTGGACAGTGTCTGTCTGGATATATTTAACCTGCTGCTGAGCATATCCTGCGTCAGCCCATGATGGATACGGAGTTCCTTCAGCGTCTCAGCAATTTTGTTTTGCGCCATAATACACCTCTTCTTCGGGGATATTATAGCAAGTTCCCATTTCCTCTTGTTTGAATGCAACGAAAAGCAGAAATTTAATACTAACAGCATGATAAATACAAAGAACAGTTGATTTTATGCAACAAAATGAGGTAGAATACAGTTGGAGGGTATGAATAGATGGGAAGAAAAATCAGAAAACTGTATATATGGATGCGTATCAGGCTTCGGCTGGTCCGGCTGTTCTTTGTGCGGCTGGAGGCGCCCGAAGACGCCAGAACGCCGCAGGAGATGCTGGAGGAGATTAAAAAAAGAGGGAAGGATTCAGAGTTTACTTAAATTGCTGTTGTGGTACAGAGGGGATGTCGTCACATCTTCGCCGAACCAGTCCGGGGCGGTGAAGGAGAGAGCGGCTTCCTCTGTGGGAAATTCCACTTCAGCCAGCATCAGCCCTTCTTTCGGGCTGGAAAAGACATCCAGCTCGATGGTATAGGGATCAAGAGGGATCAGGTATCTGCGCTTGCTGATGAGCCGTCCGTCCACCTTGGTTCTCAGATGGAGGTAGGCTTCTTCGGTCAGCGGGAGATTGTATTCCTCCCGGATCATGAGCCCTTTGGATTTGTAAGTCAGGTAATACGCGTCGTCCTGTCTGCGGATGCGGACCACAGGGTCCGTGCAGAGGTAACCCTGTTCGATCCGGTGAGAGGGGAAGGTTTCCAGCGCTTCTGGAGGCGTGTGGATCAGATATTTGCGTTCAATCTCATAGTTTTTCATGAAAACGGTTCACTCCATTCTGTGTTTTTGTACAGGTGCACGCCTGTCCGGTGCGGACGGGCCTGCAGTCAGTGTAGCATATTTGAGAAAAAAATGGTATGATATACATACAGAAAGAAAAAACAGGAGGATGGCATATGAGCAGAGTATGTGTGTTTCTGGCGGAAGGGTTCGAAGAGATCGAGGGCCTGACTGTGGTGGATATTTTAAGAAGGGCGGACGTGGAGACGCAGACCGTGGCCATTACGGATGAACAGATGGTGACCGGAAGCCACGGGATTCCGGTAAAAGCGGACGCGTGCCTGGAGAATGTGGATTTGGGGGATACGGAAGTCCTGGTGCTTCCGGGCGGCATGCCGGGGACCAGGCATCTGGGAGCGTGCAGAGCGCTTACGGACCGGCTGGTACAGTTTGCCCGGGAGGGAAAGAGAGTGGCGGCGATCTGCGCGGCGCCCAGCGTGCTGGGCGACCTGGGGATTCTGAAAGGAAAGAAAGCGGCCTGCTATCCGGGATTTGAGGACAGGCTTGCAGGCGCGGAAGTGGTGTATGACCGCGTGGTGACCGACGGAAATGTGACGACCAGCCGCGGAATGGGCACGGCCATCGCGTTTGCGCTGGAACTGGTAAGGCTGCTGGTATCGGAGGAAAAAGCGCTGGAGATCAAAAAAGGGATCATCAGCGGCCACTGACAGGCACGCCAGAAACTTCCAGTATGTCAAAATGGTTTTGGAGGATACTATGGGCATGGAGGTGAATAACATGTCTAATGAGAACAGCAAATCCGGAACCAACAGTATGGCAGTACCGGAAGCAAAAGCAGCTATGAACCGTTTTAAAGAGGAAGTGGCAAGCGAACTTGGCGTTCCTCTTAAGGACGGTTACAATGGTGATCTGACCAGCAGACAGGCAGGTTCCATCGGCGGCGAGATGGTCAAGAAAATGATCATGAAGCAGGAACAGCAGATGTCTTCCGGCCAGTAATTGATAAAAAAGCTGAAAAATAACAAAAACAATGGGGTTGTCGTACTAGACAGCCTCATTGTTTTGTGTTATACTTGTAAAATGTCTATGAGTATGTAAATCAGGCAATACTGATATAAAATACAAGGAGGATATATTCAGGATTATGAGTGTACAGGTAGAAAAATTAGAGAAAAACATGGCGAAGCTTACCATAGAAGTGCCTGCAGAGAATGTGGAAAAGGCCATTCAGAGCGTATATCAGAAAATGCGCAAAAGCATCAACGTTCCGGGCTTCCGTAAGGGCAAGGCGCCGCGTCAGCTGATCGAGAAGATGTACGGCAGAGAGGTCTTCTATAATGACGCCATCGACGAGATGCTTCCGAAGTCCTATTCTGATGCGGCGGACGAGTGCGGCGAGGAGCTGGTATCCCGTCCCCAGATCGACATCGTCCAGATGGAGAGCGGCAAGCCGTTTATCTACACGGCCACGGTGGCTGTGAAGCCGGAGGTGACGCTTGGAGAGTATAAGGGCATCCAGGTGGATAAGGTTCCGGTGGAGGTCCTTGACGAGGAGATCGAAGCGGAGCTTATGAAGGAAAGAGAGACGAACTCCAGAACCATCACGGTGGAGGATCGTCCGGTAGCGGATAAAGATATGGTTACGCTGGATTTTGAAGGTTTTGTGGACGGCGTTGCCTTTGAGGGCGGAAAAGGTGAGAACTATGATCTGACCATCGGTTCCGGAGCGTTTATCCCTGGCTTTGAGGAGCAGCTGATCGGAGCAGAGATCGGCAAAGAGCTGGAAGTGAATGTGACGTTCCCGGAGGAGTACCACTCCAAAGAGCTTGCCGGCAAGGCCGCTTTGTTCAAGTGCTGTGTGAACTCCATCAAAGTGAAGGAACTTCCTGAAGTGGATGATGAATTTGCACAGGAAGTATCGGAATTTGATACATTGGATGAATATAAGCAGGATATCAGGGCAAGACTTCTGAAAGATAAAGAGGCGGACGCTGAGAGGATGAAAGAGGACGCGGTTCTTGAAAAAGTGATCGCGGGTGCGCAGATGGATATTCCGGATGCCATGGTGGAATTCCAGACGGAGCAGCTCATGGATGACTTTGCCCAGAGAATGCAGATGCAGGGCCTGTCGCTGGATCAGTATTTCCAGTATACGGGGATGACGGAAGCGCAGTACAGAGAGCAGATGCGTCCCAGAGCGCTTCAGAACATCCAGAGCAGGCTGGTGCTGGAGGCGGTTGCCGCAGCGGAGAACATCGAAGTGACGGAAGAGGATGTGGATGCGGAGATGAACCGGATGGCAGAACTCTACAAGATGGAAGTGGATAAGGTAAAGGAGATCTTCGGAGAGAGCCAGCTGGAAGAGATGAAGAAAGACCTGGCGATCCAGAAGGCAGTGAAAGTGCTTTCTGAGAATGCGGTGGAAGCATAAGTTTGCAGAGCAGAGGGTCCTGTCGGACCGGGAGGGCATGGCAGGGCTGTGCCCTTTGTTGCGGGGAGTTTGATTATTTAGGAGGAGAAAAACATGGCATTGGTACCTTACGTCATAGAACAGACCAGCAGGGGAGAGAGAAGCTATGACATCTATTCCAGGCTGCTGAAGGAGAGGATTATCTTTCTTGGAGAAGAGGTAAATGAGACGACTGCCAGCCTGGTGGTGGCGCAGCTTCTGTTCCTGGAATCGGAAGACCCCGGGAAGGATATCAACCTGTACATCAACAGTCCGGGCGGTTCCGTGACCGCCGGGATGGCAATTTTCGATACGATGAATTACATTAAATGCGACGTTTCCACCATCTGTATCGGCATGGCTGCCAGCATGGGCGCGTTCCTGCTTGCGGGAGGAACTGCGGGGAAACGGTTCGCACTGCCGAATTCGGAGATCATGATCCATCAGCCTCTGGGAGGCGCGAAGGGGCAGGCGACGGAGATCGAGATTGCCGCAAAGCATATCCTGCGCACCAGGGAAAAGCTGAACGCCATTCTGGCAGAGCGCACGGGACAGCCGCTGGATGTGATTCAGAGAGATACAGAACGCGATAATTACATGACTGCTGATGAAGCAAAAGATTATGGTCTGATCGATCAGATAATGGTAAGACATTAAGGGAGAATTACATGGCTAGAAATGAAATCAGATGTTCCTTTTGCGGGAAGACGGAGAGTCAGGTCCTGAAACTGCTGAAGGGACCCAATGGGGTCTACATCTGCGACGCGTGCGTGGAGCTCTGTTCCGAGATCATCGAGGAAGAATTGAACGACGATGAGATCGGACTGGATGCGGAAGACATCAACCTGCTGAAACCGCAGGAGATCAAAGCGTTCCTGGATGATTACGTGATCGGACAGGAGAATGCGAAAAAAACGCTCTGTGTGGCAGTGTACAATCATTATAAAAGAATCCTTGCGGAGCAGGATCTGGATGTAGAACTTCAGAAGAGCAATGTCCTTCTGCTGGGCCCTACCGGTTCCGGCAAGACACTGCTGGCACAGACACTTGCCAGAATACTGAATGTTCCGTTTGCCATCGCAGACGCGACGACGCTGACCGAAGCCGGTTACGTGGGAGAAGATGTGGAGAACATTCTGCTGAAGATCATCCAGGCGGCAGACTATGATATTGAGCGTGCGCAGAAGGGCATTATCTATATTGACGAGATTGACAAGGTTACCCGAAAGTCGGAGAATCCGTCCATTACCAGGGACGTATCCGGAGAAGGAGTCCAGCAGGCGCTCCTGAAGATCCTGGAGGGTACGGTGGCATCGGTGCCGCCCCAGGGCGGGCGGAAGCATCCTCATCAGGAGCTTCTGCAGATCGATACGACCAATATTCTGTTTATCTGCGGCGGTGCCTTTGAAGGGCTGGATAAGATCATCGAAACCCGTATGGACCGCGGCTCCATCGGTTTCAACGCGGATATCCGCGACAGGCGCAGGGAAAACGTGGGTGAGCTTTTGAGAAACGCGCTGCCGGAGGACTTTATCAAATTCGGTATGATTCCTGAGTTTATGGGAAGGGTTCCGATCGCAGTCTCTCTGGATCCTCTGACCAGAGACGATATGGTAAGGATCCTTGTGGAGCCGAAGAACTCCATCATCAAGCAGTATCAGAAGCTGTTTGAGCTGGATCAGGTCGAACTGGAGTTCGATGAAGAGGCGGTGGAAGCGGTGGCAGAGAAGACGATTTCCCGCAAGACCGGGGCCAGAGGACTCAGATCTATCATGGAAGAGACGATGATGGACCTCATGTTCCGAATCCCGTCGGACAGCAGCATCAGGAGCTGTACCATTACCAGGGGCGCTGTAGAGGGAACGGGAACACCTCTGATAACGAGAAAATAGGATAACGAGGGGCCCTGCGCACAGGGTCCCTTTTGCGACTTTTGACATGATACTGACAGCGAAGGTCCGCAAGCCGCACAGATCCATGGACGGCCGCACCGGCGGACGGGAATGGATCTCCGGGAAGTGCGGCAGGCGGACCGAAGCGGAACCATAATTAGGAGGGGAAAGAGTGGGAAGACCAGAGACAAAGATACCGGCGGTTGCTCTGCGGGGGATGACCGTCCTTCCGGAGATGATCACTCACTTTGATGTGAGCCGGGCCAGATCCGTAAAAGCGGTGGAACAGGCGCTGAAGAAAGAACAGAAGCTGTTTATCGTGACGCAGAAAGATCCCGAGGTGGAGCTTCCAGAGATGGAACATCTGTTTCGTCTGGGAACAGTATCAGAAATCAAGCAGATTGTAAAGATGCCCCACGGCATTCTCCGAGTGCTGGTGGAAGGGTTGTTTGGGGCGGAACTTCTGGAGCTGGAAGGAGAAGACTATCTGGAAGCTTCCGTGGTTCCTGTGGAGCCGGAAGATTTTGGCGCCCTGCCGGAGAGCGGGAAAGAGGCGATGGACCGTAATCTGCAGGATGTTTTCAAAAAGTACTGTGAGTGCAGCAGCAAGATTGGAAAGGATGTCATGCGTCAGGTACTGGACAGCGCCGGACTGGAAAGGCTGATGGTCCAGGTCATGATACATACACCCTTTGACTGGGAGCAGCAGCAGAAGCTGATGGAGACAGAGACGCTGGCGCAGCGCTATGAGATGCTTTGTATCATGCTGAACAATGAGATTGAGATTGAGCAGTTCCGCAGGGACATCCAGGGGAAAGTGAAAGCCCGTGTGGATAAGAACCAGAAGGATTATATTCTGAGGGAACAGATGAAGGTGATCCGCGAGGAACTGGGAGACGACGGGGCCGGTGCGGAGGCGGAGCAGTTCCGTAAAGCGACAGAGGAGCTGGAGGCTCCGCAGGAGGTCAGGGACCGGATCGAGAAGGAGATCCGCAGATTTTTAAGTGCCGGAGGAAATTCTGCCGAAGCATCCGTGATCCGGGGGTATATTGAGACGCTTCTGGATCTGCCCTGGGACCATCGGGGAGAGGAGCGCCTGGATTTGAAGGAAGCGAAGAAGATCCTTGAGAAAGAACACTATGGGCTGGAGAAAGTCAAGGAACGGATTCTGGAGTTTCTGGCAGTGCGCAAGATGCTGGATAAGGGAGAAAGCCCGATTCTCTGTCTGGTGGGGCCGCCCGGAACCGGCAAGACGTCCGTGGCCCGTTCCATCGCCCATGCGCTGAACAAGAAGTATGTCAGGATCTGCCTGGGGGGCGTCCATGACGAAGCGGAGATCCGGGGACACAGAAGAACCTATATTGGTGCCATGCCGGGCCGGATCGTGGACGGTATCCGTCATGCGGGGGTGAAAAATCCGTTGATGGTGCTGGATGAGATTGACAAGGTCAGCAGCGACCACAGAGGGGATACCTTTTCCGCGCTGCTGGAGGTGCTGGACAGTGAGCAGAATATGAGGTTCCGGGATCACTATGTGGAGCTGCCGGTGGATTTATCAGAGGTCATGTTCCTCTGTACGGCCAACGATACCCAGACGATACCCCGGCCGCTTCTGGACCGTATGGAGATCATAGAGGTCAACAGTTATACAGAGAACGAAAAGCTTCATATCGCCAAGGACCATCTGCTGCCCAAGCAGATGGCGCGTCACGGGCTGAAGAAAAGCCAGCTGCAGATCAATGAAAAAGCGCTGGAGAAGATTATCCATCAGTATACAAGGGAAGCCGGTGTGCGTAATCTGGAGCGGAAGCTGGCGTCCCTGTGCCGGAAAGCGGACCGGGAGATTCTGGAGAAAGAGAAGAGCCGCGTCCGGATAACGGAAAAGAATCTGGAAACCTACCTTGGAAAGACGATTTACGAATATCAGAAGCGCAATGAAAAGGATGAGACCGGCATTGTCCGGGGACTTGCCTGGACCAGCGCGGGCGGAGATACGCTGGAGATCGAGGTGAATCTCATGCCGGGAAAGGGAAATCTGGAGCTGACCGGCCAGATGGGAGACGTGATGCAGGAGTCCGCAAGGGCCGGAATCAGCTATATTCGTTCCATCAGTCCCGATTACGGGCTGGAAAAAGGTTATTTCCAGGAGCATGATATCCATATTCATATTCCGGAAGGCGCGGTGCCAAAAGACGGGCCGTCCGCGGGCATCACCATGGCCACTGCCATGCTGTCCGCGATTCTGGAGCGTCCGGTGCGGGCGGATGTGGCCATGACCGGGGAGATCACACTCCGGGGCAGGGTGCTTCCCATTGGGGGATTGAAAGAAAAGCTTCTGGCGGCCAAAAGCGCCGGTATGCATACGGTCATCGTGCCGGAGAAAAACCGGAGGGATGTGGAGGAACTTTCCACGGAGATCACAGGGGGCATGGAGCTGGTTTATGCAGAAGCCATGGACAAAGTGATCGAACATGCGTTTGTATAAGAGGTGGATATGATAATCAGACAGGCAGAACTGGAAACCGTCTGCGGGATTACCAGCAGACTTCCCGAGAATACAAAACCGGAGGTGGCGCTTGCCGGAAAATCCAATGTGGGGAAATCGTCCCTGATCAATGGGCTTTTGAACCGGAAATCGCTTGCCCGGACTTCCTCGCAGCCGGGAAAGACACAGACGATCAATTTTTATAATGTGAATCAGGAAGTCTATCTGGTGGACCTCCCGGGCTATGGTTACGCCAAAGTGAACCAGGAGACAAAAGCGAAATGGGGAAAGATGATCGAGAATTATCTGCACAGCTCCAAACAGCTGAAAGCGGTATTTCTTCTGATCGATATCCGCCATGAACCTTCGGCCAATGACCGGGACATGTATGAGTGGATCGTTCATCAGGGGTATGAACCGGTCATCATTGCCACAAAACTGGACAAGATCAAAAGGAGCCAGGTGCAGAAGCAGTTGAAGATTCTTCGGGAAGGGCTGAAACTGGTCCCGGGTACGAAGATCATTCCCTTCTCGGCACAGACCAGGCAGGGCCGGGAAGAGATATGGGAACTGATCGATGCGTGTGCAAAGGAGACGTCTGTATGAAGGAAGACCCTGTTAGAAACGGGAGGACTGTCTTTAAAAATCTGCTGAATATCGGGATCTTTGCGGCAGAGGCGCTGTTTCTGGTGTTTGCGGGGCCGGCGCTGGTGCGTTTTTTCCTGCCGGTCATCGCGGGATGGGTCATTGCGCAGCTGACCAATCCGCTGGTTCATTTTCTGGAACGGCATCTGCATATTGTGAGAAAGCACAGTTCCTTTGGGATCATTTTCGGCGCGATCTTTCTGATCGTGGTCGCTTTCTACTATGCAGCGCTGTGGGCGTGGCGGGAGGCGGGAGAGCTGGTGCAGCGCCTGCCGGTCTACTATCAGGCGCTGGTACAGGGGCTGGACCGGATCGCGGAAAACCTGCAGGGCGTGTCCGAACGGATGCCGCCGGATATGAGAGCGAAGATCGCGAGCCTGACGGACCATGCGACCGATCTTCTGGGGCAGCTGATCGGAAGCATTGGCAGCGGAACGGTGGAGGCGGCCGGAAACGCGGCGCGCAATATCCCTTCGGTACTGATCTCCTTTATTTTCGTACTGCTTTTTGCCTATTTCTTTATTGCTCAGAGGGAAAGAGTGCACAGAATTGCGCGGAAGGTGATGCCGGAGAAGTTCGGAAAACATCTGAAAATGGTGTGGGCGAACCTGAAGTACGCGGTTGGCGGGTATTTTCGGGCGCAGTTTAAGATCATGGGCGTGGTGGGCGTACTGCTGGCGGCGGGATTTCTGCTGATGCGCATCGAATACGCCGTGCTGCTGGCGGCCATCATCGCGCTGCTGGATTTTCTTCCCATGCTGGGTACCGGAACCGTGCTGCTGCCGTGGGCGCTGTTCTGCGCGCTGAGCGACAGCATCCCGCGGGCGGCGGGGCTGCTTGTGCTCTACGCGGTGACACAGCTGACCCGGCAGATCATCCAGCCCAAGATGGTGGGCGACAGTATCGGAGTGGATACCCTGACCACATTGTTCCTTCTGTTCATCGGCTACCGGCTGTCCGGGATCCTGGGCATGATTATTGCGGTGCCCGCAGGCCTGATCCTGATCCAGCTCTATGAAGCGGGGGCTTTTGAGCATGTCATAAGCAACATCCGGGAGCTGGCGGAATCCATCGGGGAATGGCGGCGCTGAACGGCCCTACAGCAGCTGCTTCATGAGGTATTCATAAATCTCCTGGCTCCGGCTTTTCCAGTGGCCGCACATGGAAGCGGCTTCTTTTTCCGAGGTGACGGAGAGGGTCAGATCGATCAGTGTGGAATGCTGTTCCCGTACCTGGCAGCGGACCAGATAATTGTCATCGCTTCCCGGATAATAGTCAGCCGTGGTGGAAAGGCTGTCCCGGATCTCCAGCGCATGGTCGGCCAGATAGGATCGAATATCCGCGCAGATGGCGTCGGAAATCTTGCTGCCGAAGTAGTGCAGGGTGTTCCTTCCGGTATCGGTAATGTGATAAAAGGAACTGTTGCGTTTGTTTGATACGGTTACAAGGCCGGTCTCCTCCATCTCGGAGAGCGCCTGCTGCAGGGTAAAATAATTCGTATACTCCTTCTCCAGGATGAATTCGGAGATCTGGGAGTTAGTGAGGGGGGGATCGATCTGGTCCAGCATCTTCAGAACGATCAGTTTGTAGAGAGACAGTGTTTCAGTCATAAGGGGTACTCCATTCTTTCCTGTAATATTTTCCCTGCCAGGTGTCCCTGATCCGGAATTCCCGGTGGATCGTGTTGAGCACATGCCTTTTGGAGCTGCTCCACAGGGGCGCGATGAGCAGGTCTTTCGGCCCGTCTCCGGTGAGGCGGTGTATGACCAGGTCCGGCCGAAGCTGTTCGGTGCAGGCTAAAATCATCTCCACGTATTCCTCCAGAGTGAAGACGTGAAAGGGTTCCTGCTCGTAAAGCGCGGCAAGGTCCGTTCCTTTTAAAATATGCAGAAGCTGAAGCTTTATGCCCTGGATGTCCCGGCCGTTGAGATAACGGATCGTCTGCAGCATCCGTTCCCGGTCTTCTCCAGGCAGGCCGAGGATCACATGGGTGATGATTTCAATCCCATGGGACCGCAGCCGGCTGACCGCGTCTTCGTAGACGGACAGCGGATAGCCTCTCCGGATCAGCGCAGCCGTATCCTCGTGGATCGTCTGAAGCCCCAGTTCCACCCAGACGGGTTTGATTCGGCTCAGCTCTGATAAAAGATTAACAATCTCGGGCTGCAGGCAGTCCGGCCTGGTGGCGATGGAGAGCAGGATGATCTCGGGGCAGGAGATGGCCTCTGTAAAAATGGAACGCAGATAGGGGACAGGGGCGTAGGTGTTGGTATAGGCTTGAAAATAGGCGATATAATGGTTCGCCTGCCGCCTGCCTGCCAGCCGTTCTCTGGCTTCTGCGATCTGCTGCCGGATGGAGAGCGCGGGATCTGCGGCAAATTCTCCGGACCCGCCGCTGCTGCAGAAGATGCAGCCTCCATAACCGATCCGCCCGTCCCGGTTCGGACAGGTCATGCCTCCGTTCAGTGCGAGACGGTAGATCTTTTCGCCGAAACGGCGCTTTAATTCATAATCAAGTGAGTGATAGGGTTTGTCATTCCACAGTGTCATAGGTTCAATCTATCACAGGAAAATGCAAAAATCAATCATTTCAGTGAAAATCACCCTTTTCAATCAGGGACAAAGGTAGTATACTTAGAACAGTTCAGTATGTGCTGCCGGGTCTGGCAGACTCATCCCCAGTGTATAGAGCAGGAATGAACAGTTGAGTTATCAGGAGGAATATATGGATAGTAATATGAGAGAAAAATATGAATCTCTGTCACTTGCAGTGCTGCGTGACGTGGCGAAGAACCGTGGGATCAAGGGAACTTCTGCCATGAGGAAGGATGCGGTGATCGCGGCGATGCTGGCTGAGGATGAGAAGGCTTCGGCTGCGGAGATGGTCAAGTCCCAGGCGGCCGAGAGCGGAAAGACCGTGTCCGATATGGAACAGCTTGACAGCGGACAGACGGTGCAGGGGATTTTGGAGGTCATGGCGGACGGTTTCGGTTTTATCCGGAGCGACAATTACCTGCCGGGAGAAAATGATGTGTATGTGTCCCCGTCTCAGATCCGCCGGTTCAATCTGAAGACCGGGGATATCGTGACGGGCAACACAAAGGTGAAGACGGAAAAAGAAAAGTTCTGCGCCCTGCTGTATGTGAAGAGCGTCAACGGACTCCATCCGGAGGCCAATGCCAAACGGCCAAACTTCGAAGACCTGACTCCGATCTTCCCCAATGAGCGGATTCGGATGGAGCGGGCGGGCGGGAGTCTGGCCATGCGGATTGTGGACGAGATCGCGCCCATCGGAAAAGGCCAGCGCGGTATGATCGTCTCTCCGCCGAAGGCCGGCAAGACCACGCTTCTGAAGGATGTGGCCAAGTCTATCACGAAGAACAATCCGGAGATGTATCTGATCATTCTGCTGATCGACGAACGTCCCGAAGAGGTTACGGATGTGAAGGAAGCCATTGAGGGCAGGAATGTGGAAGTGGTCTATTCGACTTTTGACGAGCTGGCCGAGCACCACAAGAGGGTATCCGAGATGGTGATCGAGCGCGCCAAGCGGCTGGTGGAGAGCGGGCGGGACGTGGCGATCCTGTTAGACAGCATCACCCGCCTTGCAAGGGCGTACAATCTGATCGTGCCGCCCAGCGGACGGACACTGTCCGGCGGCCTGGACCCGGCGGCGCTGCATATGCCCAAGCGTTTCTTCGGCGCGGCCAGGAACATGCGGGAGGGGGGAAGCCTGACGATCCTTGCCACGGCCCTTGTGGATACAGGGAGCAAGATGGACGACGTGGTCTATGAGGAGTTCAAGAGTACCGGCAACATGGAGCTGGTCCTTGACCGGAAGGTGGCGGAGAAGCGGGTGTTCCCGGCCATTGATATTCCGAAGTCCAGCACGAGAAGGGAAGACCTGCTTTTGAATCCGGAGGAACAGCAGGCCATGGACAATATCCGCAAGGCGCTGAACGGCATGAAGGCGGACGATGCGGTGGAGACGATTCTGAACCTCTTTGCCAGAACCCGGACCAACGAAGAATTTGTGCAGAATGCAAAGAAGACGCGGTTTTTCTAGCTGTTAATTTTTTGGAATGTTTTTCTGAATGTTTGATAAAATGGCTTGCGTCGGGCGCTGTCCTGTGCTATAATCGTGAAGATAACGTGAGAAAAGAACCACAGGGACTTGTGGGGATAGCCCGGGATAGCTTGCCGTGGATCTACCGGAGCGGCATTGGCCGGGAATTGGGAACAACCAGAAGTTCACGAATAATGAGAGAGGTGAAACATATGAAAGAAGGAATCCATCCGAATTATTTTCAGGCAACTGTAACCTGCAACTGCGGCAACACCTTTGTGACAGGTTCTACCAAGAAGGACATTCACGTAGAGATCTGTTCCAAATGCCACTCTTTCTACACAGGCCAGCAGAAGGCGGCAGCTGCCCGCGGACGTATTGATAAGTTCAATCGTAAATATGGTATCAGCAAATAAGCAGCTGAAAGACAGGTTGGGGTTATGGATAATCTCAACCTATTTTACTTCCATGGCAAAATACGGGAGCTGCCGGGAAGGCAGATCCCATTCTCATACTATACGTAAAAGGATGTGAAAGGATGAAACCATCAGGAATTGGCGGCCAGGCGGTGCTTGAAGGGATCATGATGAAAAATAAAGAACGGTACTCGGTGGCGGTCCGGAAGCCGGACGGAGAGAT
The DNA here is from genome assembly GCA_910584205.1 of uncultured Lachnospiraceae bacterium. Taxonomy (GTDB): domain Bacteria; phylum Bacillota; class Clostridia; order Lachnospirales; family Lachnospiraceae; genus Hominiventricola. Next base: position 21,127 of record CAJUAA010000021.1, read on the forward strand.
TGAGGTCAAAGTGGACGTCCATGAGGGCATCGGCGGCAGGAGCATGTGGGCAAAGCTGCCTCTGGTCCGGGGGGTGGTCAATTTTGTGGATTCTCTCGTGCTGGGGATGGAGACGCTGACTTTTTCCGCCGGGTTCTATGAAGAAGAGGGGGAGGAAGAGCCGGGCGGATTCGAGCGGTTTTTGCTGAAGCTGTTCGGAGAAAAGGCCGAGCGGATCGTCATGGGCTTTACCGTGGCATTTTCCATCGTGATGGCGGTGGGGATCTTCATGGTGCTTCCCTATTTTATCTCCAACTTTTTCCGCAGTTATGTGGTGAGCAATACGCTGCTGGCCGTCATTGAAGGCGGGATCCGCCTGGGGCTTTTTGTACTTTACGTGGTGCTGATTTCGTCCATGAAGGACATCCGGAGAGTCTATATGTATCACGGAGCGGAGCACAAGTGCATCAACTGCATCGAGCGGGGCAGGGAGCTGAATGTAAAGAACGTGCGGAAGAGTTCCCGCTATCACTCCAGATGTGGGACCAGTTTTCTGTTTATCGTAATGATTATCAGTATCATTTTCTTTATTTTTATCCGTGTGGAATCTCCGGTGCTGCGCGTGGCCTTTCGGATTCTTCTGATTCCGGTCATCGCAGGCGTGTCCTATGAATTTATCCGGCTTGCGGGACGCAGTGACAATGTACTCGTGAGAATTTTAAGCCTGCCGGGTAAGGGGATGCAGATGCTGACCACAAAGGAGCCGGAGGACGACATGATCGAAGTGGCCATGGCGGCGGTGGAAGCGGTTTTTGACTGGAGAGAATTTCTTGGATATCCTCTGTACGACGAGGAGGAAGGCGAAGAACTGTGAAGCTTACAGAGCTGCTCGGGGAGGGGAAGGAGATCCTCCGAAGGGCGGGGATCGACGAATGGGAGCTGGATGCATGGTATCTTCTGGAATATGCAGGAAGTTATGCAAAGGATGAACGGTTTCTGCATCCGGGCCGGGAGGTGGAGCCGGAGCACGAGCGGCATTATCGGGAGCTTCTGGGAGAGAGAAGCCGCCATGTGCCGCTGCAGCATCTGACAGGCGTTCAGGATTTCATGGGCTTTTCGTTTTATGTGAATGAAGATGTGCTGATTCCCAGGCAGGATACGGAGATTCTGGTGGAGGAAGCGATAAGATATATCCGTCCGGGTATGCGCGTCCTGGATCTGTGTACCGGAAGCGGCTGCATCCTGTTCAGCGTCCTGAAGCTGGTACCCGGAGTATCGGGGACCGGCGCAGACCTGTCGGAAAAGGCGCTGAGGGTGGCGGAGCGGAACCGGAACCGCCTTAAGGTCTGTTCCGGGCTTCTGCAGAGCGATCTTTTTGAACGGGTGGAAGGAAGGTATGACTGCATCCTGTCCAACCCGCCCTACATCCCGTCGGATGTGGTGGATACGCTTATGGAAGAGGTGCGGGATCATGAGCCGCGTCTGGCGCTGGATGGCAGAGAAGACGGGCTGTATTATTATAGAAAGATTACAGAACAGAGTCCGGGGTATCTGGAACCGGGCGGCTGGCTTTTTTTTGAAATCGGATACGATCAGGCGGAGCAGGTCCGGCTGTTGATGGAAAAGGAGTTTACCGGAATTCGGGTGGTAAAGGATCTGTCGGGCCATGACCGGGTCGTGTATGGGAGACTGAAGACATAGACAGTTTGGAGGAATGAGATGTTTGACAGATTAGAAGATCTGGTGAGGCGGTATGAGGAGATTACAAACGAGCTGACGGAGCCGTCCGTTGTGAATGACCAGAACCGTTTTCGGAAGCTGATGAAGGAGCAGGCGGACCTGCAGCCTCTGGTGGACGCCTATACGGAATACCGGAAATGTCAGGAGACCATCGAGGACAGCCTTGCGCTGCTGGACGGAGAGTCCGACGAAGAGATGCGGGAGATGCTGAAGGAAGAGTTATCGGACGCCAGAAGGCGGATGGGGGAGCTGGAGCAGCAGATGAAGATCCTGCTCCTTCCGAAGGACCCCAATGACGACAAGAACGTCATCGTGGAGATCCGTGCCGGAGCCGGCGGAGATGAGGCGGCGCTGTTCGCAGCGGAGATTTACCGGATGTACGCCCATTATGCGGAGTCCCGGCGCTGGAAAGTGGAACTGATGGAGGCGGACGAGATCGGGATCGGGGGCATGAAGAGCGTAACCTTCATGGTCACCGGGCAGGGCGCCTATTCCGTCATGAAATACGAATCCGGCGTGCACCGGGTACAGCGGGTGCCGGAGACGGAGTCCGGCGGGCGGATTCACACGTCCACGATCACCGTTGCCGTCATGCCGGAGGCGGAGGAAGTGGATGTGCAGATCGATGAAAAGGATATTCGGATCGATGTCATGAGAGCGTCCGGAAACGGCGGCCAGTGCGTCAATACCACGGATTCCGCCGTACGTCTGACCCACTATCCCACCGGGATCGTGGTGTACAGCCAGACGGAGAAATCGCAGCTGCAGAACAAGGCGAAGGCATTTGCCCTGCTGAGAGCGAAGCTGTACGATATAGAGTGCCAGAAGGCGCATGATGCGGAGGCGGAGGCCAGGAGGAGCCAGATTGGCACCGGAGACCGTTCGGAGAAGATCAGAACCTATAATTTCCCGCAGGGACGGGTGACGGACCATCGGATCGGCCTGACCCTGTATAAGCTTGACAAGGTCATGAACGGCGATATCCAGGAGATCCTGGATGCCTGTATCGCAGCGGATCAGGCGGCAAGGCTGGGCAGGCTGAATGAAGAAAGTTGAATGAAGAAAAGGAAAACAGGTTGAAATTACCAGCTGTTTTACGTATAATATACAATTGAAACTTGAAAAGATAATGGATAGTGAGGATGGAAAAATGGGAAAATATTTTGGGACGGACGGCTTTCGCGGTGAAGCGAATGTAAAACTGACAGTGGAGCATGCCTATAAAGTAGGCCGTTATCTTGGATGGTATTATGGACGGGAGCACAAGGCGCAGATCGTCATCGGAAAGGATACGAGGAGATCCAGCTATATGTTTGAGTATGCGCTGGTGTCCGGGCTGACCGCTTCCGGGGCGGATGTGTATCTGCTTCATGTGACAACGACGCCCAGCGTCTCCTACGTGGTCCGCACGGAAGGCTTTGACTGCGGGATTATGATTTCCGCAAGCCACAATCCGTTTTACGACAACGGAATCAAGATCATCAACAGCATGGGTTACAAGATGGATGCGTCGGTGGAGGAACAGATCGAGGCTTACATCGACGGAGAGACGGAAGAGATTCCGCTGGCGGTAAAGGAGCACATCGGACGGACCGTGGATTTTTCCGCCGGACGGAACCGCTATATCGGTTATCTGATTTCCCTGCCCACCAGGTCTTTTAAAAACATGCGGGTGGGACTGGACTGCTCCAATGGCAGTGCGTCGTCCATCGCAAAGAGCGTGTTTGACGCGCTGGGAGCAAAGACCTATGTGATCCACAACGATCCGGACGGGACGAATATCAATCAGGACTGCGGTTCCACTCATATCGAGGCGCTTCAGGCTTTTGTGAAGGAGAAAGGGCTGGATGTGGGGTTTGCCTATGACGGAGACGCGGACCGCTGCCTGGCGGTGGATGAGCATGGAAATGTGGTGGACGGAGACCTGATCCTGTACATCTGCGGAAAGTATATGAAGGAGATCGGGCAGCTCAAGGATGATATGATCGTTACGACGATCATGTCCAACATAGGCCTGTACAAAGCCTGCGACCGGATCGGCCTGAATTATCAAAAGACAAAGGTCGGGGATAAATATGTATTTGAGAACATGATGGAGAACGGATACCGTCTTGGAGGCGAACAGTCCGGACATATCATCTTCAGCAAGCATGCGACCACCGGCGACGGAATCCTGACTTCCCTGAAGATCATGGAAGTGCTGCTGGAGAAGAAGACCACGCTGGCTGCGCTGGCTTCGGAGGTGAAGATCTATCCGCAGCTGCTTCAGAATCTGCGCGTGACCGATAAAAAGGCGGTGCTGGAGCATCCGGAAGTCAGAGCGGCGATCCAGAAAGTGGAGGAGGCTCTGGGCACGGACGGAAGAATCCTTGTGAGAGAGAGCGGCACGGAGCCGGTGCTCAGGGTTATGGTGGAAGCAACGACGCAGGAGCTGTGCGAGACATACGTGTCTCAGGTGATCGACACCATGAAAAGCGTAATGTAAGGTTATGGAAAATACACAGGAGGGTATCATGAAAAAAACGACACTGGTAGTCATGGCGGCGGGGATCGGCAGCCGTTTTGGGGGAGGCATCAAGCAGCTGGAGCCGGTCGGGCCGTCCGGAGAGATCATCATCGACTATTCCATCCATGATGCCATAGAGGCCGGTTTTGACAAGGTCGTATTCATCATACGGAAGGATCTGGAGAAAGACTTCAGAGAGGTGATCGGCAACCGGATGGAAAAACGCATAGAGACTGCTTACGTATTTCAGGAACTGGAGGATCTGCCGGATGGATTTACAAAGCCGGCAGAGCGCAGAAAGCCCTGGGGGACGGGGCAGGCGATTCTGTGCTGCCAGGATGTGGTGCGGGAGCCCTTTGCGGTCATCAACGCGGACGACTATTACGGAAAAGAGGCTTTTGTGAAAGTTCATGATTACCTGGTGCAGGATCATGCGTCCGGGGACCGGATGGAGTTCTGTATGGCAGGTTTTCTGCTGGGCAATACCCTGAGTGAGAATGGCGGTGTAACCAGAGGAATCTGCAGTGTGGATCAGGATCACCATCTGACCCGGGTCAATGAAACAAAGAACATTGTAAAAACAGAAGAAGGAGCCGCCATCCGTCAGGAGGACGGCACCCTTCGTCCGGTGGACGCGTCCTGTCCGGTCTCCATGAATATGTGGGGGCTGACGCCGGAGATCTTTCCGGTACTGGAAAGCGGGTTTGCGCAGTTCCTTTCAAAGCTTCCGGATATGACGCAGGGAGAGTACCTGATCCCTACGATCATTGACGAACTGATTCAGGAAGAAAAAGCGAATGTAACAGTTCTTGCGTCCGGGGACCGGTGGTTTGGCGTCACCTATAAGGAAGATAAGCCGGCGGTGATCCGTTCCTTCCGGGAACTGATTGAAGCCGGAGTCTATCCGGAAAAACTGTTTGAATCATAATCAAAGGAAACAGATCGGCGGAGCTGCCATTTTCAGCGGCTCCGCATGAGTTTTTCACAGGAGTATAAAATATGATGGAAATTCCATTTAAAAGGCCGCAGCTGGAGGACCGGCAGGAGATACTGTCTTTCCTGGACGGACAGAAGTACCGGGGCTGTGAGCGTACCTTTGCCAATATTTATCTGTGGGCCCGGTTTTATGATCTGAAGTGGGCCAGGGTCGAAGATACACTGGTGTTCCGCATGAACGCGGACGGCCGGTATTCCTATACGTATCCGGCCGGAGACGGTGACCGGAAGGCGGCGGTGGAGCAGATCATGCAGGAGTGCAGAGAGGCGGGCTGCCCGGTAAGGATTCATGGGATGAGCAAGGAAGAATATGAGGAGCTGGAGCAGTATTTTCCCGGTATGTTCTCTGTGGAATGGCCCAGGGACGTGGAGGATTACGTCTATGAAACCGAGAAACTGATCTGCCTGTCCGGGAAGAAATATCACGGGAAGAAGAATCATATCAATCAGTTCAAGGCAGCGCATCCGGACTGGAGCTATGAGACGCTCAGCGACGACAATGTGGAGGAGTGCTTTCAGATGGCTCTCCGCTGGAGAGAATTTAACGGCTGCGAGGGAGATCCGGAAAAGAACAAGGAGATGTGCGTGGCGCTGAATTCCCTGCGCCTCCATAAGGAGCTGGAGCTTCGGGGCGGGGTGCTCCGGGCAGGCGGCGAGGTCATCGCGTTTACCCTGGGAGAGCCGGTGTCAGAGGATACGTTCGTGGTCCATATCGAGAAGGCTTATGCGGATGTCCGCGGGGCCTATCCCATGATCAATCAGCAGTTTCTGGAGCACGAAGTGTCCGGGTATCCGTATGTCAACCGTGAGGACGATACCGGGGACGAGGGGCTGCGTCAGGCGAAGCTGTCCTATCATCCGGTATTTATGGTGGAAAAAGGAACGGCAGTATTAAGAGGTGAGAATATATGAAAGCATGGGAGAAAAATGTGAGGAAGGTAACGCCTTATACGCCGGGCGACCAGCCGAACAGGCCCAGAATGGTGAAACTGAACACAAACGAGAATCCGTATCCTCCGGCTCCTGGAGTGGCGAAAGCGCTGGAAGCGTTTGAAACCGACTGCCTGCGGCTGTATCCGGACCCGAAGTCGTCGATTCTGGTGGATGCGCTGGCGGAATACTGCCATGTAAAGCCGGAGCAGGTATTCGTGGGCGTTGGCTCCGACGATGTGCTGGCGCTTGCATTTATGACCTTTTTCAATTCGGACAGGCCGGTGCTGTTCCCGGATATCACATATTCCTTTTATCCGGTATGGGCAGAGGAATTCCGGATTCCCTTTGAGACTCCGGCTCTGGATGAGGAATTCCGGATCCGTAAGGAAGATTACTACCGTGAGAACGGAGGCGTGATCTTTCCGAATCCCAACGCGCCCACGTCGCTGGCTCTGGGACGTTCGGATGTGGAAGATATCATCCGCCACAATCCGGACAGCGTAGTCATCGTAGACGAGGCGTATGTGGATTTCGGAGCGGAATCCGCCCTTGGCCTGGTAGACCGGTATGAGAATCTGCTGGTGGTGCAGACCTTTTCCAAATCCCGCTCCATGGCGGGCATGCGAATCGGTTTTGCAGTAGGAAGCCCGCTGCTCATCCGGTATTTGAATGATGTGAAATACTCCTTTAATTCCTACACCATGAATCAGCTGACACTGCGCCTCGGTGTGGAAGCGGTCAGGGATGAGGCATATTTCCGGTCCACTGTCGATAAGATTGTAAAGACCCGCGAAGAGGCGAAACGGATCCTGGGAGAGATGGGATTCTGCTTTCCGGAATCCTGTTCCAATTTCCTGTTCATCACCCACCCCCGATACCGGGCGAAGGAGCTGTATGAGGCTTTGAAAAAGGAGGATATCTATGTGCGCCATTTTTCGGCGGCACGGATTGACAATTATCTGCGGGTAACCATTGGAACGGATGACGAGATGGCGGTTCTGTATGACTTTCTGAGACGGTATGCAAAGAGGCAGAATACATAGAATGGAGAGGAAAGGGTAAATAACGTATGGATGGCTTGTTAACCTGGTTTATGGAGGCGCTGAATGGTAAAGTATCGAAGGAGCTGATTGTATTTATCATCTCCATGGTGCCCATTCTGGAACTGAGAGGCGGACTGGTGGCAGCTTCTGTCATGCAGATCGATATTGTCAGGGCGATCTGGTACTGTGTGGTCGGAAATATCATTCCGGTGCCGTTTATCCTGCTTCTGATTACGCCGGTGTTCAACTGGCTGAAGAAGACAAAGACCTTCCGCCCGCTGGTGGAGAAGCTGGAAAGCCGTGCCATGGGCAAGAGCGAGCAGATCGAGAAATATCAGTTCTGGGGACTGGTCCTGTTTGTGGGCATTCCGCTTCCGGGGACCGGGGCCTGGACCGGATCGCTGATCGCGTCGCTGCTGGGTGTGAAATTCAAGAAAGCCTTTCCGGCTGTGATTCTGGGAATCATTATGGCTACGGTTATCATGTCGGTCTTTTCCTATGGGCTTCTGGGGGCGCTGATCCACGGATAGCCAAAAGGGGAATGGAGGGATGCATTCGGTATGGGAGAGAAAAAACTGTATTTTATTTACAATCCCCATTCGGGGCGGGAACAGATCCGGACCAGGCTGGCAGATATTCTGCAGATTTTTTCGGAAGCAGGATACGATATGGAGGTCTGTCCGACCAGAGAACGAAAGGATGCCGTAAAACGGATCCGGGAGCTTCCGGACGGTTATGATCTGGTGGTATGCAGCGGCGGTGACGGTACCATGGACGAGGTGGTGCAGGGGATGATGCAGCGGGAAAAAAAGATTCCCATCGGCTACATTCCCTCGGGCACAGTCAATGATTTTGCCAGAAGCCTGAAAATTCCGCGGAACATGCTGAAGGCCGCGCGCATTGCGGTGAAGGGCAGAAATTTTCCCTGCGACATGGGAACCTTCAATGAGCAGCATTTTGTCTATATTGCGGCGTTCGGCATCTTTACGGATGTGGCGTATTCCACCAACCAGAATGTGAAAAATGTGCTTGGGCATATGGCGTACCTTCTGGAAGGGATGAAGCGCCTGGCGAATATTCCGTCCTATCATATGCATCTGTACAGCGGGGAGCTGGAGACGGAGGGGGATTTTATCTTCGGTATGGTGACCAATTCCCGTTCGGTGGGCGGTTTTAAAAGCATCATCGGCAGAAAAGTACAGTTTGACGACGGTGTATTTGAGGTGACGTTCATCCAGAGGCCGCAGAATCCGGTGGAGCTGCAGGAAATACTGGGTGCGATCATCCTGAAGGAAATCGATTCCAAATACATGCACTCCTTCCGCACCTCCAGGCTGGTGGTGGAGGCGGATGGAGAGGTTCCCTGGACGCTGGACGGAGAATTCGGAGGCGAATGCCGCAGTGCGGTCATTCAGAACCATCAGAAGGCGCTGGAGATCCGCGTGGAAGGGTAAGCGCAGGCTGCGGCCTTTTGCAGCGTTTACAGTCATATATTTTGTGCATTGCGCTGTTTATAAGAATCATTTTCATATGGAAAAAGCAGTCCGGATCTGCTATACTGTAACCATCAATACAAATACATTTGGAGGATTTTCATATGAAAGTTGGATTTGGCTGTGACCATACGGCGATTGACCTGAAAAAGGAACTGATGGAATATATGACGGCAAAGGGATACGAGTGTGTGGACTACGGCGCGTATGACGCAAGTGTCCGCATCGATTATCCGGATCAGGGCCTGAAGGTGGCGGAAGCCATCAAGACCGGCGAGGTGGAAAAAGGAGTTCTGATCTGCGGGACAGGCATCGGTATCTCTCTGGCGGCCAATAAAGTTCCGGGGATCCGGGCGGCCGTGTGCAGCGAGCCGTATTCTGCCATGATGACCGCGAAACACAACGCGGCGCAGATCATTGCCATGGGCGCACGGGTGGTTGGAAACGAGATGGCAAAAATGATTGTGGATTCTTTCTTTAACACGGAGTTTGAGGGCGGAAGGCATGCGGAGCGCGTGCAGAAGATCTGCGACATCGAAGCAAAATACAATAAATAAACAGGAAATCATGGATTCCGATTCTAAGAGGAAGACAGGAAGAAGAAATCCCCCGCGGCTTTTTGCCGCAGGGGATTTTGTGTGTCCTGTGCAGGGGAGCTTACGAAAGCTTGGGACCCAGAAGCCGCGGGAGCATCGCGTGTTCCAGGGCGGTTTCACGGGTGACGGTGCCCTGATTGTACAGATTCAGAAGCCAGCTGTCCATAGAGAACATATCTTTGGATGTGCCGGGGGCGGAATAGATCCGTCCGTCGATCTGCGGGATCTTCTTGCCGCGGATCATGCTGCGGATATCCGGGGTGACGGTCATAAGCTCAAAGGCAGGTGTGAGTGTGCCTTTTTTCGTGGGCACGAGCTGCTGTGAGACGACAGCCTGCAGGACCATGGAGAGCTGATCCGCAATCTGCCGCTGCTGGCTGGGCGGGAAGACATCGATGATACGGTCCACGGCTTTGGCGCTTCCGGTGGTGTGCAGAGTCGAGAAGACCAGATGTCCGGTCTCTGCTGCGGTCATGGCCACCTGAGTGGTTTCATAATCGCGCATTTCTCCCAGAAGGATCACATCGGGACTCTGACGCAGAGCAGCCCGCAGGGCGGTCGCATAGCTTTCCGTATCTGTGTTGATCTCTCTCTGGCTGACGATGCTTCGTTCATGCCGGTGGAGAAATTCCAGCGGGTCCTCCAGTGTGATGATGTGTTTCTCCTGCGTCCGGTTGATCTGATCGATGATACAGGCGAGGGTCGTGGATTTTCCGCTTCCTGCCGGTCCGGTTACCAGCACCAGCCCTCTGGAAAAACGGTTCAGGGACATGACGCCTTCCGGAATTCCCAGCTCCACAGGATTGAGGCGGGAGGAGGAGATCACACGGATGACGACGGACAGGGAACCTCTCTGCCGGTAGGCGCTGGCACGAAATCTGGACACGCCCGGCAGAGGAAAAGAAAAATCATCATCACCGGTCTCACGGAGCCGGTTCATGGGCCTTTCGGCCAGCGCGTAGATTTCCTTGATAAACCGTTCGGTGTCCGGCGGCATGAGCTTCTGGTCGTCCAGTCTGACCATGTTATGATTGACCCGCATGGAGGCGGGAAGCCCCGTTACGATAAATATATCCGAAGCTTTGTTCTGGAAGGCTTTTTCGAGCAGTTCTTTTGCGGTGATCATAATGTTAATCCTCCTGATTATTAAAATGTCATAAGGTTCAGGCTGTCGTCTCCGTCCCACCGGGAAGCGGGGACCTCCTGCCATGAGGTAATCCGATAGTAGCCGTTCTGCATTTCTGCAGACGTATTCAATGTCAGGGTGACCCGGAGCGACTGGGCGTCGTCAATGGGCACCTCGTAGGTGACCGAGGGCATCCGGGAATCCGGGTCTGTCTCTACACTGCCGAAGCGCGTAAGCTCTGCCTCCGCAGTTTCCCGGTAATCATCGGGATGGGCGGTATATGCCGCATCCAGAGCCTCGTCGATCTGCTTCAGGGTTTCAGAAGCAGATCCGGACGCCAGATAATAGTCCGCATTGTGCCGGGCGATTTTCTGGCTGTACCGGTATTCACTGAGCGCCCCGGACAGGGACAGGGCGGAAAATACGACCAGGCAAAGGACGATAAAAATCATAAGCAGAGAGACCGAACCTATGTTTGTGATCGGATGAGTTGTCTTTTTCATGCTGCGCCGGTTCCTCCTTTTCTGGACAGGTCCGAAGGGATGAGGGGATGATAGGAGACGCCTTCCAGACGGTAGATCTCAGTGGAATGACTGTCTCCGTAGATGATTACCGACCATGAGGCGGTCCGATCATCCTCCGGAACGGAGATGATGTCCATCTGGTAAACCATGTCCGCGCTGGCGCAGGAATGGAACTCTTCGTCCAGGAGGAGCGTAATCCCTTCTTCGGTCAGGACGCAGGATTCCGGAAACAGTTCCAGAATCTCTTCCTGCGGATCCCCGGCCTGGTTTAACAGCTCGGCGGCGGAGACGGCGCAGCGGACTGCCATGTCCAGTTCCGCCGTGTCTCTGCCCAGAAGGCTTGCCTTTACAAACAGCTGCAGGCAGACCGCGCTGGCCAGCGAGAAAAACAGGATGGACAGGATGATCTCCATCAGGAGCAGTTCGGAGCGACTGGAAGAAAGTTTCTTCATGGCACACTCCTTTCCGACGCAACCAGGGAACTTTCTGTCCCGCTGCTGTCCACCGCGGTGAACAGATAGATCCGGTCATCCAGCTGTTCGATGGACAGAGACGCGATCTGCATGATGTCTCTGCCTTCTTTCAGAGGTACCGGGATACCGTCGTTGATAAAAAGTTCTTTCAGCACGCCGTCATACACGTAGATATAGGTAGTGCAGGCGGTCCCGTTGTAATCGGCGGACAGGGCAAGACAGTCGATGCCGTCGATGGAGACAGAGTTTATGGCACCGTCGGTGTCGTTCTGACGTATCTTCTCTGACAGATAGGACAGGACAGTGCGGTTCTCGTCGTTGATGCTGAGCCTTTTCGTGGTAGAGGTATAGACATTCGCCGCCAGGATCAGTACGCTCATGGACGAAGCGGCAAATACAAAAAACAGTGCGATCGGAAAGATCAGGTCGATCACATGTCGGTGGCGGGGCCGAAACCTCATGATCCATCCCTCCTGTCTATAATGGTGACTTCCGGTATGAGGTTGCTTCCAAGTACCTGATAGTCTACAAAAAACCGGTTCTCATCGTAGGTAAGCCCGTAATGGTCCTTCAGATACTGCAGGTTACCCGGATAGGAGCCCTCGATGGTATAGCAGCGGACGATTCCGCGGTTGATCGCCTGCTCCAGGGTTTTTGCCGCCTGGGTGTCTGCCTGTACGGACACATTGGATACGCCCGCGATAAAAATTGCCATAACAACCGCAAAACCGATAACAGAAACGGAAAAGTTTCTTATGGAAGAATTCTGCCGGTACGTTTCAAAACGATGCTTTCTGCGCATTCTTTCGTCCTCCTACAGGCTTGCCATGATTCCCATGAGCGGAAGCATGACGGACAGAAGGATCAGGCCGACGATCAGGGACAGGAGGATGACCAGGGTGGGTTCCAGCGCGGCGATGAAGCCGGTGAATTTCAGATCGATCTCCTCCTGATACCGGTCTGCGATCTCCTGCATGACCTCATCCAGGGCGCCGGTCCGGTCGCCGACGGCGGCCATGCGCGCGTAGATACCGGTAAAAATTTCGGCTTCCGAGAATGCTTTGTTCAGTTCTGCTCCGTCCTCGATGGCAGTTCTGCACAGATCCAGCTTCTTTGAAAAATCATCGTTGGCCACCAGCCCGGATGTGAGCTTCAGGCATTCTTCCGGGCTCATGCCGCTGCTTAAAGTCAGCGACATGCCGCTGGCAAATCTGCAGGCGGTGATTTTCTCCAAAAACGAACGGAACCAGGAAATATGTACAACAAAAGCGCCGAGCATCCTGCGGCCCTTTCTGGAACCGCCAAAGTACAGAACGGCGGCGGCCAGGAGAATGGTCAGGATGAGGAGCACCGTGGAGTAGCGGTTGACGGCGTTTCCGAAATCCAGAAGCGCACGGGAGATTCCGGTCATCTCGCTGCCCAGCTGCTGGAAGATCTGGTCAAAGACCGGCATGACTTTTGTGACAAGCACCAGGATCACCAGAAGCATCATGAAGACCATGATGAGGGGATAAGTGACCGCGTTTCGAATGGACTGGGCAATGGACGCTTCCCGGTCATAATAGGCGGCCAGAGCGTCCAGTACATCGTCCAGCCGTCCGGTATCCTCGCCGATCCGGACCATCTGAAGCAGGTACTCCGGGAACGCTCTGGTTTCCCTGAGTGACTGATGAAGGCTTCCGGTGGTCTGAAGGGCGTCGTCAATCTCTGCGAGGAAAGCCCGTTCTTCCGGGTCTGTGGTATCTTCCAGCATGATGGCGATCCCTTCCATGACGAAGATCCCGGAATGAAGGATCATTGCCATCTGAGAGCAGAAAGCGGATATCTCCGTATTGGATAAAGGGGAAAATGTTTGCTGTGACATAAAAACTCCTTTCCTGGCTGCGGTGCCGCAGCGGAATATTTAATAGTAGTATTTTACGATGTAGTTTGAGCCGTCGCCGATAAACTGCTTCAGGTCCCGGCTGTTGGTGCCGGCGGCGAAGGTGGGATCCATCAGGCTCCAGGAGGAACCGTTAAATTCTATGATGTTGTCGATCCATCCGGTCTCTTCCAGATAGACGCTGATCCATGCGTGATAGGCTTCACCGGCATATCCGACTTCCAGACGCGTGGGAATTCTCTGCGACCGGAGCATGGCGGCCGTGACCGCGGCATAGTCAAAACAGATGCCGGTCCCGTTTCGCAACGTCTCATCCACGTCCGGAAGATATCCGTAGGCGACACTGGAGGCTTTGGCCGTATCATAGGTAATATTTTTCGTTACATAATGATAGATCTTCTCCACCGCTTCCAGATCGGAGCCTGCGCCCTGGGTCAGTTCCTTTCCTTTTGCCACAGCCTCCGACCGGGGCGTAAAGGATACATACTGATTGGGATACAGAAAAGGAAGAAACTCGTCTTCAATGGTGACCTGCAGCTCATTGGAAAATGCCACGGAATACATGTCGTCCTGCACGTTTTCCAGGACCGAAAGAGAGTAGGTGCCGTCTCCGCCCGGAAGGGGAAAAGTTTCGAATTCCTGTTCCTGTGACAGCAGGTAGGTGTAGGTGTTCTCTTCAGGTGTCTCGATCTGCAGTTTGACTTTCTGGTTGGTGCCGGTGTAGCGGACCATGACATATCCCTGGTCCGTATGGGACGCGTCGACCGTGACGGTATCGGTTCCGGAGGCATCCGTACCGTCGGCGGCCGGGACCAGTACCTGCGGGGTGTTGTCGCGGACGTTCTGCAGGGGTTCTTCCCGGGTTGCGGAAGAGCCGCCGAATACGCCGGCAACTCCGCTCCCGGAAGGACTGCCGGCCGCCTGCGCTTCCGAACTGTCACTTTTGCAGCCGGTCAGAAGGACACAGCATAAAACAATGGACAGGATCGTCTTTTTGCTCATGTATGGTAATATCCTCCATATGTTGAAATCAGTTGTTACAATAATATTAGTATACTACCGAAGCGGTGGATTATCAATCTTTTTGTGGACGCCGGGCGGGAGGGGATTTCTTAAAAATTCTTTAATTTTTCGGAATATGGTTTGACTTTGGAAAAGGACGGTGGTACACTAAAAAAGATACAGCGTGTACCGGCAGAATCCTAATACATACAGGGCCGGACACAGGAGATAAGGACAGGAGGAGACGTGATATGAAAAAAGTGATACCGGTGTTACTGAGCCTGATGCTTGTGGCATCGCTGGCGGGATGTGGGAAAAAGGATGGCTTTGGTGCCACCAAGAAGACCTACTTTTTTGACTATACGGTCAACAGCGCCTATGTATGCAGCGAGTTTGAGGGTTATCAGCCAGAAGAGGGCAACAGCCTTTTGGTAGCGGAGGTGACGGTGAAGAGCACCTTTGATACGGCAATCGAAATGTACGACACGGATTTCCAGGCTCAGTGGGGCGGGGAAGGCGATGAAGATTTCAGTATGCCGATCACCTTTGACGGAACAGAGGAAGGCATGGATGTACTGACGGAAGAGCAGCTTCCGGGAATTTATCCGCTGCAGCCCAAAGAGTCCCGGACCGGGCTTCTGATCTTCGAGATACCGGAGGGCAAGCTTGATCTGTCGATTTCCTATATGGAAGCGTTCGACGATGATACGACCGGCGAAACCTACTTTGTGAACTTTACTGCGGAGCAGAAGTAAGAGAAAATCATAACAGATCTGTATTTTGAGGGGATGCCGGGATGTGCATCCCCTCAAGTCGTTGTAAACGGCCTGTCTGGAACGGATGCCGAATTCTGCGGTTCTGTGGGAAAAAGCCCCGAAAAAGGGAGGATGCCGGGTGCTGTTCACCCGGCATTATTATGAAAAAGTTTATTTAAAAGTATTAGCTGACTGGCCTTTGTTTTTGATGATTTTATTATAGGCAAAAGAAATGAAGGAATCATGTGCATAAAGTAAACCTTTTTTAAAAGAAAAATGAATAATCTATGAACGGAAGGAGAGGTTTAAAATGTTTCTGGAACATCTGTACCCGGACAGCGTGACGGCATCGGTATACGCGCTTGACTGGGAGGGGCTTTCCGCCAGATACGGGGCGGTGATCTTTGATATTGACAATACGCTGGTGCCTCACGGGGCTCCTGCGGACGAACAGGCGGTTCGTCTGTTCTCGCGCATCCACAGCCTGGGCATGAAGACGCTGCTGGTATCCAACAACCGGGAGGCAAGAGTGAAGCCTTTTGCGGAGGCGCTGGAGACCGCCTATGTACATAAGGCAGGAAAACCGAAGAAAAAAGGATATGACAGAGCGGTCGGGAAGCTGGGCATGAAGCCGGAACGGATCCTGTTTATCGGGGACCAGGTCTTTACGGATATCTGGGGAGCAAACCGGGCGGGGATGCATACGGTGCTGACGGAGCCGGTGGACCCTTCTACGGATGAGATCCAGATCGTGGTCAAACGGTGGTTTGAAAAGCCGTTTCGGCACAAAAGGACCTGAAACGTAAGAACTTTGTAACAGATATTCAATATTTCAATGCTATAATAACAGGACAAAATTCATATAATGGGATTGGGGATGTGATAAAGTATGAAGAAATGGGCCGGATACCTGTTATTGATGGCATTGAGCGTCGGCGTCCCGGGGTGCGGGAGCGGTGAGACCGGGTCGGAACTGCTGACCGAGACGAAGAAGGCGGTGGTTCCGGATACCGAATCGGTGGAGCTGCCGGTGGAAGAGACAGAAGAAGGGATTGCGATCCCGGTATACAGCGGAGATGACCAGGCGGAACATCTCGTCCGTCAGACCGTGTATGTGGACGAGATAAACGAGCAGACGGTCATGGCGGAGCTTGCGCGGGCACTTGGCCTGGGAGAAGGCCCGGGTGTCCGGTCGCTTACGTTCGGCATGCATGGGGGCGACCGGGTGGCGATGCTGGACATGAACCGGGCGTTTGCCGACTATCTGGACCGGTTGGGCACGGCAGGGGAACAGATTGTGATGGGAAGCCTGACCAATACGTTTCTGGACTGCTACCAGTGCGATCTTCTCATGATTACGGCGGAGGGGAAGGTGCTTGAGACCAGCCACAGCATTTATGAGGAATATCTGGAATGGTATCCATATGTGGAGGTTCCCTACCGGGTGAAGGAACTGGTGCTGGAGCAGGGGAACATCCGGATCTCCTGTCCGCAGATTGAAGGGCTTTCGGATAACGGCATCCAGGGCAAATGGAACCGGATCTTTCTGGGAGCGGAAGAGCGGACCATGGACGAATGGGACGCCAGCGGCGCCTACGAAGCCGGATTTGAAGTGAAGACCATGACGGCGGACGTTCTTTCCATATTGATGAGCGGACGTTTTTATGAGGGCGATACGGAGCAGCCCTGTGTGTTCCGGTATACCTACAATATTGATCTGAATACGGGAGAAAGCATCCGGCTTGCGGATTATGTGGATGTGTCGAAGGTGGCGGAAGACCTGTTTGCGGGCAGAGGTTATTATGTGGAAGAGACGCTGGCGCCGTATTTTGAAGAGCGGATCCATGCCATCTATGAGAATCCGGAGATGCTGTCAAGGTCTCTGGAGGGATATGATTATGCGGAGGACGGAAACAGTCCTTACGGGTATTCCTATTTGAAGGACGGAAAAGTGTGGATCTGTATGGAAGTGCCCCATGATCTGGGAGACTACATCGAGATTGAACTGGAGGCACAACAGAAAGAAAACAGAAAAGGAGCAGAAGAAGAATGAAAAAACTATGGGATATGTTTCTGACCTTTGCCAGGATCGGGGGACTGACTTTTGGCGGCGGTTACGCCATGCTTCCCATGCTGCAGAGGGAAGTGGTGGAAAAGCAGGGATGGGCTACGGAGGAGGAGCTGGCGGATTATTATGCCATCGGCCAGTGCACGCCGGGGATCATCGCGGTCAATACGGCGACCTTTGTGGGGTACCGCCAGGCGGGGATCATCGGCGGAATCTTTGCCACGCTGGGCGTGATCTTCCCGTCCGTTGTCATTATCACGGTGATTGCGGCGTTTCTGACTAATTTCGCGGAACTGAAGGTGATCCAGTATGCCTTTGAGGGCATCCGCGTCTGCGTCTGCGTACTGATTTTCAATGCGGTACAGAAACTCTGGAAAAAATCTGTGATTGATCAGCCGACCATGGCGATCTTTCTGCTGGTATTTCTCATTTCGGCGGGACTGGCCGTAGGGCAGAGCTTTTATCCGGAACTGTTTTCCGTGTCTCCCATCGTGTATGTGATCGCAGCCGGTGTGGCCGGCGTAGTCCTGCACGGCGGAAATGGCAGGAAGGAGGCAGGGAGATGATTTTCATACGGCTTTTCTGTGAGTTATTTAAAGCGGGGCTTTTTGCGGTCGGAGGCGGCCTGGCCACGCTGCCGTTTCTGCAGGAGATCGGACAGTCCACGGGATGGTTCAGCCAGCAGGATCTGATGGACCTGATCGCCATCTCCGAGTCGACGCCGGGTGCCATCGGCGTCAACGCGGCGACGTATTCGGGTTTTCACGCCAGCGGCGTTGCAGGCGGTATCGTGGCCACTCTGGGGCTGGTGGCGCCGTCGATCATCGTCATCATCCTGGTGTCCAAGGTGCTGGAGCGGTTCAAGGAGAGCAGCCTGGTTCAGCACATTTTCTACGGACTGCGCCCGGCGTCCACCGGGCTGATCGCGGCAGCGGGTTTTTCCGTGGTGCTCGCCACGCTGGTCAGCGTGACAGACCTTCCGTCAGATCCGGCGGGTGCGTTTAACTGGTTCGGGATCGTGCTGGCCGCCGTGCTTTATGTGGCGATCAAAAAATGGAACCGGCATCCGGTGATGTACATTGCGGCGTCCGCGGCCGTGGGCATCGCGGCGGGTTATCTGAATCTGTTTGGATAAAAGGCCCGGTGGGGCCTGTTCATGCGAAAGAGCGAAAGGATTGAGGAGACAGGAGATGGGAGAACAGAGGAAAGGCTTACGGAATGTGCTGGCGCTTCTGCTGGCAGGAAGCATGTTTGTGACGGCCGGCTGCGGCAGCGGGGGAGAGCCGGAGGAGGGACCGGTGGTCAGGACACAGGAAGAAGAGACGGAGGCTTCAGGCGGACCGGAGTTTTCGGATGGCCAGAAAGTTCCGGACGGCGGACAGGCTCCGGGGAGCGTCCCGCAGATCCGGTTTTCCCGTGAGACGGCGGACGACTATGACAATCAGTCCGGACAGTGGCTTCTGCATGTGGAATATGAGACGGCGGAAGTGACGGACGGCGGGACGGAGGAGGCCGCACAGGCGGTTCGGCAGTGGAGCGAACACCGGGTCCGTGAGATCGAGGGACTTAGAAAAGGACATGCGCTGGCTGCGGCAGAGGACGCGGCTTTTGGAGAACCTACGGATTCTTACCGCTACAGCATCACACAGCGGCTGGAGACGGCCCGTGTGGACGCCAGGGTGATCAGCCTGATCGAAAGTAACAGCGAGTACACAGGGGGCGCCCATGGCTCCTGGGGCAGCAGCGGCGTTACCTTTGACGCGGAGAGCGGAGCGCTTCTGGAACTGGAGGACCTCCTGACGGATCAGGAGGGCTTTCAGGAAACGGCGGAGGCGTATATTCTGGGCAGGCTGGCGGAGCGGGAGCCGGAAGGGCTGTTCCCGGATTATGAGAGCATTGTAAGCGGGATGTGGGAGAGCGGTCCCAACTGGTATCTGGACGCGGCGGGAATCACCTTCATCTTCCAGCCCTATCTGATCGGCCCCTGGGCCATGGGCGAGGTGCTCGTGACGTTTCCGTATACAGAGGCGGCGGGTTATCTGTCGGAGGACTATCTGCCGGAGAGGCTGTACAGCCTTTCGGCGCCCATGGCCGCGAAGATTCCGGAGGGAGAGACCGTGCAGATCTATGCATCCCCTCTGGACAGCTCGCCGGAGAAGATCCGGGTCTGGCTGGACGGCGGAGAAGAGGGATACGGACCGGTCCGTGTGGAGACGGATGGAGTAACCGCAGAGACCGAATCGTTTGTGCGCATCGGAAATATATTCCTTATGTGCCCGCAGGACGGCAGGACATTTCTGGTCTTTGACGCGGATTATGCGTCGGATGATTTTGTGACGTTTGTTTTTGAACTGAAGGACCGGCTGCTGGTGGAATGCGACCGCAGGGAAGGGTTGAGCATCGATACGGTAAATACGGACAGCCTGAAAGGCCGGATGCATCTGGACATGCTGGGAACCTACGGCGGACAGATGGATTATACTCCGGGGCCGGACGGGCAGC
Organism: uncultured Lachnospiraceae bacterium; assembly: GCA_910584205.1. Classification (GTDB taxonomy): domain Bacteria; phylum Bacillota; class Clostridia; order Lachnospirales; family Lachnospiraceae; genus Hominiventricola. Next base: position 40,745 of record CAJUAA010000021.1, read on the forward strand.
TGGAGGCTTCCGGAAGCTGGTATGAGATTCCGGAATCCGGCAGTCCCTGGCAGGATCTGCATGTCGTCCGGGAACTGCCGGTCCGGATCGGAGAGGAAGAGACGACGCTGCCGGCGGGGAGCGTTATCCGCATCACGGCTGCCGACGACGAGGGGACGGTCCGTTTCCGGGAACTGTCCACGGGCCTGGAAGGAGAGCTTACCGGCGAGAGAGGCACCGGCGGGGAGGACAGCTGGAAGCTGTATATCGACGGTGTCCCGGAGGACGAATATTTCGAGACGCTTCCATATGCGGGGTAGGGGAAAAATGTACAAGGTATTGATTGTAGATGACGAAAAATATGTGATCTCTTTGATCGAGAGGCTGGTAGACTGGGAAAAGCTGGGGATGGAGGTGATCGGAAGTGCCGGCGATGGGGTTCAGGGAATCCGCATGGTGGAAGAACTGAGGCCGGATATCCTGATCGCGGATGTGAAAATGCCGGGGTTCGACGGAATTTCATTGATCAAAAAGGTGCGGGAGATCGATCGGGACGTCAAATTCATCATGATCAGCGGGCATAAGAGATTTGAGTATGCAAAAAGCGTGATGAAATATAATGTGGAAGATTATCTTCTGAAGCCGATTGACAGGCAGGAGCTGGAAGAGATTCTTGAGAAGATCAGGGGCGAACTGGACCAGAGGGCGGTAAGGCGGGAGACGGAGAGCGAGAGGAACAAACGCTGGGATGCCAACCGGTCGCTGATGAACGGGCTTTTTGTGGAAAAACTGTACAGCGGTGAGATATTTGAAGGAAGGACGGATTTCGGAAATGTAAACGACATGTTTTTTACAGAGCTTACGGAAAACATGTACCGGTGTGCCATCGTTCAGCTGAATGGGATTACAGGCAGCGTGGGCGACAGCTTTGTAGAAGATTTTCTGCTCTCCGTCTGCAAAAAAGTGAAGGAAATCCTGCAGGAATCGTGCGTACAGGTGCTGGACTGTATTGAGCACCGCCGGATCCTGTTTTTGCTTATCTCTGAACGGGAAAAAGAGCAGAAGCTGAAAAGCGGCATCGGACAGGCGTTTTCGGCGGGAGACGATATGAGATCCAAATATACCGGCCTGAAACTGGCGTTTGGCGTGGGGGAGGCCGTCTATCTGGATACGGACATTGTTCTCCTGAAGCGTGCTGTGGAAACAGCAGAAAAAGCAGTGGATATCCGGTTTCGGGATGGATATGACCGGGTGCTTTTCTACACTTCGGCAGATACCGTCGGCCCGGGTGCAGATACCGAACGCAGGCTGGAGGAACTGGGAAAGGATATCCGAAGCGCGTCAAAGGCCGTGATTGCAAGGAGTGTGGAATCCGTCTACGCATCGGCCCGGAAAGAGCTGTATGCGGACCCCTCTTTGTACAGTCGTATGGCATGGCGGATGAATCAGGAGCTGTATCAGTATCTTCGGCTGTTTCGGGAGGCGGACGGCATGCAGCAGGATCTGAACAGGCGGATGAAATACCGGCTTCAGGAGGCTTCCGGTGAACGGGAGCTGGTCCAGGGGCTGACCCGCCATATCTGTGAGAGCATTGAGGCTGTGGTTGGAGACAGCAAAAGCAGTCTGAGCCTGGCCATACGGACAGCCAGGATCTATATGATCGGTAATTATATGCATGATATCAGTCTGAACGATGTTGCGAACGTGGTGAATCTTTCGCCCGTTTATTTCAGCGGGCTGTTTAAAAAGGAGATCGGGGAAAATTTTATTGACTATCTGAATCGGGTCAGGATTGATGCGGCGAAAAACATGCTGAAAGATGTCCGATATCATATCAGCGAGGTCGCAGAGAGCTGCGGCTTTTCGGATACCCGTTATTTTGCACGGATCTTTAAACGGATCGTAGGCATTACTCCAAGTGACTACAGGAAAAGACAGACAAATTAGGGGAACCGGATGATGGAAAAAGGGAAAAGGCTGTTTGGAAAGAAACTGAGCACAGAACAGGCGTTCTGGCTGTGCCTGGTGAATGGGGCGTCGCCTGTGGCGGCGGCGCTGCTTTCTGACAGATTGTGCGGATTCCTGAAACCCGGGACGGAAAGGCTGTCGGCGATCCTGGTGGTTGGAATTCTTTTGGGAAGCCTGGTGCTTCTGCTGGATTTTTTCCTGATCCTGGTTCCGCTGGACCGCCTGAAAAAACAGGTACAGGGCTGGTCCGACCTGAAGAGGGAGGAACCGCCGGATGTGGAGTGTGCGGATTCGGAGATTGGACAGATTTTTTCCGGAATTATGCTTCACCATCAGCAGCAGATGTCCAGAGAATATAAGATTGAGGTATTGAGGCGTCAGGCAGAACTTATGGCTCTGCAGAGCCAGATCAATCCTCATTTTCTCTATAACACGCTGGATTCCATCCGCGGCGTCGCTCTGGTTCACGATGTGCCCCAGATTGCACAGATGACAGAGGCGCTGTCCAAACTGTTCCGATGCATGATTGCCAACGAAGGAAAGATGGTCTCTTTGAAGGATGAGATTCAGTCGGTGGAAAATTACATGCTCATTCAGCAGTTCCGGTTTGACGGGCGGATCAGTTATCAGATGAATCTGGATGACGAAGAGATACTGTCTTATCATGTGCCGAATCTGATTATTCAGCCAATTGTAGAAAATTCTGTGATCCACGGACTGGAGTGCAGGGAAGGAGGCGGGCTGGTCAGCCTGTCAGGATACGCAACGCAGAACCGGCTGGTCATTCTGGTGGAAGACAATGGGATCGGAATCCCGCAGGACCGGCTGGACCGGCTGAACGAAGAACTGTTTCAGGCGTACAGTCTGCAGACACCGGGAATAGAGAAGGAGAAACACCGCGGAATTGCGCTTTTGAACATCAGCCAGAGGATCAAGCTGCATTATGGGAATGATTACGGCCTGTCCATTATGAGTACGCCGAATGTCAGTACGACTGTGGAGATTACACTTCCTGCGATTCAAGGTGCCAAAGGAGGTGCCATATGAGCCGGAGGACAGAAGTTCTCCGCCTGGAACGGATTACGACGGAATCCAGGGGAGTCCGGATTCTGACGGATGCCAGGCTGAATCTGTTCAGCGGGGAGATCGTAGGGCTTCTGGGAGTCAATCATTCCGGCAAGACGGCCCTTGCAGGCGCCATATGCGGCTTTGCCCCCTGCTCCGGGGGAGATATATACTTTATGGAGCAGCGGGTGACGATCTCCTCCATCACGCAGGTTTGGGATCTGGGAATCTTCTATCTTCAGAAAAAGTCCTCTCTTGTGGAGGACATTACCGTGTTTGACAATTTCATGCTGTCATCTTCCAGCCACCATATTCTGATTGGAAACCGGAAGAGAAGAGAGGCGGAGATCCGGGAAGTGCTGTCCATCTTTGACGCCGGAGATATTGACAGCAGCGCCGGAACCGATACGCTGACGGAATATGAACATCTTCTGGTAGAGGTATGCAAGGCGGTTCTGAACGGTGTGAAGGTGATTGTATTCGACAGTGTTTTGAGCGGCGTCTCGTTAAACATTGAAAACAAGGTAAACCGGATCCTTGCGCGGTTGTCCCGCATGAATATCTGCGTCATTCTGATCGAGGCAAAATATAAATACCTGGAGCCCTGGTGCGACCGGTTCTTTCTCATGCGTTCCGGAAGGACGGTGGGAATCTTTGACCGCTGTACGGAGGAAGACAAAATTATTTCGCTGATGATGGGGTATCCGGTGAAATCGCTGGAGGAGAGCCCCAAATACAGCGGAGGTTCCAATGGAAAAAAGGAGCTGCTTGTGCTGGATCAGATCTGCACGGACAAGGGACTCAGCCGGCTGTCCTTTACCGCATATGAGGGAGAGATTACAGGGATCCTGTGCCTGGAACGGACTTCCCTGAAAGCGCTGGTGCGGTTTCTGGAGGGAAGGGAACGGCGATATGAGGGAAAGATCCTGTATGAAGGGAAGCGGTTCCGGAACCGGGGAACGGATGAGGCGCTTCGAAAAGGGATTGTTTTTATCCGGGAAGATAATCTGTTTCCAGAGATGAGCTTTGAGGAAAATCTGCTGATCAGCGCGTATCAGACCACCAGCCGGGGCCCGTTTCTAAACACTTCGGAACTGAAATATACCATGACAGAACTGGAAAGCGGATATTTTTCCGAATATGAAAATCTGTATAAAAAGACGGTGGATTCGCAGGAGGACTGGCTTTTTCGGAAAAGAATCATGCTCTGCCGGGGGCTGGCGGCATCTCCCAGGCTGATGATCTGCGTGAATCCTGCCGTACACAGTGATTTTGTGCTGAGGAACAGCTACTATGAGGATCTCCTTTCGATTAAAAAGATGGGAATCAGCGGGCTGATCCTGTCTACGGATCTGGAGGAACTGCTGGCGCTCTGTGATCGGATTCTGATACTGCAGAATGGATGTATTACGGAACAGTATCAGGTGGACCAGGCGGGAAGCAGTGCATTAAAGCACAAGTTCAGCGCTTTTTTAAAAGACATACAGGATTGAGACAGGCTGGATCTCCGGCCTGTTTTTTTGCGGCGTTTTGCCGGGAAAATTTAAAAAGTGCATAAAATGATCAGCCGCAAGGGCATGATAATTAAAATAATGCACAAAACCTTAAAAATGATATATTGAAGGAGAGAGGAATTCTGTTTATGATTTTTATATCCCGTAAAGAAAAAAGGAGGAATGATTCATGAAGAAACGAGTATTGGGTGTATTGCTTGCGGCAGTAATGATGATCATGGCGGCTGGCTGCGGGCAGAAAGAAGCTGCTTCACAGGAGGGAAGTACGGAGGGGAGTACACAGACAGAAAACAGTACCGGGGAAGAGACGCCGGAGACCCCGGAAGCGTCCGCAGACAACAGCGGAGTGAAAATCGGCGTATCCATGGCGACCACACAGAGCACCTTTTACGCCAAGGTGGCGCAGCTGATCGAGGATCACTGTAAAGAGCTGGGGGTAGAGTGTATGCTGTCGGATGAAGATTATGACCTGAATAAACAGATCTCCTCAATCGAAAACTTTATCTCAGCCAAATGTACGGCGATTATCCTGGTGGTGTTTGACGAGGAAGGAATTAAGGATTCTGTGAAAAAGGCGGTGGATGAAGGCATCTATGTGCTGACCTATGACGGCTATGTGGAGGGCGCGCAGGGATCCTTGAATGTCAACAATTATGAATACGGATATCTGACCGGTTCCATGGCGGCGGACTGGATCAATTCCAATCCGGAGCTGAAAGACCAGGAAGTGATCGAAGTAGGCATCTTCGACTATCCGGAGATTCCGGTCATCATTGACCGCGCGGACGGGATTGAGGATGCGCTGGCAGAGAAGGCACCCAATGCGAAGGTGGTTGCCAGACAGTCGGCGGCCATTGCGGATGAGGGCGTGACTCTGGGAGAAAATTTCATGCAGGCATATCCCAATATGCAGATCATCTGCGGAATCAATGACAACGGAGTCGTGGGAGCTTACGAGGTGTGGTCCGCGGAAGGCCGTGTAGGCGACCATGTCGGTTTCTTTGGGGCGGATGCGGATGAGAAGGCGCTTCAGTTGATTTCCGAAGGGACAAGCTATCGAGGGACGGTTGCCCTGACTGCGGAGACTTCTGTTCCGGCGGCGGTTGATGTCTGCGTGGCAGCCAGCAAAGGAGAAACGGTAGACGGGGAAATTGTTTTTGATATGGCAACGATCACAGCAGATAATGTGGCGGATTATATAAACTGACCATGATGCCATAGAAGACGGCTGCCTGTGCAGATGCGCAGGCAGCAGGTCTTTCCGGGACAATTCCGGAGAAAGAGAGAAAAATATGACGGATACGGTTGAGATTGTACTGTCCATGCAGCATATTTCCAAACATTATGTGGGTATACAGGCGCTGGATGATGTGTCGGTTGATTTCAGAAAGGGCGAGGTCCACGCTCTGATCGGTGAAAACGGAGCGGGAAAATCGACGCTGATCAAGATGATATCGGGGGCGGAGGTTCCGGACAGCGGAAAACTGGTGTTCGGGGACAGAGAATTTCACAGGATGACGCCCCATCTGGCGCAGAATATGGGTGTGGCGACGATTTATCAGGAATTTAACCTGTTTCCCACCCTGACGGTGGCTGAGAACATTTATATGGGAGATGAGATTGTATCAGATTCCAGTCCCCGTTTTTACCATAGGAATCGTTACCTGGAAAAAGCAAAAGAGGTGCTGGAGCGTGTGAATATCACGGTGAAGCCGGAAGATTATGTAGAAGACATGACGACGGCGAAGATGCAGCTGGTGGAGATCGCCAAGGCGGTGGCAAAGGATGCCAGGATCCTGATCATGGACGAGCCCACGGCTCCTCTGTCTACAAAGGAGACCGAATATCTTTTTGAGTTGATTGAAACTTTGAAAAAACAGGGCGTGACCATCATCTATATTTCGCACCGGCTGGAGGAACTGTACCGGATCGCGGACCGTCTGACGATCATGCGCGACGGGAAGAAAATCCTGACTTCCGATACGCAGCAGATTTCCCGGAAGGATCTGATTCGCCATATGGCGGACCGGGACGTGGAAGAGATTGATTTTGTGTCGGACGCGGAACAGGGCGGGATTGTGCTGGAAGCCAGAAATATATCGGGAAATGGACTTCGTGATATATCATTCTGCGTTCACGCAGGAGAGATCTTCGGGCTGGGAGGGCTTCTGGGAGCGGGAAGAACCGAGCTTGTCAGGCTCCTGTTCGGAGCGGACCGGATGGAAGGCGGACAGCTTCTGCTGGATGGAAAGGAGATCGAGGTAAGGTCTCCCAGCCAGGCGGTTTCCCTTGGGATTGCCTATGTCCCGGAGGACCGGAAGCATCATGGGGCGCTTCTTACGCTTCCGATCAGCTGGAATATTACGCTGCCTGTACTGAAACGAATTTCCAGCAGAGGATTTATCAGGAAGAAAGAAGAAAAACAGATGGTGGAAGCGCAGAGGGATAATCTTCGGATCAAGGCTTCCGGCATGGAACAGAATGTGAACAGCTTAAGCGGGGGAAACCAGCAGAAGGTAGTACTTGCCAAGTGGCTTGCATCCAGTCCGAGGCTGCTGATTCTGGATGAACCTACCAGAGGAGTGGATGTGAACGCCAAGCAGGAGATTTATCAGCTGATCGGAGAATTTGCAAGGCAGGGGATGGCGATTATTTTTATCTCTTCCGAAATGGAGGAACTGCTGAATATTTCTGACCGGATGATGGTATTGAATGAAAAAAAGATTGCCGGGTTTCTGGAAAAAGAAGAATATTCACAGAACAGGGTGCTTGCAATGGCTTCCGGACTTACATAGGAGGGGATTATGAAGTTTGGATTTTCAAAAATGATAAAAAAATACGCGATCCTGATCGTTTTGATCGTGCTGGTTGTTGTATTCTCGATTCTGTCGCCGGCGTTTGCGACGTTCAATAACGCCATGAATGTCGTAAGGCAGATCTCCATGATGGGAATCGTGACGGTTGGATTTACCTTTATCCTGCTGGGCGGCGGGCTGGATCTGTCGGTGGGGTCCCAGATGGCGGTCATGAACGTAGTAGTAGCCATGCTGATCCGGGATCTGAATATGAATCCGGCGCTGGCGATCCTGATCGGCATCACCATGACGACGGCGATCGGCTGGTTTAACGGATTTGCGATTTCCAAAACGGGGATTCCGCCGCTGATCGCCACGCTGGCCATGCAGACCGCACTTCGGGGCGTGAGTTTTATCCTTTCCAAGGGGCGTCCGGTGTACGGAGTACCGGATTCCATTAAATTTATCGGGCAGGGATATATATTTGGAATTATTCCGATTCCGGGGGTGATCCTGGCGGCCGTCATTGCGTTTGGCATGATCCTGCTGAACAAAACGTATCTGGGAAGACATTTTTATGCGTTGGGAAGCAATCCGGAAGCGACCAGGCTTTCCGGAATCAACATTCACTTTACCAGGACCATGACGTATACGCTGAACGGTTTTCTGACCGGTATTGCGGCGCTGGTCATGATGACGCGTGTGGGTTCCGGGCAGCCCAACGCCGCGGACGGTTTCGAGATGAATGTATTGACTGCGGCCGTACTGGGCGGGGTGAGTATCAATGGAGGAAAGGGAAGCATTTCCGGAGCCATGGTGGGCGCGGTCATCATCGGCGTGCTGAACAATGGAATGTCCATCTGCGGGGCGAATGATTACTGGCAGAGGGTGATCACGGGGCTGGTTCTGTTCGTGGTCGTGGTACTGGACAGCTTAGGCCAGGCGAAACGAAAAGATTCATAAAGTAAGGAGCGTAGGACGATGGAAAAAAGCAGAGATATGATTCTGAAGGTCTACCGCAATGCAGTGGCCATCCGGGCGTTTGAGCTGGCGGCTCATGAACAGTACGCCAATGGACTGCTGGCCGGTTCGGTGCATCTGTATGTGGGAGAAGAGGGAATTGCCTCCGGAGTATGCGGAGTGCTGAAAGAGGATGATTATATTACCAGCACGCACAGAGGACACGGGCATCTGATCGCCAAGGGGGGAGACCTGAAGCGGATGATGGCGGAGCTGGCAGGAAAGGCAACCGGATATTGTAAAGGAAAGGGCGGTTCCATGCATATCTGCGACATGGATCTTGGAATCCTCGGTTCCAACGGCATCGTAGGGGCCGGCCTGCCCATCGCGGTGGGAGCCGGATTTGCCTGCAAAAGCCACGGAAAGGGCCAGGTATGCGCCTGCTTCTTCGGGGACGGCGCTTCCAACCGGGGGACCTTCCATGAGAGCCTGAATCTGGCTTCGGTTCTGAAGCTTCCGATTCTCTATGTGCTGGAAAATAATTTTTACGCCATTTCCGGAGGACAGAGGGATCTGACCACATTGACGAATCTGTCAGAGCGTGCAAAAGCATATGCCATTCCGGGCGAGACGGTGGAAGGCAACGACATCATGGCTGTCATCGATGCCGCGGCGGAGGCTGTGGAAAGAGCGAGGAGGGGCGAAGGCCCGACGCTGCTGGAATTCAGGACCTGGAGACATTTCGGGCACTGGGAGGGAGATCCGGACGCGCGTCTGTTTACCTACCGCGATCCGAAGGAGCACGAAGAATGGCTGAAAAAGGACCCGATTCCGAAGTTCCGGAAAGACATCGTGAACGGGGCGTACGCAACCGTAGAAGAGCTGGATGCCATTGACCGGAAGGTTGACGGAGAGATCGAGGAAGCCATTGCGTTTGCGGAAAACAGTCCGTATCCGGACGTTTCCATTCTTACCGAAGACGTCTATGCATGAAGGAGTGAAAAAGATGAAGAGTATGACATATGCAGAGGCGCTGAAAAGTGCCATAAGAAGTGAAATGCAGAAGGATCCGGAGGTGTTCATGGCGGGAGAAGACATTTCGGTCATGGGTGGTTCTTTTGGAGTAAGCGCCGGGCTGTTTGCGGAGTTCGGGCCGGAGCGGATCGTAAACTGCCCCATCAGCGAGACGGCGATTATCGGAATGGGCGTAGGCGCTGCTGCTGCCGGCATGCGTCCCATCGTGGAACTGATGTATCTGGATTTTGCGGGCTGCGCCATGGATGAGATCATGAACCAGGCGGCGAAGATGCGGTATATGTTCGGTGGAAAATGCCGCCTTCCTCTGGTGATCCGGGCGGCCGGAGGCGCGACCGTGCGTGCGGCAGCCCAGCATTCTCAGATGATCGAGGGGATGTTTACGCATATTCCGGGCCTGAAGGTGGTCTGTCCGTCCAACCCGGCAGATGCGAAAGGACTCCTTCTGCAGGCGATCGAGGACGACAACCCGGTCATGTTTATTGAACATAAAGCGCTGTACAGCATGAAAGGCCCGGTCCCTGAGGGGATGGAAAAGGTGCCTTTCGGAAAAGCGGCTGTCCTGAAAGAGGGGACGGATATTACGCTGGTCGCATGGAGTTGTATGGCGGGTGTGGCGCTGGAAGCGGCGGAGAAGCTGGAGGCGCAGGGCGTCCATGCGGAGGTCATCGACCCGAGAACGCTGGTGCCCTTTGACAGGGATACCTTATTTGATTCCATCAGGAAAACGCATCGTCTGGCGATCGTGTCCGAGGCTGTGAAGACGTCCGGTTTCGCATCAGAGATCGCCGCCATGGTCAGCGGGGAGTGTCTGGACGAGCTGGATGAGAACATCATCCGCATTACGGCTCCGGACTGTCCGGTGCCCTACAGCGGAGTGCTGGAGGATGCGTATGTTCCGGACAGCGATGCGGTGATGAAACGTGTGATGGAACTTTTTTAGACGGATGGGCAGGAGAAAAGCATGGGAAAAAAGATAGTGATCCAACGGAAGGGCCAGACCATGAAGGAAGGGACCATTGGTCACTGGCTGAAAAAAGACGGAGAAACGGTAAAAGCAGGAGAGGCGCTTTACGAGCTGGAATACGATAAGGCAAACTGTGTGATCGAGGCTCCCGCGGACGGGATACTCCACATCTATCAGGAGGAAGGAAGCACGCTTCCGGTCGGCACATTGATCGCGGAGCTCCTTAAGGAAGGGGAAACCGGGAGCGGGCAGCAGGCAGCGGCACAGTGCCTGAACGGAGAAGCAGATTCGAAGAAGGCAGCGGCGGAAGGAAAACCGCAGGCCGCATCCGGCAGCACGGAGAGGGTCCGGGCGACGCCGTATGCGAGAAAGATTGCCCGAATGAACGGGATCTCTCTGCAGGAAGTGCCGTCGGGAAAAGGAAAGAACAAAATTGTTGCCGCGGATGTGGAAGCGTGGCTTGCGAAGAAGCAGATGCTTCGGACGGCGCGCACCGAAGATGCCGTAGAAGAAAAACGTGTCCCGATGTCGGCCATGAGGCGTGCCGTCGCACAGAATATGCTCCGGAGCCATTCGGAGATCCCTTCTGTTACCTATTTCACAGAGGCGGATGTTACAGAATGCATGAATCTTCGAAAAGAACTGAACGAGGAATATCGGGAGAAGGGCGTGAAGGTCAGCGTCAATGATCTGGTATTGAAGGCGGCTGCGGCTGCGTTGAAGAAGCATCCGGATATCAATGTGAGCCTGGATGGAGAGGAGATGGTCTGTCATGCCGGAATTCATATCGGCATAGCGGTGGCGGTGCCGGGAGGGCTGGTGGTACCGGTGATCCGTGACGTGGACAGAAAGGCGCCGGATGTACTGGCAGGAGAGGCCAGAGAACTGGCCGGGAAAGCATTGGCGGGCAGTCTGACCGGAGACGAGATGGCCGGAGGAACCTTTACCGTTTCCAACTTGGGGAACAGGGGAATCGACTGGTTTACCCCGATCATCAATGGAAATCAGTCCGCGATTCTCGGCGTGGGCTGCGTGAAGGAAAAACCGGTGGTGCTTAACGGAACGGTAGCGATACGGTCTGTGATGGCGCTGAGCCTGACCGCAGATCACAGGGTGATCGACGGGGCTCCGGCGGCCGATTTTCTGTGTACGCTGAAGCGGATTCTGGAAAAACCGGTATTCATGTTGATCTGAGGGGGCAGGAAATGAGTCAGAACAGAAAAGAAGACAGGGCGGCGGATGTGATCGTCATAGGCGGAGGGCCGGGGGGATATGTGGCGGCCATGAAGCTTGCCCTGAACGGGAAGAAGACGATTCTGATAGAGCGGGACCGGATCGGGGGGACGTGCCTGAACCGGGGATGTATCCCTACGAAAGCGCTGATGCACTGTTCCGAGGTACTGGAAACGGTGAAAAACAGTGAAAGATTCGGCGTCCTTCTGGATTCCTGGAGCGTGGATAACCGGAAAGCGGATGAATACAAAAACGAGGTGGTCAGGAAACTGTCGGGGGGCGTTGCCTGGCTGCTGGAAAAAAGAGGAGTTCAGGTTATAAAAGGAAACGCGGAGTTTACCGGTGAAAGGCAGATCAGGGTCACACTGCCGGACGGCGGAGTACAGGAGCTGTCGGCTCCGGCGTTCATAGTGGCGACCGGCTCGGAAAGCCTGCTGCCTCCGATTGAAGGGATTGACGGGAAAAACGTCATGACCAGTACGGAAGCCCTGGATGTAACCGAACTGCCGGACCGCCTTGCCATCATCGGCGGGGGCGTGATCGGGCTGGAGATCGGCAGTATCTATTCTCGGTTTGGAGTGGAGGTAACCATACTGGAAGCGCTGCCGGAGCTTCTTCCATCGGCGGACCGGGAAGCGGTGCAGGCGCTGAGGGAAGCCGTGGGAAAGAACATACGGATCAGGACGGGAGCGAAGGTAAAGGCGATCCGGGATTCCGGAAATGAGAAACAGATTCTCTATGAACTGGACGGAAGAGACGAAGAGATCACGGCCGGGAAGGTGCTGGTCTGCGTGGGGAGAAGGCCGAATACCGGAGCCCTTGGACTGGAAAAGGCAGGGATTGCCGTATCGGACCGGGGATATATCCGGGTCAATGACTGCTGTGAGACGACCGTGAAAAATATCTATGCAGTCGGAGACGTGAACGGAAAAACGCTTCTGGCCCATGCGGCCTCTGCACAGGGAATCCTTGTGGCGGAAAAAATCTGCGGCAGGGACGCCGGAATCAATATTGACCTGGTTCCGGGGTGTATTTACACCAGACCGGAGCTGGCGTATGTCGGAAAGACGGAGGAGGCGCTGAGGGCGGAAGGTATTCCGTATCGTGTGGGGAAATTTCCGCTGAACGCCAACGGGAAAGCGCTTTCCATGGACGAACCGGAAGGATTTGTAAAAATCCTGACAGGGGATACCTACAACGAGATCCTGGGTGCCCATATCGTGGGGGCCAGAGCGACGGATCTGATTGCGGAGCTTTCTCTGGCGATCAGCGCGGAATGTACGGCAGAGGAGCTGGTTCAGACGGTGCATGCCCATCCGACCATATCGGAAGCGGTGTTTGAGGCGGCTGAGATCGCCTGCTTCGGCCAGACAGTCCATGTGATATAAAAAGAAAGGAAGAGATATGGTATATCTGGAAAGCCATGAGACAGCAAGCGATTATAACCTTGCGCTGGAGCAGTATGTATTTGACCGGATGCCGAAAGGAGAGTCTTATCTCATGCTGTGGCAGAACCGCTCTGCCGTCATCATCGGGAAATACCAGAATGCGCTGGAGGAACTGCAGGCAGACTATGTCAGGGAGCACGGGATTCAGGTCACGCGCAGACTTTCCGGCGGAGGGGCAGTATACCATGATCTGGGCAACATCAACTATACCTTTATTGTGGACGGGACGCTGGACAGCAGCATGAATCTGTCGGAATTCTGCAGGCCCCTTCTGGACACGCTGCGGGAGCTTGGGATTCGGGCGGAGCTTACCGGACGGAATGATATCTGCATAGACGGGAAAAAGATCAGCGGCAATGCCCAGTACAGCAGAGACGGCAGGATCATGCATCACGGCACGATCCTGTATGATTCCGACCTGTCTGTACTGAAGGAAGCGCTGCGGGTATCATCTGACAAGATCGTTTCCAAAGGAATCAAATCCGTCCGAAGCAGAGTGGCGAATATCCGGGACTATATGGACTGCCCGGTGTCCGTTCAGGAGTTCTTTGCGCTTCTGAGAAGGCGGATGTGCGGCGGAAAGGATGCGAAGACGTACCGCTGGACTGATACGGACCTTAAGGAAGTGGAAAAGATCCGGGCGGAGCGGTATGGAACCTGGGAGTGGAACTGGGGGAGTTCTCCTTCCTGTACCATACGAAAGGAGCGCAGGATCGAAGGCTGCGGAAGCATTCAGGTATATCTGGACATCCAGAATGGCCGGATCGGGAACTGTGAGTTTTATGGAGATTTCTTTGGACAAGGTCCCTCCGGCAGGCTTCTGCAGGCGCTGAAGGGCTGTCAGCTCTCAGAAGAAGCGCTGGAGCGGGCGCTTGCGCCGGTGGACGTTGGGTCCTGTTTTTATCAGCTGTCCGGGAAACAGCTGGTGGAACTGCTGCTGCAATAAAGAATGAAAACAGGCCGGTATCGCAGACGGCCAGGATTACTGCGGCAAAGGATAAAAGAGGCATTTCTACTTTTGGTGGATTGCCTTTTTTGCTTTCCTTATGCTACACTTCAGGCATCAAACACACAGGAGCGAAGGAAAGGATGGAGAGTGGACAATGAGGATCGTTAAGAGAGTTTTTCGGTCATTTCAGTATCACAAAGTAAAAAACGGGATGCTGTTCCTCTTGTACAGCGTATGTTTTACGCTGCTGATTCTGATGACCGTGCTGAATGTCGCGTCCGGGCAGCAGTTGAAGGACACGCAGAAGGCGATCGGCAACGCCGTATATGTAAGAAAGCTTCGGACGGTCGATCTGGGGAAGCGGAACAATCTGGCTCCGTTTAATACTTATGAGATTCAGGACCTGACATCGGACGAACGGGTGGAATCCTATAATATTCTGGTAAAAGCAGAAGGGAGTCTGGTGAGCGGAACGCCTTACTACCGGGACCAGGAGCGGTATCAGGAATATCTGGAAATGCTGAAGGAACGGTCGGTGGATGCGAACCTTCAGGAAAACTGTACCTTCGTGGGCGTGGACAACAGCCGGTTTTCTGTTTTTTTCGCAGGAACAGGACTACGGCTGACAGAAGGGGAGGGCATTACGGAGGAAGACGCGGGGAAGAATGTCGCCCTGGTGTCCGAGGTTCTGGCAGAACAGAACGGCTGGAAGACCGGAGACAGCATCGACCTCAGGACGGACCGGGATTCGGGATTTCGGAAGGGGACGGAGTTTCAGGCTGTTATCAAGGGGATCTATTCCCTGCCGGAGAAAACCTTTGACAACGATAGAATCAGACCGAAAGAGGTGCTGGAAAATTATATTTTTCTGCCGGAGAGTACGCTGTACCAGCTGGATATGACAACATATCAGCCCTATATGCTGTACGTGTACCTGAAAGACCCGGCGCAGATTGAGTCTTATGCGGCGGATATGGAGGAACTCCTCGGGGACAGCCTGATTGACGAGACGACGGAAGGACGTCCCCGGACGAAGCTGACGCTGAGCTGGAACAGCGAGTGGAATCAGATGGTGAGCATGCCTCTGAAGGAGATCTACGGGATTACAAATGTGGCGCTGTGGATCACGCTGGCAGGCGTATTTGCGGTCGTGTTCTTTATTTCCTCTGCCGACCTTTTGAAGAACAGCCGGGAACTGGGCGTCTGGATTGCGTGCGGCGAAAAGAGATCCGTGCTTCTGGCGCAGATGCTGATGGAAAAACTGATTCCGATTGTACTGGCCTGTGTTGCTGCGCTTCTGATCAGCGTTTCCGCAGCGGATCAGGTTGGCGGGATGCTGGAGAGCAGCATATATGACGAGATGAACGAGGAGATGGAACGGGATCGGGAAGAGACCCTCTTCTGGGATCAGTATTACGATATCGATCAGGAGCTCCGGGCGGGAAATTATAACTATTATTATCTGTCCGGCGATCTGGCTCTGCATCAATACCGGATGGAAATTGCCGCGGCTGTGGGCGCCGGCCTGCTGGTTCTGGCAGGACTGTTCTCCCAGCAGATCTGGGGAACCATGCGAAAACAGACGGCGGAGCTTTTACAGATACGGGAATAGGAGGAGAGATGAGAAGCTTGCATTTAGGTTTAAAGAGTATCCGTTACCACTGGAAACGCAGCGTCCTGATCGGAGCGGTTTTTCTGATTTTGATGCTGCTGCTGGAGCTTACGGTTTCTCTGTATCAGAATGTGGGGACCGCCTCCGAACGTCTGGAAAGCGATATTGGAGCGGACCTGAATCTGCGGAAGGCTGAAGCCGTTCCCTTCAGTTATTATTCGGGAAACTATTTTAAGCTTGCCGATGCGGAGGACATGCTGGAGATCGACGGGATCGAGAGCCTGGAATACATGACTCTCAGCAACGTGTCCGGAGTCACGGTGGAGGGGGTATTTGAAGAGTACCGCTCCATGTCGCAGCAGGCGAAGGAAGGGCGCGGAGAAGACTACTGGGGGGAGTATTATGATGCGGAAGGGCTTGGAGAGGCCAGAACGGCGGGAAACATCACGCTGGTTGGAGTAGAAAATCTGGAAGATGCCTGGGAGTTTGAAAAGTGGAAGGATCAGGTTGTGGAGGGCACAGGCTTTTCCAAAGCCGATGCGGACCGGCCGGTCGCCGTGGTCAGCGAGCGGTTTATGCGCTGGAATCTTCTGGAGGTGGGGCAGGAGATCACGCTTGGGGATCCGCTGGATGCTTCCAGGGAAATCACCCTGCAGGTGATTGGAGTTCACTCCGGCAATATGGAGAGCGAGCTTGTTGCGCACAGTCCCATGAATTTTATCTATATCCCGGCAAAGCAGGGGCTTCTTTTCTCTGACGGGATGGTCATGGAGGTGAAGTACCACACGACGGACCCCGGAAATACAAAGATGCTGAAACAGGAGCTGGAAACGCGGATGCGGCAGGTCACAGGGGAAGATTTTCAGGCGACGGAAGAAAAGCTGACTTACCTCATGGCGCTTTCCCCGCTGAACACAGTCAGAAAGGTATGCCTCTGGATGCTTGGCACGATCTTTACAGTGTCTTTGTTCCTGCTGATTCTGCTGACCGGGCACCAGCTGCTGGGGCGCAGGACGGAGATCGGGCTCTGGATCGCCATGGGTGAACGGAAGAGGCGGGTAATCTCGCAAATGGCATGGGAGCTGCTTCTTCCGGCGCTGGCAGGCATTGCAGGGAGCGGACTGCTGACGGGAATCTTTGAAAAAAGCATCGGGAACGCGATGACAGCATACTTTCCGTTTTTTCAGGGCCTGTTTTTTCAGGCGGATATGGGCGTGCTTCTGGGAGGCGTTCTGGCTTCGGCGGTTCTGCTGCCGGGAATCGTTCTGATGACCGTCTGCTTTATGACCAGAAATAATCCGAAAGAGCTGTTATAAATGATTTTTACTGGAGGACTTATGGAAAACAGGGAAATTTTAAAAATGGAAAACGTTACTTATTATTATACGTCCAGGACGGAGCGGATCGAGATTCTGGAAGACGCCGGTTTTGCCTTTGAGACAGGGAAGCTGTATGCGGTCATGGGGCCGTCGGGATCGGGAAAGACGACGACGCTGATGCTGCTGGGAGGTCTGGATACGCCGAAGGAGGGGGAGATTCTGTTTCAAAACAGGCCGATACGGGAGATTGGCCTGCAGAAGTTCAGAGCCCTGCATTCGGGGATCGTGTTTCAGTCGTACAATCTGTTTCCCTATCTGTCCGCCTGCGAAAACGTGGAGATTCCCATGGAAATCTCCGGAAAAACCGCGAACAAAAAGGAACGGGCGAAGGAGCTTCTGGAGAAGGTGGGGCTGAGGTCCGACAAGTACGGCAGGCTGATCCAGAAGCTCTCCGGAGGGGAGCAGCAGAGGGTGGCCATTGCCAGGGCGCTGGCGGCGGATACGGATATTCTGCTGGCGGACGAACCGACGGGAAACCTGGACGAGAAGAATGCGGCGCTTGTCCAGGAGATCTTTCAGCAGATCGCCCGGGAAATGGGGAAGTGTGTGATTGTGGTGACGCACTCGGAGGAATTTGCAAAGAGAGCAGACGTGATGCTTCATTTAAAGGACAGGCGTCTGGCAGTGGTACAGGGGGAGTAAGTTTTTACTCCTCCTTTTTCGGTATCTGTTTATCGAATATCCTGTATAAATATTATGAAATTTTCTTGTGGGCTATATAGGAAGCATGTATAATAAAGTTGGGTATAGGAGTAACGGTTTTACAGCTGTTATATAATGAGTGTTTGGATTATGGAGGATATATTGCCGTGGCGAGAACCGTAGGGATAGGGATTCAAAATTTTGAGAAGCTGATAATGGAAAACAGCTTTTATATTGATAAAACAGATTTTATCAGGCAGTGGTGGGAAAACAGAGACGATGTGACGTTGATTACCCGTCCCCGCAGATTTGGGAAGACTCTGAACATGAACATGCTGGAGAGATTTCTTTCCATAGAGTTTGCAGGACAAGGAGAGGTCTTTATGGGGCTGTCCATATGGAAGGACGAAAAGTACCGCAATCTTCAGGGAACCTGGCCGGTCATATTTTTGAGTTTTGCGGATGTAAAGGCGAATACCTTTGCCATGGCAAGGGAGAAGATCTGCATGCTTATCAAAGAAGTGTACCGGAAATATGATTTTCTGCTGGCAGAAGGGAGCCTGAAAGAAGGCGAAACAGAGCTTTTCCGCAGGACTTTGACAGGAATGACGGATTCTGAAGCTGCGTATTCCTTAAAAAATCTGTCTGGTTATCTGGCGGGTTACTATGGAAAGAAAGTGATTATCCTGCTGGATGAATATGACACGCCTCTTCAGGAGGCCTGGGTGTACGGCTATTGGAAAGAGATGGTAGAGTTTATAAGAGGTTTGTTCAATTCCACGTTCAAGACGAATCCATATCTGGAACGGGCGGTTATGACGGGAATCACAAGAGTAAGCAAGGAGTCGATTTTCTCTGATTTGAATAATCTGGAAGTAGTGACTGCTACATCGGAGAAATATGAAGACAGCTTTGGCTTTACAGAGCAGGAGGTATGGGAGGCACTGCAGGAATGCGGCCTGTACGAAAACCGACTGGCTGTAAAAGACTGGTATGACGGATTCACGTTCGGAAAAAGGAAGGATATCTATAATCCATGGTCAATTATCAATTATCTGGATAAAAAAAGGCTTTCCACCTACTGGGCCAACACCAGCAGCAACGGCCTGGTGGATCAGCTGATACGGGAGGGAAGCGCGGACATAAAGATATCCATGGAGAACCTGCTGAAAGGCGGGCGCCTTTACAGGGAAATCGATGAACAGATTATCTTCGACCAGTTGGACGCAGATGAGAACGCCATCTGGAGCCTGTTTTTGGCAGGCGGATATCTGAAAGCGGAGGGTCACGAATTCAATGAGGACACGGGGGCAGATTTATATGAGCTGGCTCTGACAAACAAGGAAGTACAGATTATGTTCCAAAAGATGATTCGGAAATGGTTTAACCGTTCCGGGACGGTCTACAACGGCTTTCTCAGGGCGTTGCTGCAGGATGACGTAAAGTCCATGAACGCTTACATGAATCGTGTAGCCCTTGCCACGTTCAGCTACTTCGACAGCGGAAGAAATCCTTCCATGGAAACGCAGCCGGAGAGGTTCTACCACGGTTTTGTGCTGGGGTTGGCCGTGGAGCTGGCAGATCGCTACGTCATCACCTCCAACCGGGAGAGCGGTTTTGGAAGGTATGATGTGGTGATGCTGCCGAAGAACGGAACGGACAGGGCCGTAATCATGGAATTTAAAGTTAAGGATTCCGGTGAAGAGAAATCTCTGGCGGACACTGCGGATGCCGCGCTGAAACAGATTGAGAAACAGAGGTACCAGGCGGATTTAGAGAGCAGGGGAATCTCCGGCGACCGCATCCGGAAATATGGCTTTGCATTTGAAGGGAAGGAAGTCTTGATAAAAGCAAAATCTGATGGAGTTGATGAGTGTTTTTGAGTATGGAGGATAATTGCCGTGGCGAGAATCGTAGGGATAGGGATTCAAAGTTTTGAGAAGCTGATAATGGAAAACAGCTTTTATATTGATAAAACAGATTTTATCAGGCAGTGGTGGGAAAACAGAGACGATGTGACGTTGATTACCCGTCCCCGCAGATTTGGCAAGACCTTGAATATGAACATGCTGGAGCGCTTTTTCTCTGTGAAATACAGGGATCAGGGACAGATTTTTGAGGGACTGTCCATCTGGGAAGAGGAAAAATACCGTGGGCTTCAGGGGACTTATCCGGTGATTTTTCTGAGTTTTGCGGATATTAAGGAATCTACCTTTGCAGGCGCCAGAATCAGAATGTTCCAGATACTGGAAGAATTGTACGGGCAGTATGCCTTTCTGCCTGACAGCGGATGTCTGAGCGAAAAGGAAAGAGAAGCCTTTGCGCGGGTGTCTGTCGATATGATGGATCAGGAGGCCTCCAACAGCATCAAGGCCCTTTCTCTGTATCTTTCGAGATATTATCAAAAGCAGGTAATCATTCTGCTGGATGAATATGACACGCCCCTTCAGGAGGCGTGGGTATACGGCTACTGGCAGGAGATGGTGGAATTCATGAGAGGCCTGTTCAATTCTACATTCAAGACAAATCCCTGTCTGGAGAGGGCGGTTATGACAGGAATCACAAGGGTAAGCAGGGAATCGATTTTCTCCGACCTGAATCATCTGATCGTTGTGACATCCACATCTGAGATGTATGAGGATTGCTTTGGATTTACAGAGGAAGAGGTGTTTTCTGCACTGGATGAGTATGGGATGCAGGACAGGCGCACCGATGTCAAAAGATGGTATGACGGCTTTACCTTTGGAAAATGCAGGGATATATACAACCCATGGTCCATCATCAATTATCTGAAAACAGGACGGCTTTCCACCTACTGGGCCAATACCAGCAGCAATGGACTGGTAGATAAGCTGGTTCGAGAAGGAAGTGCGGAGATAAAAATTTCCATGGAAAATCTGCTGAAAGGCAGGCATCTGTATAAAGAAATAGACGAGCAGATTATTTTTAATCAATTGGATGTAGATGAAAATGCAATTTGGAGTCTGTTTCTGGCCAGTGGATATTTGAAAGCAGAGAGTTACACGTTAAACGAGGAGACAGGAAGAGATTTGTATGAACTTGCTCTGACAAATAAAGAAGTGCAGATCATGTTCCAGAAGATGATTAGAAAATGGTTTTCCAGTACGGGGGCAGTCTACAACGGCTTTCTCAGGGCGTTGCTGCAGGATGACGTAAAGTCCATGAACGCTTACATGAATCGTGTAGCCCTTGCCACGTTCAGCTACTTCGACAGCGGAAGAAATCCTTCCATGGAAACGCAGCCGGAGAGGTTCTACCACGGTTTTGTGCTGGGGTTGGCCGTGGAGCTGGCAGATCGCTACGTCATCACCTCCAACCGGGAGAGCGGTTTTGGAAGGTATGATGTGGTGATGCTGCCGAAGAACGGAACGGACAGGGCCGTAATCATGGAATTTAAAGTTAAGGATTCCGGTGAAGAGAAATCTCTGGCGGACACTGCGGATGCCGCGCTGAAACAGATTGAGAAACAGAGGTACCAGGCGGATTTAGAGAGCAGGGGAATCTCCGGCGACCGCATCCGGAAATATGGCTTTGCATTTGAAGGGAAGGAAGTCTTGATAAAAGGGGCTGACTGGTAAATATATCGTGGAGTCTGAGCAAAACGGAAAGATGAGAGGGAGATTTTGAGTTTTTAGCCGGATGGGATAAATTTGTTTGAAAATCTTTTGTTATGGGGTTGACTCTCACACTATGGTATACTCTAAAGTAGGATTGAGCTCAGGAATGCACATATATGTGAGGTGGAACGAATGTTAAGGATAGGAGATTTTTCAAAGCTGTCAAGGATCAGTATCCGTATGCTGCGGCATTATGATGAGATCGGTATCCTGCATCCGGAAAGTGTGGATGATTTTACCGGGTATCGTTATTACAGCGAGTCCCAGCTTCCGCTGGCCGGGAGGATACAGGCGCTGAAAAGTCTGGGCTTCGGGCTTTCCGTGATCAAGGAAATACTGGTCAAGTATGAGGATGTACGGGAAATGAAGAGGTTCCTGCTGGTGAAACGGAAGGAGCTGGAAGAGGAAGCGCTGGAGACGAGGCAGAAGCTGATGCTTCTTGACAGTACGTTGAAATGGATAAGAAAGGATGGTAGTCTTATGGATTACAATGTTACATTAAAGACAGTGCCGGAACGCTGTGTTGCGAGTGTGCGGCAGGTGATTCCTGCCTATGACCAGGAGGGGCTGTTATGGGAGATCATGTGCCGGGAGCTGGAGGGACAGAATGTGCAGCAGGCGGTGCCGTGTTACGGGATGGCAATTTTCCATGATGAGGGGCATAAGGAGCACGATCCGGATGTGGAGATTCAGAGCGCGGTCGTGGGGACTTATCAGGATACGGAGCATGTGAAGTTTAAGACCGTGCCGCCGATTCAGGTTGCGTCTGCCACATATAAGGGCAGCTATGACCAGATTGCAAGGGTGAATAAGGCGGTTGCGGACTGGGTGGTTGCGAATGGGTATGATTTTGATGGGAAGTCTTTTTGTATCTATCATGTGAGCCCGAGCCAGACGGACAATCTGGAGGAACTGGTCACGGAGGTTTGTTTTCCAGTAAGAAAGAAGTAATGGTACATTAGTGTTATATAGCGGAAAGGCATCTCTACGGGGGTGCTTTTCTTCTGTTTTAGGAGGTGTGTATGGTGTTGGCGTCGATTTTGGGTATCAGGGGGGCGAGGGATAAGCCGGAGGACAGTATGAGAAGCCTGGCGGATATGCAGGCGGTTCAGGCGCAGGGGGCTTCTCTGGAGGCTGTGTGGCAGATGGTTTCGGGGCTGCGGGAGATGTTTGTGGGGATGCAGAGCGGGGAGACGGAGGCAGCGACTAAACAAAACTTTTTCACCTTGACAATATGTGTTACAAATGTTATTATTTATTTGCGAATATTTATAGCGAATATTCGCAAATATAATTCAAAAGAAAGGAGAAGTGAAACTATGCCGTCAAAGCCAGTCCTTTCGGACGCTGATAAAAAAGCAATCCGCAAAAAGCTGGAAGAACTATGCGAGGAATGTTGGATAGCGCAAGGGTACAAAAAGACAAGCATTAAGAATCTATGCGACAAGGCAGTTATATCTATCGGTACTTTTTATACGCTCTACCCGACAAAGGAAGATTTATTCCTTGAAACAATCACAGACATACAAAGGAGGTTGACAGAAAAGATTATCGACATAAACAGGAACAGCCGGACGAAAGAGGGCTTTGCACAGTCCATGAAAAGGCTTTTCCGGGAATACGACAGCAAGCCGTTCCTCTACAATGTCAATACGCCGGATTTTCAGTCTTTTGTGACAAAGCTGCCGGAAGAAACGATTAAGAAAATCAAGTTTGACAGTTTCGATTTTTTCAGACAGGTGATCCATGCCGCAGACCTCAATCTGAAAATGGAGGAAGCACAGGCGTATGGAATTTTGAGTGCGCTGCTGTCAACAATCAATGCAAAAGAAACGCTTTCCGTCACTTGTGATTATTTCGCTGTTTTTGATTTTATGGTGGATAGCCTTGTGGCAGATATTTTTGAGTAAAGGAGATTTTTATGACAGAATTTGAGTACAAAACGATAGTAATTGACAGCAAGGAAACAGAACATTCCGAAAAGTCGCTGTCTGATAAACTGAACTATTACGGTAAGGACGGCTGGGAACTGGTTACTTGTTTTGCCTATCCGTGCATAGGCAGCTCCCAATATTCCCTTATCGGAATCGCACAGAAAGCAACTCTGATATTTAAAAGGCGGCTATGCCCCGAAAAGGGGGCGAGCGAATGACAAATGCGGTTGAAGT
>CAJUAA010000022.1 GCA_910584205.1 uncultured Lachnospiraceae bacterium
CGCCCTATGCGGCGAAATTCGCGGCGGACATGAGAACGACCAACAGCAACTTCGGGCTGCTGGTGGACCTGTCCCATTTCCCCACCACCTATGAGACGTCCAGATTCGTGATCCAGACCCTGCGGCCGTACATCACGCATCTGCACTTCGGCAACGCGGTGGTGAAGGAAGGCTGTGACGCCTACGGCGACAGGCATCCCCGGTTCGGATATCCCAACAGCGCCAACGATACGGCGGAGCTGGTGGATTACCTGACGGTTCTGAAGGAAGAGGGCTTCTTCCGCGCGGACGATCCGCTGGTGCTGTCCATGGAAGTGACCCTGGCAGGCGACGAGGACGAGGAGATCGTTCTGGCGAACACGAAGAGAGTGCTGAACCGGGCGTGGGCTCTGGTGGAAGACTGAAAAAACGGTAACTGATGATATGGATCATAATATAAGGAGAGAACAGACTATGAAAATCGTAATTCTGGATGGTTACACGGAGAATCCCGGAGATCTGAGCTGGGGCGAACTGGAGAAGCTGGGAGAGGTGACGGTATATGACAGAACGTCCTATGAAGAGGACCCGATCATTGCAGAGCGCATCGGCGACGCGGAGATCGTCATTACCAACAAGACTCCGATCACGAAAGCAACCATTGATAAATGCCCGAACATGAAACTGATCGCGTTTCTGGCAACCGGCTACAATGTGGCGGATTATGAGTATGCAAAGGAAAAAGGCATCCCGGTCGTAAACGTACCGACCTACGGAACGCAGATTGTAGGACAGTATGCAGTCGGACTGCTGCTGGAGATCTGCTCTCATTACGGACATCACGACCAGACCGTCAAAGAGGGCAAGTGGGAGAACAATCAGGACTGGTGCTACTGGGATTATCCCATGATCGAGCTGTACGGCAAGACCGCGGGCATCATCGGCCTTGGCAGAATCGGACAGGCAACCGCGAAGATCCTCAACTCCATGGAGATGAAGGTGCTGGCTTATGACGGACATCAGACAGAGGCAGGCAAAGCGCTTGCGGAGTATGTGGAGCTTGACGAACTGCTGGCAAAATCCGATGTGATCTTCCTGCACTGCCCGCTGTTCCCGTCCACCGAAGGCATGATCAACAAGGAGAACATCGCGAAGATGAAGGATGGCGTGATCCTCATCAACAACAGCCGCGGACAGCTGGTGGTGGAGCAGGATCTGGCGGACGCCCTGAACAGCGGAAAGGTATACGCGGCAGGACTGGATGTGGTATCCACCGAGCCCATCAAAGGCGACAACCCGCTTCTGAAGGCAAAGAACTGCCTGATCACTCCGCATATCTCCTGGGCTGCTCAGGCATCCCGCCAGAGAATCATGGATATCACAGTTGCCAATGTAAAGGCATTTCTTGACGGTGAGCCGGTAAATGTAGTGAACAAATAAAATTTTGTCCATATTTTCATATTTAACCTGCCAGAATATACTCGACTATGGTATACTAACCATAGTTGAGTATATTTCTATTCAAGATAACTGGAGATGTGCAGCAGGTTTTCTGTAGACGGCAAAACGCAAAAAAGAAAGGCTGGCTCATTTATGGTCAAGATCAGAGTATTTCTTCCGCATCTGGAGTTGAAAGAAATATTTGAACGTGTGATGGAGGAACTTCCTCCATACGACAACGTACAGATTGAAACCACCTATATTTTCGGCACACCAGCCGTGCTTTCACGGAATTATGATGCAGAAATACTGGTGGCGAGAGGGATGACGCATGATGTGCTCCGGGAGATGTTTCCGGATAAGCATGTGGTTCAGATTCAGCTGAACAGCTTTGATGTTCTGGATGCGCTGGTTCAGTGCAGAAAGCTGCAGGCGAAAAAGATTGCGCTCTGCCTGCACAACGTGGAGATCCATTGTCTGGAGAACCTGGAAGAATTGTGCGGCGCATCGATCCGGATGTATGATGTTGCAGATGAAAAATCCGCGGAAGCGGCGGTCTGCGAGGCGGAGGCGGAAGGGGCGGATACCTTTGTGGGAGCCGGTACCATGTGCGGAATCTGCGACCGCAGAGGCCTGCGCCGGGTGCATATCCATACCAAGCATGACGCGGTAGAGGCGGCCATGCAGGAGGCGTTGAATGCGGCGAAGACCATCAATCTGGAGCGTACCCGTTCGGAGATTATCAATATTATGCTGAACCATAATGAGGACGGAATTATCGCTGTTGATGAGAATGAGTGTATTCTCGCCATCAACAACCAGGCTTACCGGGTCTTTCAGCTTTCTACCATAGGAGAACTGATCGGACAGCCGGTTTCCTCCGTGATTTCGTCGGAGGAATGGAGGCAGTTTCCGGGGAGCGGTTCCCAGAAGGAGAAGCTCATCAGCCTGCACGATAAGAAATACTACGTGCAGTATAAGCCGCTGAACGGCCTGGAGGCGGGAGCGGGGGCGTTGATCTTCATCAAGAATACGGACCGGATTATCGAGGAGGAAAGCAGGATTCGTCGCGAACTGTCTGAAAAAGGCCTGACCGCCAAGTATTCGTTTCAGGATATTCTGGGGCAGAGTCCGGCCATCCGGGAGAACATCCAGATGGCAGAGCGGTACAGCAAAGTCAATTCCAATGTACTGATCATAGGAGAGACCGGTACGGGAAAGGAACTGTTCGCGCACAGCATCCATCAGGCCAGCAAAAGGAGCCATCAGCCTTTTGTGGCGCTCAACTGCGCTGCGCTTCCGGAGAATCTTCTGGAGAGCGAGCTGTTCGGATATGAGGCGGGCGCCTTTTCCGGAGCATCCAAAAGCGGAAAGATCGGGCTGTTTGAGCTGGCCCACAAGGGGACGATCTTTTTGGATGAGATCGGTGAGATACCGATCTCTCTGCAGGCAAAGCTTCTGCGGGTGCTTCAGGAGCGGGAGATCCGCCGGATCGGGAGCACCAGCGTGCATCCTGTGGACGTACGGGTGATCTCCGCCACGAATATCAACATCGAGGAGAAGATCAGAGAAGGCCAGTTCCGTTCGGACCTGTATTACCGCCTGAATCTGCTGGACATCTCCATTCCGCCTCTGCGGGAGCGGAAGGAAGACATCCAGGAGCTGGTGGATGCCTATCTGGCCAGGTTTGCCTGTGAGATGGGAAAAAGCATTCCCACGGTCACCTCGGATGCGGCGAGAATCCTGAAGGAGCACAGCTGGCCGGGAAATGTACGGGAGCTTCGCAACATCTGCGAACGGTTGATCGTCCTGAACGACACAAATGTCCTCAGCGGGGAACTGCTGCGGCAGCTGAAGATTTTCCGGAGACAGGAGGGACTGGCGGCCGGGGAGACGGCAAAGGACCAGGAACCGGATTCGGTGTACGACCGGCTGAAGCCGAAGAAAAAGAAGAAGGAACTGGCGGAGGAGCTGGGGGTCAGCCGTACGACTCTGTGGAGAATGGCAAAACGTCAGAGGGAGCTGGAAGCAAAGCAGAAGGAACAGAAATGATAAGGGGTAAGTATTCAGAGAGGATAAGTGTGGAGTATTATGAAAGTAGTAGTAGCCATTGATTCTTTAAAGGGAAGCATGACTTCCATGGAGGCGGGAAGAGCAATTAAAGAGGGAATCCTGAATGTACTTCCGGATACGGAAGTAATCGTGAAGCCTCTGGCAGACGGCGGAGAAGGGACAACGGAAGCCCTGGCAGAGGGGCTTGGCGGCGAGATGGTGACGGTGGATGTACACGGCCCCCTGGAGACCCGGGTACAGGCATCCTACGGCATGATCCGGGAGACAGGCACCGCGATCATGGAGATGGCGGCGGCATCCGGCATTATCCTTGTGGGAAAGGATAAACGTCCTCTGGATGCGACCACCTACGGCGTGGGCGAGATGATCAAAGACGCCATTCAGAAAGGCTGCAGGAATTTTATCATCGGCATCGGAGGAAGCGCCACCAATGACGGCGGAATCGGTATGCTGACGGCGCTGGGCTACGAATTCCTGGATGCGGAAGGCAAAGCGGCCGGTATCGGGGCAGGGGCTCTTTCCCATGTGGCTTCCATTAAAAAGGACCATGTGCTTCCGGAGTTAAAAGAATGCAGCTTTAAGATTGCCTGCGACGTGACGAACCCGTTGTGCGGAACCAACGGAGCTACATATATCTACGGGCCTCAGAAGGGTGTAACGGAGGATATGAGAGACGATCTGGACGCCGCCATGGCCAATTACGCAAAGGTGACCAGGGAGTGTATGGGAACCGATCATATGGAGAGCGAAGGCGCAGGAGCGGCCGGAGGCCTGGGATTCGCGTTCCTGAGCTATCTGAACGGAGACCTGCAGCCGGGGATCGAGCTGGTACTGGACGCGGTGGAGATGGAGAAGACCATGGAGGGTGCGGATCTTGTGTTTACCGGCGAGGGACGCCTGGACTATCAGACGGCCATGGGCAAGGCTCCGGTGGGGATTGCAAAACTTGCGAAGAAACATGGGGCGAAAGTGGTGGCTCTGGCAGGAGCGGTCATCGAGGGCGCGGAGAAGTGCAACGAGAACGGTATCGATGCGTTCTTCCCGATCCTGAGAAAAATCGTGACGCTGGATGAGGCGATGGAGCCGGAGACTGCACGACAGAATATGGTCAAGACGACGGAGCAGATCATACGTCTGACAGCCGCTTTACGGTAGGTTCCGTCGGCAGGCTGCAGGTTGGATACGAAAGAGCGGAGTAGCAATGGAACTGGGATATGAGGTACAACTGGAGCAGAGACAGCAGCTTTCTCAGAACCAGATTCAGTCGCTGGAGATTCTGGCGATGGACGGAGTGGAGCTGAATCGGTTTCTGCAAAATGAATATCTGGAGAATCCGCTGCTGGATTACAGTGGGACGCACGGTATGGGGTCCGGGCAGGAGGAGATCAACAAGTCCTATGAACAGACACTGACCTATGGACGGAATTACGAGGATATGATCGAGGAGGAGGATAAAAGGAGAAAAGACATCCCCACGCAGGATTCGGACCAGGTCCGCAATTTCCTGCTCGATCAGCTGCCAAGAAAGGAATTCAGCAGAGATCAGTGGGCGCTTCTGGAATATATGGTGGATTGTCTGGATGATACGGGCTTTTTTACGACACCTGTGGAGGAAGTGGCGGACAAGACGCACAGGCCGGAGGATGAGGTCGGGCAGATGCTTGGCCTTCTGAGGGAACTGGAGCCTTACGGCATCTTTGCCCAAGATCTGAAGCACTGTCTGCTGAAGCAGCTGGAGATGCTGGGCATGCAGGAATCCACTCTGTGGAAGGTGGTAGATCTGCATCTGCAGGATGTAGCGGACGGAAGGATCAGCAGCATTTCCAGAAATCTGAAAATATCGACGATGGAGGTTCGCAAATGCATCGAGCAGATCGCAAAGCTGAACCCCCGCCCTATGAGTGAATTCGGCGCGGGGAAGTCGGATTTTATCGTGCCGGATATCATTTTCCGGGAAGAGCACGGAAAATGGGAAGTGGAGCTGAACGATGACTGGATGGAGGATTACCACATCAATGACTACTATCTGCGGATGATGAAGGAATCGAAAGATGAAGAGCTGACGGAGTATTTCCGGATGAAGCTGGAGAGGGTCCGTTTTGTCATGAACAGTATCGCCCAGAGACGTCAGACGGTGATGACCATTTCGGAGGCGGTCATGCGCAGGCAGCAGGCGTATCTGGAGGGCAGGACCTGGCTGCAGCCCATGACCATGACCGACGTGGCCGAAGAGGTGGGAATTCACACATCCACCGTCAGCCGCGCCATCAAAGGCAAATACATCCAGTATCCCCGTGGGACCGTGGCGATGAAACATCTTTTTTCCTCGTCGGTGTCCTTGTCGGGAGGGACGAAGGCAGTGGGAAACATGCAGGTCAAGGAGATGATCCGGGAACTGATCGACGGCGAGGACAAGAAAAAGCCGTACAGTGACCAGGCAATCATGAAACTTCTGAAAGAAAGGCAGATTGATATCTCCAGGCGTGCCGTGGCAAAATACAGGGAAGAGCTGGGGATCAGAGGAAGCTTTGATCGGAAGGTGTTCCCGTCCTGAGCATGGTTTGCATCACTTTTGCATCATTTTCCATAATCGGTAGAAATAACTTCTGAAACGTGTTATGCTGAAAAAAACAAAGGATTCCGCAGCCTGCGCCGCAGGGGCGGACCAGGATTCAGGAGGTACGTTTTATGGAAGAAGAAAGAAGAGATGCAGAGAGCCGGCTGAGGATGCCGGGCGGATGGTCCGCCATTGCGGTGGCGCTGATTCTTGTGCTGGGCGCAGTGGCATGCGTAACGATCGCGAGCCGCGGATTTGTCCGTTACAAGACATTTGGCGGCGGGGACGGACTGACGGCCACGGGATCTGCAAGCTGTGATTTCGAATCGGATCTGATCGTGTGGAGAGGCAGCTTTTCCGCCTACGGGGCTACGACGAAGGAAGCCTACGAGATCATCAAAAATGACGCGGAGGTGGTGAGAAAGTATCTGCTGGACAACGGAGTGAGCGAGAGCGAACTGGTGTTCAGCTCGGTGGACATCTCTCAGCGCTACCGGACCGAATACGATGAGAACGGCAATTATATCCGGGATTATCCGGATGGTTACGACCTGTACCAGAGCCTGACTGTGACTTCCACGGATCTGGACAAGGTGGAACTGGTGTCCAGAGATATTACGAAGCTGATCGAGTCAGGCATAGAGTTTTCGTCCTATTCTCCGGAGTATTACTGTACGAGGCTGGACGAGGTGAAGCTGGAGCTGATCGAGAAGGCCACGGACAACGCCAGACAGAGGATCGATATCCTGGTGGAAGGTACCGGATGCAGGAGAGGGAAGCTTCTCACCGCCAGCCTGGGCGTTTTTCAGATCACGGCGACAAACTCCGGTTCCGGAGAATATACGTACGACGGCGCGTTTGATACCAGATCACGGTATAAGACGGCCACGGTTACGGTGCGTCTGAACTACGCGTCAGAATAAGAAAAAAGCATCCGGAGCATTCGGGATGCAGGAAAGATTACGGGGGACGAACGATGGATCTGATGAAACTGCTGGAGTACGCGCTGCACCATATTGTGGAGGTTGCGATCCTGCTCTTCGAATTTATCGGAGTGGGGATCATCATCTTCTCGGGTATCCGGGGATTCTACCTGTATCTGAGGAAATCGCCGGCCACAAAGCTTACCCTGGCCAAAGGGCTTGCTATGGGACTGGAGTTTAAGCTGGGAAGCGAGATACTTCGTACGGTCGTGGTGAGAGAATGGACGGAGATCGGTACCGTGGCGGGGATTATCGCCCTGCGGGCGGCGCTGACCTTCCTGATCCACTGGGAGATCAAAGAAGAAGAAAAAGGGGATGCCGGGTAAGACGGCGTCCCCTCTGTGTCTGGGAGTTACGGATGGATTATCTGTGTGCGGGCAGAGCCGCGCGGATGATCCGCTGGAACGCTTCGATGAATATGTAAACAATGACGATATTCACGAAGAAATTCAGCGTACATTTAATCAGCCTGCTTGTGAACAGTACCTGAAGAGGAGTTCCATACATCAGATACAGCCAGGTGGATGTAAGGGTGATGCTGATGAGATACTCCACAAAGGCACAGCCTGCGGCGCGCAGCTTGGTCACCCGGGACTTATAGAGAATCAGCCCGCACAGCGCGCCCACCAGGGCGTAGCTTAAGGAAAAGCCCGGGAAATAAGCAAATCCGCGGACCAGGCAGTTCAGCATATCTCCGAGGAATCCGACGGCGAATCCCATAACCGGTCCGCCCACCATGCCGGCGGCGATGAACGCAAGGAATCCGATCCGGATCTCCAGTGTGGGAGAGAGCACGATGTTGCAGAAGGACAGAACCACATAGAGGGCGATCAGAAGGCCGCACATGCAGAGGTTCGGTACTTTGCGCAGGTTGTTGAGCTGGCTTCTGAAATCCAGAGCTTCTTTGGAAATCTGCATAAAAAATACACCTCCATAGATGAAATGCAGGACGGGAGGAATTTCCTTCCATGGCCGAGGAACAATCCTCCACTGAAATGATAGGTAACAATACATAAATAATATCTTTCAGGCACCACATCTGAGATGTACTCATATGTAGCAACGGGTGCGAATCAAACATCGTAAACCTCCAGGGCTTTTCGTTCCGTGACAACTCCCCATCCACGGACACTTAACGCGTAAGATTCTACTTCGCTATTATTTACTTGACTGTTATTATAGCACTTTTTTGAAAAAATGCAACAAAATAATGATTTTTCTGGTGATAAATGCTATAATTGAACGAAAATACGATAAAGAGGTGTGGGAATATGATACAGGATATTGCGCCGAAGAAATATGATAATCATTATGTGGAGCAGGAGTCCGCACCGGAGGACTGGCTGCTGGTTTACCATAGAGGGGATGTGCTGTGCCGGTTTGAGGAGGGGCTGATCTTTTTCCCGAAAGTGCGGGAGGTCTGCCGGGGAGAACAGGAGATGACATATCTTTTTACCATCAGCGGAGAACGTTTTTTCCTGCTGAAAGGAGATCCCGAGCAGAAACCGGAGGGCTACGGCTGGGAAAAGCCGGTGGTCTTTCGGAATGCGAAACCACAGTACCGGGGGTTTGCGGGGATCACCGGACATCAGCTGGATAACTGGTATCGCTCCAACCGGTTCTGCGGATGCTGCGGCAGGCCGCTGGCGCCGGATCATGCGGAGCGGATGCTGCGCTGCGAAGGCTGCGGCAATATGGTGTATCCGAAGATCTGTCCCGGCGTGATCGTAGCGGTGACGGACGGGAACCGGCTGCTTCTGACCAAATACGCCAATCGTCCGGGGGTGGTGAATTATGCGCTTGTGGCGGGCTTCACGGAGATCGGGGAGACGCTGGAGGAGACAGTGCAGAGAGAGGTCATGGAAGAGGTGGGCCTGAAGGTAAAAAATATCCGTTATTATAAGAGCCAGCCCTGGTCCTTTTCCTCCACGCTGCTGTGCGGTTTTGTCTGCGAAGTGGACGGAAGCAGGGAGATCACGCTGGATGAGACGGAACTTGCCGTGGCGGAGTGGTTTGAGCGGGAGGACATCCCTCTGGAGGATGACGGAGTCAGCCTGACCAGAGAGATGATCGACCGGTTCAAGGCAGGGAAGCTTTCTCCCGGGTGAGAAGGGCGGCCTGCCGTTTCAGGCGTTCTTTGAGCTGTGCAAGAAATTTCTCCGGTCCGGCGACTTTTAAGGCCGGGCCGAAGGACAGCACTTCGATGAGCAGCTCGGTTTCCATGGAACTGTTGTAATAGATGAGGCATTCCCATGTGTCCTCATCTGTTTTTTTCGTCTGCTTTTCATAGTTGGAGAAATGGAGCATGGCCCGCTCCAGGGCGTTCCTCCGGTTTTTGATCAGAAGCCGGACCGGCTCATGATAGTAGGATTTCCGGATTATGCCTTCAAAATCCAGGTCTTCCACGTCATAACGGGGAAGAAGGCAGGTTTCCGTAATGCCGCACAGGTTGATGATGCGGATATGGATGGAATGTCGTTCGCTCTCGGGGATGGCCAGCAGCCGGAACCGGTCATTTTTCGCCGAATATTCCAGCTTCAGGGGAAGGTAGTGGTGGGTGATCCGGTTGCCTTTCATGGACTGGTAGGAGATATGTACGTACTGGCGTCTGGAGATTGCTTCCACCAGTGTCTGAAAATGCTGCCGGTATGCGGGAGAGGCAAAATCGTCCCCGTCGCTGTACCGGTCGTAGTTGTGAAAATCTTCCGGATTCCAGAGCGGCGCGGTCCCTTCTGTATAACATTTCAGAGCGCACAGCTGTTCCTCAGTAAAAAACAGCCGGAATCGGCGGTCTTCAAGGAGCGTTCGGATCCACGAACGCTGAAGCAGGGTGAAGGGCATGGCTGCGGTATTCCCGGTCAGACTGCGGTATCCCCTGCTGTCAGGGGCCAGAAGCTTCCACTCGCCGTTCATGAGCCGGGGGAGGATGTAAAGGCCGCTTTCGTAAAAGCCCATATCCGTACAGATGCGTTCCATTTCCTTTCTGGTGACCGGAAGGTCCTGTGCTTCCCGGATGATCCGTCCGACAATCTGATAATAACAGTTGTAGATCTCAGAAAATAATTCCATATACAGCCTCCTGTTTTTTGTACCCGCAGTTATACAATATCATACAGCTCCATCATTTCCCTGAGATCGTTGTAGAATTTTTCACGGAGGGCAGCGTTGCTGCTTTCGAAAGAAAGAATCCTGCCGATAAAGGTTTTGATCCAGGGCATCAGTTCATTGCCGTCGAATACGGTGATCTCATAGGACCAGACGTTCTTCTCCACCCGGGAAACGGTTCCGCCCCGTCCCTCCCTCTGCAGGCGCTGGATGATATAGTCCTCCGTCCCTTCCCGGACAGACAGCGTCAGCTTCAGCGTGTCCATGCCGTGGCTGGCGCCGAAGGAAACGCCGAAGCAGAAGGGCAGGTTTTGTTCCAGGCGTTCCAGGAAATGGTCATAATCAGAGAACGGTTCCAGAAGCGTTACGCTCTGGATCTGATCCAGGCGCAGAGTGGTGAATCTGCGGCTGCTTTTCTGATAGCCGCACAGAAAGCGACGCCCGGTCCGGGTACTCACGAAGATTTTCAGCGGGACGATGGTGACCTTCATTTCCATGGACCGCTGGGTTTTGTTGCTTCGGTTGACCAGGGTGACGGAACGTTTCTCATGGATGGCCTTCAGAAAACCGGCCAGGATCTCGTCTTCCAGCGTGAAGCCGTAGTAGCCGTGTTTGACCAGAAACAGCGAATTGTCCGTTTCCTGATGGTCCAGGATGGTGCTTCCGATAAAGCCGAAGGGCGCCGCCAGCTGGCAGAAACGGACGGCGTTCAGAAGGTCCGGAAGTACGTCCGGGATGACAAGGGACGGGGCCGGCAGGAGGGAATAATACAGTTTCCGGTCTTTGCGGCAGGAGGAAAGGATCCCTTCCTTAACATATTCATTCGCTTTCTTCCGGACCAGCTGTGTCTCAAACAGAATGCCGAAGCGCTCCAGGATCAGGTCCGTCAGTTCATCGGCAGTGCAGGAAGCGTTGTCCCGGAACAGATCCAGAAAGAAGAAGTGGAGCATGATGTCGTTGGCGGTAAAACTTTTGGATTTCCATACCCGATAGAGCGGGTTGGTGTGAAGAAGGCTGCTGTCCAGGGCCAGGGACAGCGTCTTGCCCTGGGGGCCGTAGGAGGTGCGGATGTATTCGGACAGCCAGGATTCGATCCTGCGCCGTTCGTTGTCATAAGTCCGCCCGCTTTTTACGGAAAAATCGTCTCTGGATTTGAACCCGTAGACCAGAAAATCCCGGACATAATTCCGGCTTTTCCGGAAGGATTTGATCAGTTCCTGAAATTCCGACATGATGGTTCTCCTTTGCCTGCTGTTCTGATATAGATTATACGCCGGAACCGGGAGGAATTCAAATTAAATTGACGGTCTATTTTCCAGATGATAAAATAAACTGGTACAAATGTCGGGAGGAATATCATTTGTCTGTAATAAAGAAGATCGGTAAAGTATGTCTGGTATTGTTTGTGATCCTGTTCGCAGCGGCGGGTGTGGCGTGTGCGGTCCTGTATGTGAAATATCACCCGCTGTATGTGGAGTACCGCACGGACGCCGTGCGCGCGGTGGCGGGGTCGGACGAGGATACCTTCAAGAAAAATCTGAGCAGCTACATCTACGACGACAGCGGGGCGCTGATCGGCAGGCTGTCCATCGACGCGGACGCGGATTATCTCCGGTATGAGGATATTCCGGAGCAGGTGATCCATGCGTTTATCGCGGTGGAGGACAGGCGTTTCTGGGAACATGAGGGCTATGACTCGGAAGGGATTCTGAGAGTGTGCTGGCGCTATCTGGTTACAAAGGGAGAAGAAAAGCACGGAGCCAGCACGATCACCCAGCAGCTTGCCAGAAGCGTGTTCCTGACCAATGAGGTGACGCTGGAGCGGAAGGTTCGGGAGATTCTGCTGGCGGTGGAGCTGGAGAAAAAATACAGCAAGGAGCAGATCCTGGAATTCTACGTCAACAGCGCGTATTTTGCCAACCGCTGCTACGGCATCGAGGCGGCAGCGAAAAAATATTTTGGAAAACCTGCCGCGGAGCTGAGTTTAAGCGAGACGGCTTATCTGTGCGCGATCCCCAATGCGCCTTCTCATTATGATCCGCTGGAGCATGAGGAGAACGCGCTTCCAAGAAGAGACAAGATCCTGTCGGATATGCAGCTGTGCGGGTACATCACCCTGGAGGAGATGTACCGGGGGCAGAGAGAGGAGATTGTACTGGCGCCCCGGTCGC
This sequence comes from uncultured Lachnospiraceae bacterium, assembly GCA_910584205.1. GTDB lineage: Bacteria > Bacillota > Clostridia > Lachnospirales > Lachnospiraceae > Hominiventricola. The sequence goes on from CAJUAA010000022.1 coordinate 12,309, forward strand.
CGGAGAAGCTTCAGAATTATGAGACGACCTACGCGGTGGACTGCGCGGTCCGCTATCTCATGGGGCTGGACGGCTTTGCGTTCCGCTATGAATTCGACGATATGGACGCGTACCGGGCGTATGTGGAGCACTACAACAATGTGTATGAGCTCTGCCGGGGAGAACTGTACACAGGGGGATATGTGATCAAGACCTCTTTGAACGGCGAGAAGCAGGAACTTTTGCAGAATACCATTGACGAGCTGCTGGCGTTTGACGAAGAGACCGGCGATAACGGCATCTATGCCCTGCAGAGCGCTTCCACGGTCATCGACAACGAGACCCACAAGGTGGTGGCGGTGGTGGGAGGCAGAAGCCAGGAAACGGATGTATACACACTGAACCGGGCGTATCAGTCCTGGCGGCAGCCGGGCAGCTCGTTCAAACCGCTGGCCGTCTATGCGCCCGCTCTGGACCAGGGCTATACGGCGGATTCTTCCCTTCGCAACATCGACGTGTCAAAGGCGAAGGAGATGGGGCTGGAGGCGGCGGATCTGCCGGGAGGCGGCATGAAGCTTGACCGGGCCGTGGAGAAATCCGTCAACGGCTGCGCCTGGTGGCTGTTCTGCCGCCTGACGCCGAAGACCGCGCTGTCCTATGTGAACGGTATGGAGTTTGCGAAGATTGTTCCGGATGATTATTATCCGGCGTCCGCCCTGGGCGGACTCACCTACGGGGCGACCACGGTGGAGATGGCCGGGGGCTATTCGACGCTGGTCAACGGCGGAGACTATTACCGGGCCACCTGTCTGGTGTCCATGAAGGACCGGGACGGCCGGGAACTGTACCGGGAACCGGAGCCGAAGCAGATCTATTCGGCGGCAGCGGCGTCGGAAATGGTGGAGATCATGAAGGGCGTTATCCGTTCGGGTACCGCAGCCTCCATGAAATGGGATCTGGATGTGGAGGCCGCCGGAAAGACCGGCACGACCAATCAGTGTAAGGACGGATGGTTCTGCGGGGTAACGCCGGATTATGCCATGAGCGTCTGGGTTGGGTATGATGAGCCCAGGATACTGGAGAATCTCTATGGGGCGACCTATCCGGCGGCCATCTGGAAGACGGTGATGGCCGAACTGGTGAAAGACAGCAGCAAAAAGAAATTCGGGGAACCTCCGGAGGGATCGGAAGGGCTTTCTTTCCATCCGGACGGGGCGCAGGATTATGACAGTTATCTGCCGGGACGGTCGGATGACGAGGTGCTTTCGGAGGGATATACGGTGAGAAATTACAGGGAAGACCATATCCTGGCGGATCGGGCGGAAGCGCTCATGTACGAGATGAACGGGATGAACCGGGAGATCGGCTATTATAAAGAGGAGTGGCAGAAGCTGTATGAGGAAGCGGCGGGTCTGATCGGGCAGATCTACAGCCGGAAGCTGTATACGCAGGAGATGCAGAAGCTGGAAGCGCTGGCAGGAGGAGCGGGAGTGACCGTACCGGAGCCGGAAGCGCCGACCGGAGGAGCGGAGGAAGCCGTTCAGGAGCCGGAGCCGCAGACCGGGCAGCCTGAAGGGACGTCTCCTGCTCCCACTCCTGAGCCTGCGGCGCCTGAGACGGCGCCCGTACCAGAGCCGGAAGCGCCGGCAATCGACCCTGCGGCAGCGCCGCCTCCTGCTCCCGTCCCGGAGCCGCCCGCCCCTGCTCCCGAGGGAGAAGCCATGCAATAATACTTGAGTTTTTGGTAAATTACAATCCAGAAACAGGTGAAATATGCTCTAAATGATTTTTCAAGCATTGTCAAAGGGCTTATGGATGTGAAGTTAGACGACGTTGAAATCCTGACAGGGCACAAACCGCCTGCGTATGGTATAATTAAACTGCCACAAAAAATTACACAGTAAGGAGATTGAGTGTGAAAAGAGATAAAATGTCAAAAGGAATGTATGTACAGATAAGAAAATTGCTTGATATGGTAAGTGATGCGATCCAATATATTGAGGCAATTGGGGATTCTGGTGAAGAAGATGACCAGTTGATAGACAAACTGGAAACGGATTTGAGGTATACAACAGAAACTGTTAATATGGAACTGTTATACAGTTCGAAAGTACAGTTTTGCAGATTGGATGATCTTGCTAAAAAGAAAGGTGAACCAGGATACAGACAGGAATTGCTTACGCAGTATTTTATTTGGCTGGGTAAGATAACAGAAATTTTGGAAAAGCAATACCATGCGGAGAATGTGTGGGATGAAAGGTTTATTAGATTGATGGATTATATCCGGTATGTGGATATTGACGAGATCGTAGAAAGGGTAAAGGATTCTTTGTTTGGCAAAAGTGCTGAAGAAATTGCTCACCTGTGTAGATATTATCAGACGTTTCATGAGATGTGGGGAACATTAGATGCGCCAAATGACAGATATGATGTGATTATAAACCGGGTAACAGCTCTCAAGGAGCACAGAGAAGATTTCCTTTGGCTGTATGGGCGGATAGGAGACCAGCGTTCCAGACTGGTTCTTACATGTATGTTGTATAGTTGGATTACGTTTGATAAGAATTATATCGATGAGATGAAAGAGACAAATTATACAGATTATTTCGATCTGGATCTTGTGGAATGTGATGAGAAAGAAGTAGTAGTTGATCTTGGAGCATGGACAGGTGATTCGGCATTGAACTATATCCAAACATATGGGAGATATAAAAAAATGTATTGCTACGAGATCGATGCATCCAGTATGGAGGCGATGAAAAAGAATCTGAGTGAATATCCAGACATTATATTCAAGAACAAGGGGGTGGGAAATAAAAACAGTATAGGCTATGTTGATGGATCAATGCCCTCCTGTAATAAACTTGTGGAGCAGGATACAGGTAGAAAAATAGAGATGGTGCGACTGGATGATGATATTGATGAAAAAGTGACTTTGATAAAGATGGATATCGAAGGAGCGGAACAGGATGCATTATCAGGCAGTGTCAGACATATTCGAGAGGAGCACCCCAAATTATTAATCAGCGTTTATCATAATAATGAAGATATATGGAAGATTCCACGGATGATCATAGACATAAATCCCGATTACCAGTTGTTTCTTAGAAGTAATGGCGCACAGTGGGGGCCATCAGAAATTGTGCTGTTGGCGATTGATAAAAACAGAAAAACAACTAATCGTTCAAAGTGTAAGCAGGAGGATTAGTAACTCAAACTTTTTACATACTCTTGACAGTTCCTGCCGCCGGGAGTATACTTGACACAGTGCAGAGAATGCTGTGTCAAGTGCGCATAATGTGTGAAAAGGGAATCAGGTGAGAATCCTGAACGATCCGGTCACTGTATTCGGAGAGCCTGCCTTCGCGATTCCATTGCATAACCCGTTTAAGACATGTGAGAAGGGGAAGACAGACGCCTGATCCGTAAGCCAGGAAACCTGCTTGACATATGAGATGAGCTTCCGTGCAAGGCTTTACATCCAACAGACGGGGAGAATGGCGCTCCCGGTTTCAGAACGGTCGGCTTGTGGGTTAAGGCGGCTTTTACTGACGAATCTCATGCAGCAATGCACGAACATACAGCCAGGTGTACATGCGCAGCCTCCATTGAAACAAATCGCATGAGAATGGCACATCTGGCGGCAAGAACGATCCCCCGCGGAGCAGGTTTCCTGAACATCCTGCTTCTGCGGGGGATCGTTTTATCCTTTCGGGTCTTCTTCTGCCATCCGGTAACCGACGCCGATCTCGGTAAAGATGTAGATCGGCTCTGCCGGATTCGGTTCGATCTTGCGTCGGATATTTGCCATGTTGACCCGCAGGATGGTATTGTCGTTCTCGGAATAGGGCCCCCAGATATGTTCGATCAGCCGGTCATAGAGCAGAACTTTTCCGCAGTTTCTGGCAAGAAGGGCGACGATCTTGAACTCGTTCTGGGTCAGATGGATCTCCTGCCCGTCTCGGATGACCTGGCGTTTTTCGAAATCAATGGTCAGTCCGCCGGAATGATAGGGCCGGTCAGCCAGAAGCGCGCTGGTCTGCAGGCGGTTGCTGTGGCGCAGGGCTGTCCGGATGCGCGCCAGCAGTTCGGAATTTCCGAAAGGCTTTGTGATGTAATCGTCCGCGCCCTGGTCCAGCGCCTGCACCTTGTCCTCCTCCTGAATGCGCGCGGAGATCACAAGGATGGGGATGCTGCTCCATCCGCGGATGTCCCGGATGATGGACAGTCCGTCCATATCCGGAAGCCCCAGATCCAGAAGGATCAGATCCGGGCACTGAGAAGCGGCCTGGGACAGTCCGTCCCTTCCGGTGGAGGAGGAGATGACCTGGTACTGCTGGGAAGTCAGTACGGAAGAAATAAAATTCCGGATGTTTTTCTCATCTTCGATTACGAGTATCTTGATCATCTGATTCATGGTTTATCCTCCTTTGGAAGTGTAAAATAAAATTCGGCGCCGTCCGGGTGGTTCTGTGCGCGGATCTCCCCACCGTGGGCATTGATGATGGCCTTGCAGATGGACAGGCCTATCCCCATCCCTTTGCGGGTATCCGCGGCGGAGGTGGGAGCGGACGGAGCGGCGTCGAAGATGCTGTCCAGTTTTTCCGGGGGAATGCCGTTGCCGAAGTCCCGGACATGGATCAGGATATGGTCTTCCCCGTTGTCCAGTACGCATTCCACCGGCTTGATACTATGTGCATGGTAATAGGAATTTTCAAGCAGATTCAGGATCACCTGCTTGATCAGAAGCGGGTCCATGGGCGCCACCAGAAACTCGTCCGGTATCCGGACATGGACCTGCAGGTCCGGGTAACGTTTTTTGACGGTGGAGATGGCGTCGAACAGGATCTCTTCCACGGCTTCCGGGGATTTTTTCAGCACATTGGTGCCGCCTTCCGTGATCCGGGTGATGGACAGCAGGTTTTCCACCATATGCAGAAGCCAGTTGGCGTCTTCGTAAATCTGCGTGACCAGCTCGCGTTTGTCTTCCGCCGGGAGAAAGGATTCGTTGTCCAGGTAGGAGGAGCTGGCGCCGATCATGCTGGTGAGAGGCGTGCGCAGGTCATGGGAAACCGCCCGCAGAAGGTTGGCACGGAGCTTTTCCTTTTCCGCCTCCATCAGTAGTTTTTCTCCTTCTTTGATCCTCTGTGCCTGGTCCTTCTCATGGAAGGTGGCGGCGCTGGTCAGGATGGAGATAAAGTACATGACCAGGAAGGTAAAGGGGTATCCGGTCATGGTAAAATTAAATTCATGAAACGGATAGGTATACAGGTAGTTGATGAAAAAAACACTGGAAATCGCCGCCAGGATGCCGTAGCGGTATTTGTCGGTATGGTTGGAAATCAGGATGATCGCCAGGATGTAGATCAGGCTGATGTTCGCCGTGCCGGTGGGGTTGATCCTGTGGTACAGGGACGCCAGAAGCGTGGCGGCCGCAGTCACGCCTATGGTAAACAGAAGGCTGAAATGGGCGTGAAAGGTATGGGTGTTGGAGAGTGCTTCCACAAAATTGGTAAACAGTTTCCAGATATAGTGTTTCAAATGTATCTCCTTTTCTGAACTAGAGGACGAGCAGCTTTCTCCGGAACTCGTTCCGGTAAGGCTGTTTCTGCAGCAGGGAACGGACCCGCTCGTAGAGCCGGTCGGCGTAGAGCCAGTCCTCCGGGATGGACGGATCGGAGGGGGACGTTACCAGAGGCAGGTGTCCGCAGGCGGCGATCCGGGCCAGCAGCGGTTCGGCGTCCCGGCGAAAGCCCAGAACCCGCAGGATCTGCGGAGGTTCCCAGGCCCGGATATTCAAGAGAATGTGCAGCAGCGCGCGGCTGACGGCGGTCCTTGTCAGGTTCCGCGTCTTCAGAAGGTCTGTAAAACAGGAGAAGGAGGTGAATTCGTCCAGATGGTTTCGAATCCGGTTGGCCAGCTCCTCTGTCACATCAAAATACTGTGAAAATTCTTCCTGCGGGTGCCGGATGAGACGCTCCAGAAGCAGCAGGGAAAAGGCGTCCTCCGTCATGGGAATTCTGCCGTCATAGGAGCTGTAAACTCCGCAGGAGGGAAGTTGGGCGCACACAGGGGCGGAAAATATCCCCTGGCCCTCCAGAAGGGCCTGCCGGATACCTCCGGCAGAGGCGAAGACCTCCGGTTCCACCTGCAGGCGGTGGTAGGAAGCGCCTTTCCGCTGTACAGCGTGGGCCCGGATGGGGCTTTTGCTCCGGCGCAGGGCTTTCAGATATTCCACAGCCAGCAGGTCGTTGGGAGACTCCAGAAGCTCTGAGGGTATGGAAGGGTCAAAACGGTGCAGCGCCTCGGCGCGGGCTTTTGGCCAGGGGCTGCCGGCCCTCAGGGACTCTCTTAACAGGCTCCGGTACCGGTCCGGCTCCCCGGCCAGCAGGTCTGCCAGATGCCGGAGGGCGGCGGTGTCTGCGCATTCGCTTCCGAAACAGAGATCGGTGACGACGCCGGTACCGGCCAGCAGACGGACGGCGCCGGAGGCAAAATATTCCGCACTTCCGGTGGCGGTCTGCAAAGGCAGTTCCAGCACCAGATCCGCGCCGTTTGACAGAGCGGCTTTCGCCCTTGTATATTTGTCAAACATGGCGGGGACGCCCCGCTGGACGTAGTTGCCGCTCATGGCCACGACCGTCAGGGAGGCGCCGGTCAGGCGCCTGGCCTGTTCCAGATGGAACCGGTGGCCTTGGTGAAATGGATTGTATTCCGCGATAATCCCCACAACATTCATAATGATCTCCTTTATAGACAAGTATACCACAGATGTGCTATACTTTCACAGGAGAAATAAAGAAAATCGATACGGCTGTTATGACAGGCAGCTTTTCACAGTCGGACGGGAGGATATGGGAAAAAATTTATTTATTGCAGAGAAGCCCAGCGTGGCCCGGGAATTTGCCAGAGCGCTGAAGCAGAACATGAAAAATCAGAACGGATACATGGAATCGGAGGATGCCATCGTGACCTGGTGCGTAGGACATCTTGTGACCATGAGTTATCCGGAGGTATATGATGAAAAATACAAAAAGTGGTCGCTTGATACGCTGCCGTTTCTGCCGAAGGAATGGAAGTACGAGGTGATCGGAAGCGTAAAGGAACAGTATACGGTCGTAAGTTCCCTGCTGAACCGGAAGGATGTGGACTGCATCTACGTGTGCACGGACTCCGGGCGGGAGGGGGAGTACATCTACCGGCTGGTGGAGCAGATGGCGGGCGTCAGGAACAAGCAGCGCCGGCGGGTCTGGATCGATTCCCAGACGGAGGAGGAGATCCTCCGGGGAATCCGGGAGGCGAAGGATCTGTCAGAATATGACCATCTGTCGGATTCAGCCTATCTGCGGGCGAAGGAAGACTATCTGATGGGCATCAATTTTTCCAGGCTTTTAACCCTGCAGTACGGGAACGCCGTGTCCGGATACAACCGCATGGACCGGTCCGTCATCTCGGTGGGCAGAGTCATGACCTGCGTACTGGGGATGGTGGTCCGGAGGGAGCGGGAGATCCGGAATTTTGTAAAGACGCCGTTCTATCGGGTGCTGTTGTCCCAGGAACTGGAGGGAAAGCGTTTTCATGGAGAATGGCGGGCGGTGGAAGGAAGCGCTTATTACCAGTCGCCGCTGCTCTATAAGGAAAACGGATTCCGGAAGGAGGAGGACGCGAAGGCGCTGATCGGGAAACTGAAGGGCATCGTCCCGCAGGAGTCCTGCGTGGTGTCTGTGGAGCGGAAAAAGGAGACCCGTTATGCGCCGCTTCTCTATAATCTGGCGGAACTTCAGAACGAATGTTCGAAACGTTTCAAGATCAGTCCGGATCAGACGCTGAAGATCACCCAGGAATTGTACGAGAAAAAGCTGGTCACCTATCCAAGAACGGATGCCCGGGTGCTTTCCAGCGCCGTGGCAAAGGAGATCGAAAGGAACCTTAAAGGGCTGGTACAGTTTGCCGCGGCCGCTCCCTTTGTCCAGGAGATCCTTGCGGCGGGAAGCCATAAGGGGATCGGGAAGAGCCGCTATACCAACGACAAGCAGATAACGGATCATTATGCCATCATTCCCACCGGGCAGGGGTTTTCGGCCCTTCGGAGCGTGCCGCCCACCGGGCAGCAGGTGTACGAGGCGATCGTCCGCCGGTTTCTGAGCATCTTCTATCCGCCGGCCGTCTATCAGAAGACGGCGCTGGTGACACAGATGGGACAGGAGAAGTTCTTTTCCAGCTTCCGGGTACTCCAGTCGGAAGGATATCTGAAAGTCACGCCGGGCGCATATGATAAGAAGAAAAAGGCGGAGGAAGAGGAAGAAGAGACCGGATGCGACCAGGGGATGCTGGCGGCGCTTCAGAAACTCAGAAAGGGAGACCGGCTTTTGGTAAAGGGCGCGGAGCTGAAGGAGGGCGAGACGTCTCCGCCCAAGAGGTACAACTCCGGTTCCATGATTCTCGCCATGGAAAACGCGGGGCAGCTCATCGAGGATGAGGAACTGAGAGCCCAGATCAAAGGAAGCGGCATCGGCACCAGCGCCACCCGGGCGGAGATTCTGAAAAAGCTGGTCAACATTCAATACATTGCGCTGAATAAAAAAACGCAGATGATCACGCCCACGCTGCTGGGCGAGAACATTTTCGATGTGGTGAACGTTTCCATCCGTTCCCTTTTGAATCCGGAGCTGACCGCCAGCTGGGAGAAAGGGCTTACCTATGTGGCCAACGGAGAGATCACCGCGGAAGAATACATGCAGAAGCTGGAGCATTTTGTAAGGAGCCGGATCACGCAGGTGCTGGGCAGTCAGCAGCACTACGCCATGCGCCCGTATTTTGACGCGGCGGCGGCTTATTATAAAGAACCGGGGAACGCCTCTGTGTCAAAGGGTACGGGAACCGGAAAAAAAGCAGGATCAGGAAGGAGAAAAAAAGATGAGTAAGATAACCATTCAGGATCTGTATGATCTGAACGAGACGATCGGGGCGGAGCTGTTCGAGGGGCTCACCTATCCGTGGGAAGCGCTTCCGAAGATCGGGGAGTTTATCAAAAAGCTGGGCAGCACGCTCAGCGAGGAGGAGTATGAAAAGGTCGGGGACGACGTATGGATCGCCAGGTCCGCCCATGTGTTTCCCAGCGCATACATCCACGGCCCCGCCATCATCGGAAAAGGAGCGGAGGTGCGCCACTGCGCCTTCATCCGGGGCAACGCGCTGGTGGGAGAGGGCGCCGTGGTCGGCAATTCCACCGAGCTGAAAAATGTGGTGCTTTTCAATAAGGTGCAGGTGCCGCATTACAACTATGTGGGCGATTCCATCCTGGGGCACAGGGCCCATATGGGGGCGGGCTCCATTACGTCCAATGTAAAATCCGACAAAAAGCTGGTGAAGGTCCATACACCGGAAGGAGATCTGGAGACCGGCATCAAGAAATTCGGCGCCATGATCGGCGACGGCGTGGAGGTGGGCTGCGGTTCTGTCCTGAATCCGGGGACGGTCGTCGGCAGAGAGACGAATATCTATCCCCTGTCTTCGGTCCGCGGGGTGGTGCCGGAGCATTCCATCTATAAAAAACAGGGAGAAGTTGCAGAGAAACATGAAGACTAGATTCGGTATCGGGGAAAGCGCCGGCACCGGCAGGAGTTTCGGCATCAGCGGGAGCGTGCTGAAATGGATCGCCGTCATCACCATGGCGGTCGACCACATCGGAGCCGGGATTCTGGAATCCTATGTGCTGAATGCCTGGGGCGGTTCCCCGCTGGGCGGGACCTTTCTTGCGCAGTGGGATGAGATTCTGGCGGTGGATTCGGTCATCCGCTACATCGGGCGGCCGGCGTTTCCCATCTTCTGCTTCCTGCTGGTGGAAGGATTTACGTATACCCATAATGTGAAAAAGTACGCCGTAAGGCTGGGAATCTTTGCGCTTATCAGCGAGGTTCCCTTCGACCTGGCCCTTGCCATCTCTCCCGTAAGTTTCGGCCATCAGAACGTGTTCTTCACGCTGCTGATCGGGCTTCTTGCCATCTGGTTCATGCAGAGCCGCAGGAACGCCCTGTGGGCAAAGGCGGCGGGACTGGCGGCGGGAGCGGTGCTGGCGGAGGTTCTGCATACGGATTACGGCGCGTTCGGCGTGGCGCTGATCGTGCTTCTGTATCTGCTTCGCGACAAGCGGACGATGCAGTGCATCCTGGGCGCGGTATGCTGTTCCTGGGAACTGACGGCGCCTCTGGCGTTTCCGCTCATCTGGCTTTACAACGGAAAGCGCGGAAGACAGCCCAGGTGGTTTTTCTACTGGTTCTATCCGGTACATCTTCTGCTCTACGTGGTGATCGGAATGTATGTACTGCCGGCCATATTTTTATAAAATTTTAAAATTATAAACAGGAGTTTAAAAATGGAGACAAACATAACAAGAGCACAGGCGGTTGGCCTTTTGAAAAAATATAATAAGGAACCCTTCCATATCCACCACGCCTGCACAGTGGAAGCGGTCATGCGGTGGTTTGCAGAAGAACTGGGACATGGAGATGTGGAATTCTGGGGGCTGTGCGGCCTGCTCCACGATGTGGATTTTGAGACATACCCGGAGGATCACTGCAGGAAAGCGCCGGAGCTTCTGGCGGAGATCCAGGCGGAGGACGCGCTGGTCCATGCGGTGTGCAGCCACGGCTACGGCATCTGCAGCGATGTGGAGCCGGTCCATGAGATGGAGAAGGTGCTGTTCGCCTGCGACGAGCTGACCGGGCTTGTGGGCGCCGCGGCGCGTATGCGCCCGTCTAAAAGCTGCACGGATATGGAGCTGTCCAGCCTGAAGAAAAAGTTCAAGGACAAACGCTTTGCCGCGGGATGCTCCCGCGATGTGATCCGCGCAGGCGCCGAGCAGCTGGGCTGGGAGCTGGACCGCCTGATGCAGATGACGCTGGACGCCATGAAGGCGTCGGAGGCGCAGATCGAAGCGCAGTTTCAGAAGGATACGGAGGCATAGATGAAGACGCTCATTCTGACCGGTTCCCCGAGGAAACAGGGGCATACGGCTCATATGGTCGAATATCTGACGGCCCGTCTGGACGGGGAGGTGGAGGTCCTGTCGCTGGACCACCGGACCGACATCACGCCCTGCCGGGACTGCAGGTACTGTTTTACCCATCCTGCCTGCCGGATTCAGGATTCCATGCAGGACATCTATCGGAAGCTTGATGAAGCCGACCGGATCCTGTTCGCAGCGCCGGTCTACTTCTACAATATTCCCGGCTCCATGAAAGCGGTCCTGGACCGCCTGCAGGTCTACTGGGCGGCAGTGGTCCGCGGGGACCGGCCGGCGGCGGCCAGGAAAGGCGGGATCATTCTGACAGGCGGGGCGCCCGAGTCTCCCAGGCAGTTTCTGGGGGCCATACAGACGCTCCAGTATATGCTGGAAGATCTGGGCGTCCGGTGCGAAGGGACGGTAACCATGGGTGGTTCTGACAAAAAAGGGCTGTCGGAACGTCCGGATGTCCAGGCGGCGCTGGACGGGCTGGCACAGAAACTGAAGGAAACATAACCACAGGAACCGCCGCAGGACAAAGGCAGTCAGGATTCGTCCCTGACTGCCTTTGCAGCATCTGCTTCCGGTACCTTCGGCAGAAACGGATACAGTTCCTCGTAATGCTCCAGCTCTTCTTCCTCCACAGGCCCGGCGGGGATCAGTCCGGTCATGTCCTGCGTGGAGCAGGGCCTCAGATAACGGTATCCTTCCGGCGTTACGGAAGCGGTCGCCTGGTCTTTTTTCTCAGATTTTTTCATACGTCACTCCTCTTTGTCTTTTAACGGTTCTTAAATGTCCTGTTGTTTCCACGAAAAATCAGTCATCGTTTTGTGTTAATATGTGTTATAATGAAAAAAATATGCAGGCTTTCTTCAGAAAATCTTTAGAAATACCTGCATTTGTTTTTAAGATTCTGCCGGTAGAATGACAACTGTGGAAAGGGAAACAGACCTTCAGGGACATGGGCCACAGGCCATGGAAAGGAGCGGCAGGATGAAAACCATTCAAAGATGACAGAGACCAGAAAGAAAGAGCAGGGAGAGAACAGTGATGGAGAATTACCATGTGTTGGTTGTAGAAGATGACAGAGAAATCCGTGACGGGATTGAGATTTATTTAAAAAGCCAGGGGTATGAAGTCTATAAGGCGGCGGACGGGATCGAAGGGCTGGAGATCATCTACCGGGAAGAGATCCACTTGGCCATTGTAGACGTGATGATGCCCAGAAAGGACGGGATCCAGATGGTCATGGAGATGAGAAAGGACTATGATTTTCCGGTCATCATGCTGTCGGCAAAATCGGAGGAAGTGGATAAAATCCTGGGGCTCAATATGGGCGCGGACGACTATGTGACAAAGCCGTTCACTCCCCTGGAGCTTCTGGCCAGAGTCAATTCCCAGCTGCGCAGATACAGCCGTTATCTGGAAAAGCTGAAAAACGGCGGAGCGGAGGAAGGCCATGTGTACCGGATCGGCGGCCTGGAGCTGGATGAAGAAAAAGTGGAGCTTCGCGTGGACGGCGCGCCGGTGAAGGTGACGCCCATGGAATACCGGATCCTGCTTCTGCTGATGAAGCATCCGGGGAGGGTATTTTCCGCAGACGAGATCTATGAGCGGGTCTGGAATGAGAAAGCGGTAAACTCCGATACGATTATGGTCCATGTACGTAATATACGGGAAAAGATCGAGATCAATCCCAAAAATCCAAAATATTTAAAGGTGGTGTGGGGCGTTGGCTATAAAATGGAAAAACAGTAAGAAAACGAAAGAATATGAGGAAACGGAGCAGCAGGAGAGCGCATATGAGGAAACAGAAGATCAGGAGACAGAGCGGCAGGAGCAGGGACAGCAGAGTGCGGCGGTCTCCATGGGAAACGGCGTAAAGGGAATTCTGCTGGTTCTCATGTGGGCAGCGATTGCCGCCACGATCATGTGCTGTGCCTATCCCTTTTTCAGGGAAAGGGCGCAGAAGCGGCTGGCGGAGTACCAGGAGGAATATGAGACCGGGAAGGAAAGGGAAGGTTTCTATGAAGCCGATGAAATGTTCATGCGGTATCTGCTCTCTTCCATCTATTATCTGAATTATGAAATGACGCCGGATATGGACGCCTATACGTATTTTACGCAGAATTATGAGATGGGTAAATTTACGGAAGAGGAACAGAACCGGATCAGGGAAGCGTCCACAAGGCTCATGAAGAACATGCGCAATCAGTATTCGGTCATGCAGACCAACTATGATTACAGCAGCTATGGTTCCGGGCCGGCCAGGGATTTCGGCGGCGACGGATATCTGAGAAACGCGGTTCACGGCAACAGCGAAGGCGCAAGGCAGTATTACCGTTCCGGGCTGGTGATCCAGTATGACAGCCGGGGCATCCCCAGTATCCGGGAATCCTGGGGGCTGTCTTTTGAGGAGACAGAGATCCTGGGATACCTTCAGCAGGCTTCCATGATGCGTCTGATGGAAGACAACGGGATGGGAGATGTGGTATATGAAACGGTGCTGACCTACGACGGGACGGAGATCGGGGAGGCGGTCATCGGGAGTGCGGAAGAATATGCGGAGGCGGAGCCGAAAGAGGAATATGCGGATCTATATGAGGAATATGCGGATCCATATGAGGAGGCATCCCGCAACGATCGGCTGCTCCAGTCGATCCCGGCGCCGATGGTTCAGAACAGCGCCTTTGCCTTTGGCATCCACGGCGATGAAAACTGGACGGATGACTGGCAGGATTACTGGGTGGAGCGCAGTTCCTATATGCGGAGCGGTTACAGCATCGGCGTCCTGCTGATCGTGGCATGCATGGTGCTCCTGGCGCTGGTTTTACAGAATATTCCGGTGTTTGAACTCAGGAAAAAACGTCTGTTCCGGCTGCCGACAGAACTGGTGTACTGGGCAGGATTCCTTGGTTTTGCGGCCACCGGGGCGTTTGCCATATCAGAGTTCGGAGTCTATACCCTGACAGGTTATATGGTGGAGGACTTTGAATCCATAGGTTTTGGCGGCGCGGCACAGGCGGCATCCACCGTATTTATCTGGCTGTTCTGGTTCTGCTTCGCATTCTGCTGGTACTGGCTGGCGGCGTCGGTGCTTCCTTACCTGACGCATCCGATTCAGACGCTGAAGGAAAACATGCTCTGTATCCATATATGCAGATGGCTGAAAAATCTGTGGCTGAAATTCTGGCACTGGGCGACAGACGTGGAACTGGATGAGAAGCTGACGAGGAATATCTGGAAAGTGGTGGGCCTAAACGGCGTGATCGTGGTATTTCTCTGCTGTATCTGGTTCGGCGGCATCGTGGGAGCGGTCATCTACACCATTCTGCTCTACGTGCTGATTAAGAAAAAATGCGGAGAGATTCTGGAAAATTATCAGAAGCTGCTGCAGGTGACCAGCACCATTGCGGAAGGGGATCTGACCATCTCCATGGAAGAGGATATGGGCGTGTTCAATCCTGTCCGGGATGAACTGACCTCCATCCGGAACGGATTCCGCAGGGCGGTCAACGACGAGGTCCGGAGCCGGAACATGAAGACGGAGCTGATTACTAATGTGTCCCATGACCTGAAGACGCCTCTGACCGCCATCATTACTTATGTGGATCTGCTGAAAAAGGAGGACCTTAACGAGGAGCAGAGAAACGACTATATCGCCACGCTGGATAAAAAATCCCAGAGGCTGAGGGTATTGATCGAAGATCTGTTCGAAGTCAGCAAGGCGGCTTCTGACAATATCATCATGAACTTTGACGACGTGGATCTGGTCAGCCTGATCAAGCAGGTGCGTCTGGAGAATGAGGACCGGATTCAGGAAAGCACGCTGGATTTCCGATGGAATCTGCCGGAGGAAAAATGCATCCTCACGCTGGATCCCCAGAGGACGTTCCGGGTCATCGACAACCTGATCCAGAATATTCTGAAATATTCCATGCCGCATTCCCGGGTATACATCGACCTGAAAGACCGGGATGCGGAAGTGGCAGTGAGCTTTAAGAACATGTCCGCCGCGGAGATGAATTTCTCTCCGGAGGAGATCACCGAACGGTTCGTCCGCGGCGATCTGTCCCGCAATACGGAGGGCAGCGGGCTGGGCCTGGCCATTGCCCAGAGCTTTACAGAGCTGCAGAACGGGACGTTCCGGGTGGAAACGGACGGAGACCTGTTCAAGGTGACGATCTGTTTCAAAAAAGAGAATTTTATAAGCTGAATAAGCAGAGGGCAGCGCCTGCAGGGTGCTGTCCTCTGTTTGTATTCGGATGTTATTTTACAGAGTGTTTCCTAACTGGTAGGCGTCCTTCAGTTTTTTGCTGCCCTCAATGTCCCCGGTATGGAATACGCCTCCGCATAAGACCTTCCCGCAGTCTTTCCAGCCCAGATGGTTCATGAGATGTTCATACCAGTAGACGGATTCCTCAAAGCCGCTGCCCTCCGCCGCCATGAGCAGGACGGCATTTTTTACAGGGTTGGCAAGGTCGGGACTGCATTCCGCTACGGCGAAAAGGCGGTCAAAAGCGCATTTCAGCTGGCCGCTGATCGTCCAGTAGTACAGGGGCGATGCGAGGACGACAATGTCCGCTTCTTTGTACGCCGGGTAGATTTTGAGCATATCGTCTTTCTGAACGCAGGGGCTTTCCGGGTCTTTGCCGCCGCCGCAGCAGCCGAGGCAGGGGTGGATATCCATTTTCTGCAGGTCAAATCGGGTGACGCTGTGCCCGGCGGCTTCTGCGCCTTCCGTGAAGGAACGGATCAGTGCCGCTGTATTGCCCTTTGGACGGGGGCTGCCGTTTAAGATCATGATTTTTTTGCTCATATTGTGTAGATACCTCGCTTTTCTTTTGCCGGATTGACACCGGGATTCGTTTATAATAAAATTATATATGAGGAATATGGACAAGATAAGTACTGTCATAAATGACAGGTACTATCCTGCAGGGAAGTATAAGCTATGATTAAGAAATATATTGAGAACGCAAATTTTGAAGATACGGGGTTCAGCTATACGTTGTCGTTGATCAATGGAAAGCATAAAATGGTGATATTGTATTGCCTGATGGAGTTTGGAACCGTGCGCTTTAATGAGATGAAACGTTATCTGAAAAATGTGACGGACCGGACATTGAGCGCAAATCTGAAGGAGCTGGAAGCGGATGATCTGGTTATCAGGAAAGAATACCCGCAGATTCCGCCGAAGGTCGAATATTCCCTGTCGGAGCGGGGGCGGTCCTTGATGACGGTTTTAGACCGGTTGTGTGAATGGGGAGAAAAAAACAGAATATAAAAAGAAGCCTTGAATATGTCATATGGTTATGGAATATTCAGGCATGGGAGGATATATGAGAACAGTTGATAACAGGAACAGGATTGTGCTGGGCTCCGGCTCTCCCAGGAGGAAAGAACTTCTGGAGCAGATCGGAGTGGAATTTGACATATGCAGGGCAGAGGGAGAGGAGACCATCACCTCGGAAGACCCGGTGGAGGCGGTAAAGGAGCTGGCCCTGCAGAAAGCGCAGGAAGTATCAGGGATATGCAGCGGCAGGATCGTGATCGGGGCGGATACGGTGGTGGCGTCGGACGGTCGGATTCTCGGAAAGCCGAAGGATCGGGAGGACGCCCTTCGGATGCTGCGCATGCTTCAGGGAAAGACGCATCAGGTGATTACCGGCGTGGCGGTGATTCTGGAGGATAAGAAAAAGACGGTGAACTTCGCGGAAGTGACGAAAGTATACGTCTGTCCCATGACGGAGGAGCAGATAGAACGGTACGTGGACACGGGAGAACCCATGGACAAGGCGGGCGCGTACGGGATTCAGGGAAGGTTCGCCGCATATGTCTCCGGAATTGAGGGAGACTATAATAATGTGGTGGGGCTTCCTGTGGCAAGGCTTTATCAGGAGCTGCTGGCAGAAGGGACAGACCTGCTGTGTCCTGCAGATCGCCGGGAAAGGAGCAAGGAACAGTGAGATTTGTCATACAAAGGGTTGCCCATGCGTCGGTGACCGTGGATGGGAACGTGCTTGGAAAGATACAAAAAGGATTTCTGGTGCTGATCGGCGTGGCAGACGGGGATACGAAGGAGACTGCGGACCGGATGGTGAAGAAGATGCTGGGCCTTCGGATCTTTGAGGATGAAAACGGCAAAACGAACCTGGATCTGCGCGCGGTAGGCGGAGAACTCCTGCTTGTTTCCCAGTTTACGCTCTATGCAGACTGCAGGAGAGGGAACCGTCCTGGTTTTACCCGGGCGGGAAAGCCGGAGATGGCCAGTGAGATGTATGAATATATCATTGAAACATGCCGGAAACAGTTCCCGGTGGTGGAACGTGGCGAGTTTGGAGCAGATATGAAAGTGGAACTTTTGAATGACGGGCCCTTTACGATTTTGCTGGATTCGGAAGAACTGTAGGAATTCTGTTTGCTATTTCCATGATTTGTGATATAATGTCACCAACTGAAGCGGAGCGGAAGTTGATGACCTGCGCGAGCATCAGCGAGCTTCCCTGTGATACAATGTCACCAACTGAAGCGGAGCGGAAGTTGATGACCTGCGCGAGCATCAGCGAGCTTCCCTGTGATATAATGTCACCAACTGAAGCGGAGCGGAAGTTGATGACCTGCGCGGGAAAACAGAGGTGTAATATGAAACGAGTACTATTGAAACTGAGCGGTGAAGCCCTTGCGGGAGAAAAACATACCGGATTTGACGAGGCTGTCTGTATCCGGGTGGCAGGGCAGGTGAAAAGCGTCCTGGCAGAAGGGATCCAGGTGGGAGTCGTCATCGGCGGCGGCAACTTCTGGAGAGGCCGGACCAGTGAGCATATTGACCGTGCCAAATCGGATCAGATCGGCATGCTGGCGACCGTGATGAACTGTATCTATGTATCCGAGATCTTTCGGAGCGTGGGGATGAAGACAAAACTGTTCACCCCGTTTGTCTGCGGGCCCATGGCGGAGATGTTCACCAAGGACGCGGCCATGGAATGCCTGGAAAAGGGGATGGTGGTATTTTTTGCCGGCGGCACCGGACATCCGTATTTTTCGACGGATACGACTACTACGCTGCGTGCCATTGAGATCGAGGCGGACAGGATTCTGCTGGCGAAGGCTGTGGACGGAGTGTACGACAGTGATCCGAAGCTGAATCCGGAGGCAAAAAAATATGATGAGATCACGATTCAGTCGGTGATCGATCAAAAGCTGGGAGTCATGGATCTGACGGCGTCCATCATGTGTATGGAAAACCGGATGCCGATGACCGTGTTCGGATTGAACGGGGAGGACAGCATCCTCCGTACGGTCCGGGGCGAGTCTACAGGAACAAAAGTTACAGTATAAGGGAGGAAGATTTACTATGGAAGAAAGATTACAGCCGTTTGAAACAAGGATGGGCAAGTCCTATGACGCACTTTTGAACGATTATGCAGCGATCCGTGCAGGACGTGCCAATCCGCATGTACTGGATAAGATCAAAGTGGATTATTACGGGACGCCGACCCCGCTGCAGCAGGTGGGCAACATTTCCGTGCCGGAGGCACGCATTATCCTGATCCAGCCATGGGAGAAGAAAATGATCCGCGAAATTGAGCGCGCCATCAACACTTCGGATCTGGGAATCAATCCCACGAATGACGGCTCTGCTATTCGTCTGGTATTTCCGGAGCTGACCGAGGAACGCCGTAAGGCGCTGGCGAAGGATGTGAAGAAAAAGGGCGAGGACATGAAGGTTGCCATCCGCAACATCCGCCGGGACGCCAACGAGACGTTCAAGAAAATGAACAAGAACAATGAGCTGACCGAGGACGATCAGAAAAATCTGGAGACGAAGGCCCAGAAGCTCACGGATAAATACATCGAGAAAATTGATAAAGCGATTGAAGAAAAGACAAAGGAAATTATGACTGTATAATCACAGGACAGGACTCCCGGTTTCGGGCAATACCGTACGAAGCGCATTGCCGAAGGCCGGGAACTGCATTTTGAGGACTGTGTGCCGGAAAAGGAGGCGGTTATCTATGAAGATTCCTCAACATGTGGCAATCATTCTTGACGGGAACGGGAGATGGGCAAAGGCAAAGGGGATGCCAAGGAATTACGGCCATGCCCAGGGAGCCAAAAATGTGGAGCGGATCTGCGAGGACGCGTATCACATGGGGATCAAGTATCTGACCGTCTATGCATTTTCCACGGAGAACTGGAAACGGTCCGGGGAAGAAGTAAATGCGCTCATGTCGCTTCTGCGCAGCTATATGAAAACCTGTGTAAAAACTGCCAGGAAGAACCATATGTGCGTGCGTGTGATCGGGGACAAGACAGGGCTGGCAGAGGATATACAGGAGAGCATCGACAGGCTGGAGCGGGAATCCCGGGATCAGGACGGCCTGAATTTTACGATTGCCATCAATTACGGGAGCCGGGATGAGATCTGCCGGGCGGTCAGGAAGATCGTGGAGAGCGGCATCCGTCCGGAGGAGATCACGGAAGAAACCATATCAGAGCATCTGGACACGGCCGGAATACCGGACCCGGATCTTCTCATACGCACCAGCGGAGAACTTCGTCTGTCCAATTATCTGATGTGGCAGCTGGCGTATACGGAATTTTATTTTACAGATGTGCACTGGCCGGATTTCACAAAGGAAGAACTGGAAAAGGCAGTTGAGAAATACAGTCAGAGGCAGCGCCGGTACGGCGGGAGAGAAGAAAAGCCGGGGGAGGAATCCTGATGAAATCTTTTTTGACAAGGCTTACGAGCGGTATCGTCCTGGTGTTTCTGGTAGTCGTCACCTGCTGGTACGGGGGGCTGCTCCTGGGCCTTTTTACGGCGTTGATCGGCTGGATCGGACTGGATGAGTTCTACCGTGCTTTTGGCATGCGCGTAACCAGAGGAATCGGACTGGTGGGGCTTCTGGGGGCGTTTCTGTGGAATGCGGCTGTGCTGGCGACCGCAGGCGGGATGGGAGACCCTGAGTATAAATGGCTTGGGCTGCTTGTATCCTTCATGCTGCTCATGGCGGTGTATGTGGGGACGTTTCCCCGGTACGACACCGGTCAGGTTATGACTGTGTTCTTCGGGATCGTCTATGTGCCGGTGATGCTCAGTTTCATCTATCTGACACGGATGCTGGAGGTGGGATTTTCTCTGGTGTGGCTGATCTTTTTTGCCTCCTGGGGCTGTGATACGTGCGCGTACTGTACCGGCATGCTGTTCGGGAAGCATAAGCTGGCTCCGGTCTTAAGCCCGAAAAAATCGGTGGAAGGCGCCGTGGGAGGCGTTCTGGGGGCAGCGGCCATGGGAGCCGCGTACGCGGTGTTCATGGATGCTCCAGCGCCGGTGTACGGGATCATCTGCGCTGTGGGCGCGGCGGCGTCCCAGGCGGGAGATCTGGCGGCATCTGCCGTCAAGCGCCAGCATAACATGAAGGATTACGGGACGCTCATACCGGGCCACGGCGGTATCCTGGACCGGTTTGACAGTGTGATCGTGACGGCGCCGATGATTTATATTCTGGCGGTCGTTCTGGTCAGATAGGAAAGCGCTGTGACAGGAAGCAGAGCTTTCCTTATGGTTTGTGCCGCCGGTCTGGCGGCGGAATGGAGATTATCATGAAGAAAATTGCGATACTGGGTTCTACCGGTTCCATCGGGACGCAGACGCTGGAAGTAGTAAGGAACAACGGGGATCTTCAGGTTACGGCACTGGCGGCAGGCTCCAATGTGGAGCTTCTGGAAGCGCAGATCCGGGAGTTCGGCCCGTCTCTTGCGGCTGTTTGGACAGAGGAGAAGGCCCGGGAACTGAAGGTGCGGGTCCGGGATCTTCCGGTGCGTGTGGTGTCAGGGATGGAGGGCCTTCTGGAGGTGGCAGAACAGGAAGCATCGGAACTTCTGGTGACGGCCATTGTGGGGATGATCGGTATCCGCCCCACCATTGCAGCCATGAAAGCAGGCAAGGATATCGCGCTTGCCAACAAAGAGACGCTGGTCACGGCGGGGCATATTATCATGCCGCTGGCAAAGGAGTGCGGGGTGCAGATCCTGCCGGTGGACAGCGAGCACAGCGCGATCTTCCAGTGCCTCAACGGGGAAGGACGGGGCGGACTGCATAAAATACTGCTGACAGCGTCGGGCGGGCCGTTCCGGGGACGGAAGAAGGAAGAACTTCGTCATGTGCAGGTGGAGGACGCCCTGAAGCATCCCAACTGGTCCATGGGGCGGAAGATTACGGTTGATTCCGCCACACTGGTGAACAAGGGACTGGAGATGATGGAGGCCAGATGGCTGTTCGGCGTGGAGCCGGAGCATATCCAGGTGGTCGTCCAGCCAAAGAGCATCATCCATTCCATGGTGGAATTTGTGGACGGCGCCGTGATTGCGCAGCTGGGCACACCGGATATGAAGCTTCCGATCCAGTATGCCCTTTACTATCCGGAAAGAAGGTATCTGCCGGGCGGGCGGCTTGATTTCCGGAAACTGCGGCAGATTACGTTTGAAGAACCGGATATGGAAAATTTCCCCGGACTGCGTCTGGCTTTTGAGGCGGCCGCGGCGGGAGGCAGCCTTCCCACCGTATATAATGCGGCGAATGAGCGGGCGGTGGCCCTTTTCCTGGATCGGAAAATCGGTTTTCTGGATATACCGGAGCTGATTGAACGGTGCATGGAGTCGCACCGGGTGAAAAGAAATCCGTCTGTGGAAGAGATTCTCGAGACAGAGGCGGAGACATATGATAGAATGGAAGAGCTGCTTTCCGCCGGCTGACAGCGGAAAGCGCAGAGAGCAGGTGATAGATTGAGTATTGTTCTGGCGCTGGTGATTTTCAGTGTCATTGTGATCGTCCATGAGTTTGGACATTTTCTGCTGGCGAAATGCAGCGGGATCACGGTCACGGAATTTTCAGTTGGTATGGGTCCGAGGCTTCTGAGCCATGAGTGGGGAGGAACCCGCTATTCTCTGAAGCTTCTGCCTTTCGGAGGTTCCTGCATGATGGTGGGAGAGGAAGAGGAAAGTGAAGAGGAGGGCTCCTTCGGGAGCAAATCCGTATGGGCGCGGATCGCGGTGGTTGCGGCCGGCCCTGTCTTTAATTTTCTGCTTGCATTTGTCCTGTCTGCGGTCATTGTGGCCAGTATTGGCTACGACGATACCGTCGTGGACGTGACGCCGGGCTATCCGGCGGCGGAAGCCGGCATGCAGAATGGGGACGAGATCGTCCGCATGAACGGGAGCAGGACGTATGTTTACCGGGAAATCAGTCTGTTCAACAGCCTGTACCAGGGGCAGACGGCGGATGTGGTTTACCGGCGGGACGGAGCGGAGTATCAGGTGACGCTGACGCCGGTGAAGGATGAGAGCGGCTTTTACCGCTACGGTTTTGAAAAGGTCAATGTACGGACCCGGGGAAATGTGCTGCAGACCCTGGGATACAGCTTTGCGGAACTTCGGTACTGGCTGAAGGCGATGCTGGAAAGCCTCCTGAAGCTGTTTCAGGGGCAGGTGGGGATCGACGACATGTCCGGCCCCGTGGGGATCGTGGATGCAATCGGCGACACCTACAGAGAGACGCGGTCGGACGGCTGGTATTATGTGACGCTGAACATGATCATCATGTCGATCCTTTTGTCGGTGAATCTGGGCGTCATGAACCTGCTTCCCCTACCGGCGTTGGACGGAGGGAGGCTTGTATTTCTGCTGATTGAGGCGGTGTGCGGGAAAGCGCTTCCCCAGGAGAAAGAGAGCATGGTGCATTTTATAGGCTTCGTGCTCCTGATGGGGCTGATGGTCGTGGTGCTGCTGAACGATATCCGGCATATTTTTCTGTGACGGCTGATCCGGCGATCCGTGTTCGGATGCAACAAATAAGAGGAGAATGAGAGTATGAAACTGGGCATTGTAGGCCTGCCGAATGTGGGCAAAAGTACACTTTTTAATTCATTGACAAAAGCAGGAGCGGAATCGGCCAATTATCCGTTCTGCACCATTGACCCCAATGTGGGCGTGGTTGCCGTGCCGGACGAGCGGCTGGGTAAGCTGGCGGCGCTGTATGATTCGGTCAAGGTGACTCCTGCGGTGATCGAATTTGTGGATATTGCGGGACTTGTAAAGGGAGCATCCAAAGGCGAGGGACTTGGCAATCAGTTCCTCGCCAATATTCGCGAGGTAGATGCCATTGTGCATGTGGTGCGCTGTTTTGAGGATGGCAATGTAATCCATGTGGACGGAAGCGTGGATCCTATGAGAGACATTGAGACCATCAATCTGGAGCTGATTTTCTCGGATATCGAGATTCTGGAGCGCAGGATCGCCAAAACCTCCAAAGGGGCGAGAAATGACAAGGCGCTGGCGAAGGAACTGGAGCTTCTGCAGAAGGTGAAGGCGCATCTGGAGGAAGGGAAGACGGCGAAGACCTTTGCCGGGGTGGAGGACGAGGAGGAACAGGCGTGGCTGGAATCCTGCAATCTTCTGACGTATAAGCCGGTCATCTTTGCGGCAAACGTGGCGGAGGAGGATCTGGCGGATGACGGAGCGTCCAACGCCCATGTGGGCGCCGTGCGGGATTTTGCCGTGTCCGAGGGCAGTGAGGTGTTTGTGATCTGCGCGCAGATCGAGCAGGAGATCGCGGAACTGGAAGAGGATGAGAAAAAGATGTTTCTGGAGGATCTGGGCATCACCCGGTCCGGCCTTGACAAGCTGATCCAGGCAAGCTACCGGCTGCTGGGGCTGATCAGCTTCCTTACCGCCGGGGAGAAGGAGACCCGCGCCTGGACGATCAAAGTGGGGACAAAAGCGCCTCAGGCTGCCGGAAAGATCCATTCGGATTTTGAGAGAGGCTTCATCCGCGCGGAGGTGGTGAACTACCAGGCGCTTCTGGACTGCGGCTCCATCGCCGCGGCGAAGGCGAAGGGCCTGGTGGGAAGCGAAGGCAAGGAATATGTGATGAAGGACGGAGACGTGGTGGAATTCCTGTTTAATGTCTGATTTGTGGTAAGGAGGGACCTGCGCTGCGTACTGTTTCCGTGTCGAAATTTGTCGATAAACTTTAGTTGAAAAATGTCTCAAAAAGCAATAAAATAGGAGTGTAGACTGTACCGGTCAGTTTACATTGGAAAGGAAATTCATCGATGAACACAGCAATCAACTTTCCGCATCTGGGCATTTACCTGGATCATGTGGGGAAATCGATCTCTGTCTTTGGGTTCGACATTGCCTATTATGGAATTACTATGGGGCTCTCCATCCTGCTGGGCCTGTATCTGGCGGAGCGGGAGGCAAAGAGAACCGGACAGGATCCGGATACCTACACGGATTTGGTGATCTACGCGATCGTATTTTCCATTATCTGTGCAAGGGCGTATTATGTGATTTTCTCATGGGATAACTACAAAGATAACCTGCTCAGCATCTTTAACCTGAGACAGGGAGGCATAGCGATCTACGGTGCGATTATTGGTGCGGTATCTACTGTTTATGTGTACAGCAGGGTGAAAAAGCTGTCGTTTCTGCAAATGGTGGATACTGCCTGTATCGGACTCGTGGCGGGGCAGATTCTGGGCCGCTGGGGCAATTTCTTCAACAGGGAGGCGTTTGGCGGCTATACGGACGGGCTCTTTGCCATGCAGCTTCCGGTGAGCGCCGTACGCGCTCACGAGATTACAGAAGAAATGTGGGCGCACGTACAGATCGTTGGAGGAGAACAGTTTATACAGGTACATCCTACGTTTCTCTACGAATGTCTGTGGAACCTTGGAGTCATCTGCTTCCTGTACTGGTACCGTACAAGGAAGAAGTTCCAGGGGGAACTGTTCCTGACCTATCTCCTTGGATATGGCCTTGGGCGGGTCTGGATCGAAGGTCTGCGTACGGACCAGCTTCAGATCGGGAGTACGGGAATTCCCGTGTCTCAGGTGCTGGCAGGTGTATTGATTCTGTTTTCCCTCTGCATGATCCTGGCAGGCAGAAAAAGGAATACGAGTGGGGAGGTTTTTGAACAGGCAGATGAACATCAAGAAGACGATCGAAGCACAGCGGGAAAGAATGGATAAAATGTCGGAACGGACCGATAACCTGACGGAACTGCTGGAAGAGGCACAACGAATGGACTGGCTGATCGGAATCTATGAGACCAAAAGATCAACTGGGTGTATAAGAAAAAATGCATAAGGATTGTTATGCTCAGAACAGGCAGGGCCGCCGCACGGAGAAAGTGCGGCGGCCCTGCTTTTTGCGTTTCTGAAGAATTTCTGAAGAAACAGTCTTGCAATTTCCTCTGTTTGGGGTTATGATAAACAGGTAAGTGGAGAAAAGTGGTGAAAAGTGGTCTGAAAGTAAAGAAAAGTGGATGGCCATGGTGAGAGTGGGTGTATGTCGATGTTTATGGGTGAGTACAGACATACCGTGGATTCCAAAGGCAGGCTGATCATTCCCGCCAAATTCCGTGAGCTGTTGGGCGCTGAGTTTGTTGTGACGAGGGGACTGGACGGCTGCCTCTTTGTATACCCCATGGACAGTTGGGGAGAATACGTGGAGGAGCTGAAAAAGCTGCCGCTCACAGACAGAAATGCCAGACTTTTCAAACGCTTTCTCATAGCAGGCGCCACCACCTGCGAGCTGGACAGGCAGGGCAGGATTCTCCTTCCGGTAACGCTTCGTGAATTTGCGGATATTGACAAGGATGTGCTCCTTGCAGGCATGCTGGACCACATCGAGATCTGGAACGAGGAGCGCTGGAAGGAAAATGCGGATTTCAGTGACATGGATACCATTGCCGGTCATCTGAATTATCTGAATGGCAGTGAGTAAAGGAGAGGCTATGGAGTTCAGACATTATTCCGTGATGCTGAAGGAGACCATTCGGGAACTTTGTATCCGTCCGGAAGGGATCTATGTGGACGGGACGTTGGGCGGAGGGGGACATGCCCTGGAGGTGTGCAGAAGGCTTTCCGGCCAGGGACATTTTTACGGGATCGATCAGGACGCCGACGCGGTCGCGGCGGCAGGAGAGAGACTTTCCGGATTCGGCGGCCTTGTGACCATCATCCGCAGCAATTACTGCAGTATGCGGGAAGAACTGGGAAAGCTGGGCGTGGAGCATGCGGACGGGATTCTGCTGGATCTGGGCGTGTCGTCTCATCAGCTGGATGAGGCCGGCAGAGGCTTCACTTACAGGGAGGACGCTCCTCTGGACATGCGGATGGACCAGAGGCAGGAGCGGACCGCCAGAGATATTGTAAACGGTTATGATGAAACAGAGCTGTACCACATGATCCGCGATTATGGGGAAGACAGATTTGCAAAGAACATTGCGAAGCATATCGTGCAGGCAAGGGAGAAAAAGGCCATTGAGACCACCGGAGAACTGGTGGAGGTCATCCGGGCAGCCATACCGATGAAAGTAAGGATGCAGAAAGGCCATCCGGCAAAGCAGACCTTTCAGGCGATCCGTATCGAACTGAACCGGGAACTGGAGGTGCTGAAGGATTCGCTGGACGACATGATCGATATGCTGAATCCGGGAGGGAGGATCTGTATCATTACGTTCCATTCTCTGGAAGACCGGATTGTAAAAAATACATTCAGAAGAAATGAAAATCCATGTACATGTCCCAGTGATTTTCCGGTTTGTGTATGTGGAAAAGTATCAAAGGGGAAAGTGATCACAAGAAAGCCGATTTTACCATCAGAGGAGGAACTGCAGGAGAACAGCCGTTCAAAAAGCGCAAAGCTGAGGGTTTTTGAACGTATTTGAATTAGAGTGACGAGGGGAGCTGATCATAATGGCCACAGACAGAAGACAGAGATATATAGAGGGGAATACGGTACGGAAGATACAGCCGGTTGAGCGTCCGGAGAGAAGGCAGGAACCAAAGAGACAGCATCGGAACCATCCGCACAGGAAAGAAAGTATCCAGTATGTCAATGTGTTTTATACCGTCTTTCTGGCAGCTGCGGCGTGCATGGTGCTTTGGTCCTGCGTCAATTATCTGCAGCTTCAGGCAGAGACTACCAGCCGGATCAAGAATATCTCGGCGCTGGAGATGCAGCTGGAGGAGCTGCGGAAGGAAAACGATGACAATTATACCCGGATTATGACTGCCGTGGATCTGGATTACATCAAGGATGTGGCGATCAATGAACTGGGAATGGTGTACGCAGGGGAGGACCAGGTCATCCTGTATGACGGGGGAACCCGGGATTATGTGAGACAGAGCGGGGAAATCCCCAAAGAAGAAAGTACACTGATGGATCAAATCTTAGGGAAATAATCAGGACGGGAGCATCAAGTGGCAGGAAACAGAAACAGAAGGCGTTTATCCAGAAAGCAGAGAATTACACTGAAGATGAAGCGGAAGCTGGCGCTGTTATTCGTCATAATCGTGCTGATTTTAATCGGGATCTTCGGCTGGCTGGTCTACATTATCCGCGTCAGCGGCGAGCGGTATACGAGAAAAGTGCTTTCCCAGCAGGATACGAACAGTATCCTGCTTCCATACAGGAGAGGGGATATTTACGACCGAAACGGGACGATCCTGGCGACCAGCGAGAAGGTATATAATCTGATCCTGGACCCGGCGGTACTGTGGGAAAACCATAACGACGATCCGGAGAAGGACTGCGTGGAGCCGACGCTGCAGGCGCTGGTGTCTTATTTTGAGCAGGACCGGAGTGATCTGAACCGGATCATGGACGAGAAAAAAGGCAGTCATTATGTGGTTCTGGAAAAGCAGCTTACCAAGGCAGAAGTGGAAGAGTTCGAAACTGCCATGGAAGATTCAGAGAACAGGATCGAAGGCGTATGGCTGGAGGATTCCTATATCCGGCGGTATCCTTACAACGATCTGGCCTGCAATGTGATCGGCTATACCGTATCCGGAAACGTGGGCCAGTACGGGATTGAACAGCAGTATACAGAAGTACTCAATGGAGAGAACGGAAGAAGCTACAGTTATCTGAACGACGATCTGGAGCAGGAGAAGACGGTCCGTCCGGCAGAGGACGGGAACAGCGTCATGTCCACCATAGATATTACGCTTCAGGAGATTGTAGAAAAATATATTGACGAGTTTCAGGAAAAATACACAGACGCCTTCCGGGAAGGAGACGGAAGCTATACGGCCGCGGCGGTCATGATGAATCCCAATACGGGAGAAATACTGGCCATGGCCAGCAACCGGCGGTATGATCTGAACAATCCGTACGATGTGGTCGTCAACGGCCTGTACACGGAGGAGGAAGCGCAGAACCTGTCGGAGGAGGACCGTCTGAACGCTCTGAATGAGCTGTGGCGGAATTTCTGTATCAGCGATACTTATGAACCCGGTTCTACGGCAAAGCCCATTACCATTGCGGCAGGCCTGGAGACGGGCGCCGTCCACGACGGGGATACCTTTCTGTGCGACGGACGGAAGAATGTGGGAGGAAAGGACATCTGGTGCTCGAAGAAAATAGGGCATGGAGTCATCACTTTGGAAGGCTCTTTGATGTTATCCTGCAATGACGCGCTGATGCAGATCGCGGAAAAGGTGGGAGAAAGTAATTTCTCCAGATATCAGAATATGTTTAACCTGGGGCTTCGGACGAATATCGATCTGCCCGGAGAGGCCCGTACGGATACGCTGATTTATTATACGAAGGAAAACGCGCCCAATGAGAGGCTGGTCATGCGTACGACCGACCTGGCCACCAACTCTTTCGGACAGAATTACAACGTGACCATGATTCAGATGGCATCGGCATTTTCCGCCTGCATCAACGGCGGATACTATTATCAGCCCCATGTAGTAAAAAAGATCATGGATACCGGGGGCGGAACCATAGAAAACAAGGAGCCGATCCTTCTGCGGACTCCGATTTCCGCGAAGACGTCCGCTCTGATCCGAAGATACCTGTACAATACCATGTACGGTCCCGAGGACGCCAACGGGAACCATGCCACTGGACGGGCGGCCCGGATCGCGGGATACGCCATGGGCGGAAAGACGGGGACAGCCGAGAAGATCCCGAGAGACAAGACTAATTATCTGGTATCGTTTATCGGGTTTGCTCCGGCGGATCATCCGGAAGTGGTACTGTATGTGGTAGTGGACCGGCCCAATGCGGAGAAGCAGTCGTCCAGTTCTTTTGCCCAGGAGATCTGGAAAAATATCATGAAAGAGGCGCTGCCGTATCTGAACATCTATCCGACGGAGGAGGTTCCGGCGGATATGCAGGAGGAGTACGCGGCGGACCAGGCGGCTGCGGAAGAGGCGGCCGGAACGGAAGAAGAGCCGGAGGAAGAGGATCCGGTCCCGGAGGGGACCCTGGTGGACCCACAGACCGGAGAGACCGTGCAGATGCCGGACCCGGCAACGATCGATCCCAACGATGATTCCGTTATGGGCGATGTACCGATCAATGATAATCTGGTGGACGTAAAACCGGCGGAGGCAACGCAGGAAAACGAAAACGACAATCCAACTGAATAAGGAAGAGAAACGCCTCATAAGATAGTGACAACGGTTCTTATGAGGTATTTTTTTGCACTGTAAGACATTTCATAAAAAAAAGATCGTTATCGTGTTTGCCGCCTGTCTGCTGATGATGGTCGTTTTAAGCGGCCGGCTGGTCTATCTGATGATATTTGAATCGGAATACTATCAGGGGCTTGCAAAGGACCTTCACGAGCGTGAGAGGAGCATCAAGGCGGCAAGAGGCAGGATCATCGACCGGACCGGCATGGTTCTGGCGGATAACCGGACCGTCTGTACCATATCCGTGATCCACAGCCAGATCAAGGATCCGGAGGCGGTTACCGAGATGCTGTGCCGGGAGCTGGGGCTGCCCAGAGAGACGGTGGAGAAGAGAGTGGAGAAGGTCAGCTCCATTGAGCGGATTAAGTCCAATGTAGATAAGGAGGTGGGAGACGCGATCCGCGCTTATCAGTACGAGGGCGTAAAGGTGGATGAGGATTTCAAACGGTATTATCCGTTTGACGAACTGGCATCCAAGGTACTTGGTTTTACAGGAAGCGACAATCAGGGGATCATCGGGCTGGAAGTAAAGTACGATGAGTATTTGGAAGGAATTCCAGGGACCATATTGACGCTGACAGACGCCAGAGGCGTGGAGATCGAGAACGCCAAGGAGGAACGGGTGGAGTCCGTGCCGGGAAATGATCTGGTGGTGAGCCTTGATTACAATATCCAGTCCTATGCCCAGCAGGAAGCGCTGAAGGTCATGGAAGCAAAGCAGGCGGACTATGTATCCATCCTGATTATGAATCCTCAGAACGGAGAGATCTATGCCTGCGTCAATGTGCCGGAATTCAACCTGAACGATCCGTTTACCCTGAATACAGGAGAGAGTACGGTGGGGATGACGGAACAGCAGAAACAGGACGCGCTGAACCGGATGTGGCGGAACCAGTGCGTAAACGACACGTACGAGCCGGGGTCCACATTTAAAGTATTCACTTCTTCCGCGGCGCTGATGTCAGGTACTTCCAGCCTCAATGATCAGTTCTCCTGTCCGGGCTTCAAGATCGTGGAGGACCGCAGGATCCGGTGCCATAAGGCCGGCGGGCACGGAGGACAGGATTTTACCCATGCGATTATGAATTCTTGCAATCCGGCCCTCATGACCATGGGGCTCCGCATGGGGCCGGAGATGTTCTATCAGTATTTTTCAGATTACCATCTGCTGGAAAAGACGGGCATTGACATTCCAGGAGAGGCCGGGACGATCATGCATAATCTGGACAATATCGGGGAAGTGGAGCTGGCAACCATGACATTCGGGCAGTCTTTCCAGATTACGCCGGTGCAGCTGGCGACCATGGTAAGTTCGGTGGTCAACGGGGGCAGGCGGGTGACGCCTCATTTCGGAGTGGCGGTCCAGGATCGGGACGGAAATGTGCTGCGGGAGTTTTCCTATGAGGTTCAGGAAGGCGTGGTCAGCGAAGAGGTATCTGCGCAGATGCGCGGCATTCTGGAAAAAGTAGTGTCCGAAGGCGGAGGGAACAAAGCCTATATTGAAGGATATCGGATCGGAGGAAAGACGGCTACTTCCCAGACCCTTCCCAGAAGCGCGCACAAATACATCTCTTCTTTTGTCGGCTTTGCGCCTGCGGACGACCCGCAGGTGCTGGCGCTCTGTATTGTCCATGATCCCCAGGGGATTTACTACGGAGGAACCGTCTGCGCTCCGGTGGTGAAGAATATTTTTGAAAATATCCTTCCCTATCTGGGCATTGAAAAAGCGGAAATTCCGGAAGAGGACGGGGAAATTTCCGAATAGACGTTGACAAGAAAGGAAAAGCACGTTAAGGTAAAAGAAAGAAAAGCCGTATGGCTGCAGTGGTGTCGTGCGGCTTTTTTGCGGAAAAAAGAGCAGGAGGATACCTATGAAATATGACGTGATCATCGTAGGCGCGGGTCCCGGAGGGATCTTTTCAGCCTATGAACTGATGCAGAAAAACGAAAAACTCCGGGTTGCGGTCTTTGAGCTTGGGGAGGCGCTTAAGGACAGGCAGTGCCCGATTGAGAAGAAAAAGGTGAAGAGCTGTGTCAAATGTAAGACCTGCGCCATCATGAGCGGTTTTGGCGGAGCAGGTGCATTTTCTGACGGAAAATACAATATTACCAATGATTTTGGCGGAACGCTTCACGAATACATCGGCGCTTCCAGAGCGGTCGAGCTGATGGAATATGTGGACCAGATCAATATGTCCCACGGCGGTCAGGATACAAAGATGTATTCCACGGCAGGAACGCGGTTCAAAAAGTTGTGTGTGCAGAATAAGATGAAGCTTCTGGACGCGTCGGTAAGGCATCTGGGGACGGACATCAACTATATAGTGCTGGAAAATCTGTACGCCGGACTGAAGGATAAAGTGGATTTTTATTTTCAGAGCCCGGTGGACCGGATCGAGATTCTGGAAGAAGGATACCGGGTATTCAGCAGGGGAGAATCTTTTGACTGTATGAAATGCGTCGTTTCTGTAGGCAGGAGCGGAAGCAAATGGATGGAAGAGGTATGCCGTGCGCTGGAGATCGGGACCAAATCCAACCGGGTGGATATCGGAGTCCGTGTGGAACTGCCCGCCGTGATCTTTTCCCATCTGACCGACGAACTGTATGAGAGCAAGATCGTATACCGCACGGAAAAGTTTGAGGACAATGTGCGTACATTCTGCATGAACCCGTATGGATTTGTTGTAAATGAGAATACCAACGGTATCATTACCGTGAACGGGCACAGCTACGAGGGGGACGAGCGGAAAACGGAGAATACAAATTTCGCCCTTCTGGTGGCGAAACATTTTTCCGAACCGTTCAAGGACAGCAACGGATACGGAGAGAGCATCGCCCGCCTGTCCAACATGCTGGGAGGCGGCGTGATCGTGCAGCGGTTCGGCGACCTGGTGAGAGGAAGGAGAAGCAATGAAAAGCGGATCAGCAGAGGAAGCGTACGGCCCACGCTGTCTGCGACGCCGGGAGACTTAAGCCTTGTGCTGCCAAAGCGGATTCTGGACGGTATTATGGAGATGATCTACGCGTTGGATAAGATCGCGCCGGGGACGGCGAACGACGATACGCTTCTGTACGGCGTGGAGGTGAAATTTTATAATATGGAAGTGGATCTGGACGAAAATCTGGAAAGCCGGCACAAAGGGCTGTATGTGATCGGAGACGGAAGCGGAGTCACGCATTCCCTGTCCCACGCATCGGCCAGCGGGGTCCATGTGGCGCGCCATATTGCGGAACAGTTCATGCCGTCTCAGACGTAAAAAAGGATCGGAATAAAACAAGGATGGAAGAGCAGTAAGCTCGTCCATCCTTGTTTCAACGGTTCTTTCTGATTCAGGAATGTTCCTTCAGAAGATCCAGGATCTCTTCCGGTGTCTTTCCGGATTCTTCGATGATCTTCAGAAGTTTTTCCCTGTTTTCTTTCTCGGCCTTCTGCCTCGCCAGTTTTTCCTCCTTCAGCTGCTCTTTGTAGGCAGCCTTCAGCTCCTCTTTGGCAGCTTTCAGATCCGCTTCCAGTTTGAGAACCTTTTCGTGAATCTTTGCTGCTTTTCCGGTGTAAGTTACGGGTTTTCTGATGCCTCTTGCCATTCGGTGAACCTCCTTTATACTAAAAAAAGCAGGTAAGGGGAATCGAACCCCCCTCTCCAGCTTGGGAAGCTGGCATTCTACCGATGAACTATACCTGCAAACAATGCTATTATATACCAGTGTCCAGGAAAAATCAAGAGTGTTTTTAAAATTCTGAATGGGGAATGGTTGATAATTTTTCCAAAAAGACGTATACTTTGGTAAATGAGTGAATGAAGAGGTGGAAAAGTATGATGGATTTTGGTGTTGCTGTTCCGGTGATTGCGTCTTTTGCCGTCAGTGCGGCGGCGGGGCCGGTGATTATCCCGGTGCTCAGAAAACTGAAAGTGGGGCAGACGGTACGGGATGACGGCCCGCAGACGCATTTGAAGAAGAACGGGACTCCGACCATGGGGGGATTGATCTTTCTGTTCAGCGTAATCGTGACCTCCCTGTTTTATATAAAGGACTATCCAAAGATCCTTCCGATCCTGTTCGTGACGGTAGGATTCGGAGTGGTCGGTTTCCTGGATGATTATATCAAAGTAGTATTAAAAAGGTCCGAGGGACTGACGCCGGGACAGAAGATGGCAGGCCAGATTGTGGTGACCTGTATCTTTGCCTGGTATATGGTGTCTTATTCCGATGTGGGTCTGGATATGCTGATCCCCTTCGGCGGCGGCGCCTGCCTGGATCTGGGATGGCTTGCCGTTCCCCTTTTGTTCGCGGCGGTGATCGGCACGGTAAACGGGACGAATTTTACGGACGGACTGGACGGTCTGGCTTCCAGCGTGACGATTATGGTGGCGGTATTTTTTACGGTGGTGGCCATCGGGACCGAGAGCGGGATTGCCCCGGTGACATGTGCGGTGACCGGAGGCCTGCTGGGCTTCCTTTTGTTCAACGTCTATCCTGCCAGCGTTTTTATGGGGGATACCGGTTCCCTGGCTCTGGGAGGTTTTGTGGCGTCTACCGCCTATATGCTGAAGCTTCCGCTGTTTATCCTGATCGTGGGGCTGATCTATGTGGTAGAGGTGCTTTCGGTCATCATTCAGGTGACTTATTTCAAGGCAACGCATGGAAAACGGTTTTTCAAGATGGCGCCGATCCATCATCACTTTGAGAAATGCGGCTGGTCGGAGACCAGGGTGGTGGCGGTATTTTCCATCGTGACGGCCCTGTGCTGCCTGGTGGCGCTGGCGGCGGTCTGAGGACGGCCGGGAAAAGGGAAAGGCGGTTCTCTTCGGGAAAGATGCTGCATACACTTTAGGAAAGAAGCGGCAGAAGATCCGAGAGGGGCAGCATGGCAGTTCAGAGACAGACCGATACAAAAGAACCGGTGGATTATGTACTCCTGATCCTTGTTCTGATCCTGGCCGTATTCGGACTGGTCGTGCTGTACAGTACGAGTGCTTATAACGGCAGGGTCAAGTTCGCGGATTCTGCCTATTATTTAAAGAAACAGTTTTTCGCCACCAGCATCGGGCTGATGGCCATGTATCTGGTATCCCAGGTCGACTACCGGCGGTGGCTTCCAGCGGCGGGTCTGGGATACGGGATCTCTCTTGTGCTGTCTACGGCAGTGCTTTTTATCGGAGACGAATACAACGGTTCCAGGAGATGGCTGTCCCTGGGGCCGCTTTCCTTCCAGCCGTCGGAATTTGCCAAGCTGGCGGTAGTGGTCCTGCTTGCCTCCATTGTCAGTAAAAACGCATCCCATATGAAATCCTGGCGCTACATGTTTCTGGTCATCCTGCAGGTGCTTCCCATCGTGGGCTTGGTGGGGACCAACAATCTGAGTACGGCGATCATCATTCTGGGAATCGCCGTGATCCTCATCTTCATCGCCAATCCCCGGTTTCTGCCGTTCATCGGCCTGGGTGGGCTTGGGGCGGGCTTTATCGGCATTTTCCTGAGCGTGGAATCCTACCGTCTGGAACGGCTCGCCATCTGGCGCCATCCGGAGCTGTATGAAAAAGGATACCAGACCATGCAGGGACTGTATGCCATCGGTTCCGGCGGTATCTTCGGAGTGGGGCTTGGAAACAGCATGCAGAAGCTGGGATTCGTGCCGGAGGCTCAGAACGATATGATTTTTTCCATTATCTGTGAAGAGATGGGGCTTGCGGGCGCCTTTCTCGTGATTCTGCTGTTCGGCCTTCTGATCTGGCGCCTGATGGTGATCGCCACTCATGTAAAGGAGCTGTTCGGCGCCTTTCTGGCGGCAGGGGTCATGGGGCATATCATGATCCAGGTGATCCTGAATATTGCTGTCGTCACCAATACCATTCCCAATACGGGCATCACGCTGCCCTTTATCAGCTATGGAGGCACCTCCGTCGTTTTCCTGCTGGCGGAGATCGGCCTGATCCTGAACGTGTCCAGACACATGAAAAAGGAACATTGACGGGCGATCTGCATATACTGGTATATAATGGCAGAACTGGCAGGGGGCCGGAGGGAATGGATTTGGACGGAAATAGACTGTATATAAAGGGACCGCAGAGGATGCAGGGGGAACTGCTGGTGCAGGGCTCCAAAAATACGGCGCTGCCGATCCTGGCGGCAACAGTGCTTGGAAAAGGAATCTTCATCATCCATCATTGTCCCAGGATATCCGATGTAGAACATATGCTGGAGCTGCTGATGGACGCCGGCTGCAGAGTCCACTGGGAAGGCCATATGCTGATCCTGGACACCAGAGAACTGCAGAATTACCGGGTAAACGGAGACGGCGCAGGGAAGATGCGTTCTACCATTACGCTTCTGGGAAGCATTCTCGGCAGGATGCATCGGGTGGAGATTCCCTATCCAGGCGGATGTACCATCGGGAAACGCCCCATCGATCTTCATCTGAGAGGGCTGGAACAGCTGGGGGCGGTCTTTGAACACCAGGAGCATACGCTTTCGGGGACGGTGCAGATCCTTCACGGAGCACAGGTCTATCTGGATTTTCCAAGCGTGGGAGCCACGGAAAATGTCCTGCTGGCGGCGGTGCTGGCGGAAGGGACGACCGTGATCCATGGGGCGGCCATGGAGCCGGAGATCGTGGAACTGGCTTCCTTTCTGAGGAAAATGGGGGCGCAGGTCAAAGGGGACGGGACGCCGGTGATTACGGTGGAAGGTGTGAAATGCCTGCATGCGGCGGAATATATCGTCCCCTCCGACCGGATCGTGGCGGGAACATATCTGTTCGGCGCACTGATGACGCAGGGGGAGATCCGCCTGCTCCACGTCCCTCTGGCCCATCTGGGGAAGCTTCCGGAGCTTCTGCGGCAGATGGGGGCGGAGGTGGAAGCGGAGGAAGACTGGATCCATGTCCGGATGGAACAGCAGTGCAGGCCGGTTCCGTATGTGGTGACTGCGCCGTTTCCGGGATTTCCCACAGACCTTCAGTCCGCTCTGATGGCCGCTCTTGCCACGGCGTCCGGCATGAGCTTCATAGAGGAGAAGATTTTCGAAGCCCGTTTTCAGATCGTGGAGGAGCTTCGAAAGATGGGCGCATCCATCACCAGCGACGAGTCCTTTGCACTGGTGGACGGGGACGCCAGACTGCATGGGGCGCAGGTGGAAGCCAAAGAGCTGCGGGGAGGAGCAGCGCTGATCATGGCTGCTCTGGCGGCGGAGGGAGAGACCTGTATCCGGGGGATGGAATATGTCCAGAGAGGCTATGAAGACATAAATGGGGATTTGAAAAAGCTGGGAATTGTGGTATGATACGTAAGAACATGAAAAACAGAAGTTGAAGGAAAAGGATGCGGATCATTGATGCCGGAACAGGAGACAGGAAAAAAGAGAGGAAAAAAGATCATACTGGCAGCGGCAGTGCTGGCCGTACTGGCGCTGCTGCTGTTGCTTGTGCTCGGAATGTGCCGGATTCAGGAGGTAACCGTCACCGGCAACGACTACTACACAAAGGAAGAGATCGCGGATCTTATCATACAGGGTGAGCATCAGCGGAATACCATCTATCTGTACCTCCGCTATAAATACGGAAAGCATCAGACGATCCCTTTCATTGACGATTTTGAAGTGAGCATCCAGTCCCATGACAGCATCACGATCCGCGTCTATGAAAAAAACATCGTGGGTTATGTGCGGTATCTTGGGAAAAATGTATATTTTGACAAGGACGGTATTGTGGTGGAGAGTTCCACGGAAGAGATGGAAGACATTCCTCTGATCAGCGGCCTGCATTTTGACCGGTTTGCCATGTATGAGAGTCTGAATGTGGAAAATACAAAGGTCTTTGACACGATACTGGAAATTACGCAGCTTCTGGAAAAATACGAACTGATCCTGGACGAAATCCGTTTTGGAAATGCCGGCGAACTGAATCTCCAGCTGGGGGATGTACGGATCATGCTCGGCACGGGAGATCACCTGGAGGAGAAAATTGCGCGGCTGAAGCAGCTGGAACCGGATCTTCTGGACAAGTCAGGAACGCTCCATATGGAGAATTATACCGATGAAACGACACATATTTCTCTGGAAGCCATAAAATCATAAGAAAAAAGTCACAAGAAAAAATAAAAACATGTTGCACAATCAATAAAAAAAAGATATGATATTAGTATTGTGTAGGTAGAGATGGGTCATCGTGTTGAAGGAGGATATAACGTTGTTGGAAATCATGATGAACGAAACAGAGGCAGCCGCCCGCATCATCGTCATTGGAGTTGGTGGGGCAGGTAATAATGCTGTAAATAGAATGGTAGAAGAAAAGATCGGCGGAGTGGAGTTTATCGGTGTGAATACCGATAAGCAGGCACTGAAGCTCTGCAAGGCACCCACGGCGATCCAGATCGGCGAAAAGCTGACCAAAGGCCTTGGCGCAGGCGCCAAGCCTGAAATCGGCGAGAAGGCGGCGGAGGAGAGCATCGAGGAACTGAAAGAGGCCATCCAGGGAGCGGATATGGTATTCGTGACCTGCGGTATGGGCGGAGGTACCGGAACCGGCGCGACCCCCGTCCTGGCAAGAGCGGCGAAAGAGATGGGAATCCTGACGGTGGGCGTTGTGACAAAGCCTTTCCGTTTTGAGGCAAAGCAGCGTATGAATAATGCCCTGCAGGGGATCGAGAAGCTGAAGGCGTCGGTGGACACGCTGATCGTGATTCCCAACGACAAGCTTCTGGAGATCGTGGACCGGAGGACTA
Source organism: uncultured Lachnospiraceae bacterium (assembly GCA_910584205.1). Classification (GTDB taxonomy): domain Bacteria; phylum Bacillota; class Clostridia; order Lachnospirales; family Lachnospiraceae; genus Hominiventricola. The sequence goes on from CAJUAA010000022.1 coordinate 50,516, forward strand.
CCATGCCGGAGGCGCTGAAGAAGGCGGACGAAGTCCTGCAGCAGGCGGTGCAGGGAATTACGGACCTGATTAACCTGCCGGCGCTGATCAACCTGGACTTTGCGGACGTGCAGACGGTCATGACGGACAAGGGAATTGCGCATATCGGAATCGGTACCGCAAGAGGCGACGACAAGGCGCTGGAGGCAGTGAAGCAGGCAATCACCAGTCCGCTGCTTGAGACAACCATTGCGGGCGCGACGCATGTCATCATCAATGTGTCTGGGGATATTTCCCTGGTCGACGCCAATGAGGCCGCAAGTTATGTGCAGGATCAGGTGGGCGAAGAGGCGAACGTGATCTTCGGCGCCATGTATGATTCCAGCAATTCCGATGAGGTGAGCATCACGGTCATCGCCACAGGGCTTCAGGAGAACGGCGGGAGAGCCGCGGCTTCTTCCTATCGGCCCAATACCGTACAGAGGCCGGTGCAGCCCGGGCTGAACCAGACGGGGCCGCTGAAGACAACGACGCCGGGCCGGACGGTCGTACAGCCGCTGCCGGGACTGAAGACGTTTAAGAAACCGGAGAGTACGGTGGAGGAACAGTCAATTCAGATTCCGCAGTTTTTCCAGAAGAACAGACAGTAACGACTCAGGAGAGAACGGGGCTGGTGCAGAGGTATCAGTCCTTTTTTTGCTGTGTATATACAGGAAGGAACGGGAGAAAAGAGGATGGAAGAGAAAAGGATCACAGGACATACAGGACTGACCTGCCTGCTGGGAAGTCCGGTGGCACACAGTATATCGCCGGAGATGCACAATGAATCGTTCCGGTATCACGGGCTGGATTTTGTGTATCTGGCCTTTGATGTGGCGCCGGAGCGGTTTGGCCAGGCCGTGGAAGGGCTCATCGCCGTGAACGCCAGAGGATGGAACTGTACGATGCCCCACAAGAGACGAATGTACGATCGGGCGGATGCGCTGTCCGAGGAGGCGGGGCTGATCGGGGCGGTCAATACGGTCGTCCAGGAAAACGGCGTGCTGACCGGATATAACACGGACGGAAAAGGATATATGCAGGCGGTCCGGGATGCGGGTTACGACATCATTGGGCAGAAGATGACGCTTCTGGGAGCGGGCGGCGCTGCGGCCTCCATCATCTCCCAGGCGGCGCTGGACGGCGTGTCAAAGATCGATCTTTTTGCCCGGAAAGGAAATTCCTGGGACTCCATCCGGGAGGTGGCGGATCGGATCAACAGCCGCACGTCCTGCAGGATCAGTCTGTATGAGCTGCAGGAGGAACGGCAGATGAGAAGGAGCCTGGAAAGCAGCCGGATTCTTGTCAACGCATCCTCCGTAGGTATGAGCCCCCGGGAGGAGGAGTGTCTTATACCTGACAAAAGCTTTTTCCATCCGGAGCTGATCGTGTCGGATGTGATCTACAACCCGCGGAAGACAAAGCTTCTTCGGATGGCGGAAGAGGCAGGCTGCCGGGTATTCAACGGAATGTACATGCTGCTCTATCAGGGCGCCTGCGCGTTTGAGTTGTGGACGGGAAAGCAGATGCCCACAGAGCTTGTGAAGGAAACATATTTCAGATAAGGAAGTACAGGACAGATGAAAAAAGTATTTCAGACAGCTACGGGAATATTCGGCGGAGGAACGCCTCTGGTCTGCGTGCCCATCGTGGCCGGGGACCAGGACGGGATCTGGAAAAAGGCGGAGGAGATCCGGGTGCTTCCGGTGGATATCGTGGAATGGCGGGCGGATTTTTATACGGACGTAAAAGATTTCGGGAAGGTCCTTGATACGCTGGGCGGACTGAAAAAACGCCTGACAGAAAAATCCCTCCTTTTTACGTTCCGTACCAGAGGCGAGGGAGGAAATCTGGAACTGAGTCCGGAGGCCTGCTACCGGCTGAACCGGGAGGCGGCCGGCTCCGGATACGCGGATCTGATCGATGTGGAGGCGTACCTTGACCCGGCGCGGACAGCGGAGGAGATTCAAAGGCTTCATGAGACGCCGGGGGTCCGTGTGATTGCATCCAGCCATGCGTTTGACCGGACGCCGCCGGCGGAGGAGATGCTGGGACGCCTGAGGCAGATGGAGGCGTTCGGGGCGGACGCGGCGAAGCTGGCGGTGATGCCGAAGGACCGTCAGGACGTGCTGAACCTTTTGCAGGCGGCGCTGTGGGCGGACGAGGAGCTGTCCATCCCCACGGTCACCATGTCCATGGGAAGCACGGGGGTGGTGAGCCGCATCTGCGGCCGGCTCACCGGTTCGGCCATGACCTTTGCCGCCGCCGGACAGGTTTCCGCTCCGGGACAGATTCCGGTTGCACAGATGACGGACATACTGAAGATTACAGGATAACAGAGCGACAGGCAGGGAACTGTGTAAAGAACGGCAGTCCCTGCCTGTCGATTTTCGTAGATAAAAATGCCCGTATAGCCGCAGAATCCGACAGGGATTTTAACCCGTCCTCCCTATAATGGTGATTACCATAAGAGAGAGGGTGGCAAGTGTACTATGAAGTTTATGTAGATGTACTGTTTGTAAAAAATCTCTGGATGAATGCGGCGCTGCTGGCGATGACGGTGTGGGCGGATCAGAAAAGGGTCCGGCCCATGAGGATTCTGGCAGCTGCGGCGGCGGGCAGTCTGGGTGCCTGCGCGCTGTATCTCGCATCCGCCCGGCTGGCCGGGATCCATTATATTCTGGGATCACTGATTCTGGCGGCGGGGATGACAGGGATCGCCTGTCCGGGCAGAAAGCATTTTGCAGGACGGATGCTCTGCCTGTATATGGAAGGGTTTTTACTCAATGGAATTCTGCGGTATCTGGAACAGTTTCACAGGCTGAGCGGTCTGTGGTTTGCAGTTTTCAGCAGTATATCGGCAGTGTTTGTAATGGCAGCGGAGTACATAGGGAGAAGCAGAAGGAGGGAGGAAAAAAGGACCTTCTCTGTAATCCTGCATCATGGGGCGTGCGGGGTGCCTGTGGGGGCGCTGTACGATACAGGGAACAGCCTGTATGATCCCATCAGTCAAAAGGCAGTCAGTATCCTGGATGGGGATATTCTGGAGGAGCTTCTCAGAAAATCAGGGAAAGAGAGGCTGCCCAGATTTATCCCGTATCATACCATATCGGAGCAGGGGGTTCTGGAATCCTATGTCCTGGACGGGATGGAACTTGAGACCGGAGACGGGAGCCGGTGGATCGATCATCCGATGATTGCACGTATGCCGGGTAAAAGCGGACAGTATCAGCTCATACTTCATCGTGACCTGCTTTCCTCGTAAAAAGAGGAGGCATTATGATTATCAAGGTAACGATACCACATCAGATTCAGCTTAAAGTGGCGCCAAAGTTCAAAAGCATGTTCTTTTCCAAAAAGGGGGAGATCCATTACATCGGAGGAGCGGAGATCCTGCCGCCGCCTCTGAATGCGGAGGAAGAGAGCCGTGCGATCATGGGCCTGGAGACAGAGCAGGAGCAGCAGGCCAGGTCCAAACTGATCGAACACAATCTGAGGCTGGTCGTATACATAGCGAAAAAATTCGACAACACAGGAGTCGGAGTGGAGGACCTGATCTCCATCGGAACCATCGGCCTGATCAAGGCCATCAATACATTTAACCGAAATAAAAACATCAAGCTGGCAACCTATGCGTCCCGCTGTATTGAAAACGAGATCCTTATGTATCTGAGACGCAACAGCAAGGTGCGGATGGAGGTGTCCATCGACGAGCCGCTGAATGTGGACTGGGACGGGAACGAACTGCTCCTGTCGGACATTCTGGGGACGGATGAGGATATTATCTACCGGGATCTGGAAAATGAGGTGGAGAGAAAGCTTCTGAAGAAAGCCCTTTCCAAGCTGTCCAAGAGGGAGAAAATGATCATCGAACTGAGGTTCGGACTGAACCATCCGGCAGGACGGGAGATGACGCAGAAGGAAGTGGCGGATCTGCTGGGGATTTCCCAGTCCTATATCTCCCGTCTGGAGAAAAAGATCATCTGCCGGCTGAAGAAGGAGATCGTGAAATACGAATAGCCGCCGGCTTCTATTTCAGGTATCCACGCATGGTCTTCAGAGCGTTTTTCTCCAGCCGGCTGACCTGAGCCTGGGAGATGTGTATCTCCTCCGCTACCTCCATCTGGGTCTTTCCTTCAAAAAAGCGCAGGTTGATGATATGGTTCTCCCTGGGACTCAGCCGCTTCATGGCTTCTGACAGGGAGAGGCTTTCCACCCAGGTATCTTCTTTGTTTTTCCGGTCGCTGATCTGATCCATCACATAGAGGGTGTCGCCGCCCTCTGTGTAGACCGGATCATAGAGGCTGACGGGGCTCTGGATGGCGTCGAGGGCATAGACGATATCCTCTTTCGGGATTCCGATGGACTCCGAGATCTCCTGGATCGTAGGCTCCCTGGAATTTTCCTTCAGCAGGTTTTCCTTGGCATAGATCGCCTTGTAGGCGGTATCCCTGAGAGAACGGCTGACACGGATGCTGTTGTTGTCGCGCAGATAACGGCGGATCTCTCCGATAATCATGGGGACAGCGTAAGTACTGAACTTGACGTCCATGGTGCAGTCAAAGTTGTCGATGGCCTTCATCAGGCCGATGCATCCGATCTGGAACAGGTCATCCACGTTCTCGTTGCTGGAGGAGAAACGTTTGATGACGCTTAAAACCAGTCGGAGGTTTCCCTTGATGTACAGTTCTCTGGCTTCTTTATCTCCTTTCTGAATGCGTTCAAAAAGCATCTTCTTTTCATCATTGGTGAGGAGCGGTAGTTTGGATGTGTTGACTCCGCAGATTTCAACCTTGTTCACAACCATTGAATTTCCTCCTGCAGCATCGTTTATACATAAAAGCATTTCCCAAAATGTTCTGCTTATGCAGAAGAAAACCAAATAAAAAATGGCAAAATCTGTGTATCAGCCGGGCAGGCCTCCCGCTCGTTTTCTGGGACAGAGCACATCCTCCTCACATACTTCCACCAGGATGATGTCGGGGCCGATCTGGCAGATTTTGTTCCAGGGGATGATGTATTCCTGATCCGGTCCGAGCAGGCCGCAGAGCCGAAAAGGCCCTGGGACAATCAGGGAACAGATACATCCCTTTCTCTCGTCCAGAATCAGATCGCATACTTTTCCCAGGCGCTTGCAGTCGCAGCGGTTGACAACGTCTTTTTCTTTTAATTCACAAAAGCGCATGATACAGACAGGAAAACTCCTTTTCTTTTCAGTTTATGCAGGGACAGGCCCGATAAACACTGCCTTTCCCGGAAGGCTTTCATTGACAGAAAAGTCTCAGGTGATATATACTTGAGATGAGAGAAGGAGGTGTTCCTGTGAATTGCCCATATTGCGGAAAAGACAATACGAGAGTGATTGATTCCAGGCCGGCGGACGACGGTGATTCCATCCGGCGGAGGAGGGAGTGCGACGGCTGCGGAAGGCGTTTTACGACCTATGAGAAGGTGGAGACGATTCCGGTCATTGTGATAAAAAAGGATAATAACCGGGAGACATACGATCGTTCCAAGATCGAGGGCGGGATCATACGTGCGTGCCATAAGCGCCCGATCTCAGCGGTGCAGGTGGAACAGCTGGTGGATGAGATCGAGGCGGTCATTTTTAATAAGGAAATAAGGGAGATCTCCACAAGAGAGATCGGGGAGCTGGTCATGGAAAAGCTGAAAAGGCTGGATTCCGTGGCGTATGTCCGGTTTGCGTCGGTCTATCGGGAGTTCAAGGATGTGAACACTTTTATGGATGAGCTGAAGAAAATCGTGGAGTAGGGCAGATGAAGAATTACATACTGATCGGGTTTATGGGAGCCGGTAAGACGACAGTCGGAAAGCTTCTGGCAAAGGAAAAAGGGATGGACTTTGTGGACACGGACGAGCGGATTGTATCGGAGCAGAACAGGGACATTCCGGATATTTTTACAGAGGACGGCGAGGCGCATTTCCGGGATCTGGAGACGGACCTTTTAAGGCGGATGCAGGAGGATACGGAGCATGCGGTGGTCTCTGTGGGCGGCGGCATGCCGGTGCGCCCGGAGAACCGGGAACTGCTTCGAAGCCTTGGCTGCGTGGTCTATCTGTCCGCGGAAAAGCAGACGATCCTGGGACGGGTGCAAAACGACGGCAGCCGGCCCATGCTGAACGGGAATGATCTGGAGACAAGAGTAGGACAGCTGATGCGGGAGAGGGAGAGCCTGTACCGCCAGGCAGCGCATGTGACGGTCCGGACGGACGGACGCAGCCTCCATCAGGTCCTGCGGATCATCGATCAGGAGACACGAAGATTTGGACTTTGATGGAATGAGGAGAAGCGATGGTGAATATTCCGATGAAAACAGGAGGGGCGTGGAACAAAGACACGCTCCTTTCTGTCAATGCATTAAAACCGGGACAGGTGCGTAACGCGCAGAATATAGAAGGGCTGAACCGGAAGCCGGGGACGCCTCCGTCACCGCCGTCCGCGCAGATGCGGACGCCTGCGCTGGCGCATCCGATCCGGAAAGGACAGAAAGTACCTTTGTCTTCCGGCGCGTCGGTCCGGCAGGCGGACGTCTGCCTTGGCTGGAACAGCACGGATGCCAGATGCGATGTGGACGTGTCCGCTTTCCTGCTGGGAGAGAACGGGAAGGTGATCGGGGACGACTGGTTCGTCTTCTACGGGCAGACGAAGAGCCCGGACGGAAGCGTTGCATTTGAAGTGGACGGCGTGACGGACCGGGAGGTGATCCATGTGGATCTGGCGAAGCTGAATCCGTCGGTCCGTAAGATCGTGTTTGTGCTGACGATCCACGAGGCGCTGGAGAAAGGGCTGCATTTCGGGATGCTGAAGGACGCCTATATCCGGATTCTGGACCGGGGGAACCGGACGGAGCTGGTCAGCTTTCCGATGGTCGATTACTATACGAACGTCATCTCCATGATGATCGGAGAGCTGTATCTGCATAATGGAAACTGGAAATTTCATGGAGTCGGGAACGGAGTGGCAAAGGATCTGGCCGGCCTGTGCGGCCTGTACGGCGTGCAGGTGAGCGGTTAACGAAGGGGAGGATAAGAAGATGATTTCTTTTGAAACAGTCAACGAGCTGACATTAAAAGTAACCTGCAGGGGAAACGACGTGCTGTTTACCAAGGCCGGCGCTTTTATTGCGGGAGACAGCGCGGGAGGAAAGAACTACCGGTTTGAAAAGGTGCTTTTGGGCCCTCAGGGAAATCTGGGGCAGGCGGCGCTGGGGAGCATCCTCCGGCGGGTGACCGGAGAGAACCTTCCGCTCATGAAGGTAAACATGAACGGGGATTCCGTGACTTATTACGCCAACAACAGCCAGCATGTGCTTATCTATCAGCTGCAGTACGGGGAGATGATTTCCGTAGAGTCGGAAAACATCCTTGCCTTTACTCAGGACTGCAAGTACGATGTGCGGTTCATCGGATGCGGCGTGCTTTCCCAGAAAGGGCTGGCTACCTCCGTGCTGACCGGCAACGGGAGCAACGCCTGCGTGGCGATCCTGACCGACGGCAACCCCATCGTCCTTTCCAATGTGCAGAGCCGGAATACCATATCGGTGGATCCGGACGCGGTGATCTGCTGGATGGGACAGGGACACTGCGATCCGCAGGTGAAGACGGATCTGTCCTGGAAAAACCTGATCGGGCAGGCTTCCGGGGAATCCTATGCGTTTGAGTGGGGCGGAAATCAGCCGGTGTCCGTGATCGTACAGCCGTCAGAACGCAGGGGCGGGATCTCCGTACAGATGGACTGACATAAGGTGAAGGAGTGTGGCAGGATACCGTTTTGGGTCCTGCCGTTTTTGAGTATGGTGAAATTATATCTGTGTGAAGATGATTCGATACAACTGGAATATTATGCCGGGCTGCTGCGCCGCCTGATATCGGAGAACAGCCAAACGGCGGATTTTCAAGGGGCGTATCCGGATCCGGAAGCCTTTCTTGAGGGTGTGGTAGACAGCCTGTCAGAAGAAGACGGAGCTCTGTTTTTTCTGGATATCTGTCTGCCGGAAGCGTCGATGGACGGTCTGGAACTGGCGGGGATTCTGCGGAAGAGGTATCCGGCCTCACAGATCGTGTTTCTGACTTCCGAAGCGCAGTATGCGGTACAGACGTATGAATACCGTCTGGAGGTTCTGGACTATCTTGTAAAAGAACCGCTGGATCTGCTGGCATCGGGTGAAGAGAAGCTGCAGAACAGACTTCAGAATATCCTGAAAAGATGCCTGGAAAAAGAGAAATACGGATCATACAGAGAGCAGAAGAAAATAAAGCTTGGAACAAAGGAAGGCTATATCTGTCTGGACCCGGAATCGGTCTTCTGTGCCAATGCGGTAAAAGAACGGCATCAAATCGAGCTCTATCTGGATCACCGGAAGATTCTGTCGCCTGTGACGCTGGATCAGGCGAAGAACTGCCTTGGAGATGGATTCCGGTTCTGCAACAAATCCTGTCTCGTTAACCTGAAGAAGATCAGGAGCGTGGATCTGAAAGAGCGTTTTCTATGGCTGGAAAACGGAATGAGATGTGAAATTTCGTTTCGGGAAGTGCAGTTTTTTAAAAAATACGGAAGACAGCAGGGAGGGTGATCGGTGGAATATGTACTTTACTGCATTCTGAGCGCATGTGCGATTGTGATCTCATGTACCGGCGTCATGACGGATACCCTGAAAAAGGAGCAGTATGTCTGTCTCACCGCAGGGGTGTTTCTGATTCTTCTTCCGGGCTGGAACCGGTGGGGACAGTGGATTACCTTTGCAAGCGTCGGCGGAACTGTCATATGCGCGGGGCTTCTGCTGCGGAGGGACAGAACCGTCAATATACTGATCGGCCTGTGCACGCACCTTCTGAACAGCATGTGGAACAACGGGATTCTGTGGCTGTTCGGAACAGTGGATCCCGATCTGCTTGCGTGGGCTTTGGGGGATGGCTGCCTGGTGTTTTCGGCAGTATGGATTCTGGTGTTGCTGGGTCTGGTCCGGTTCTACCGATATCTTGTGTATTCCCGATGGAAACTGGATCGGTATCTTCCCATTTCTGTCAGGATACAGACAGGAATTTTGACGGAGATCATACTGTTTACCGTCCTTTTTGTCATCAATATCAGCGTGGGGCAGCAGGCCGGTTATACAAGGGAAGTACTGATGCTGAACAGTGTGCTGCTGTTTGGAAGCCTTCTGATCAACCTGGTACTGTTTCTGCATCTGGGATATGTCATGCGCAGGGAAGAGGAGCGGCATGCCCATGAACTGAGTTATCAGGCGTTGGAAAATTATACAGATCGGCTGGAGCGGCATTATGACCAGATTCGTGCGCTGCGCCATGATTACCGGAATATCCTGAGTTCCGTGGCCGGCTATGTCCGGGCTGATGATATGAAGGGACTTCGCTCTTATCTGGAAAAAGACATGATTCCCACGCTGTCCAGCGAGATGGAGGCAGATCCGGTCAGCGCTCCGCTGTCCAGAATCGGATCATCGGAGCTGAAAGGATTTCTCTATGAGAAATGGCTGGCTGCGTCTGCTCTGGGAGTGAAGATGCATTATGAGGTACCTCGGAATACAAATGTGCGCGGGATCGGGACGGTGGACCTGATCCGTCTGCTGGGAATTTATATGGATAACGCCATGGAAGCGGCTGCGGCCGGAGATGAAAAAGAGGTATGGCTCCGGTTTGACCAGAGAGAGAACGGCATACAGATCCGGATCGAAAATACCTGTGATACATCCGGACTCCGGCTGGACCGGCTGGGCGAAAAAGGTTACAGCACAAAAGGAGAAGGGCACGGGATGGGGCTCTGTTCGGCAGGAAGGATTCTGGAGTCCTGCAGAAATGTATTCTGCGAGACCAGTCTGGAAGACGGACTGTTCCTGCAGACTTTATATATAAACGGCACTGAATTCCTGCCCTTATAGAGCCTTGCCTCATGTGCCGTTTATCATACTTTTCCGGCAATATATAATCACAGGGCATATATATTACCGATTCAGAGACATGAAGAAGACTGCGTCAAACCGGCGCAGTCTTCTTCATGTCTCAGAGATTTTACTACGTTCATGCACGAAATCGCTACGTTCATGCAGAAATGCAGAAAATGACCGGAAAATATGATATATAACAGACAGATGACGAAGGGAGAAGAGGGCATGAAGGATTACACACATGAACTGTCCGCATGGCTTGCCGGAAAATGCGCCGAAGGAGGAGATCATACCCCGGAGCAGATGCTTTTGATCACGTACGGGATCGAGATTATCCTGAACAATGTACTGAAGTACCTGATACTTTTTCTCATGGCGCTTTTTCTGCACAGGGGAAAGGAAGCGCTGGTGATGCTGGCTGTGTTCGCAGTCCTGCGCAGACAGCTGGGCGGTATCCATTGCCGGACAGATACAGGGTGTTTTCTGGCCATGATCGTATGGATGTTTCTTTCTCTTACATGCGCGGAAGTCATCAGATGGAACTTTCCTCTGACTGTTGCGGCCATGATCTGCGGCGGACTTGCGGTATGGAAGAAAAAGAGCAGAACAGGAGCGCTGACGATAGTTCTGCTCTGGATCCTCACTCTGGTTCTGGATCCGGGCCGGCAGGCGCTGATCGGTATCCCCGTCATCGGAGAAAGTATTACCATATTACCAGAAGGGAGCATGAAGAAAAATGAAGAATGTAAAGAAAACAGTAACGGAGAAACTGATTCGTCTGGCGCTGAGCGCGGATTGTAAGAGCGTACCCATCAGCTTCCATGAAGTGGAGGTCACGCCTGAGCTTCGCAGAGCGATTCAGAAGGAACGCATCAAAGAACAGAACTGATCACTGTTTCGGACAGTGAGATGCCGCCGGAATCTCCAGGACTGCTTTCGGCGGCAGACTCTCAGGACAAAAGAGGAAAACCACTTGACAATACAGGGAGGAGAGGGAAATATGCAAAAACACAGACACAGAAAACCATGGAAACAGTTCCTGTCCATGCTGCTGGCGCTGGCCGTGTTCGTCACGTCCGTTCCGGCGGTGCGGACTGAAGCGGCGAACCCGCTTCCGGGAATCGGGCTGGAAGCCTACGACTACAGCCGGATGGAATCCATCATGATGGACGGAAAGATCATGGCGAACCGCAACAACACAAGTGGAGAGATGCAGTCGGACGGGATCCTTCCCATGAGCTTCGGGGAGATGGCTTACCTGCAGTTTGCGCTGCCCTACAACACGCACTACACCATGAAGGTGCTGGACGAAGGAGGCGCGGACCTGGGCTATCTGTACGCCAAATTCTATACAGAGCACGCGGACGGCTCCGTGGACGGCGGCTACACGTCCAGGGGAAAGAGCATGGACGCCATCAAGCTGGAGCTTAAGAACTTCGTCTATGAGATGCCCTATGCGCCTGCGACGAACTTCTTCGGCATCGGCCTGACCGGAGAGGTGCTGCCGTACCGGACGCTGGCGGAGTATTACGACTTTTACGACATGGATCCGCCCGCGAAGGCGGACCTGACGGAAAAACCGGCGGAAGAACCTCTTCCGGAAGAACAGCCGGATACAGAAGGGAAACCGGAAGACGGGACGCTTGCGGAAGATGAGACGCCGCAGGAAACTCCGGATGACGGCGAAGATGCCCCGGACCCTGACACACCGGGAGAAGACGGAGAAGATCCGGGGAACGAAACGCCTGCGGAAGACGGCGGTGTCCCGGAAAAAGACCCCTCCGAAGGCAATGGAAACACACCGGGAGAAGACGCTTCCGGCAGCGGGGAACAGACTCCGTCAGGAGAGACTCCGGAGACC
>CAJUAA010000023.1 GCA_910584205.1 uncultured Lachnospiraceae bacterium
ACGATTACAGGAGCATGGCATCTGCGATCGTCTTCGGGATCACCGGCCAGCGCGTGCAGGATGCCCCGGAGAGCGGAAGAGCGGAAGCAGGAGAGGAAACGCCCATCGGGGATAAGAATGCCCTGTATCGTGTACAGGTGGGCGCCTACAGCCGAAAGGCCAACGCAGAAGCCATGCGGCAGAAGCTGCAGAAAGCTGGCTTTGATGCCCTGATCGTGCAGGCGTAATCGAAATACATTGGTGAAAAATATGATTGTCAGAAAACAATTATATACAGGTGGTATACAAATTTTAAACAAATAAAGAAGAGTAAGACAGCCCAAAGCCAATGCCATGCTCGCTCAGGGCGTGTGCTAGGAATGAGAAAAACCCCCGGAAATGTTGAATTTCCGGGGGTTTTATGAGAGACTATACAAGAGCCTCCTGGGCGCTTTCCACGGCGCCGAACCCGAACCCTGATCCCATATTTCTATTGGAATTTGTACCACACCCTGTAATCAGCACTGCACATAAACATAAAACGAAAATTTTTTTCATACCTCGTCCCTCCTGTGGACAATGAAAACAGACTGCTCCGAGACGGAACATGAATTGCAGGAATAGAAATATCTGGCCGGCCAACCGGCATTGGGTAGATCAGTAAAAGTCTTTGCGTTTCCCTCCTTTCTGAAATTTATATATACTATGCAGCAAATACGAAATACTGTATAGTTGTAGGTCAATCTGATGCTAAATGCGCCCTCCCTTTCAGAGAGAGTAAACATAGTATACATGATATTTTGAAAAATGTCAGTATATTTTGTGAAAATAATCAAAAAATGTTAAGAACCCGCTAAACTTTTGCAGGCATGATTGATCAGCAGAGTTTTCAATGTCTCTGCGGCAAGGGTCAGCGGCCGCTCCCGGTTCTCGACCAGGAAGATCTGACGGCGGGGAATCTCCTCAGCCAGCCGAATCCGGCAGATCCCGCCGGATGCCAGGGCTTCCTCTGCCATGTCCTCCGGGAAAAAGCCAAGTCCCAGATTATTTTTTACCATGGGAAGGATCTGGTCGGTGGTGGCGGCTTCGAATTCCGGCTTCAGGGCCAGCCCGTTTTGACGGTACAGTTCGTCAAAAAAACGGCGGCTCATCGTATGCCCGCCCAGACAGACCATGGGGAAGTTCTGGATGTCGTGCAGGGAAACCGGAGATCCGGACAGGTTCCAAAAGGCGTCCCCGCCGATGAGAATATCCTGAAAATGCATGAGGGAACGGCTTTTCAGCGGCTCCGAGATCCGGGCGGGGGAGGCGATGACGGCAAAATCCACGGCGCCCTGCCGGACGGATTCAAGGGCCTGGAGCGTGAGGTGGTTCTGGATGCGGATGCGGATCTGCGGATGCGATTCCCGGAATTTTTTCAGGACGGGGAGCAGCAGGAGATGGAGGGCGGTCTCGCCGGCGCCCACGCTGACGACGCCCTCGTGAAGGCCGGTGACTCTCTTTAACTCGTCTTCGGCGGCCTGCAGCTGTTCCATGGCAATTTTCACATGGGCATAAAGCCGTTCGCCCTCGGGGGTCAGAGAGATCCCCCGGTTGGAGCGGATCAGCAGCTGGCAGCCCAGATCGTGCTCCAGAAGCCGGATGGTGCGGGAGACGTTGGGCTGGCTGTTGTGCAGCGCGTCGGCGGCCAGGGTCAGATTCCGGTATTTGGCGGCATGGTAAAACACGTGGTAATATTCGCAGCTGGTTTTCATGTCGGTTCCTTTCTTCTCGAATTCTTTTCTTAATTCTTTTCAGGAGTCTTTATTGACTCCTTTTTGCTTCTTTCTTTTAAATTTGACATATCAAAAATTTATGGCAGTGATATCAAACATATATTTTTCAGATTTGACTGCTGAAAGTATAATATAAAACTGGAAAATATACAAGAAGAAGAGGGAACAGACCATGAACAGAGATTTGACAACTGGGAAACCGGAGACGGTCCTGTGGAATTTTTGCGTACCGTTGTTTGGAAGCATTCTTTTTCAGCAGCTGTACAACATTGCGGACAGCTTTGTGGCCGGTAAATTTATCGGGGAAAACGCACTGGCCGCGGTGGGAAACAGCTATGAGATCACGCTGATTTTTATCGCGTTTGCATTTGGATGCAACATCGGATGCTCCGTGATCGTCTCGCAGCTTTTTGGGGCCAGAGAGTATAAACAGATGAAGACCGCGGTCTCCACTTCCATGATCACCAGCGCCGTGCTGTGCGGGATTCTGGTGGCGGCGGGCGTGCTGGGAGCCGCATGGCTTCTGCAGCTGATCCGGACGCCGGAGGATATTTTCGCGGATTCCAGACTGTATCTTGATATTTATATCTGGGGATTTCCGTTCCTGCTCTTTTATAACGTGTCCACGGGAATTTTTTCGGCGCTGGGCGACTCGAAGACGCCGTTTTTCTTTCTGGCGGCCTCGTCCACTGCCAATATTGTCATGGACATTCTGTTTGTAGCCGTGTTTCGTATGGGAGTGGCCGGCGTGGCGTGGGCGACCTTTCTCTGCCAGGGGGTCAGCTGCGTTCTGGCTGTAACGGCGGTGGCAGGGAGGCTTTCCGGAATCCGTACGGAGGAAAAGGCGCCGCTTTTTTCCATGCGGCTTCTGAAGCGGATCGCCATGATCGCCGTGCCGAGCATTCTGCAGCAGAGCTTTATCTCCGTTGGAAATATCGTGATCCAGGGCGTCATCAACGGTTTTGGGGCGGGCGTGATTGCCGGATACGCGGCGGCGGTGAAGCTGAATAATCTGGTCATCACTTCCCTTACGACGCTGGCCAACGGGGTGTCCAATTATACGGCGCAGAATCTGGGCGCCGGGATCCCCGCGCGGGTGAGAGAGGGGTTCCGGGCGGCGGTGAAAATGGTGTGGATCCTGTGCGTGCCAATTGCGCTTTTGTACCTTCCGGGCAGCAGTTTCCTGATCCGTATTTTCATGGATGAACCGTCCGGGCCGGCGCTGCTTTCGGGAGCCCGTTTTCTATCCATCGTAACACCGTTTTATTTTGTGGTGTCGGTGAAACTGGTGGCGGACGGAGTCCTTCGGGGGTCGGGCCTGATGAAGCAGTTTATGGCGTCGACCTTTACGGATCTGATTCTGCGGGTTGTCCTTGCGGCTGTCCTTTCCAGGCCGTTTGGATATATGGGGATCTGGTGCGCGTGGCCCATCGGATGGACCATCGCCACTACGCTGTCCGTGTTTTTTTACAGAAAGGGAACCCGGAAATAAAGGACCCCGCCGCATGTATGTGCGGCGGGGTTTTCGGATTATATTTCGAATAACAGGTCTCCGTAGGAGGGCATGGGCCATACTTCCTTGTCCACCAGCATCTCCAGTTTGTCGATGGGCCGGCGGAGGTCTTCCATGGCCGGGAGCACGTAATCATGGTAGAAATGGGCCCGGGTCCGGTTGTCGCCGATGCCGACGGCCTCTTCCGCTACGCTGCGGAGGATGCGGACCGCTCCGTTAGCCTGGTTTAACAGGGTGGTGATCTCTTTCAGAAGATCCGTCTGTACCGTGGCGTCGGCGCCGATGGCGTTCATGGACTGGATGATGCCGGCCAGGGTGCCTGTATAACCGATGACTGCCGGGATGATCTGCTTGACCGCCATGTCGATCATGGTCAGCGCTTCGATGTTGAGGGCCTTGTTGTAGCTTTCGTACTTGATCTCTGCCCGGGAATGCAGTTCGGATTCATTGAAGACATGGAACCGTTCAAACATCCGGACGGACTTTTCCGTCAAAAGCGCCGGGATGGCATCGATCATGGAACGCAGGTTCGGAAGGCCTCGGCGTTCCGCCTCTTCCACCCATTCTTCGGAATAGCCGTTGCCGCCGAAGATGATTTTCTGGTGGTCGGCAATGTACTGGATGGTCAGGTCGTGGAGGGCAGTGTCGAAATCCTCCGCCTGTTCCAGAATGTCGCAGGCGTCTGCCAGCGCCTCTGCCACGATGGTGTTGATGACCACGGTGGAAGGGGAGATGGAATCCCGGGAGCCAACCATACGGAATTCAAATTTGTTGTTGGTAAACGCGAAGGGCGAGGTACGGTTCCGGTCGGTGGCGTCCTTGATCACGTCCGGCAGCGTCTTCACGCCGGTGTGCAAAGTTCCGCCTCGGAAGCTGTGAGTTGCATTCCCTGTGCTCAGGAGCTGCTGCAGCACGTCGTCCAGCTGTTCGCCCAGAAATACGGAGATGATCGCCGGCGGAGCCTCGTGGGCGCCCAGACGGTGGTCGTTTCCCACATTGGCGGCGGATTCCCGGAGCAGGTCCGCGTGGGTATCCACGGCTTTCAGGATGCAGGCGAGGAACAGCAGGAACTGCCGGTTTTCGTGAGGCCGGCGTCCCGGGTCCAGCAGGTTCTTCCCGTCGTCGGTGGTCAGGGACCAGTTGTTGTGCTTGCCGGAGCCGTTGACGCCGGCAAAAGGTTTTTCGTGGAGCAGGCAGACCAGCCCCTGCTGGTTCGCCACCCGCTTCAGAGTCTGCATCATGATCTGGTTATGGTCGGCGGCCACATTGGCTTCCGCGTAGATGGGCGCCAGCTCGTGCTGTGCCGGAGCCACCTCGTTGTGCTGGGTCTTGGCGGGGACGCCCATCTTCCACAGCTCCTCATTGACCTGCCGCATATAGGCGGCGATCCGCTGCCGGATGGTACCGAAATAATGATCGTCCAGTTCCTGCCCTTTGGGCGGCATGGCGCCGAACAGTGTGCGGCCGGTGTAGATCAGGTCCTTTCGCTGCAGATATTTCTGCCGGTCGATGATGAAATATTCCTGCTCTGCGCCGATGGAGGGTACGACCTTTCTGGCGGTGGTGTTTCCGAACAGGCGGAGCACCCGCAGCGCCTGTTCCTGGACGGCTTCCATGGAGCGCAGAAGCGGCGTCTTCTGGTCCAGCGCTTCCCCGGTGAAAGAACAGAAAGCAGTGGGAATGCATAAGATGGCTCCTGCGGCGTCCTCACGGACGAAAGCCGGAGAAGTACAGTCCCAGGTGGTGTAGCCTCTGGCCTCGAAGGTGGCGCGCAGGCCTCCGGACGGGAAGGAAGAGGCGTCCGGTTCGCCTTTGATCAGGTCCTTGCCGGAAAATTCCATGAACACAGAGCCGTCTTCCTTCGGCGGAGTGATGAAGGAGTCATGTTTCTCAGCGGTAAAACCGGTAAGCGGCTGAAACCAGTGGGTATAATGGGTCGCGCCTTTTTCGATGGCCCATTTTTTGATGGCCGCCGCCACCACATCCGCGATGGCCGGGTCCAGCTCCTTTCTGCCTTCGATGGTTTTACGGAGCTCATAGTAGATGCTCTTGGGCAGATACTGCCGCATGGCTTTATCGTTAAATACGTTCGTTCCAAAGATATCCATGATCGATTGACTGTATTCCGGATATTTTTCCATAGACTGTTCCTTTCTCTGCAGTGCTCGTTATGTGGTGCCCGTTCCGCTGCCGCCTGCGGCGCAGACAGATGCAGTGACCTCGTCAAAGATCAACACCGTCCCGCGCTTCGCCGGTGACCGCGGCGCGCAGGCAGATTGTATCATGTTTTAAGATACAATAGATACGGAAAAAGTACAAGAAAAATTTTTGGGCCTGGAAAGCGGTCTTGTAAAACATCGGCAGATTTCCTATAATATATAGAAACATACTGATGAAAAGCAGGCTGCCTTTCGGAAAGGAGTAAAATTAAGATGGGATTGAATGATGCGCCTGCCTCCAGCCGTGTACATATCGGTTTTTTCGGCAGGAGGAACGCGGGCAAATCCAGTGTGGTCAATGCGGTGACCGGCCAGGATCTGGCGGTGGTTTCCGATACAAAGGGGACGACGACAGATCCGGTGCTGAAGTCCATGGAACTTCTGCCTCTGGGTCCGGTGGTCATCGTCGACACGCCGGGATATGATGATGAGGGAAGCCTTGGGGAGCTCAGAATCCGGAAGGCCAGACAGGTGCTGAATAAGACGGATATCGCCGTACTGGTTATCGACGGGCAGGAGGGCCCGGGAGCCTGTGAAGAAGAGCTTCTGTCCCTGTTCCGGGAAAAGGAGCTTCCTTATCTGGTGGTTTACAACAAGTCAGACCTTCTTTCGGACCGGGAGCCGTCTTCCGGCGAAACGCTTTTTGTGAGTGCGAAGGAGGGTACGGGAATCCATGAACTGAAAGAACGCCTGGGCGCGCTGGCTCCCAGGGAGGGAGGCGTCCGTCTGGTGGCGGATCTGATCCTCCCGAAGGATTACGTGGTTCTGGTGACGCCCATTGATTCCGCCGCGCCCAAAGGGCGTATGATTTTACCCCAGCAGCAGGCCATCCGGGATGTGATCGATGCGGGGGCCATGGCGGTGGTGGTTAAGGAGTCGGAACTGCGGGAGACGCTGGCCACGCTGGGCAGAAAACCCTCCCTTGTGGTGACGGACAGCCAGGCGTTCGCCCGGGTATCCAGGGAGACGCCGCTGGAGATTCCGCTGACTTCTTTTTCCATATTGATGGCGCGTTACAAGGGAATCCTCGACTATACGGTGCCGGGGGCGGCGGCCATCGGCCGGCTGCGGGACAGGGATAAGGTGCTGGTGGCGGAAGGATGCACGCACCACCGGCAGTGCGGGGACATCGGGACGGAGAAGCTGCCCCGGTGGCTCAGGGACTATACCGGGAAGGAGCTTTCCTTTTCTTTCGTGTCCGGTACGGAATTTCCGGAGGATCTGTCGTCCTACGCCCTGGTGCTGCACTGCGGCGGCTGCATGCTGAATGAGCGGGAGGTCCGTTACCGGATGAAATGCGCTTCCGATCAGGGAATCCCCATGACCAATTACGGGGTAGCCATCGCCCATGTGAACGGGATCCTGAAGCGGAGCGTCTCCATGTTCCCGCACCTTCTGGCCCTGCTTGAAGCGGAGACGGAGTGACGGAAGAGAGCGCGTTGGAAGAAAGACGGAGTGACGGAACCGGGGAGGCCGGAGAGAAAAACGAAGTGACGGAGCAGGGAAGTACCGGAACAGAAGCGGAGGATCGGATCATGGCGAAAAAGAACCAGAGAAAAACAAAGAGCCGGATCGTGTCGGCAGCCTGGAAGCTGTTTTACGAGCAGGGATATGAGGATACGACCATTGAGGAGATCATTGAGGAATCAGGCACGTCCAAAGGCTCGTTTTATCACTATTTTGGAGGCAAGGACGCGCTTCTGGGTTCTCTTGCCTATATGATGGATGAGAAATACGAGGAGCTGGAGCCGGACATCCCGGAGGACGCGGATTGTTATGAGGTGCTTCTTCACCTGAACCGGGAACTGATGGTCATGATCGAGGAATCCATCAATCTGGAGCTTCTGACCGAGCTGTATTCGACCCAGCTTACCACCAGGGGAGAGCGGCCGCTTCTGGACCATGGCCGGACCTATTACCGGCTGCTTCGGAAGATCATCACAAGGGGCAGGGAGCGGGGAGAACTGATCAAAGCGCTGAACGTCAGCGAGATGGTCCACTACTATGCCATGTGCGAGCGGGCGCTTCTCTATGAATGGTGCCTCAGAAAGGGCGAGTATTCTCTTTCCGAGGAGGCGGCCAGAAAGCTTCCGCTGATGATTCAGAGCCTGAGAACCGGGGCAGCTTCCCCAAAGGCGTCGGGCCTGTTTCCGGAACGAAACCCGGATCGCCTGACTGAACCCTGACTCCATACAAGAACACAGTCTGTACTTTGTTCTGTACTTTATTCTGTATTGCATCCCATTCGAAACTGTGCTAAAATGCAGAACAGCGTGTAAAACAACGCTTTTTTCAGCAGAACAAAAACAGGAATGAAAGGGAGAATAAAGTTATGACATCTGCAAATGTACTGATGCTTCTGGCGATCATTGTCTATCTGGCCGTGGTCGTCGGAATCGGTGTTGTCCTTGCCAAAAAGAATCACACGACCGAGGATTTTTATCTGGGAGGAAGAAAACTGGGTCCCTTCGTCACCGCCATGAGCGCGGAGGCGTCGGATATGAGCAGCTGGCTTTTGATGGGCCTTCCGGGCGTCGCCTACATGACCGGCCTCGCCGACGCGGCGTGGACCGCCATCGGCCTTGCAGTCGGGACTTATGTAAACTGGCTGATCGTGGCAAAGAGGCTCCGCCACTATACCCATGAGTGCGGGAACTCCACCACGCTGCCGCTGTTTTTCTCCAACCGCTACCGGGATGAGAAAAAGGTGCTGTCCGTGATCGCGGCGGTCCTGATCATCATCTTCTTTGTACCTTATACGGCGTCCGGGTTCGCAGCCTGCGGGAAGCTGTTTTCCAGCCTGTTTGGTTGGGGTTATATACCCGCCATGGTCATCAGTGCCATCGTCATCGTCGCCTACACCACGCTGGGCGGATTCTGGGCGGCGAGCACCTCAGACTTTCTGCAGAGCATCATCATGACCATCGCCATCATCGTGGTCTTCGGATTCGGCATCCACAATGTGGGAAGCTTTGGGGCGGTCGTGGACAACGCCAGAACCATGGCGGGCTATTTTAGCCTGACCCAGATCCACGATCCGGCGACCGGCACCGCGTCGGCGTACGGAGCCCTGAATATCGCATCCATGCTGGCATGGGGACTCGGCTATTTTGGAATGCCCCATGTGCTGCTTCGATTCATGGCCATTGAAGACGCGAAAAAACTGGAGCTGTCCAGAAGGGTGGCGGCGGTCTGGGTCGTGATCTCCATGGCGGTTGCCATTTTCATCGGCGTCATCGGAAACGCCATGACGGCTGTGGGTTCGATTCCGGTGCTGGAGGATTCGGAGACGATCATCATCACGATCGCGGATCTGATTGCCACCCACGGCGTACTGGCCGCTCTGGTGGCGGGCGTGATTCTGGCGGGCATCCTGGCGGCTACCATGTCCACGGCGGATTCTCAGCTTCTGGCCGCGTCCTCCAGCGCTTCGCAGAACATCCTGAAAGAGGTGTTTGTGAAGGATATGGATGAGAAGACCGGTATGCTGGTGGCGCGCGTGACGGTGCTGGTCATCGCCGTGATCGGCATGTTCATCGCCCGGGATTCCAACAGTTCGGTATTCCAGATCGTCTCCTTTGCGTGGGCCGGCTTCGGCGCGTCCTTCGGCCCGCTGGTCCTGCTGGCGCTGTTCTGGAAACGGTCCAACCTTCCGGGCGCTCTGGCGGGTATGGTCAGCGGAGGCGTCATGGTGTTCGTGTGGAAATTCCTTGTGCGTCCCATGGGAGGCGTTCTTGGAATCTATGAGCTGCTGCCTGCCTTTCTGGTGGCGCTGGCGGTAAACGTAGCGGTCAGCCTTCTGACGGCGGAGCCGTCCAGGGAAATTCAGGAAGAATTCGACCGGGTGGCATCCATGAAATAAAACATTTGACATTCCTTACGTATCCAATTATACTATAGTCCATATACAGTATCCATGGAAGCCTCTGGAACGGCTGCGTCCGGACCGGAGGTCGAGGAAACTCTGGAGAATCCCATTGAGTTGGGTGCCGAAGGTGCAAGGCGGCGACGCTGAATCTCTCAGGCAAAAAGGACAGAGCAGACAGTATGAAGGACGTGAGGTCCCTGCTTTCTTTGTTTTCCGGAGCTGCCGAGCAATCGGCAGCTTTTTGTGCGGAATCCGTTCCTGCATCCCAGAGCATCCGGCGCTTTTTCATGGAGCAGAGGAAGACGGCATCGGCGCCCGGTTCGGGCAGATGCGGAAGTTTACGTTCAGGAGGGAAAATCATATGGAAGCAGCATTAAAGGTAGTACAGACCATCAACATGTATCTGTCGGATTATATTCTGGTGGTTTTGCTGGTAGGGTGCGGCCTGTTCTTCAGTGTGAAGACCAGGTTCGTGCAGGTGCGGTGTTTTGGAGAGGCCATGAAACTGGTGTTCGGCAGAAAGGACCCAAAACAGGGCGGGCAGGAAGGAGGGCTGACCTCGTTCCAGGCGCTGACCACGGCGATTGCGGCACAGGTAGGCACGGGAAATATCATCGGAGCCTGCGGCGCCATCCTGACCGGCGGCCCGGGAGCGATTTTCTGGATGTGGATCATCGCCTTTTTCGGTATGGCGACGATCTATGCGGAGGCGATTCTGGCGCAGAAGACCAGGATCACGGCGGAGGACGGTTCCGTCCACGGCGGCCCGGTCTACTATATTATGAAGGCGTTCCCCAACGGGTTCGGAAAATTTCTGGCAGGATTCTTTGCTGTTGCAATCATACTGGCGCTGGGCTTTATGGGCTGCATGGTGCAGTCCAATTCCATCGGAGAGACGTGCAGCAATGCGTTCGGCATCCCGGCATGGATCGTCGGCGTTCCGGTGGCAGTCCTGGCAGGCTTTATTTTCATCGGCGGCGCGCAGCGGATCGCGTCCGTGACCGAGAAACTGGTGCCGGTTATGGCGGTGATCTATCTGGCGGGAGGGTTGGTCCTCCTGATCTGCAGGGCGCAGTATGTGCCCGAGACCTTTGCCATGATTTTCCGCTATGCGTTTGCGCCCCAGGCAATCATCGGCGGCGGATTTGGCTATGCGCTGAAGACCGCAGTGACCCAGGGCGTAAAGAGAGGGCTTTTCTCCAACGAGGCCGGCATGGGTTCCACGCCTCATGCCCATGCCATGGCAGACGTAAAAGATCCCCATGACCAGGGGGTCGTGGCCATGCTGGGCGTGTTCATCGACACCTTTGTCGTGCTGACCATGACCGCATTGATCGTCATCTCTACGCTGTACGCGGGAAACGGCGTGCTGGCAGGAGGCGCGGCGGAAGGAGTCGGCAAGACCAATATGGCGCAGCTGGCGTTCGCACTGGTGTTCGGCGACAATGTCGGCAACATTTTTATTGCGGTCTGCCTGCTGTTCTTCGCCTTCTCCACGATCATCAGCTGGAACCTGTTCGGGCGGATCAATGTAAAATATCTGTTCGGCGATACCGGCGTGAAGGTCTATTCGGTACTGGCGGTTGCGTTCATCTTTCTGGGCGCCTGCCTGTCCAACGACCTGGTGTGGGAACTGACAGATACGTTTAACCAGCTGATGGTGCTTCCGAACGTTATGGCGCTTCTTGCCCTGTCGGCGATGGTGAGCGGGTCCAGGGAAAACTGATCAGAATAACGGGAGCCGAAGACTGTATGGCAGGTCAGTCTTCGGTTCTTTTTTGTATTTCTTAAATTTTTCCTGAACGGAATTTGCTCTACTCAAGAGGTCCTAAAAGTGTTATACTGTTTCCGAAAGCATTTTACAGGAATGGATATAAAGGGGTGAGCGGTATGGAAAAAGAACTGGTATTCCACATATTGGAGATCGACGGGCTGACCGATGAGCGGAGTATAAAGGCCGCATATATGAAAAAACTGAAAGTAACGAACCCGGAGGACGATCCGGAAGGATTCCGGAAACTGCGGGAGGCTTACGAACAGGCGCTTCTGCTCCTTCAGGAAGCGCAGGAAGGGAATCAGGAGGAAGAGAAAGAGAAGACGGATATCGATCTGTGGATCGATCAGGCGGATGAGATCTATCAGGATTTCAGAAGGCGCGGGGATGTGAAGGAGTGGAAAAGGCTTCTGGACGCAGAGGTGTGCCAGGGGCTGGACAGCTCTCTGGATGCGAGAGAAGCCATGATGGTATATCTGATGTCGCACTTCTATCTTCCAAAGGAGGTCTGGCGGTGCCTGGACCGGGAATTCCAGTTTGTGGAGGATCAGGAGTCGCTGAAAGAGCGGTATCCGGCGGATTTTCTGGACTATATCATACATTACACGGAATATGAGTATTTCATAGACTTTTCAAGGATGAAGCTCCGGGAAGATAACAGAGACGGGGCGGATATCAATGTGGACGGTTATATCAAAGCCTATATGGAGCTGCGGGGACTGTGCGACCAGAAGGACTTTGAAGGCGCCGCCGGGAAGCTGTCGGAGCTTGCGGCCTACGGCGTCTGGTACCCGTGGGAGGAAGCGGAGCGGCTGAAGATCCTGCTGGCGCAGGACAGAGTCCAGGAGGCGCTTCAGCTGGCGGAGCGTATCTATGCGGACTGGCCGGAGAACGGCTATATCGTGTCCATGGCGGCCGAGGCGAAATGGAGCGCCGGACAGAAGGAGAAGGCGTTTGAATGGTGGAGCCGGGTCCCGGATGCCTACGGGGCAAAGATCGGGATGATCCGGTATTATCTGGAAGACGAGGAGACCGCGGAGAAGGCGAAGGATATGGCGCTGGATCTGTGGGAGGAGGACGGTTCCGGCCAGAGGGCGGACGAATACATTGAGCGCGCCAACGTGATGCTTCTGGAAAAATACGGGCGGCAGGCATCGAATCTTCCGGATGGAGACGAGAAGGACGCCGTCCGTGTGGAGATGGCATGGTGCCAGTATCAGAACAAGAATGCGGAGGAGGCGATCCGGATTCTGGACGGCATCACGCCGGGAGAGGATGTCTACTACAGCTACCACAACCTGAAGGGAAGGGTGCTGGCGGCGCTGAACCGGGACGGGGAGGCCATACCGGAGCTGAAGCTCTGGCTGACCCTGATCGAGCAGACCATAGATGACGGAAGCGAGGAATCTGTAAAACGGCTCAGGAGAAAGGGAACCGCCTGCCTGATGCTTGGTATCTGCCTGTCCAGAGAGAAGAAATACGAGGAAGCGGCCGAGTATCTGGAGAGGGCGGAAGAGGAGACCAGCGACGTTTATGATAAACTGGGCGCCATGAGCAACCTTGCCCAGGTGCTGGTATCCATGGGCGAATACGAGAAGGCGGTGGATGAGTGCGAGCGCGTCCTCGCCCTGGATGCCGGATATTATCCGGTGTATCTGACCCGTCAGGAGGCGTATTTTGAGATGCGTAACGCCCAGGGGGTGGTGGACGACTACCATCGGGCAGTGGAGATCTACCCGGGGCATTACAAACCCTATCTGATGGCGGTCCAGGTATTTCTGATCTATGACCAGTATGACGACGCGAAGCAGACCATCGACCGCGCGCTGGAAAATCAGGTGGAATTCAGCGACCGGATGAAATATTTTCATGCAAAGACGCTCCGGTATCTGTCTGAGAGCCAGGAGGACCGGAAACAGCCCATGGAGATCCTGCAGGAGCTGAAGCGGTCCCTCAATCCTGCGGATACGGATATGGAAGACCTGTCGGAGATCGATTTTGAGATCGCGCTTCTTCACTGGGATGACGACCGGTACGACCAGGCGCTGGAAAATCTGGAGAAGGCCATCCGGAAGAATCCGTCCAAGAGCCAGCATTTTATGGTGAAGGGCGAGATCCTGCGCGGAAAGGGCGAATATGTAAAGGCGCTGGACGCCTATGCGGCGGCCAGAGAGGATTACGACGAGACCGCAGGCTATTACTATGGGATCGGATGCTGCCGGCAGGAGCTGGGGGAAGAGGAAGAAGCCCTTAAAAACTTTCTGGAGGCGGTAAAATGGAATGACAGCTACCGGGATGTGAACGAGAAGATCGCGGACATCTACATGGAGCGGTACAGGAGGACCTGTGTGGTCAAGGAGTATAAGCAGGCGGTTCACTATGCGGATCTGGAAGTGGAAAAGCAGGAGAACTGTTATATCCTGGTGCACAGGGGACTGATGCACCGGACGGCCATGCGGCTGCAGAAGGCGATCCGGGATTTTGAGAAGGCGCTGACGTATCAGCCGGAAGACTGGGCGGCCTACAATAACATCGGTTACAGCTATAAGCATATGGGAGAATATGAAAAGAGCATCGAGATGTACGAAAAATCCCTGGAGATGCTGAACCGGCACGGAGACCGCAGAGTACTTCCCTACAGCAATATGGCGGACTGCTATGAGATTCTGGGGGACTATGCGCGGGCAATCGTCTGCTATCAGAAGGATCTGGAATGGTATCCGGACCGGACGGTGTTCTATGAGGAGATCGGAGACCTGTATTTCTATATGAAAGATTATGAGAACGCCATCAAGTCCTACGAGACGGCAGGCAGCCGGTGGAATGACAAGGAGCATCTTCTGAAGATCGGAGACGTGTGGTTCGCCAGAGGAAAGATCAGAAGGGCGAAGGCGTTTTATAAGAAGGCGGTCCAGACGGCGGATATCAGGGAAGACGCCTATATGCGCCATTCGGACTATGCCGAGCGGCTGATCAGTCACTTTTTTGACTATGGCGCGGCGGTCAGCATCCTGGAAAAGGCGAACCGGGGCTATGAGCAGGGCGGCTGGAACGCGTCCGCGAACTCCCGCGCATGCAACGAACGTTTTCTGGCAAGAGCGTACTATCTGCTCCGCGAGTACAAACAGGCGGCGGAACATGCGAAAAAAGCATATGATCTCTACCTGGCAGACGCGGTTTCCGAGGAGGCTTACCTGGCCTATCCGGCAAAACGCCCGCTGCATCTGTCCAGAATCGGGGAATGTTACCTGTATATGGGAAATGCGGAGAAGGCATATGAGATGTTCCGGCTGATGGACGCAGGCTATCGGTGCGAACACTGCCGGTGCGCATCCTGTTATGAGAAATACCGGAACATGGGACTTTATTATCTGTGTCTGGGAGAGCATTATAAAAAGAGCGCTCTGGAATGCTATGAAAAGGCATATGAACTTTGCCCGGTGGATCAGGAACTGGAAGAAATGGTAAAAAAACTTCGTAAGGAGACGAGATAGACAGATGATAGTAGGAATTGATCTTGGGACCACGAACAGTCTCGTGGCATATTATACGGAAGAGGGCCCGAAGATTATCCCGAACCGTCTGGGGAAACCCATGACGCCGTCGGTGGTGAGCATCGATGAGGAGGGCCAGATTTATGTGGGAGAATCGGCGATGGAGCGGATGCTCCTCTATCCGGGCAGCGGCGCCGCGCTGTTTAAGCGGAGCATGGGGAGCCAGAAGAAGTTTTCCCTTGGAAACAGGACATTTACGGCGGAGGAGCTGTCCTCCTTTGTGCTGCGCGTGCTGAAGGAAGATGCAGAGGAGTATCTGGGGGAACCGGTGACCGAAGCGGTCATCAGTGTGCCGGCGTATTTCAACGATGCCAGAAGGCGCGCCACAAAGCGGGCTGGGGAACTGGCAGGGCTGAAGGTAGAGCGCATCATCAGCGAACCCACGGCGGCTGCCATCGCCTATGGCCTGTGGCAGCAGAAGGGACAGGCCAGGTTCCTGGTCTTCGACCTGGGGGGCGGAACCTTTGACGTGTCCATTCTGGAACTGTATGACACGATTCTGGAGGTCCATGCCGTGGCCGGGGACAATTTCCTCGGCGGAGAAGATTTTACGGCGGTGCTGGAAAAGATGTTTTATGAGAAATTTCCGCAGATCAACCGCTTTACCCTGAGTGAGAAGGCGGGAAGGCATATCCGGAAGCAGGCGGAGCTGTGCAAGATCGGCTTTGGAAATTCCCGCACTTCCTCTATGAACTGCAACATAGACGGAGAGGAATACAAATTTCAGGTGGAGCTGTCCGACTATGAGGAAGCGTGCGAGGAGCTGCTGGACCGGATTCGCCAGCCGGTGAAGCGGAGCCTGAAAGACGCCCACATCCGCCTGTCGGACATCGACAAGGTGGTGCTGGTGGGCGGGGCGACCAAATCTCCGGTCATCCGGAAATTTGCGGGGAAGCTGTTCCACATGATTCCGGACACCAATCTGAACCCGGACGAGACCGTGGCTCTGGGGGCGGCGATCCAGGCGGCCATGAAGGAACGCCGGGACGGGATACGGGAAGTGATCCTGACCGACGTCTGTCCCTTTACGCTGGGAACCGAGGTGGTGCGGGAATACGAGGAGCACCGTTTTGAGAACGGCGTGTTCCTGCCGATCATCGAACGGAATACGGTCATTCCGGCCAGCCGGACCGAACGCCTCTATACGGTGCGGGACAACCAGACGAAGATCCGGGTGCACATCCTTCAGGGGGAAAGCCGGTTTGCGGTGAACAATCTGTCCCTGGGCGAACTGATGATCGACATTCCTTCCAACAAAGCGGGGGAAGAAGCGGTGGATGTGACCTACACCTATGATATCAATTCCATTCTGGAGGTGGAGGTGAAGGTATTGTCCACCGGGAAAAAGACCCGGCAGGTGTTCAAGGACCGGGATCTGGACATGAGCGAGGAGGAGATCGAGGAGCGTCTGGAGACGCTTTCCTATCTGAAGATCCATCCCAGAGACAAGGAAGAGAATAAAGTGCTGCTTCTTCGGGGCGAACGGATCTATGAGGAAAGCCTGGGGTATAAAAGAACTCAGGTGGAGCAGGTCCTGCGCCGCTTTGAGCATGCGCTGGACTCCTACGATCAGGAGCAGATCGCCCAGACCAAGCAGGAGCTGATCGAATTTCTGGAAACGCTGGATGAGTGGGAATAATTCGGAATGGATATGAGGATGGAAGAAACAGAACAGAAACTGAAGCGGATGGTGGAAGAGCTCTGGAAGGCGGGCCCCTATAAGATCATCCTGAGCAATGTCAGAAAGGCCGCCCCGGAGGAAGAAAGCTCCGGGCGGCAGTATCGGAAGATCGTGCTGAACCGTCTGGACACCTGCTGGCAGGCGGAAAAATATACGGACAGGCAGGTCTTCCATGAAAATCTGCCGGAGGATAAGGTGGAAGCGTATGTGCAGAACGCCCTGTCCGCCGGCTTTCGTCAGTGCAGCGCCTGGGACGGAGAGTGGGAGCAGACCATCCGGATCTCCAAAGGCCGGAAGATATCCAGCCAGAGAAAAAGGACGGCGCAGGCGCCGAAGGAGAAGCGGGAGCATAACCGAAAGAAACATTATATCCTGGAAGAAGGGACTGTGATCCCGCCGCTTCAGGATATGGGGATTTTCACCGCAGAAGGAAAAGTAGTACGTTCCATGTATGACAAATACCGTCAGATCAACCGGTTTGTGGAACTGATCGACGACGAGATCGACAGCCTGCCGAAGGATCATCCTGTTACGGTGATTGACTTTGGGTGCGGAAAATCCTATCTGACCTTCATTCTCTATTATTATCTGGTGAAAGTAAAGGGGCTGGACGTGCGGATCACGGGACTGGATCTGAAGGCGGACGTGATCGAACGATGCAACCGGGCTGCGGAAACATACGGTTATGAGGGCCTGCATTTTGAACTGGGCGACATCAACGGCTACGACTGCCCGTATCCGGTGGATATGGTCATCTCCCTGCATGCCTGCGATACGGCGACGGACTATGCGCTTTATAACGCCGTCCGCTGGAAGGCGAAGCTGATTTTCTCCGTGCCCTGCTGCCAGCATGAGCTGAACCGGCAGATGAAAAGTGAAAATCTGTCCATCCTGACCCGTTACGGCATCGTGCAGGAACGGACGGCGGCTTTGATGACCGACGCTGTCCGGGGAAATCTTCTGACCGCCTGCGGCTACCGGACGCAGCTTCTGGAGTTTGTGGATCTGTCCCATACGCCCAAGAACATCCTGATCCGGGCGGTGAGGGCCGTGATCCCCGGTTCCGTGAAGCAGAAGGCGCGCCTTGAGGTGGAGGAGCTGAAGAACACGTTCGGTTTCCGGCCGACGCTGGACGGGCTGCTGTTTCCGGACAGGCAGGCATGAAAAAACGAATACGTAAAAAGAAAACTTGTTGTAAAAGGAATCAGAGGTAGCTAAGATGGAAGAAAAACAGATGACGTCCGGCGGACGGGAGACGGAGAAATTATATTACAGGGACAGCCACAGGAAGGAATTTGACGCTGTGGTGCTGTCCTGTGAGGAAAAGCGCACAGCCGACGGAAAGAAAACAGGATACCGGGTCGTACTGGACCGGACCGCGTTTTTCCCGGAAGGGGGAGGACAGTTCGGCGACGTGGGCCGGCTGGACCGCGTGGAAGTGGTGGACACCCATGAAAAAAACGGCGTCATTTACCATGAGACAAAAGAACCGCTGGAGCCGGGACAGACCGTGAAGGGAAAGCTGGATTTTGCCGTGCGGTTTGACCGGATGCAGCAGCATTCCGGAGAACATATTTTATCCGGTCTTGTACACAGTCTGTATGGATACGATAATGTAGGATTTCACCTGGGCGCGGAGATCACCACGCTGGACTTTAACGGGGAGCTGACAGAGGAGCAGGTGCGGGATCTGGAACTTCGCGCCAACCGGGCGGTATTTGAAAACGTGCCGGTACAGGTGCTGTATCCCACAAAGGAACAGTTGAAATCCGTAAACTACCGGAGCAAGATCGAGATCGAAGGACAGGTCCGGATTGTGTCCATTCCCGGGTACGACATCTGCGCCTGCTGCGCCCCCCCATGTGGACCGGTCCGGGGAGATCGGGCTGATCAAAGTTGTAAGCTGTGAGAGGCACCGGGGCGGCTGCCGGATGACGATTCTGTGCGGGTCCCGGGCGCTGGAGGATTACCGGAAGAAACAGCAGAGCGTGACGGAAATCTCCGTTGCCCTGTCCGCAAAGCCGGAGAAAGTCGGGGAGGCGGTGCTGCGCCTGAAGGAACAGCAAAGCCATCTGAGAGAACAGCTGAACCGCATGCAGGAGCGCTATCTGCAGCAGAAGCTTGCAGAGCTGACCGGGAATGAACGAAATGTCTGTCTCTTTGAGGAAGAACTGGACAGTATCGCCGCGCGGAATTTTGTGAATGCCGCGGTGGAACAGTGCCAGGGCATCTGCGGGGCGTTTATCGGGACAGATGAGAACGGTTATCATTATATCCTTGGAAGCCGGACGACGGACCTGCGGGCGTTTTCCAGAGTCCTGAACGAAAAGTTCCAGGGAAAGGGCGGCGGGAAGCCGGAAATGGTGCAGGGCTCTTTGACGGGAACGGAAGAAGAGATCCGAAGCGTTGTGGATTCCTTCCGGTAGGGCAGACAGCGTCTCTTCCCCGGAGGAAGACGAGGATGCGTCTGACCGGACAGAAGAAATACAGGGAGCTATATGAAAAACAACAAAGGACAGTGGATCAAAGCGATTCTTCTGTCGGCTGTCGTTTCCGGAGCGCTCACATTGACCGCGGCGTCGGGCATCCTGGACGCCGCGGATCTGTCCCTGTCGGACCGGTGGTATCAGAGCCGAAGCGCATCCGATGGGAAGATCGTTCTGGTGGGCATCGACCAGAGGGCTCTGGAGGAGATCGGCACATACAGCCAGTGGGGACGGGATGTGGCCGCCATGGCGCTGGAGCACCGGATGGACACGATCCGCCTGCTGGTGCGCATCGCACATCTGGAGGGGCGGCTGGACAAAGGGGAATACGAGACCTGTCTTAAGCAGGCGGCGGAAGCGAAAGAACTGACAGACAGGATAAATACAGCGGGTTTTGTGACGGATGAGATGCTGGAGCAGCTGGGAGCGTTAAAAGAGCGGACCTACAAGGGAGAAGACGGAAAGGACCACCCCTGGCTTTCCGGGGAGGAGTACCACATGCTGTCACAGATTCATTTTTTCAATGACCTTGCTCATGTGAGGGAATGGGCGGCGGCCCATCATGAATATCTGGACGATCAGTCGTACAAACGGGTCATGCCGGTGGAAAAAGCGCTTTCGGATCTGCAGATCATGGCGGAAAAAGAAGGAAAGCTGGATCAGGAGCTGACAGGGCTGTTCCTGAAAAGCAGGTGCTGGGAAGAAAGCGGACGATCTGATTGTGTAACACTTTGAAACAAACAGGCTGCCGAAACGCTGCCCCCTGCTGCAGAGGACGGGGGCCTGCCGCGGCAGCCTGTTTTCATGTTATCCCAAAAGCTTAATAAGTGTAGTCTTCCACATCCACCTTGTCCACTTCCTGATAAGGCGCCAGGGTGGAGACCATTTTGATGGGCCGGTCATAGCTGTTTTTACAGTAATGGACTTCTCCCGGCTCGATATGGATCATCTGTCCGGGATACAGGTGGTTGACCACGCCGTCCACCACAATGTCGATCTCCCCCTCCAGAATGTAAAAATTTTCTTCCATGATGTTGTGATAGTGCGCCTTGAAATCCTGCCCGGGCATGAACTGCACAAGGGCAAAATTCATACGGGGGCCTTTCATCAGATATTTGGGCCCGCTGTCTCCAAAACGGTATTCCCGGTCTTTTTCATCTACAATATACATGATTTTTGTCTCCTTTCTGACAGATCCGTTCATTTTACAGGCCCGGGGCGGTCCACATGGCCCGGGTCAGTCCCTCGTTGACCAGATCAAGCTGTGCGGCGTAGACCTCCCGCCATACCGGATAGAGTTCCTCGTAGACGCTGTGGTTTTCCATGTCCGGCTCAAAGGTCTGATCCCAGCGGACGGTCCGCCGGGCGCCTTCCTCGATGCTTTCGTAGATTCCGACTCCGTATCCGGCCAGGATGGCGGCGCCCAGAGCGGTGGCTTCCCGGACTACGGGTACTTTGACGGGCATGCCCAGCACGTCCGCCAGAATCTGGGACCAGAGGGCGCTTTTGGAGGCGCCGCCGGCGAAGATAACCTCCGAAGGCCGGTTGCCGGTTGCCTCATGGACCAGATCCATATGGCCTCTGACCAGCAGGGCGGTATTTTCCAGGATGGCACGGTAGAAGGTGAAGCGGTTGAATTTCACCGGGTCCAGTTCAAAATTGGTGAAGGTCGGCGCCGCATGCTTCCAGTTGATGAAATTCATCACATCGCTGAAGGCGCACATCATGCCGTAGCAGCCGGCAGGGATCTGTTCGGCCTTCCGGTTCATGATGTCATAGACATCCTCCCCGGTCTGCCGGCTCTGCTCCTGTTCCAGCTGGCAGAAGCCGTCCCGGAACCAGCGCATGACCAGCCCCGGTTTAAACGCGAGGGCTTCGTACTGCCAGACGCCCGGCACGGCATGGCAGTTCACCCGTACCCGGCAGCCGGGATCGGCCGTTCCTTCGGCCGTGTTGAATTCATACTGCCAGAAGCTGCCGCCGAAGACCGCCGCCTGGTCCGGCATGGTGGCGCCGACGCCGACGGTGCCCAGCTGGCAGTCTCCGCCGCCTGCCACCACCGGAGTCCCTTCCTTCAGTCCGGTGTCGGACGCACCCTGCCCGTTTACAGGCGCGATTACAGTGCCGCATTCGACCACCGGCGGGAAAATATCGTCCCGCAGGCCGCATTTCCGGGCGATGGAGGCGTCCCAGCTGCGGCTTTTCAGATCGAAGATACCGGTGGTGGAGCCGTTGCTGGGCTCGATGGTTTCCTTCCCGGTGAGCTTTTTAATCAGCCAGTCGTTGAACATGCCGACCGCGGTTGTTTTCTCATAGATGTCCGGCATCTTGTCTTTGACCCAGAGCAGACGGGGCAGTGCGCCCAGGGCATAGGTCTGTCCGCTCTGCAGATAAATCTCCTTCTCCAGTTCCGGATTCATCCGGATCAGTTTTCCTACCTCGTCGTCGCTTCGGGCGTCCACGTTGGCGCAGGCCCAGATCTCCTGTCCGTCCCGGTCGTAGAGGACGATGCCCTCCCGCATGCAGGTGGTGGATACGGCGGCGATCTGCTCCGGGCGGACGCCGGTTTCCTCTATGACGCCCCGGATACAGCCGCAGGCCAGCTGCCAGTTGCGCGTCCAGTCAAAATCCATGCTGCCCGGATAACGGGGATCCTCCCGATGCTCCCATTCCTGCTGGACGCATCCGATCTGCGTGCCGTCGGTGCGGAACAGGACCGCCCGCACGCTGCCGGTTCCGGCGTCCACCGCCATTAAAAACTGCTC
The DNA here is from genome assembly GCA_910584205.1 of uncultured Lachnospiraceae bacterium. GTDB lineage: Bacteria > Bacillota > Clostridia > Lachnospirales > Lachnospiraceae > Hominiventricola. The sequence goes on from CAJUAA010000023.1 coordinate 21,615, forward strand.
TGACATATAACCCCTCCTTAAAAACAGAATACATTCTATATAATAAAAAGTTTGCCATGAAAGGAGGCGTTTGTCAACCGCTGTCCGGCCGGTGCGCACCTATGGCTACTGCGGCAGCCGGGACCGGAAGAACCACCTTTCCGGCGGGCGTCCGGATTGACAAAGGGGAGGCGAGAGGGTATAGTATTGACTATCAGAAGACCGGGTCAGGAAAGGAAGGAATCAGGATGGCAGACAAAGAAGGATTGAAAGTGGCAAAGGATTATCATGTGAATGTTCCCTTTGCCAATCAGGAAGGTTTTTACGTAAAAGGTGCGAACAGCCTGGACTGGGGGATGAAGAAGCACCTGTCTAATATTTTCAACCCGAAGAGCGGCAATTCCGTCATGTTCGCATTCGACCACGGATATTTCATGGGCTCCACGGCGGGGCTGGAGCGGCTGGACCTGCTGCTTCCGAAGCTGGCGCCCTATGTGGATGTGTTTATGGGGACGAGAGGCGCGATCCGTACCTGCGTGCCGCCGGAGATCACCAAAGGCATTGCCCTGCGGGTGACGTCCGGGTCTTCCATGCTGGATGAGGACCTGTCCCATGAGGTGGTGGCAGTGGATATTGAGGAAGCGATCCGGATGAACGCAGACTGCATGGCGGTGCAGACGTTTATCGGTGCGGACGGACAGCTTTCCAGCATCGAAAACCTGTCCAGGGTCATCAACGCCGGCATGCGCTACAGCATCCCGACGCTGGGCGTGGTGGCGGTCGGTAAAAACATGGAGCGGACCGACCGGTTCTTCAAGCTTGCCACGAGGATCGTGGCGGAGATGGGAGTCCAGCTGGTGAAGACTTACAACTGCGAGAACTTTGAAGAGATCGTGGCGGCGTGCCCGGTGCCTATCGTGGTGGCAGGCGGAAAGAAGCTTCCGGAAGCGGAGGCGCTGACCATGGCGTATACGGTCATCTCCAGGGGCGCCAGAGGCGTGGACATGGGCCGGAACATCTTCCAGAGCGAGCATCCCGTGGAGATGGCGCAGGCCATCGGGAAGATCGTCCATGAGGGCTTCACGGACAAAGAGGCGTATGAGTTCTATCAGGACAGCATTCACTGAAAAAGGGAAAGCGTTACGGGAGACCGGCGGTCAAACACTGCAGGCCTCCCGTTTTTTAATCTCTCAGGGTCAAATTCCCCGCAGCTTGCTGCGGGGAGTTTCATTTGCAAATAATTTATTTTGATTTTTTATATGCATTGTAATATTCAGGACAGAGAAGGTGTCTATACAGATAAGAAAATCACTTGATTAAACAGGGAGGTGGATAAGTTGCCGAATATCAGTGAAGAGACATTAAAGCGGCTGATTTCCCAATATGGAGACAGTGTACTGAGAATGTGCTGTTTATATTTAAAAGATTATCAGCTTGCGGAAGATATTACGCAGGAGACGTTTCTTCGCGTTTACAGGAAATATGATTTATTTGAAAACAGAGCCAGTGAAAAAAACTGGATTCTGAAGATTGCGGTAAACTTGTGTAAGAATTATATGAGAACTCACTGGTTTAAGGATATCTGCGTGGATTTTTTTCCGGAAAAAGAGGGAAAAGATCTTTATGAAACATTTTTAGATAAAGAAATGATCTCACGGCAGATTATGAAACTGCCGCCGAAATACAAAGAAGTCATTTTGCTGTATTATTATCAGGAATTGTCTGTAAAAGAAATTGCCGGTGTCCTGAATCAGAAAGAGACAACTATTTTGCAGCGTTTAAAAAGAGCAAGGGAACACTTAAAACCCTTATTAAAGGAGGTGTTATAATGGGATTCAGGGAACAGATCGATCAGGAACTGGCTCATATCACATTGCCGGAGGATTTTGAGGAGAGGATACTGCGCCGTTCACATAAAAGAATAAGAACATGGACGTATCAGGCGGCATGCATTGTTTTATGTCTTATTCTGACAGGAGGTACAGTCAGTGCCGGATGGTTTGTATACAGTAAAATAAGAGTAAATGATCATATTCTTCCGGAATCAGGTCCGTTGGAAAAGAAAACGGTAAATGCCAGCCGTACAAAACCGGATGACGCGGGCATCTGCCGGGACCAGTATGATACGTATCAGGAACTTTGTGCAGAACTTGGAATCGAACTGTTGTATTCAGATCTGGCAGACGGAAACACATATATGCAGATTCAAAGAAAAACCGATAACAGGAACTGGAATAATATCTGCATCAGTGCTTTTATTGTTGGCGATCTGAAAGATATAACAAAGGTGCCGGGATCGGATGAGTATCGCTGGGAGCGCGGGGATGAATTTTCTTCTCCCGTTGACATGGAAATAGATATTGTCAACAGTGACAGTCAGCTGGAGCACGGATGGGAAAGAGATTTTCTTGGATTCTATGAATATGAGGAGACTTATACATCACAGCAGGGATATACGGTGAATCTTGTAATAGACTGCACAGTAAGCGAAAACGAGTACAGTAAAGTGAAGCCGGACTGCCGTGCGGTTTTTGTGGCAGACGGAATCCGCTATGTAGTAAAAGGCCAGGTCAGACTGGAAAAAATGAAGGAAATCATAGATTCCCTTCATTATTGAACAGAAAAAGGACAGATAAAAACCGCTTCTTCCGCTGCACGTTTTGAACAGTGCCCGGAAGAAGCGGTTATTTGTCTGACTGATTTTTATTTTGTTTTCTACTGCTCCGCAGTCTGCGCCTTCAGCGCCGCCTCCACAAAGCCCTTGAACAGCGGGTGGGGACGGTTGGGCCTGGATTTCAGTTCCGGGTGAGCCTGCGTGGCGAGGAAGAAGGGATGGTTCTTCAGCTCGATCATCTCCACGATCCGTCCGTCCGGAGACAGTCCGGACAGGGTCAGCCCATGTTCAGCCAGGGCGGAGCGATAATCGTTGTTGACCTCATAGCGGTGGCGGTGACGTTCTTCGATCCGCTCGCTTCCGTACAGCGCGCAGGCTTTCGTATCTTTGTTCAGCATACAGGGGCAGGAACCCAGCCGCAGCGTTCCGCCGATGTCCTCCACGCCGTTCTGGTCCGGCATGAGGGCGATGACCGGATAAGGGGTATTGGGATTCAGCTCCATGCTGTGGGCGTCCTCCAGGCCGGCCACATGGCGCGCATATTCCACGATGGCAAGCTGCATGCCGAGGCACAGGCCCAGGAACGGAATCTGATGTTCTCTTGCATAGCGGATGGCGGTGATCTTGCCGTCGATGCCCCGGTCGCCAAAGCCGCCGGGTACCAGGATGCCGGTGACATCCCCGAGCATTTCCGCCGCATTCTCTTCTGTGATGAGTTCAGAATCGATCCATTTGATATTTACCACCGCGCGGTTGTCGATCCCGCCGTGCTTCAGCGCTTCCACGACGGATATATAGGCGTCATGGAGCTGGATGTATTTTCCGACCAGTGCAATGTTGACTTCCGTTACCGGGTGGCGGAGTTTGTTGACCATCTCGGTCCAGTCGGTCAGATCCGGCTCCGGACAGGGAAGGTGCAGGCACTCGCACGCCACCTGTGCCAGATGCTCCTCTTCCATGGCCAGGGGAGCTTCATACAGATATTCCACGTCCAGGTTCTGCAGTACGTTGTTCTTCGGCACGTTGCAGAACAGGGCAATCTTGTCCTTGATGCCTTTTTCCAGCGGAAGTTCCGTGCGGCAGACGATGATATCCGGCTGGATTCCCATCCCCTGCAGCTCCTTGACGGACGCCTGGGTGGGCTTGGTCTTCATCTCGCCGGAGGCCTTCAGGTAGGGAATCAGCGTTACATGAATGATGATGGCATTGTCATGTCCCACCTCGTGCTGGAACTGCCGGATCGCTTCCAGGAAGGGCTGGCTCTCGATATCGCCCACGGTGCCGCCGGTCTCGATGATGGCAATATGCATGTCCTCGGAGGTGTAATTCCGATAGAACCGGCTCTTGATCTCATTGGTAATATGAGGAATGACCTGTACGGTCCCGCCGCCGTAATCGCCTCGGCGTTCCTTCTGCAGGACAGACCAGTAGACCTTGCCGGTGGTGACGTTGGAATTCTTGTCCAGACTTTCGTCAATAAAACGCTCATAATGTCCCAGATCCAGATCCGTCTCGGCCCCGTCATCGGTGACAAATACTTCGCCGTGCTGGACCGGGTTCATGGTTCCGGGATCAATATTGATGTACGGGTCGAATTTCTGCATGGTGACCTTGTAGCCCCGCGCCTTCAAAAGGCGTCCCAGTGAGGCGGCAGTGATCCCTTTCCCCAGACCGGATACCACCCCTCCTGTAACAAATACGTATTTGACTGGCATATGATTTGATTCCTCCTGAACTGTCTGTGTGAAAATGTTAGGCTCAAAAATAAAAACTCTTTTCATTATAGCTTATCCGTCGGAAAAAATCCACCTGTTTTTCCGGTTCATTTGTAACAGAATTTATATTTATTTTAGAAAAGAAGTCAAAAATTCTCAGAAGGTGTATTGATTTTAAAATGAAGGTTCACTATAATAAGAAGTGCTATGTGCAAGGAGGAGAAAGATGAATGATAAAAACACTCCGACAGGAGATGGAGATAACAATCATAAGGCACCAAAGAACCGTCAGAGCATTGTCATATTTCTGGTCTTTATGCTGGTAAGTTTTCTGGCACTGAATTTTGTACAGAGGATGATGTCGGACGTAAGCTCCAAGGAGATCCGCTATGATGAATTTATCGACATGCTGGAAGAAGACAAGGTGGAAAAAGTGGAGGATACCGGGACTACCTGGCAGATTACCCCGAGGACGCAGCCTGTAGGAAACGTGGAACTTACTTATTATACCGGAAAGATGAACGACGAGGAGCTTCTGCCGCTCCTGAAGGAAAAAGACATTGAGATCACGCCCTATATCCAGGATACCTTTTCGGCACTGGTCTGGCAGGTGGTCTGGAGCCTGCTTCCGCTGCTTTTGATCTGGGTGGCGTTTGGCTATCTGATGCGCCGGATGGGCGGCGGCGGAATGATGGGTGTGGGAAAGAGCAAAGCGAAGGTGTATATCGAGAAGGAGACCGGTGTCACCTTTAAGGATGTGGCAGGGCAGGAGGAAGCAAAGGAATCCCTCGTGGAGGTGGTGGATTTCCTTCACAATCCGGAACGTTATGCGGAGATCGGCGCGAAGCTTCCCAAGGGAGCACTTCTCGTAGGGCCTCCGGGCACCGGCAAGACGCTGCTGGCCAAGGCGGTGGCGGGAGAGGCCCATGTGCCTTTCTTCTCTCTGTCCGGCTCTGATTTTGTGGAAATGTTCGTGGGCGTGGGCGCGTCCCGTGTCCGCGATCTGTTTGAGGAAGCAAAGAAGAACGCCCCCTGCATTATTTTTATTGATGAGATCGATGCCATCGGCAAGAGCCGGGATTCCAAGCTGGGAGGCAATGACGAGCGGGAACAAACGCTGAACCAGCTTCTGGCGGAGATGGACGGTTTTGAGAGCAACAAGGCGTGCCTTGTGCTGGCGGCAACCAACCGTCCGGAGATCCTGGATCAGGCGCTTCTGCGTCCGGGACGTTTTGACCGGCGCATTATTGTGGAGCGTCCAGATCTGAAGGGGCGCGTGGATGTGCTGAAGGTACATGCCAAGAACGTGCGGTTGGACGAAACCGTGGATCTGGAGGGCATTGCGCTTGCCACCAGCGGTGCGGTCGGTTCGGATCTGGCCAACATGATCAACGAAGCGGCGATTCTGGCGGTAAAGAACGGCAGGCAGGCGGTGTCCCAGAAAGACCTGTTCGAGGCGGTGGAAGTGGTCCTGATGGGCAAGGAGAAGAAGGACCGGATTCTCAGCACGGAGGAGCGTAAGATCGTGTCCTACCATGAGGTGGGGCACGCCCTGGTCAGCGCGCTGCAGAAGGATTCCGAGCCGGTGCAGAAGATCACCATCGTGCCCCGTACCATGGGGGCGCTGGGCTATGTCATGCATGTGCCGGAGGAAGAGAAATATCTGAATACGAAAAAAGAGATCGAAGCCATGCTGGTGGGCTATCTGGGCGGACGCGCAGCGGAAGAACTGGTGTTTGAGACGGTGACGACCGGCGCGGCCAATGATATCCAGCAGGCCACCAAGATGGCCCGGGCCATGGTGACCCAGTACGGCATGTCCGAGAAATTCGGCCTGATGGGACTGGAGTCCAAGGAGAGCCTGTACCTGAACAACGGGACGGTTCTGAACTGCAGCGACGAGACGGCGGCAGAGGTGGACAGCGAGGTCATGCGGATCTTGAAGGAATCCTATGCGGAGGCGAAGCGCCTCCTGTCGGAGAACCGCGACTGTCTGGATAAGATCGCGGAATTTCTGATCGAAAAAGAGACGATCACCGGCAAGGAGTTTATGGAAATCTTCCATAAAGTAAAGGCGGAAGAGGATGGATACCAGCAGGAAGAACTGATATTTGCAGAATAAAGCAGGCGGATCTGCCGCGGGATACGGCTGCCGGCCATGTATTTTTTGAAATGGCTGACAGCGGTATTCCGCGGCAGATTCTGGTTAGGGGCGAAAAAGGGAGGATGGAATATGGCATTTGATATTGAGGAGGAGCTGAAAAAGCTGCCGGCGAAGCCGGGCGTCTATCTGATGCATGACGAAAAGGACGCGATCATCTATGTGGGGAAGGCCGTTTCCCTGAAAAACCGGGTCCGCCAGTATTTCCAGTCCAGCAGGAATAAAGGCGTCAAGATCGAACAGATGGTGACGCACATCCGCAGGTTTGAATATATCATTACAGATTCCGAGCTGGAGGCGCTGGTGCTGGAATGTAATCTGATCAAGGAGCACCGGCCCAAATACAATACCATGCTGATGGATGACAAGACGTACCCGTTTATCAAAGTGACGGTGCAGGAGGCCTATCCGCGGGTGATGCTGGCAAGACAGATGCATAAAGACCGGGCGAAATATTTCGGCCCCTATACCAGCGCCGGCGCGGTGAAGGACACCATCGACCTGATTCACAAGCTGTACGGCATCCGCACCTGCAACAAGGCGCTGCCAAAGATGCAGGGGAAGGAGAGGCCCTGCCTGAATTATCATATCCATCAGTGTCCGGCGCCCTGCCAGGGATATATTTCAAAGGAAGCGTACGGCGAGTCAGTGAAAAAGGCACTCGCCTTCCTGAACGGAAACTATGCGCCGATCCTGAAAGAACTGGAGGAGCGGATGCAGGAGGCGTCGGAAGAACTGGAGTTCGAGAAGGCCATCGAATATCGGGAGCTGATGAACAGCGTGAGCAAGATCGCCCAGAAGCAGAAGATCACAAGCAGCCGCATGGACGACCGGGACGTCATCGCCATGGCGTCGGACCAGGAGGACGCGGTAGTGCAGATTTTCTTCATCCGGGAAGGAAGGCTGATCGGCAGGGACCATTTCTGCCTGCACATTGCGGGGGAGGAGAAGCAGGAGGAGATCCTGACCACCTTTTTAAAACAGTTTTACGCGGGGACTCCCTATATTCCCCGGGAGCTGATGATCCAGTGCGAAATCGGGGAAAAGGAGCTGATTCAGGAGTGGCTCAGCGGCAGAAAGGGGCAGAAGGTCCATATACAGGTGCCCAGAAAGGGAGAAAAGGAAAAGCTGGTGGAGCTGGCCATGAAAAACGCGCAGATGGTGCTGGCGCAGGATAAGGAGCGGATCCGGAGAGAGGAAGGGCGTACCATCGGCGCCATGAAGGAGATCGCAAAACTTCTGGGCCTGCCGGGGATCGGCCGGGTGGAGGCGTACGACATCTCCAATATCAGCGGATTTCAGACTGTGGGTTCCATGGTGGTTTATGAAAAAGGACGTCCGAAGCGTTCGGATTACCGGAAATTCCGGATCAGGGGAGTCAAAGGCGCAGACGACTATGCCAGCATGGAAGAGATGCTCACCAGACGGCTTTCTCATTATGAGAATTATCCGGACCTGATCATGATGGATGGTGGAAGAGGGCAGGTAAACATTGCCCTGAAAGTCATGGACGCCGTGGGGATCCGTGTGCCCGTGTGCGGCATGGTCAAAGACGACCGGCACCGGACCCGGGGGATCTATTTCAACAATACAGAGATTCCCATCGACCGGGACAGCGAGGGCTTCCGGCTGGTAACGAGGATTCAGGATGAGGCCCATCGTTTTGCCATTGAATACCACCGGTCCCTGCGGAGTAAAGAGCAGGTCCATTCGATTCTGGACGACATTCCCGGCATCGGTCCGGCGCGCAGAAAGGCACTGATGAAAGGCTTTCAGACGCTGGATGATATCCGGTCGGCCGAAGTAGAGGAACTGGCCCGGATCCCCGGCATGAATCTCCAGGCGGCCAGACAGGTTTTTGATTTCTTTCATGTTGATAAGCAGTGAAAAAGATGGTATGATTTAGCTATGTTGGAGGAGGAGAAGGCATCTATGCAGACAGTAACATTGAATAAAATGATCGACAAACTGGGACTTGTGAATCTGGTTCAGGAAGTCGAGACAGAAGGGATCGAGATCAACAGTGCGGAAATCAACCGGCCGGCGCTTCAGCTGGCGGGATATTTTGAGCATTTTGCCTGTGAACGGGTGCAGATCATCGGGTATGTGGAATACACTTATTTGAACAGCCTGGACACGGAGGTCAAGATGAAAAACTATGAGCTTTTCATGTCCAGCCGGATTCCCTGCGTCATCTACGCATCCAGGACGGAGCCGGATGAGGCCATGATCGAGCTGGCAAAAAAATACAAAAAGCCGCTGCTTTCCAGCGACCGGGCCACGTCATCCCTGATGGCGGAGATTATCCGCTGGCTGAATGTGGAGCTGGCGCCCTGTATCTCCATTCACGGTGTGCTGGTGGATGTGTACGGCGAGGGTGTGTTGATCATGGGTGAGAGCGGCATCGGCAAGAGCGAGGCGGCGCTGGAGCTTCTGAAGCGGGGGCACCGTCTGATTACGGATGACGTGGTGGAGATCCACAAGGTCAGCGACGATACGTTGGTGGGGACGTCGCCGGAGATCACGCGGCATTTTATCGAGCTGCGGGGCATCGGCATCATCGACGTGAAGACGCTGTACGGTGTGGAGAGCGTCAAGGAGACCCAGAACATTGACATGGTGATCAAACTGGAGGAGTGGGACAAGGACAAGGAATATGATCGTCTGGGCCTCAATGAGGAATATACGGAATTCCTTGGAAATAAAGTTATCTGCCACTCCATTCCCATTCGTCCGGGCAGGAATCTTGCCATTATTGTGGAGGCCGCTGCGGTCAACCACAGGCAGAAGAAGATGGGCTATAATGCGGCGCAGGAGCTGTATCGGAGAGTACAGGAGAGCATCAATAAAAATAAACGATAAACAGGGGGAAATGTTTTATGAAAAACTATTGTTTTGGAATTGACGTGGGCGGAACGACGGTAAAAATGGGGCTTTTTAAGACCGACGGGCAGCTGCTGGACAAGTGGGAGATTCCAACCAGGACTGAGGACGGCGGTAAGGCGATCCTGCCGGACATCGCCGCGTATGCCCTGGCGAAGCTGGTGGAGAAGAACATTGCCAGAGAAGAGGTGGCCGGCATCGGGATCGGCGTGCCGGGCCCCATCAGTGCGGACGGGATCGTGCCTCATACGGCGAATCTGGGCTGGGGCTACAAAGAGGTGACAAAAGAGCTGTCGGAGCTGACCGGCATCATCTGCAGGGGTGGGAATGACGCCAATGTGGCGGCGCTTGGCGAGATGTGGAAAGGCGCTGCGGCCGGACACAGAAGCGGCGTTATGGTCACGCTGGGCACCGGCGTGGGCGGCGGCATCATCATCGACGGACGGATTATCGTGGGCGCGGGCGGCGCGGGCGGTGAGATCGGGCATATCCATGTGGACGACAACATTCCGGGGCTCTGCGGCTGCGGCAACCAGGGCTGCCTGGAGCAGGTGGCTTCCGCCAACGGAGTCGTACGGCTTGCGAAGTGGATACGGGAGACCGACAAACAGGAGACCGTTCTGGACCTGGATACCATGACGGCGAAGGATATATGGGATGCGGTCAAGGACGGAGACGCGTTTGCCTGCAAAGTGGCGGAGCGCTTTGGAGCTTATCTGGGACTTGCCCTGGCCAACATCGCCAGTACAGTGGACCCGGAGGTGTTCGTCATCGGCGGCGGCATGTCCAAGGCAGGCCCGGTGGTCCTGGACTATATTAAGAAATATTATATTAAGTATACATTCAGGACATGCCGGGATGCGGAATTTGTGCTCGCCACACTGGGCAATGACGCCGGAATCTACGGGTCGGCGAAGCTGGTCATCGAAGAGTAGAATCGCTGCCAGCAGAAATCGGGGATAACAGGATTGAACAGAAAGTATAGCAAAACGGAATTGATCTTACGATTTTTCCACGGCTCCAAACGGTATTTTCTCTGTGCGGCGGCGGCCTCCTTCGTGACCACGGGCCTGAACGCGGTGACGCCCCAGATCTTCCGCTTCGGCATCGACCAGGTGCTGGGCGGAGGAGGATATCCGTATCTGAAGGAGCATCTGTGGGTGTTGTCGCTGGCGATCGTGGGGGTGGCGGTGCTGTCGGGGATCTTCATGTTCATCACCCGCGCATGCACCGCCCGGGCAGGCGAGGATTTCGCCAAAAACCTGCGGGACGCGCTGTTTTCCCATGTACAGAGGCTTCCCATGAGCTGGCACGACCGGAATCAGACCGGCGACATCATCCAACGTTGCACGTCGGATGTAGAGGTGATTCGGAACTTTGTGGTGACGCAGCTTCTGGAAGTATTCCGGACGGCGTTTCTGGTGGGAATCTCCTTTGCGGCGATGGCGTCCATGAACCGGAAGCTGGCGTTTGTGGTGCTGCTTTTCGTGCCGGTGGTGGTGCTGTATTCGGCGGTGTTCTACCGGCTGATTGCGCGGAGGTTCACCGATGCGGACGAGGCGGAGGGCGCGTTGTCCACCGTGGTGCAGGAAAATGCCACCGGCGTGCGGGTGGTGCGCGCCTTCGGGCGGGAGCAGTTCGAGATGGACCGGTTCCGGGAGAAGAATGAAGCGTTTGCCAGCCTGTGGATCCGGCTGGGGACCCTGTCCGGGCTTTACTGGGGCGTGGGAGATCTGATCACGGGGCTGCAGGTGACGGCCGTCGTGGTGCTGGGCGCGGTGGAGGCGGTCCACGGCCAGATGTCCGTGGGAGATTTTGTGGCGTTCGCGTCGTACAACACGGTGCTGGTGTGGCCGGTCCGCGGGCTGGGGAGAATTCTGTCCGACATGAGCAAGGCGGGCGTATCCTTTGAACGCGTAGGATATATCATCCATGGAGAGGAAGAAGCGTACGACGATCAGGAGAGCGGGGACCGCGCGCCCGTGGCGGAGCCGGGAACGGATCATACAACTGTGGAAGCGGCCGGGATAAACCGCGCGCCTGCGACAAAACCGGACGGCCGGGAAGCGGCGCTTCCGGAATCCATGGACATCGCCTTTTCCCATGTATCGTTCGCCTACGGGTCCGATAAAAAAGTGCTTCATGACATGTCCTTTACGATCCCGCAGGGAACGACCTTCGGGATCCTGGGCGGGACCGGCAGCGGAAAGTCCACGATCGTCCAGCTCCTGACCAGACTGTACGAGCTGGAAGAGGGAAGCATCACCGTAGGCGGCGTGGATATCCGTGCGCTGCCGCCTGCCTGGCTGCGCCGCCGGGTGGGCATGGTGCTGCAGGAGCCGTTTCTGTATTCCCGGACCATCCGGGAAAATATTGCCGTTTCCGCGCCGGAGGCATCCATGGAGGAGATCCGCCGCGCGGCCCGCATCGCCTGCGTGGACGAAGCGGTCATGAACTTTGCGGAAGGCTATGAGACGCTGGTGGGCGAACGGGGCGTGACCCTGTCCGGCGGACAGAGACAGCGGGTGGCCATCGCCCGGATGCTGCTCCAGAAAGCGCCGGTCATGGTGTTCGACGATTCCCTGTCCGCAGTGGATACCGAGACGGACCACAGGATCCGGCAGGCGCTGAAGGAGCGCGTAAAGGGCTCCACCGTGATCCTGATCTCCCACCGGATCACCACGCTGATGGGAGCAGACCGGATTCTGGTGCTGAACCAGGGCAGAGTGGAAGAGATGGGAACCCATGCGGAGCTGGTGCAAAGAGACGGGATCTACCGACAGATCTATGAGATCCAGATGGAACAGGAGGCAAATCTGTATGGCAGTTTATGAAGAACAGGAATACAATCAGCCGTTCAGCCTCCGGCTCTGGGCGAAAATGTTTCCGCTTTTTCGATCTTACAAAAAATACTTTCTCACGACCATGGGGCTCAACATCTTTCTGGCCGCCGTGGACATTCTGGTGCCTCTGTTTCAGAGCTATGCCATCGACCATTTTATCACAAAGAATACACTGGACGGGCTGGGGCCCTTTGCGGCAGCCTATGTGCTGATGATTGCGGCGCAGACGGTCAGCGTATATGTTTCCGTACATGCGGCCACGACCATCGAGATGAATCTGGGGCGGGATCTGAAATGGATGCAGTTTAAGCATCTGCAGACGCTGTCTTTTTCCTACTACAATACCACGCCGGTGGGCTATATCCATGCCCGGGTCATGAGTGATACCCTGAAAATCGCTTCCATGGTTGCCTGGGGGCTGGTGGATATGTTCTGGGCGTTCCTCTACGTGGTGACCGTATTCGCCGTCATGCTCGTTCTGAACGCGGGGCTGGCTCTGATCATCATGCTGGTAGTGCCGGGGATCGCCCTTTTGACGGTGTATTTTCAGAACAGGATTCTGCACTGGAACCGGAAGATACGGCGGATCAATGCCCGGATCACCAGCGCCTACAATGAAGGGATCACAGGCGTCAAAACTTCCAAAAGCATGGTGATCGAGGAGGACAACGACCGGGAATTTTACCGGAGGACTTCGGAAATGCATCAGGCGGCCAGCCGGTCTGCAAAGCTGAACGCGGTCTACATTCCGCTGATTCTGTTTTTCGGTTCCGTCGTTTCCGCCATCGTGCTGGCAAAAGGAGGCGGCATGGTGCAGAAGGACTGGATGCGGCTTGGTACGCTGTCCGTATTTATTTCCTATGCGGTAGTGATCTTTGAACCGATCCAGCAGCTGGCAAGGCTTCTGTCCGAACTGATTTCCTGCCAGGCCAATATCGAGCGGGTCATGGACCTTCTGGAGCAGGAGCCAAACGTGGTGGACCGGGAGGATGTGACAGAGCGGTACGGGGACGCCTTTACGGCAAAACGGGAAAACTGGGAGCGGATCAGGGGAGACATTGTCTTTGAAGATGTGTCCTTTATGTATCCTGACGGAAAAGAATACGTGCTGGAGCACTTTGATCTTCACGTGCCTGCGGGCATGAATGTGGCCATCGTGGGGGAGACGGGCGCCGGCAAGTCCACGCTGGTCAATCTGCTGGGGCGTTTCTTTGAGCCCACAAAGGGCCGGATTCTGATCGACGGCGTGGACTACCGGGAGCGGTCCCAGCTCTGGCTTCACAGTCAGATGGGCTACGTACTGCAGAATCCCCATCTGTTTTCCGGCACTATCCGGGAAAATATCCGCTACGGCAGGCTGGACGCCACGGACGCGGAGGTGGAGGAAGCCGCCAGGCAAGTGTCCGCAGACACGGTGGCGGCGAAGCTTCCGGACGGGTATGAGAGCGATGTGGGAGAGAGCGGCGGAAGGCTTTCCGTGGGGGAAAAGCAGCTCATCTCCTTTGCCCGGGCGATTCTGGCGAATCCGGCGATCTTCGTGCTGGACGAGGCCACCTCTTCCATTGACACAAAGACCGAGCAGCTGATCCAGAATGCGGTGGAACATCTGCTGAAAGGCCATACCTCCTTTGTGATCGCCCACCGGCTGTCTACGATCCGCAGGGCGGATCTGATTCTGGTGGTGAGAGACGGGAAGATTATGGAGCAGGGAACCCATCAGGAGCTGCTGGCCCGGAAAGGATACTACTACGAGCTGTATTCCAGACAGTTTGAAGAAGAGGCGGCCATGCGGGTGTTCGCAGGAGAAAAAACCTGAGGAAGACGGATTTAGACGAGGAGTATCGCAGGATCGACCGGGAGACTGGCCGGCCTTTCGCCAGCAGGAGCGATGAGGAGCTGACAGGAGAATGGTAAGGAAGAAGAACAAACGCAGTCTGGAATATCAAGGGAAACGGTATTTCTGGTATGTGAAAAAGAACAGTTCCGGTATACCGAGGATCCACATTGTATCGGAAGATAAAAAAGTCTGCCTGGAATGTCCGCTGTTTGATACAGAGCTTCCGGTGACACCGAAGGAAATAAAAAAATGTTTGGAGAAGCAAAAGGTGTAAAAGCAATCAGATAACCTGTTCAGAGAACTGGACACAGATATAACAATAACGATTCGAATGTTTTTGATACAGGCGGACCGGGGAAAACAATCAATACAGGAAAAGAAAGGGTGCAGGGGAAAAAATGGCAAGAGTCACAGGCATCGGGCATCAGGATTTTGCACATGTGATTACAAATGATATCTTTTACGTGGACAAAACGTTGTTTATCAAGGAGTGGTGGGAGAATCAGGATGCGGTTACCCTGATCGCGCGCCCAAGACGTTTCGGAAAGACTCTGAATATGAGCATGCTGGAATATTTCTTTTCTGTTGCTCGCCCGGGCAGAGGCGATCTTTTTGAAGGCCTCGCCATATGGAAGGAGGAGCGATACCGGAAGCTTCAGGGAACCTATCCGGTTATCAATCTGTCTTTTGCGCCGGTGAAGAGAAGAGATTATCAGTCCACAATTCAGCGGATCAATCAGATTCTGACGGATCTGTATCGCCGGAATGCATTTCTTCTGCAGGGAGATCTGCTTTCGGAACAGGAGAAGGAAGAGTACCGGCGGGTTTCTGAAGATATGCCGGAGGTCGTCGCCGGCAAGTCCCTTCATAAATTGTCGGAGTATCTATACCGCTATTATGGGAAAAAGGTCATTATTCTGCTGGATGAATATGACACGCCGCTGCAGGAGGCCTACGGAAACGGATACTGGGAAGAGTTGGTGGGATTTATCCGGGATCTGTTTAACATGACTTTTAAGACAAACCCATATCTGGAACGTGCGGTTATGACCGGGATCACAAGAATCAGTAAGGAATCGATTTTTTCGGATTTGAATAATCTGACAGTTGTAACGGTTACCTCGGATCTGTATGCGGAACAGTTCGGTTTTACAGAGGCGGAGGTGTATGACGCATTAAAAGAATATGGCCTGGAAGGACAGATGCAGAGCGTAAAGCAGTGGTATGACGGTTTTACGTTTGGAAAAAAGACCGATATTTATAATCCGTGGTCGATTATCAACTATCTGAAATGCGGCAGGTTTTCCCCATACTGGGCCAACACCAGCAGCAACGGTCTGGTCGGAAGGCTGATTCAGAGGGGCAGCAGGGAAATCAAGGAAACCATGGAAGAACTACTGAGGGGAAAGACGTTTCAGGTGCAGCTGGATGAGCAGATTGTGTTCAGCCAGCTGGATACTTCAGAGCATGCAGTCTGGAGCCTTCTGCTGGCCAGCGGATATCTTCGGGTGGAAAATTTCTCTGTGGATGAATGGGGAGAGGGCGTCTATGAACTTACGCTGACCAACAGAGAAGTCCGCCTGATGTTCCGGGGGATGATCGACCGCTGGTTTGCGCAGTTTACGCCGGCATATAATGATTTCCTGAAAGCCCTGCTTTTAGGGGATCTGGATGCCATGAATCTGTATATGAACCGGGTGTCGCTGGCTACGTTCAGCTGCTTTGACACGGGTGTACAACCATCCGGGTCGGAGCCGGAGCGGTTCTATCATGGCTTTGTCCTGGGGCTTCTGGTAAATTTGGAAGGCCGGTATACGATCCTGTCCAATCGGGAGAGCGGCTTTGGCAGATATGACGTGGTACTGAAGCCAAAAAGGGAGGCAGACGATGCGGTGATTCTGGAGTTCAAGGTCAGGAATCCCGGAAACGAGCACAGTCTGGAAGAAACGGTGCAGAATGCGCTGGCACAGATCGAAGAGAAAAAATATGCCGCGTCCCTGGAAGCGGAAGGGATATCGCCTGAGCGGATCCGGCGCTATGGATTTGCGTTTGAGGGAAAGACGGTGTTGATCGGTCAGGGAAGCAGTGTTGCTTGACGGAGAGGAAGAAGAACAGGAGGCATTTAAAGAATGGATCTAAAAACAAAGGAGATTGCAGAGGGCTTTCACTGTCCGTATACAGTGTTCGAGGAAGGGAGCGAATCGGAGAAGCTGGAGCGGGCCTACATGGAGGCGTTGAAGGAAGGGAAGAAGGGCGGCTTCTGGCCGGCGATCCTTCTGGTGGATGAGTATATGGAAGAATGGCTGGGGATCGTTGCGCAGGATGGTTACGACCGGGAGAAAGTTATCTCCGGCTGCGGGGACAACGGCAGGGTGATCCTGGCAGAACGCCTGGAAAAATATCTGGAAGATTATGGAGAGGAGTCCGGCAGCGAACTGATCGGACAGGAGACAGAAGGAGAGGAGTTGCATCATTTTACCGGATATTGTTCTTTCGGTGACGGCACACTGACATCAGATGCGCTGCTTCTGAAACTTCCGGTCAAAAATCCGTGGGAGATCATCGGATATCTGCCCATGGGCGGCTGGAACGACTGTCCCGGAGCAGAGGATATGATCGCGGTATGTAAATACTGGTATGAAAGATACGGCGCGGTTCCGGCAGTATTTACCCATGACGTGATGGAATTTTATGCGCCCTGCGGCCTGAACGGCGCGGACAGCCTGGAAACTGCGAAGGAGCACTATGCCTTCTGTACCGACCGGGTGGATCAGGGGACCAGGACGTATACGATCTCAGAGCTGGCAGCAGGGCTTATGCATTCTACGGTCTGGTATTTCTGGTGGGACTGAGTACGGAAGGGGGGGAATTCAGGATGAATCCGGAGACAAAAGAGATTGCGGAAAGCTTTGGCTGTCCGTATACGTTGTTTGAAGAAGGTTCAGATTCCATGCAGGTGGAATGGGCCTGGCAGGTGGCGTTGAGAAGCGGAAAGAAAAAGGGCTTCTGTCCGGCCATTCTTGTACCGGATCGGTATGCAGACGAATGGCTGGCTGAGGGCGGACGAAAGGAACCGGAAAGAGAACGGATTCTTGCTGCCTGCGGGGACAACGGCAGAGAGATTCTGATGGGAACCTCTGAACCGAATGGAAGAACCGGATTGGATGATGTTTTGGAAATGCTCGATCTGATCGGAGAAGAGACCAGAGGAGATGCGCTGCATCATTTTTCCGGATTCCGTGGAGAGTATATGGACAGCAGAGCGACAGGGGCGGATACGCTGCTTTTGGAACTTCCGGTCAGACACCCCTGGGAGGTGATCGCTTATCTGCCCATGGCCGGCTGGCACTGCTCCGGCTCGGAAAAGCTGATCACCATATGTAAATACTGGTATGAAAGATACGGTGCGTTTCCGGCGGTATTCACATATGATACGATAGAGTTTTACGCACCACGCAGACTGAACGGAGTGGACAGCCTGGAGGCGGCAAAGGAGCACTGCGCCTTCTGTCAGGAGCTGTTGGAGGATCTGGAGACGGGGAAACTGTCGGAACTGGCAGCAGGGCTTGAACACTCAGACGTCTGGTATTTCTGGTGGATGCAGTAGGTTTTGCCAGAGCGACTGCCGCGGAAATCATATCCGCGGCAGTTGCATTTCACCGATCGGTATGTTATGATAATCACGACATCTTTGGCCGAACATTCCGGCCGGATTTTCCCAGTGACAATGTTATACGCTTTCCTTCCGCATGGCCGCCCGTTTGCGTAGGGTGGGATCCAGGATCTTCTTGCGGATTCGTAAGGATTTCGGCGTGATCTCCAGAAGCTCGTCCGTGTCGATAAACTCCAGACACTGCTCCAGGCTTAAGACTCTGGGCGGCGTCAGCTTCAGCGCCTCGTCCGCGCTGGAGGAACGGGTGTTGGTCAGCTTCTTGGTCTTGCAGACGTTGAGCTCGATGTCTTCGGCTTTTCCGTTCTGTCCCACCACCATGCCGGAATAGACCTTTTCACCTGGTCCGATGAACAGCGTGCCGCGTTCCTGGGCGTTGAACAATCCATAAGTAATGGATTCGCCGGATTCAAAGGCGATGAGAGATCCCTGCTTGCGGTACTGGATATCTCCCTTGTAAGGCTCATAGCCGTTGAATATGGTGTTCAGCACGCCGGTTCCCTTGGTATCGGTCATAAATTCGCCCCGGTAGCCGATGAGCCCTCTGGAGGGGATGGAGAATTCCAGACGGGTGGAACCGCTGCTGTTGGTATGCATGTTCAGAAGCTCACCCTTGCGTTCGCCCAGCTTCTGGATCACGCTGCCGGCGTATTCGTCGTCCACATCCACATAGGCAAGCTCCATGGGCTCCTGCCGCTTTCCTTTTTCATCATAGCGGTAGAGCACCTCCGCCTTGCTGACGGAGAATTCGTAGCCTTCCCGGCGCATGTTCTCGATCAGGACGGACAGGTGCAGCTCGCCCCGGCCGGATACCTTGAAGCTGTCCGTATTTTCTGTCTCCTCCACACGCAGGCTCACATCCGTGTTCAGTTCCCGGAACAGACGGTCCCGGATGTGCCTGGAGGTGATGTATTTTCCTTCCGTACCTGCCAGCGGGCTGTCGTTGACGTTGAACTGCATGGCGATGGTCGGTTCGGAGATCTTCTGGAACGGGATGGCGCGTGGGGCTTCCGGAGCGCACAGTGTATCTCCGATGTGAAGGTCGGCGATACCGGAGATGGCTACGATGGAGCCCACGGTAGCTGTGGTCACAGGGACTTTGTTCAGTCCGTCAAATTCATAGAGTTTGCTGATCTTTACTTTCTTAATCTTGTCCGGCTCATGGTGGTTGACGATGACCACCTCCTGATTGACGCTGACATTTCCATTGTCCACCTTGCCGACGCCGATCCGTCCCACATACTCGTTGTAGTCAATGGTGCTGATGAGCACTTGGGTCGGCGCCTCCGGATCGCCCTCGGGGGCCGGGATATAGTCCAGAATCGTATCGAACAGAGGGGTCATGTCTTTTGGTTCTTTTTGAAGGTCCAGGGTTGCATAGCCGCCTTTGGCAGATGCGAACACAAACGGACAGTCAAGCTGTTCGTCGGAGGCATCCAGATCCATCAGAAGTTCCAGGACCTCGTCAATGACCTCTGCGGGGCGTGCCTCCGGCCGGTCGATTTTGTTGATGCAGACGATGACCGGGAGATCCAGTTCCAGCGCTTTTTTCAGCACAAATTTTGTCTGCGGCATGGAGCCTTCGAAAGCGTCCACCACCAGGATGACGCCGTCTACCATTTTCAGCACCCGCTCCACTTCGCCGCCGAAATCCGCATGTCCCGGTGTATCAACGATGTTGATCTTTACATCTTTATAGAAGACAGCCGTATTTTTGGACAGGATCGTGATTCCGCGTTCCCGCTCGATGTCGTTGGAGTCCATGACGCGTTCCGCTACTTCCTGGTTGGCGCGGAAGACGCCGCTCTGTTTTAAAAGTTCGTCCACCAGTGTTGTCTTTCCATGGTCTACATGGGCAATGATCGCTATATTTCTTACATCTTCACGTTTCATACATCAAATCCTCTTCTTCATCTTCATTCCATTCTTTTTAACCGGTCTACAAGTTTAATAGTGTATCACATTTTTCCGGGAAAACAAGCGTTTTTGGAAAAATACCGGACGGAAACAGGACATTCTGGAAAAAATTTGAATAAATTTTGAAAAAACAGGAATATTTGAAAGAGATGCTGAATATATATTATAGACAAAATACGAAAAGAGACACTTCGTCAAACAGAAGGGAGAACAAAATTATGTCAGATAAGATCATTGAAAACAACCAGGTATCCATTGTAGGAGAAGTCGTATCCGATTTTTCTTTCAGCCATGAAGTTTTTGGGGAAGGCTTCTACATGTTGAATGTGTCCGTAAAACGCCTGAGCGACTCCTGCGACGTGATACCGCTGATGATTTCCGAAAGGCTGATCGACGTGAACGAAGATTACCGGGGGGCCTACATCCAGGCTACGGGACAGTTCCGTTCCTATAACCGCCATGAGGAAAAGAAGAACCGTCTGGTGTTGTCCGTCTTCGTCAGGGAACTGGAGTTTATTGAGGAAGAGGTGGAGAATGCCAAGACCAACCAGATTTTTCTGGACGGCTTTATCTGTAAGATGCCGGTTTACCGCAAGACGCCTCTTGGCAGGGAGATTGCGGATATTCTGCTGGCAGTCAACCGTCCCTATGGAAAATCCGATTATATTCCATGCATCTGCTGGGGGAGAAACGCCCGGTTTGCATCCGGCTTTGAGGTAGGCGGCCATACTCAGATCTGGGGCAGGATCCAGAGCCGGGAGTACATGAAAAAGATCGATGAGGAGGAAAGCGAACGCAGAGTTGCATATGAAGTGTCTGTCAGCAAGCTGGAATACCTGGATTAGGAGAGAACGGCGGAAGCAGGGCGGAGATCACGGATAAAAGCTTGCAATTCTCCCGGGGCTGGTGTAATATGAACCATATACTTACTTTGGACGGAAGTTTTGTGTTTCGGGTTTAAAACCATGCGGGGAAGCTATGAACGGGAGTAAATTACAGATTTATTTTGGAAACGGAAAAGGAAAGACGACGGCGGCCCTGGGGCAGGCGATCAAGGAGGCCAGCAAAGGGAAGACGGTCATCATCGTTCAGTTTTTAAAGGGAAAGCAGCCGGAGGCGATCAGCTTCATCCAGCGGTTGGAGCCGGAGATCAAGCTGTTCCGTTTCCAGCGGAAAGAAGCGGCGTTTGAGGATCTGAGCGATCAGGAGCGGAAGGAAGAGACCCTGAATATGAAGAACGGCCTGAGCTTTGCCAGAAAGGTGTTGGCAACGGGGGAATGCGATGTGCTGGTTCTGGATGAGATTCTGGGGCTTCTTGAGTACGGGATCGCAGAGCCCTCGGATATTCGGGAGCTTCTGGACGAGGCTGCGGAGGGCACGGATCTGATTTTCACCGGCATCCGGCTCTGCCCGGAGATGGTGGAGTGGGCGGACGAGGTGTATCAGATCTCTGCGCTGAAGGAATAGATGCTCTGTGTTGACAAAGGAATCAGAAGATGTTATATTGAAGACAGTTGAATTGAGAGATAGAGGTTGCGTGAATCATGAGTATGCTGGCAGATGTGTGCAGGCACAGAGGAAGACAGAGGAAAGGGAGGAACGCCGAAAGGACAGATACCCTGCAGGTCTGTCGCTTGGGCATGGGGTGAAGAACCACATGACTGTCATCTGATGCAGATGAAGCGCTATCCGGAAAGATGATCCACAGATGGTATCATCTCGTGTATTTGGGTTCTGGAGAGGCGTACGTGGGCACGCCTCTTTCTTGCATTTTTGAACAAAAGACTACCAGGAGGAGAGAATTATGTCGATTTTTACAGGTGCGGGAGTTGCCATTGTAACTCCGATGACAGAGACCGGTGCGGTGAATTATCCGAAGCTTGCAGAGCTTCTGGAATTTCAGATCGCCAACGGAACGGACAGCATTATTATCTGCGGGACCACCGGCGAGGCTTCCACGCTGTCCCATGAGGAACATCTTGAGGTGATCCGTTTTGCCATTGAAAAGGTGGCGAAGAGGATCCCGGTCATTGCGGGGACCGGTTCCAACTGTACGGAGACGGCGGTCTACCTGTCTCAGGAAGCGGAAAAATACGGCGCGGACGGCCTGCTGCTGGTGACGCCGTATTACAATAAAGCCACCCAGAAGGGGCTGATTGCGCATTTTACGAAGATTGCGGAATCTGTAAAGATTCCGGTGGTCCTGTACAATATCCAGAGCCGTACCGGCGTCAATATCACGCCGGAGACACTGGCGTATCTGGCGAAGAACGTGGAAAACATCGTGGCGGTAAAGGAAGCCAGCGGCAATATCTCCCAGGTGGCGAAGATCGCCAGCCTGTGCGGCGACAGCCTGGATATCTATTCCGGCAACGACGACCAGATCGTGCCGCTTCTGTCCCTGGGCGGAAAGGGCGTGATCTCCGTGCTGTCCAACATTGCGCCCAGAGAGACCCATGAGATTGTAGCGAAGTTCATGGAAGGGGATGTGGCGGGAAGCGCGGCGCTTCAGCTGAAGGCGATTCCGCTGATCGATCAGCTGTTCTGTGAGGTGAATCCGATCCCTGTGAAGGCGGCGCTGAACCTGATGGGCTTTGAAGCGGGGCCGCTTCGGATGCCGCTTACTACCATGGAAGAAGCGCATCAGAAGAACCTGAAGGCAGCTATGGTGGACTTTGGACTGAAGGTACAGTAATGAAAGGCGTGCCCAGGGCCCTGCGGGCCGGGCAGGCGGGTCCGCATCTGCCGGTACGGAGTGCCTCAGAGCGGATGCGGAAGTTCAATCAGGAGGGAAAAAATGGTCAAAGTAATCATGCATGGCTGTAACGGCTATATGGGTCAGGTCATTACCGGCCTGATCCGGGAAGAAGCGGACATGGAGATCGTGGCGGGCATCGATCTTGTGGACTGCAGAGACAACGGGTATCCGGTATATTCCCGCATCCAGGACTGTCAGGTGGAGGCGGACGTCATCATCGACTTTGCGTCGGCAAAGGCGACGGACGCGCTTCTTGCGTACGGCAGGGAGAGGAAGATTCCCATGGTCCTGTGTACGACCGGGCTGACGGAGGAGCAGCTTGCCGCGGTGGAAGAGACGAGCCGGGAGGTGGCGGTTCTCAAGTCCGCCAACATGTCTCTGGGAGTGAACATGCTTTTGAAGCTTCTGAAGGAGGCGGCGAATATCCTTGCTCCCGCGGGCTTTGATATCGAGATTGTGGAGAAGCACCACAACCGGAAGGTGGACGCGCCCAGCGGAACGGCGCTGGCGCTGGCGGATTCCATCAACGAGTCTCTGGGAAATGTCTACGAATACAAGTTTGACAGAAGCCGGACCAGGGAAAAGAGAGATAAAAAAGAGATCGGCATCTCCGCGGTCCGGGGCGGTACGATCGTGGGAGACCATGACGTGATTTTTGCCGGGACCGACGAGGTCGTTACCTTCAGCCACACGGCGTATTCCCGCGCGGTCTTCGGGAAGGGCGCCGTTCAGGCGGCGAAATTCCTTGCAGGGAAGTCGGCGGGGCGTTATGAAATGAGCCATGTAATCGAAGCGCAGTCATAAAAAAAATTAAATGCATAAAAATCGGAGAGTTGTCCATATTACTAACAGCAGGTCAAACACTGTTTTTATCTTTAATTTTAATTAAAAGGAGAGACATTTATGAAACAGTTCAAGAAGTATTGCATTGGCATGCTGTTGCTGATGACGCTTGTAATGGTCACGGCGTGCGGCAGAGCGAACAACGGAGCTGCCACGGACAACAATGGGGCTGCCGGTGAAAACGGAACGGGAACGGACGATGGGAATGGGACCGGAACCGGAACGAATGTGGATGATATCCTGTTCGATACCGATGAAGACGGCGTCTACGACCATACGGACGTGGACGGAGACGGTCTTCTGGAGGAGATCGGGAATGATGCCAATGACGTGGTGGACGATCTGATCAATGATGTGACCGGAGACGACACCATGGTAGACGGAAATGTGGACAACAATGGTACGGTAAACGGAACCGGAACCGTGGGCGACGGAGCCGGAACAGACCTGCCGTAAACGAACGGGGGCTGCCAGACGGGCGGCCCCCGTTTCAACGATACCCATACGCACAGGGAAGGAAGACAGATGGAATTTCGGCCATGTATTGATATACATAATGGAAAAGTAAAGCAGATCGTCGGCGGAAGCCTGAAGGATGCGGGCAGCCGGGCAGAGGAGAATTTTGTGTCTGAGCAGGACGCGGCGTTTTATGCGCGGTTTTACCGGGAGAGCGGTATCCGGGGCGGACACATCATCCTGCTGAACAAAGAAGGATCGGAGTTTTATGAGGCGACGAAGAGCCAGGCGCTTCTGGCGCTTGCGGAATATCCGGGAGGCCTGCAGGTGGGGGGAGGCATCCGCGACGACAATGCCGCGGAATATCTGGAGGCTGGGGCCAGCCATGTGATCGTCACCTCCTATGTATTCCGGGACGGAGCAGTGGACTGGGACCGTCTTCACCGGATCCGAAAGGAGGCGGGCAGGGAACGTCTGGTGCTGGATTTAAGCTGCCGCAGAAGGGGCGGGGAATATTATATCGTGACGGACCGCTGGCAGAAGTTCACGGATGTGGCGCTGTCTGCGGCCGTGCTGGACGAGCTGGCCGGATTCTGCGCGGAGTTTCTGGTCCACGCGGTGGATGTGGAAGGAAAGGCGCGGGGGATCGAGGAACCGCTGGCGCGCCTTCTGGGAGACTGGGGAGGGATTCCGGTTACCTATGCGGGCGGTGTGGGAAGCTTTGAGGATCTTGCAAAACTGAAGGAGCTTGGCCGGGGGCGGCTCCATGTGACCATCGGCAGCGCGCTGGATCTGTTCGGCGGAGAAATGAATTACGAAGAGGTTGTGAAATTCGTTGCAGGATCGCCAAAATAATGGTATGATAAAGACAGGCATCCCATGCGCGGGGGTATCGAAAAAGAAGCGCAGGGATGCAGAATAAAAAGCAAAGGAGTGGTTCTATGCGTTACATTATCAGTGGGAAAAATATTGACATTACAGATGGCCTTCGGTCGGCGGTGATGGACAAACTGAAAAAGCTGGAGCGCTATTTTACTCCTGATACGGAAGTGCATGTGACTTTGAGCGTGGAGAAGGAACGTCAGAAGATCGAAGTGACGATTCCGGTAAAAGGGAACATTATCCGGTCAGAGCAGTCAAGTACGGACATGTATGTGTCCATTGATCTGGTGGAGGAAGTGATCGAACGCCAGCTTCGGAAGTACAAGAACAAGCTGATTGCAAGACAGCAGGGGGGCGGAAATTTCCAGAAAGAATTTATGGAAAAGGATTCGGAGGATCAGGAGGTTAAGATCATCCGGAGCAAGAAGTTTGACATCAAGCCCATGTATCCGGAGGATGCCTGTGTGCAGATGGAGCTTTTGGGACATGCCTTCTTTGCCTTTGTGAATGCCGAGACGGATGAGATCAATGTGGTATACAAGAGAAAGGGCGGCACCTACGGGATTCTGGAGCCCGATTTATAAAAATTGCATAAAAATAACGGTTTGGAAAGCCGGTGTGGGATTTGGCATTTGCCAAATCCCATATTTGTGCTATAATAACAGATATGTTGCCTGAAAAAGGCAGTCCATTGAACATTGGATAGGAGAATAGCATGAAGATATTTGACAAACTGTTCGGGACTCACAGCGAACGGGAGCTGAAGCTGATCCATCCGGTCATTGACCGAATCGAGGAGCTGCGTCCCGCCATGCAGGCGCTTGGCGACGAGGAGCTGCGGGACAAGACAAAAGAGTACAGGCAGAGGCTCTCGGAAGGAACCTCTCTGGACGACCTGCTTCCGGAAGCATTTGCAACGGTCCGGGAGGCGGCAAGGCGTGTATTGGGGATGGAGCATTACCGGGTGCAGCTCATCGGCGGCATGATCCTGCATCAGGGGCGTATCGCGGAGATGCGTACCGGTGAAGGAAAGACGCTGGTATCCACGCTTCCGGCTTATCTGAACGCGCTGGAAGGCAAAGGCGTCCATGTGGTCACGGTTAATGATTATCTGGCGAACCGTGACGCGGAGTGGATGGGAAAGGTACACGAGTTCCTGGGCCTGACCGTGGGCGTGGTGCTGAACAGCTCCACCAAGGAAGAGCGCCGTGCGGCATATGGCTGCGATATTACCTATATCACAAACAACGAGCTGGGTTTTGACTATCTGCGCGACAACATGGTCATCTACAAAAACCAGCTGGTGCAACGGGATCTGCATTACGCCATTATCGATGAGATCGACTCGATCCTGATCGACGAAGCCCGCACGCCGCTGATTATCTCCGGCCAGAGCGGCAAGTCCACGAAGCTGTATGAGCTCTGCGATTATGTGGCGCATACATTGAAGCGAGGGGAAGCCAGCAAGGAATTTTCCAAAATGGATGCCATCATGGGAGAAGAAATCGAAGAGACCGGCGATTTCATTGTCAATGAGAAGGACAAGATCGTCCATTTGACGGCGGACGGCATTAAAAAAGTAGAACAGTATTTCAAGATCGAGAATCTGGCGGACCCGGAGAATCTGGAGATCCAGCACAATATGGAGCTGGCACTGCGCGCCAATAATCTGATGTTCCGCGATCAGGATTATGTGGTGAAGGACGACCAGATCTTCATCGTGGATGAGTTTACCGGGCGCATCATGCCGGGTCGGCGTTATTCGGACGGCCTGCATCAGGCCATTGAGGCAAAGGAGCATGTGAAGGTCAAGAGGGAGAGCAAGACGCTTGCCAACATTACCTTCCAGAATTTCTTCAACAAATATGCCAAGAAATGCGGCATGACCGGTACGGCGCTGACGGAGGAGAAGGAGTTCCGGGCCATTTATGGTATGGATGTCATCGAGATTCCCACCAACCGTCCGGTGCAGCGTAAGGACCTGCAGGACGCGGTGTACAAGACCCGTAAGGAAAAGCTGTTTGCGGTCTGCAACGCCATCGAGGCGGCGCATGCCAAAGGGCAGCCGGTGCTGGTCGGCACGATTACCATCGAGGCGTCCGAGGAGCTGAGCCGGATGCTCACGAAGCGGGGAATCCGGCATGAGGTGCTGAATGCCAAGTTCCATGAGCGTGAGGCGGAGATCGTGGCTCTTGCAGGACAGCACGGCGCGGTGACCATTGCCACCAACATGGCGGGCCGCGGTACGGATATCCAGCTGGACGAGGAAGCAAGAGCGGCAGGCGGACTGAAAATCATCGGTACGGAGCGCCATGAGGCAAGGCGGATCGACAATCAGCTTCGCGGACGTTCCGGCCGTCAGGGAGATCCGGGCGAGTCCCGCTTCTACATCTCTCTGGAAGACGATTTGATGCGTCTCTTCGGTTCCGAGCGGCTCATGAGCATGTTCAACGCTCTGGGAGTGCCGGAAAATGAAGAGATCGAGCATAAGATGCTGACGGATGCCATCGAGAAGGCGCAGATGAAGATCGAGCACAACAACTTCGGCATCCGGAAAAACCTGCTGGAATACGATCAGGTCATGAACGAGCAGCGGGAAGTGATTTATGCGGAGCGCCGCCGGGTGCTGGATGGGGAGAGCATGAGAGACTCCATCTATAAGATGATCTCCGATATTGTGGAAAATGCGGTGGATACGTTCATCGGGGACGATCAGGAGCCGGAGGAATGGGATCTGACCGGACTGAATGAGACGCTGGTGCCGGTCATTCCGGTGGAAAACATCACCGTAGAGCGTCTGGACTGTAAGAACAAGGCGGAGATGAAGCACGCGCTGAAGCAGGAGGCGACCAGGCTGTACGAATCGAAGGAGGCGGAATTCCCCAACGCGGAGCTGATCCGTGAACTGGAGCGCGTATTCCTTTTGAAAACCATAGACAGAAAATGGATGAACCATATCGACGATATGGAGCAGCTTCGTCAGGGAATCGGCCTGCAGGCCTATGGACAGAGAGATCCGCTGGTGGAATACAAGATGAGCGGATATGAGATGTTTGAGGCCATGACCAGCAGTATTCAGGAGGACACGGTCCGAATCCTGATGCATATCCGCGTGGAAGAGAAGGCGGAGCGCGAAGAAGTAGCGAAGGTAACCGGCACCAACAAGGACGATTCCCTTGGCAGGAAGCCGGTTCAGAGGGTGGCACAGAAGGTCTATCCCAATGACCCGTGCCCCTGCGGCAGCGGCAAAAAATACAAGCAGTGCTGCGGCCGGAAATAAAACAATCGCATGTGAGAGGCATATGCGGAACTAAAACAGCATATGCCCGAACAATGTACAGATCGATTTTCGGACACGAATGTGTCAGAAAACCGATCTCCCATCCGTGCGGTGCGAGAGGCATATGCGGAACTAAAATAAGAAAGAAGGTGTCGTTGTGGTAGAACTGGATCAGTTCAAATATACACTGAACAACTATGCACAGCCCTTGACAGAATTAAGGGATTCACTTTAACCTGGCTGGAAAGACGCTCAGGATTGAAGAACTGGAAAAAGAGATGGAGGCGCCCGGCTACTGGGATGATGTAGAGCGTTCCCAGGCGGGTATGAAGGAGTTAAACAGCCTCAAGGAAGAAAAAGAGAGTTTTGAGAGCCTGCAGGGGCAGTACGAGGATATTGAGACTCTGCTGGAGATGGGATATGAGGAGAATGACGCTTCCCTGATCCCGGAGATCCAGGAAGAACTGGACAGCTTTGTGGAAAAGCTGGAAGCCATGCGTATCCGGACGCTGCTGTCCGGGGAATACGACGGAAATAATGCGATCCTGAAGCTCAACGCAGGGGCCGGAGGAACGGAAAGCTGCGACTGGGCGGGCATGCTGTACCGGATGTATACCCGCTGGGCGGAGCGGAAAGGATTTTCCGTGGAAGTCCTTGACTATCTGGACGGGGATGAGGCCGGCATCAAATCGGTGACCTTCCAGGTCAACGGGGAGAATGCCTATGGCTATCTGAAGTCCGAAAAGGGTGTGCACCGCCTGGTGAGGATTTCGCCCTTCAATGCACAGGGAAAAAGACAGACGTCCTTTGTTTCTCTGGACGTCATGCCGGATATCGAAGATGATATTGATATTGAGATCAATCCGGACGATCTGCGTGTGGACACGTATCGTTCCAGCGGCGCCGGCGGACAGCATATCAATAAGACGTCATCCGCCATCCGGATCACCCATATTCCTACGGGAATCGTGGTGCAGTGCCAGAATGAGCGGTCTCAGCACCAGAACAAGGATAAGGCCATGCAGATGCTGAAGGCGAAGCTGTATCTTCTGGAGCAGCAGAAGCAGGCGGAGAAGCTGTCCGGCATCCGCGGGGAAGTGAGCGATATCGCCTGGGGCAATCAGATCCGTTCCTATGTCATGCAGCCGTATACGATGGTGAAGGATCACCGGACCAGTGCGGAAGTCAGCAATGTGGACGGGGTCATGGACGGGAAGATCGATCCGTTTATCAACGCATATCTGAAATGGATCAATCTGACGCCGGAGGAGTAAAAATGGCGGAAAAGAGCAAATATTTTGTGATCAGGGAAAAAGCGGTGCCGGAAGTACTGCTGAAGGTCGTGGAAGCGAAACGGCTTCTGGATTCAGAGCGTGTCCCATCCGTGCAGGAAGCGGTGGACCGGGTCGGCATCAGCAGGAGTTCCTTTTACAAATATCAGAATGATATTTTTCCGTTTCATGACGAGGCGAAGGGGAAGACCGTCACCTTCGTCCTGCAGATGGAGGATGAACCGGGGCTTTTGTCTCTGGTGCTGAATAGTGTGGCGGAATTCGGAGCGAATATTCTGACGATCCACCAGAGTATACCGATCAACGGCGTGGCGTCTTTGACGCTGAGCATCGAAGTGTTACCGACAACCGGAGACGTCTCTTCCATGATACAGAAGATCGAGGAGCAGAAGGGCGTTCATTATCTTAAAATATTAGGCAGGGAGTAATACCGAATGATAAAAGTAGCGATTATGGGATACGGTACGGTTGGTTCCGGAGTATATGAAGTGATCCGGACCAACGAAAAGAGTATCGATAAAAAGGTGGGGCAGGAGCTTCGCATTAAATATGTACTGGATTTGAGGGAGTTTCCGGGAGATCCGGTCATGGAGGTGCTGACGCACGATTTTGAGGACATTATAGGCGATGAGGAAGTCCGCATCGTGGCGGAGGTCATGGGCGGGCTGCATCCGGCATATGAATTTACCAAACGCTGCCTGGAGGCGGGAAAGAGCGTATGCACCTCCAACAAGGAGCTGGTGGCGGAGCACGGCGCGGAGCTGATCCAGATCGCCAAAGAGCATCAGGTGAATTATCTGTTCGAGGCGAGCGTGGGCGGCGGCATTCCGATTATCCGTCCGCTGAATTCCTCGCTGACGGCGGATGTGATCCTGGAGGTGTCCGGCATCCTCAACGGAACGACCAACTACATGCTGACCAAGATGGACCGGGAAGGCCTGGACTATATGGATGTGCTCAAGGAAGCGCAGGATAAAGGCTATGCGGAACTCCATCCGGAAGCGGACGTGGAGGGCTGGGACGCCTGCCGCAAGATTGCGATTCTGACCTCGCTGGCCAGCGGCAATCAGGTGGATTTCCACGATATCTATACGGAGGGGATCACGAAGATCACCTCGGAGGATTTCCTGTATGCGAAGAAGCTGAACCGTTCCATCAAGCTGCTGGCCATCAGCAGGAAGGTGGGGGATACCTACTGCGCCATGGTGAGTCCGGCGCTGGTCCACAGGGAGCACCCGCTCTATGTGGTCAATGACGTGTTTAACGCCGTTTTCGTCAAAGGCAATATGCTGGGCAATTCCATGTTCTACGGAAGCGGAGCGGGCAAGCTGCCCACAGCCAGCGCGGTGGCCGGTGATATGGTGGATGCGGCAAGGCATCTGGGTAAAATCATCACCCTGTTCTGGGAGCCGGAAAAGCTGACGCTTGCGCCCATGGAACAGATGACCAGACGGTTCTTTGTCCGGATGAAATCGGATGCGGAGCCGGAGAAGCTGTTCGGCGACGGAGAACGGATCCACGCGGGGATCTCAGGAGAGATCGGATTTATCACGCCGGTGATGACGGAGGCGGAATATGCCGAAAAGGCGAAGGATGCCGAAATTATCAGCATGATCCGGGTGGAAGGCTAGAGACGGAGGCGTAAGGATGGATATCGTATGTTTGGATCTGGAAGGCGTGCTGGTGCCGGAGATCTGGATCGCCTTTTCTGAGGCCACCGGAATACCGGAGCTGAAGCGGACCACA
This sequence comes from uncultured Lachnospiraceae bacterium, assembly GCA_910584205.1. GTDB lineage: Bacteria > Bacillota > Clostridia > Lachnospirales > Lachnospiraceae > Hominiventricola. The sequence goes on from CAJUAA010000023.1 coordinate 52,491, forward strand.
CGGGATGAGCCGGATTATGACAAACTGATGAACTACCGGCTGAATATTTTAAAAGAACACCATCTGGGGCTGAAGGAGATCCAGAAAACCATCGCAGGGATCGATCCCCTTCCCGGAGCGAAGGAATTTCTGGATGAGCTCCGGACACTGACCCAGGTGCTGATCTTGAGCGATACGTTTACCGAATTTGCAAAGCCTCTGATGGAAAAGCTGGGATGGCCCACGCTGTTCTGCAACAGCCTGGACGTGGCGCCGGACGGGGAGATCACCGGCTACCGGATGCGGATCGAAAATTCCAAACTGACCACGGTGAAAGCGCTGCAGTCGGCGGGATTTGAGACGATCGCTGCCGGGGACAGCTTCAACGACCTGGGGATGATCAAAGCAGGAAGGGCAGGATTCCTGTTCCGGAGCACGGAGCAGATCAAGAAGGACAATCCGGACATTCCGGCATTTGAAGAATTTGATGAATTTCTGGCGGCGATTAAAGGCGTGCTGAAATAAGAACAGATAGAAAGGGACTGTCACAGCAGGACAGTCCCTTTTATCGTGGTTCAGAAGCTTCAAGTTTGATCAGGCATTTTTTCTCTCTCTGCATTTTTGCTGTAGCTATTCTTTATTTTAATGTTTTCCGCCGTGATGCAAAGATATTAAAAATAGCTCCGAATATGTCCTTTAATTGCACCGATTACTCTGAAGAAGATATTCCTTTTGCATATGATAGGACCATTTCTTTTTGGAGACTCGTCAATCTATCATAAATGTTAAGCAGTTCAATCTGTTCAGAAGATAAATCCATATAGTTGTCCTTTTCTGAAAAAAACTGTGCTAATGTAATTCCGAGTCCGTCGCATATCCGGGATAATGTACTGATAGACGGGTTATATGGGGTACGGAAAATGTTACGAATTATAGAAAGCGGCATATAAGATTCCTTTGCCAGTTTATAATAGGTCCAGTTACGTTCTGCTGAAATTTTCTGAAGTTTTTGTAAAATATAATTTTCTTCATGACAAAGTGTATTGTATGGCAGAATACAGGAGCAGTAATTGGATGCTGTATAATACAAAAGAAGATCCGGAGCAATTTTATCTCGAAGTTCTGCCTGCGCCATGGTAAAGGTACGGTATGAAAAGATATCCGCTGAAGGTATTATCCTCCGTCGACAAATATTCCTTGCTTAAAGAGACGGAATTGGATAAAATAGGCAGTAGATTATTTAGAACACGTTAAAAAGGAATGTACCATGTCAAGAAGAGGGCGTCCGGATTGCACAAATAGGAGAATTCGTATATAATGTGAAGCGCACGAGAAAAAACAGGAAGATATAAAGGAGCAGCATGGATATTTTACAGAAACTGACCGAAGAATTACAGGTGAAAAAGTGGCAGGTGGAAGCTGCCGTGAATCTGATCGACGAAGGGAACACGATTCCTTTTATTTCCCGTTACCGAAAGGAGGTCACAGGGGCTCTGAATGACGAGCAGCTGCGGAAGCTGGACGAGCGTCTGGCCTATCTGCGGAATCTGGAGGACAAAAAAGCCCAGGTTCTGTCCAGCATTGAGGAGCAGGGAAAGCTGACCGATGAGCTGCGGGCCCAGATTGAGGCGGCCCAGACCCAGGTGGCGGTGGACGACCTGTACCGTCCCTACCGTCCCAAACGCAGAACCCGCGCCACCATGGCGAAGGAGAAAGGGCTGGAAGGGCTGGCGAACATCATTCTCCTGCAGATGACGAAAAATCCTCTGGAAGAAGAGGCGAAAGCGTACCTGTCGGAGGAAAAGGGCGTAGCCGTCGTGGAGGAGGCCCTGGCGGGGGCGAAGGACATCATCGCGGAAAGTATCTCAGATGAGGCGGACTACCGGACTTATATCCGTACGATTACGTTAAAAGAGGGAATGATCACGTCGGAGGCGAAGGACGAGACAAAGGAGTCGGTTTATGAGAATTATTATCATTTCAGCCAGCCTCTGAATAAAATGATGGGACACCGGACGCTGGCGCTGAACCGGGGAGAGGCGGAGAAGATGCTGACGGTGAAGATCGAAGCGCCGGAGGAGAAAATTCTGCGTTATCTGGAGAAGCAGGTGGTCAAAAGGGACAACCCGCATACCTCCGGGGCGTTGAAAGAGACCATTCAGGACAGCTATCACCGTCTGATCGCCCCTGCCATCGAGCGGGAGATCCGGAATCTCCTGACGGAGCAGGCGGAGGAAGGCGCGATCCAGGTGTTCGGAAAAAATCTGGAGCAGCTTCTGATGCAGCCGCCCATTGCAGGGCAGACGGTCCTGGGCTGGGACCCGGCGTTTCGTACCGGCTGCAAGCTGGCGGTGGTGGACCCCACCGGAAAGGTGCTGGATACGGTAGTCATCTATCCGACGGCGCCCCAGAATAAAGTAAAGGAAGCGAAGGCGACCCTGAAAAAACTGATCGAGAAATACCACATCACATTGATTTCCCTTGGAAACGGAACTGCGTCCAGAGAATCCGAGCAGGTCATTGTGGAACTGTTCCGGGAGATTCCCCAGAAGGTGCAGTATGTGATCGTCAGCGAGGCGGGTGCATCCGTCTATTCAGCCAGTAAACTGGCGACCGAGGAATTCCCAAATTTTGACGTGGGGCAGCGAAGCGCGGCGTCCATTGCCAGAAGGCTTCAGGACCCGCTGGCGGAACTGGTGAAGATCGATCCCAGGGCCATCGGCGTGGGGCAGTATCAGCATGACATGAACCAGAAGCGTCTGAGCGAGGCGCTGGGCGGAGTCGTGGAGGATTCCGTCAATAAAGTGGGCGTGGACCTGAATACGGCGTCGGCGCCTCTTCTGGAATACGTCTCCGGCATTACGAAGACGCTGGCGAAAAATATTGTGGCGTACCGGGAGGCCAACGGGCGCTTTGCGGACCGCCGCCAGCTTCTGAAGGTGCCGAAGCTGGGGCCGAAGGCATACGAGCAGTGTGCCGGTTTTCTGCGCATCGCAGGAGGAACCAATCCGCTGGATGCGACCAGCGTGCATCCGGAGAGCTATGAGGCGGCCACAAAGCTGCTCACGTCTCTGGGGTATTCAGCGGAGGATATCCAGAGCGGCGGCCTGAAAGGAATTTCCAGAAAGGTTGGTAAGCCGAAGCAGATGGCGCAGGAGCTGGGAGTCGGAGAGCTGACGCTGCAGGATATCATTGCAGAGCTGGAGAAGCCGGCAAGGGATCCCAGAGACGAGATGCCCCGTCCGGTGCTCAGAAGCGACGTGCTGGATATGAAGGACCTGACGCCGGGCATGGTGCTGAAAGGGACCGTGCGGAATATTATTGATTTTGGCGCGTTTGTGGATATCGGCGTCCACCAGGACGGACTGGTCCACATTTCCCAGATGTGCGACCGGTATATTAAGCATCCGCTGGAGGTCGTAAAGATCGGCGACATTGTGGAAGTGAAGGTCATCAGCGTAGATCCGGTGAAAAAGAGGATTGCACTGACCATGAAGCTGTAACAGAAGACAGGAGGAGAGAGGATATGGCAGGATTTTTCAAAGGTTTGTTTTCTAAAAAAGACAACGGTGCGGGGCATGTCGCAGAGCAGCCGTCGACGGCGTCGGTCAGGCAGAGGAGCAGACTGGCGGAGCAGGCGGAAACGTATTACCGGATGGGAAAAGAGTTTATGCTGAAGAACGATCTGGAGCGTGCCAGACTGTATCTGGAGCGCGCGTCCACCTTATACAGCAATTTTGAGCAGGTGTACGACGAGTGCGAAGCGTTTATGTATGACTGCGACGAGGAGATCGGTGCGCTTGAAGAGGAAGAGCTGCTTTACAATGAGCTTCTGGACGAGGTCACGGAGAAGGCCGGAGAGTTGAGCGGAAGGCAGAGCTACGTGTGGGGAATTTTGACGCTGGCGCGTTTCCAGGTGCTTCTGGAGAAGCTTTCCTCCTGTTCCGGATGCGGGATTCTGGGGGAGATCGGGCAGATCCTGAATCTGCTCGGCGAGGGGATCGGCCGGGAGCTGCAGCCGGAGGAGGTGGGATGCCTGCAGGATTTTGTCCTGCGGCTCTATGATTTCGGCGATTCGGAGAGCTTCGTGAATCCGGACAACCAGGCGCCGGTGGACGGCGGACAGCCGCTGCAGGTATTTGACCTGAACGGCAATTCCGCATTTACCAGCATTCATATTTTTCTGGATAACTGTACGTATCTTTTCGAGAGCGGGTTCGACACAGCGGAAGACGCCGAGCCTGCGGAGCTGGATTTTATTCCGTGTACGCTGATGGAAGATTATTATCTGCGTACGGTGGAGGGGGACATCCGCCGGCTTCCGAAGCTTCAGGAAGAGATCGAGAGGGTCCGGTCCGATTTTGAATTTGTAAAAGGAGATCCGGGTGCGAAGGAGATTCAGGACAGGATCAGGACCTGGCGCGCTGTGGACCTGCTGGGGGCGTGAGGACAGGATGGTGGAGACATATTGCGCGGAGGAAACCTTTGCGCTGGGAAAGAAAACAGGAGAGCTGGCAAAGCCGGGGACGGTCATCGCCCTGACCGGGGATCTGGGTGTGGGAAAGACGGTGTTTACCCAGGGACTGGCGGCAGGACTCGGCATCGAGGAACCGGTCAGCAGCCCGACCTTTACGATCGTACAGGTCTATGAGGGAGGCAGGCTTCCGTTCTACCATTTCGACGTGTATCGGATCGGAGATGTGGAGGAGATGGAGGAGATCGGGTATGAGGACTGCTTCTACGGAGACGGCGTCTGCCTGGTAGAGTGGGCGGATCTGATCGAAGAGCTGCTGCCGGAGGATACATGCCGGGTCTTGATCGAGAAGGACCTTGAAAAAGGATTTGATTACCGACGGATCACCATGGAAGGATTGGAGGTGCAGATGGTTTGAAGGAGGACAGGCTTTTGAAAGTTCTGGCGCTGGACAGCTCCGGACTGGTGGCTTCCGTGGCGCTTGTGGAGGATGACGGACAGGAGAGTACGCTGCGGGCCGAGTACACGGTAAATTATAAAAAGACCCATTCCCAGACGCTGCTTCCCATGCTGGACGAGATCGTAACGATGACAGAATTTGACCTGGAGTGCGTGGATGCCATTGCGGTGGCGGCGGGTCCGGGTTCTTTTACCGGACTCCGGATCGGGTCCGCCACGGCGAAAGGGCTGGGGCTCGCGCTTCAGAAACCGCTGGCGGCGGTGCCGACGCTGGATGCGCTGGCATACAATCTGTACGGCACGGAGAAGCTCATATGCCCTCTGATGGATGCCAGAAGGAATCAGGTCTATACCGGAGTCTATGAATTTCAGGGAAAGCGCCTGAACTGCCTGGAGCCCCCTGCGGCGATGGATATTGCCCAGATCGCCGAAAAGCTCTGTGAGCGGAAGAGAGACGTGATTTTCCTGGGAGACGGCGTGCCGGTCTATCGCGGCCGGCTCACGGAAGTGCTGCTGGCGGAACTTTCCGCGGCGGGAAGATGCCATGATTTTGCGCCTGCCCATCTGAACGGGCAGAGGGCGGGAGCGGTCGGGACTCTGGCGCTTCAGTACCTACGGGAAGGAAAGATACAGACGGCGGCGGAGCACCAGCCGGACTACCTGCGCCTGTCCCAGGCGGAACGGGAACGGGCGGAGCAGGAAAAGAAAGCGAAGGAGGGCGGCGCATGATCCGCCGGATGCGGGAATCGGATCTGGAGGGCGCAGCCCGGCTGGAGAAGCGGTATTTTTCCGTGCCGTGGACCAGAGAGCAGCTTGGGGAAAGCCTGCAAAGCGGACAGTACCTGTTTCTGGTGGCGGAAGAGAACGGGCAGGTGGCAGGCTATGCCGGGCTTCTCCGGGTGATGGACGAGGGCGACGTAACCAATGTGGTGGTGGACGAAGCGTACCGGGGGAAGGGCCTTGGGACGCGGCTGATGGCGGCTCTTCTGGAGGAAGGGCGAGGCTGCGGCATGAAGGAGTTCACTCTGGAAGTCCGGGTGAGCAATCAACGGGCGATCCGTCTCTATGAGAGCCTCGGGTTTGTGCAGGAAGGCATTCGGAAACGGTTTTACGAACGGCCCGTGGAGGATGCGCTGATCATGTGGAAGAGAGACCAGGGCGCGACCAGTAATCTCCTATTCCGCTGAAGGAGAAGAAACGATATAATCTCCGCGTAGGAAACAGACATCCGGATCATACGAGGAGGATAAAACGATGCGTCAATATGTGGAATCTGATAAAATTACGTTAAAAAAAGTCGTCTGTAACCAGTGCGGACGGGAACTGAAACTGGAAAAAGGGATCGTACAGGAAGGAGTATTTTCCGGGAAAGCCCGCTGGGGCTATTTCTCCGGCAAAGACGGGGAATCCCATTCCTTTGACCTGTGCGAGGCATGCTTTGACCGCCTGGCCAGGGGCTTTGCAGTCCCTGTCACGATAGAAGAAGAGATGGAACTGTTATAGAACAGCCGCTGCTTTCAGGGGGGAGGGGCTGTGGAATCTGGATTTAAGAAAGGCTGTATGTTATGCTTGATGTATGTTTACTTGGAAGCGGCGGAATGATGCCGCTTCCCTATCGCTGGCTGACCTCCCTGATGGTGCGTTACAACGGGAGCAGCCTTCTGATCGACTGCGGAGAAGGAACTCAGATCGCCATCAAGGAAAAGGGCTGGAGTTTTAAGCCGGTCGATGTGATCTGTTTTACCCATTATCATGGAGATCATATCAGCGGGCTGCCGGGGCTTCTGCTGACCATGGGAAATGCGGACCGGACGGAGCCGCTGACTCTGATCGGCCCCAAAGGGCTGGAGCGGGTGGTAAACGCGCTGCGTGTGATCGCGCCGGAGCTGCCCTTTCCGATCCTTTTCCGGGAGATCAACGGCCCGGAAGAAGAATTCTGCCTGAACGGCTATCGGCTGAAAGCGTTTAAGGTAAACCATAATGTACTCTGCTACGGTTATACGCTGGAGCTGGACCGCGCGGGGAAATTTCAGCTGGAAGAGGCGGTTCGCCTGAACATTCCGAAGAAATACTGGAGCCGGCTTCAGAAGGGCGAGACGATCGAGACGGAAGAAGGCACCTACACGCCGGATATGGTGCTGGGAGCGGCGCGCAGAGGAATCCGGCTTACATACTGTACGGATACCCGGCCGGTGCAGGCCATTGTGGACCATGCCATGCATTCCGACCTGTTCATCTGCGAGGGCATGTACGGAGAGAAGGACAAGGAGGCAAAGGCAAAGGAGCACAGGCACATGACCTTTTACGAGGCGGCGCAGCTGGCGAAGGATGCGGAGGTAAAGGAACTGTGGCTGACTCATTACAGCCCGTCTCTGACCCGTCCGGAGGAATATATGGAAGAGGTGCAGAAGATCTTCCCGGCGGCAAAAGCAGGGAAGGACCGGATGTCTGCGGAACTGGATTTTGAGAAGGAAGAGTGAAGGAACATGATAGAAGAAAAGAAAGACGTCCGGATTCTGGCGATCGAGAGTTCCTGCGACGAGACCGCGGCCGCGGTCGTAAAAAACGGCAGGGAAGTTCTGTCCAACGTCATTTCCTCGCAGATCGCGCTCCATACCCTGTACGGAGGAGTCGTTCCGGAGATCGCGTCAAGAAAACATATCGAGAAGATTAATCAGGTCATTCAGGAGGCGCTGGATCAGGCGGGCGTGACCCTGAAGGACCTGGATGCCGTGGGCGTGACTTATGGGCCGGGGCTTGTGGGCGCGCTTCTGGTGGGTGTGGCGGAAGCGAAAGCCATCAGCTATGCGGCGGGGCTTCCGCTGGTGGGCGTCCATCATATCGAAGGGCATATTTCCGCCAACTATATAGAAAATAAAGAACTGGAACCGCCGTTTATCTGTCTGGTCGTATCCGGTGGGCATACGCATCTGGTGGTGGTCCGGGATTACGGCGTCTATGAAATCATCGGGCGCACCAGGGACGACGCGGCGGGAGAGGCCTTCGACAAAGTGGCAAGGGCCATTGGACTGGGCTATCCGGGCGGTCCCAAGATCGACCGGCTGTCCCGGGAAGGTGATCCGGACGCCATCCATTTTCCGAGAGCGAAGGTGGAGGACGCACCCTACGACTTCAGCTTCAGCGGCGTGAAATCCGCGGTGCTGAACCATATCAACGGCTGCAGGATGAAAGGGGAGGAGATCGTGCAGGCGGATATTGCCGCGTCTTTTCAGAAGGCGGTCTGCGAGGTGCTGGTGGCGCACGCTGTGGATGCGGTAAAGGATTACGGGATCCGGAAGCTGGCGCTGGCAGGCGGAGTGGCGTCTAATTCCACGCTGCGCCGGATGATGGGCGAGGCATGTGAGAAAAGGAAGATACCGTTCTATTATCCGTCGCCGGTCCTCTGCACGGATAACGCGGCCATGATCGGAGCAGCGGCGTATTACGAATATCAGAAAGGAGTCCGGCACGGGCTGGATCTGAACGCGGTCCCGAACCTGAAGCTTGGGGAACGATAGGAGAAACACAGGAAGGAACATATGGAGAAACATACGAAAAAAGCACATTGTACGGCGATCGTACTGGCGGCCGGCCGGGGGAAGCGCATGGGAGTCTCAAAGTCCAAGATGTATCTGGAGATCCAGGGCAGGCCGGTCATCTACTATTCGCTGAAAGTATTTGAAGAATCCGCTTTGATCGACGATGTGATCCTGGTGACGGGAAAGGGACAGATTCCCTACTGCCGTCAGGAGATTGTGGAGAAGTATGGATTTCAGAAAATAAAGGCAGTTGTGGAGGGAGGCGAGGAGCGCTATCATTCCGTATGGGAAGGACTCCGCATTCTGAAGCAGGCGCAGCAAAAGGACGGCTGTGTATTTATCCATGACGGAGCCAGGCCGTTTCTCACGGAGGAGATCCTGGAGCGGGCATACAGGGAAGTGCAGAGGAGCCGGGCCTGCGTGGTGGGCATGCCGGTGAAGGATACGATCAAGATTGCAGACGAGAGCGGATGCATCCACATGACGCCCAGACGCAGTCTGGTCTGGCAGATCCAGACTCCTCAGGTATTTGCGGCCGAACTGATTATACCTGCCTATGAAGAGGTAATCTGCAGGGAAAAAGAACTGCTGGAGCAGGGAGTACAGATTACGGACGACGCCATGGTGGTGGAAAATGTCTGCGGCTGTCCGGTCCGGCTGGTGGAAGGAGCTTACGAAAATATCAAGATTACCACACCGGAGGATCTGGCGATTGCCGGGATATTTGCCGGAGAAAGAAGCTGGAATGAGGAATGCTGAAAAAAATATAAAAAAAATGTAAAAAAGCAGTTGACAAAAGCGAAACATGCTGATACAATATCACATGTCGCTTATGGAGAGATATCGAAGTGGTCATAACGAGGCGGTCTTGAAAACCGTTTGTCCGTAAGGGCGCGTGGGTTCGAATCCCACTCTCTCCGTTTCACTCGAGAGAGTGTGGTTGATATAGAATACAGTCTGTTGAAAGACAGGCACTTTGGAGAAATACCCAAGTGGCTGAAGGGGCTCCCCTGGAAAGGGAGTAGGTCGTTAGTAGCGGCGCGAGGGTTCAAATCCCTCTTTCTCCGTTTCTTTTCTGCAAAAAAGCCGATGTCAAAAAAACTTGAAAAAAAGTAAAAAAAGGTATTGACAATGCGGAAGAG
>CAJUAA010000024.1 GCA_910584205.1 uncultured Lachnospiraceae bacterium
GCTTTTTGTATGAAAACTAAAGTATAAACCGCAAATCTAATCGGTGTTTAGTATATAACGGAATGGGATCGAAAGTACAACAAGGAAAGACAGGTCCAGGGCCTGCCCTTTCCAAGTCTAAGACAACATATTCCGTATCAATCAGAGTGCCGTCAATGTCAAATACGATATGCTTATATTTCATGCAGCCGCCTTTCTTTGTCTGTATCAAAATAACGTATCACCCGGCATGGGTTCCCTGCCGCAACACAATTGGGCGGGACAGGGCGGTTTACCACACTTCCTGCCCCCATCACGCTGTTTTCTCCTATAGTTACTCCCGGAAGAAGAATACAGCCGCCCCCGATCCAGACATTATTCTCTATCTCTATCGGACGTGCATAGGTTCTGAAAAATGTTGTCCGGCGTTCTCTCCAATCCGGCACAAGCCGTTCCTGTGGCAGAACCGGGTGTGAAGATGTATAAATCTGTACGTTTGACGCAATCAAAACTCTGTCGCCAATTCGGATCGTTTTGTTATCCACAAAAGTACAATTCATATTGATTATCACATCATTTCCCAAAAAAATATTTTTTCCGTAGTCGCAATGAAAAGGTGTGTCGATTGCCACATTCTCCCCGATTCCGCCTAACAGTTCCCGAAGAATGGAAGTGCGTTTTTCCGTATCTCCATAATCAGAAAAATAATATTCTCTTGTCAATTCCCTTGTACGGGCAATCCGCTTTAAGGTGTCGTTGTCCGCAGTTTCCAAAAAATCACCTGCTTCGTAATACATAAGATCCCTCCCTTAACGAAAACTGTTTTCCACAACGCCCGGAAGTAAAGTATATTCAGAAGATAAATCTTTACAGTGTGACGCTTCTTTTAATGCCGGTTCTGCGGTCTGAATGTTTAGCTCCATGTTTTAACTCCTTCCAAAAAAGCGGGGCTGGCAGAGTAACCGTCCAGCCCCTTTATGATGAAATAGTTACAGACCAATCAGCAATCCCCGGCATAATAGGAAACAATGTTCATATAGTCCGTTGGATTGGGGATTTCTAAAACAAGCCGCAGGCAGTTTTTGTTTTGGAAATACTGCCGCCACAAACCGTCCTGTATCGTTTCCTCCCCATTGATGTTCAGTTTCTTACCGTCCGGGAAGAGCATATTTACTTTGCCGGTACAGGTGTTGACCGTTTCTAAAAAATTTTTCATGTTCAGAATGTTCAGTTTTACCACTTTGCATTCACCTCCTGTAAACAGCGGATTTACTTTACAGGTATCATTATAATGCAGGCGGCGTAGGAAAAATAGTTCATTTCTGCCCTTATCTATCACGATTCTGCCATTTTCTCCGATATTCGGTGGGCGAACAATGTGTATATTCCCGAAAAACTTTTCCAAAATAACTGCTGCTTCCCAAACCGCAGTCATGGCTGATCACGGTGACAGGTTCCTGGCCTTTTGCCAACCTCTGACAGGCGGCCTGCAGGCGGTAAGTCTTTATATACTCTACAGGCGTCATGTGCAGACAGTCATGGAATACTCGATAGCACTCCCTTTCGCTCAGGTATGCCGCCGCAAGTTCCGGGATCGATATTTTCTCACCGTAATGTTCATGAATGTATATCATCATCAGCTTTATTTTATCGTTGCTTTTGTTATGTTCTCCTTTCTTTTCGCGCATGGGGCGGGACAGTTCAAAAAGCATCAGCCATATTTCCGTCAGGGATTCCTGCAGTTTTATTTCATACCCAAATTCATCACTGGACAAACGAAATGATGCGGCAATCAGTTTCAAAATCCTTTCTTCTGCCGCATTGCCCGGAAAAAGAGGGATTACCTCAATTTGCGGGGCTGTTATGACAGGCGTGATATATTTTTGCTCAATCCTGCTTCCCTGTTCCCCTGCAAGCAGGGAAACGTCAAAAATATGAAGCAGCTGTATATTCTGTTCTCTCTGTGAGATTGCCTTTGTCATATGGAGCACATTGGAATTTACCATGCCGCCGCTGCCGGTCGGAAACAATCGTTTTCCTCCCGGCGTATCATATTCAAGGCTGCCGCTTTCCATGTAAAAAAGCTCCACCGTCTTGTGCCAGTGCCACGGCACATAACGGCCTGTATACTTGTCAAGTTCTGCCCTTGAAGCGATGTATGGAAACTCTTTTTCTAGTAATGAAAACTGACTTTGCGGTTTTTGCTGTTTCTAAAATATCCCCAGACACTTTCCGGCCCAGTAGACCAGCCCCAGCACCCAGCTGGTAAAGATTCCGTACAGGATCACCGGCCCGGCGATGGTGAAGATTTTGCTGCCGATTCCGAAGACCTGGCCTTCCTTCTTGTATTCGATGGCGGGGGCCGCCACGCCGTTGGCAAAGCCGGTGATGGGTACCAGCGCGCCGGCGCCGCCCCATTTGGCGATGGAAGGATAGATGTTGAGCCCGGTCAGCAGGATGCTTAAAAAGACCAGGAGGATGGAACACCAGGCTCCGGCGGTATCCTGATCCATGCCCATCTGAGCGCCCGTGTTGCGGATGATCTGGCCGATCAGGCAGATGACGCCGCCGGTGACAAAGGCTTTGAACATTTCATAAGGAAGGTTGTGAGTCGGCGTGACCTGTTTGACGTAGTCGTTATACTGTTGTTTCTGCTCTTCATTTGCGTTCATAAAAATATGCTCCTTTTTGTGAGGATTTGATTTCAAAATGTTTCCGCAGATGTGTGCATCTGCGGCAAAACTGCGTTTTTCTTATGGTTTCCATGAAGAATCATTTTATACGGCACTTGTACATGCAGGTTTTTGTAAAGGACTGGAACAAAAAGAACGGGACGCATATTTTTGCAGAGGACAGGAACACTAGCATTGAAAAGAATGCGGCATCTGTAACGCGGACAGGAACACTGACATTGAAAAAGGATACAGCATTTGTAACGCGGACAGGAAAAGATGGCAGTTTCATCGTATTTTACAGGAAAAGGAGTACAAAATATGAATCAGATAAAAGGACGCGCAAGTATTGAATATGAAGCGCCGCCGAAGATCATCGGCGCGGCTTCCATCGTGGGAAGCAAGGAGGGAGACGGGCCGCTGGGGCATCTGTTCGACTGTATTGAAGCGGACCCGAAATTTGGAAAAAATACGTGGGAGGAGGCGGAGAGCGAACTGCAGCTTCGGACCGCACGAAAAGCCATGGAAAAGGCAGGCGTAAACGAGGAGCAGGTGCGTTACCTCTTTGCCGGCGATCTGCTGGCCCAGGGGATCGCCACCTCCTATGGGCTGATGGAGCTGCAGATTCCGCTGTTCGGGCTGTACGGGGCGTGCTCCACGTGCGGAGAGAGCTTAAGCCTTGCTTCCATGGCTGTAAACGCCGGCTATGCGGACTGCGTCATGGCCGTGACGTCCAGTCATTTTGCCAGCGCGGAAAAGGAGTTTCGATTTCCCCTGGAATATGCCGGGCAGCGTCCCCTGTCAACTACCTGGACCGTCACGGGATCCGGTGCCTTCGTATTGTCCGCCGGTGAATCTGCCCTCGCCAAAGGGACCTCTGTATGCGTCGCCGGGATCACCACGGGTAAAGTGGTGGACTATGGTGTGAAGGATTCCATGCATATGGGAGCGGCCATGGCGCCGGCGGCGGCGGATACTATCTACCAGCATCTTGGAGATTTTGGGAGAAAGGTGGATGATTATGACCGGATCATCACCGGAGATCTGGGCAGCATCGGCCAGACCATCTTGAAAGACCTTATGCGGGAGCGGGGGATCGAGCTGGGAGAGATCCATGAGGACTGCGGCATGCTCATCTACGACCCGGATACCCAGGACACCCATGCGGGAGGCTCCGGCTGCGGGTGCGCGGCGGCGACGCTGGCGGCCTACATCCTGCCGAAGCTTGAACGGGGGGAATGGAAACGGGTGCTTCTGGTGCCCACGGGAGCCCTCCTGTCCAAGGTCAGCTTTAACGAAGGCCAGTCCATCCCGGGAATCGCTCACGGGGTCGTACTGGAGCACTGCTGACGGAAGTACAGCCGGGATATGACAGAGCCCTGCCGGGATCCATATTCAGAGGAAAGATGGATCATGGCAGGGCGTTTATGCGGTGGGATCGGGTATCCCACATAAGCTCCACATATGCCGGTTCAGACAATACAGCGGGATATTGACCAGCCAGTCTTCCTGGCGATAATCGGACATGGAAGTCCGGGTTTTGATACGCGGTGTACCTTATGAATCAGTCCGCAGTCTGTGAGCCATTGAATCGCCAGTTCAAAATCCTTTGCTCTGGCGCCTTTCTGAATCTGTCCATAGATAAATTTTTTGTTCTCTTTGGCAAGCTGTCCGGGGATGGAGTTCCATACCTGATTTAGTCTTGTCACCATTTTTCCGTCTGCATGTTTGGAAAAATCCTGCTGATAATAATCAAGCAGCATTCTTTGAAGATCTCTGACCCGGCGATAGTCTTTATTTTCCATGAAATCGGAAACGACCTCCGGCATGCCGCCAACATAATAATATTGCCGCAGATAATCGATGTATTTTTCCTTCATGGCAGTGACCAGAGAGCGGCACAAAGACAATCTGACCTATGTTCTATACTCTAATGAATGTTGTTTCTCCTCTTCCCGGTCATATCCAGCACCTTCATTTTCAATACGGTTGTTACCTTCATCATTTTGGTATTAAATTCAAAATCTTCCGCATGATACTGGTTCATTAATATTTTCAGCGCTCTGAATTTATCTTCTTCCGGAACAAATTCGATTGTGCCATGGCCGATCACGCTGGCATATCCCATGGTGCAGCTCATTCTTTCCTCATACAGTATAAAATTGTGTTCGCAGTCCATCTCAAAAGTCGCCCGGTTGTCTTTTCGGATCAGATCCAGTTTCCTGCCTTCCGCCGCGCAGTGAAAGTAGAGATACAACTGTCCGTCTTCGATATTCATACCAAAATTCATGGGAACAACATAAGGAAAGCCATCGTCGTTCAGTGCGACCACGCAGGAATCGCATTCCTTCATAATGCGAATCATCTCGTCAAAATCGGTAATCTCTCTGTCTTTTCTTCTCATTGTTCTGAGCCTCCTGATTGTAATTTATATATTATGTCAAAAACTATAGCATTTTTCCCGATCATATGCAAGCAGGCCGGCAGGCCGGATTACGAATCGAAAATCCGTACAACGAATGGGACAGGAACCTTACCGATGCTGTCAAATAGATCATACTTTTGCGGCGGTTTTCCATTGTGGAAAATAGAAGACTCTTGTATACTGACAGTAACACGACAGGGATGGAGGATGACGCGTTACTTTAATACAGAAGGAATCTGCAGCCCAAAGAAGCATTATATGGTGCGTCTGAACGACAGGCTGAAGCTGATCAAAGAAAAGTATGTGGACCGGGGAAAATATTTTGTCATCAACAGGGGCAGACAGTATGGCAAGACAGGACAAAAATCCTGACGGAGACGCTGATGGCGTTGGGCTGTTTTCACTGCCTCCGCGCCGGCGGCCCTGACTCTGGGGTCAAAGAAGAGAAAAGGGGAGAAACCATGCAGCAGACAAACAGTATTATCCGGGCATTTACCCTGCTGGAGATTCTGAAAAAAGAAAGCGACGAAACACATAAGCTGTCGCAGAAGCAGCTTTTGGCGCTGATGCAGAAGCGGGACGGGAGCTGCACGGAGAAGACTCTGCGTACGGATCTTCGGAATCTGATGGGGATTCTGAATCCGCCGTCCTCAGAGTACGAGGACCGGAAAGAGGATTTTCGCATCATTTATGACGGTATAGAAGAAGAAAGGGGCCGCATGACCGGCATACGGTACATACATGAATTTTCCAATGACGATCTGGAGCTTTTGCTGGAACTGGTGCAGACCTGTACGGAAATCGGCGACGGGGAGCGCGGAAAGATCATCGGGAACCTGAAGAAGCTTGGCAGCGGGAATTACACCTACAATATGGAATCCATAAAAGGAATCCCGGAATATTTCACCATGAATACCGTCTGTCTGCGCCGGACTTTGCGGGCGGCGGGGGCGGCCATCCAGCAGAACCGCAGACTGTCTTTTGTGTTCAACAAATATGACCGGAACGGCCGGCTTGTCCCGGCGCGCGACGACAGATACGAGGTAAATCCGTATTATGTTGTAAAATACGGGGTCAGATATTATCTGCTGGCCAGTCACGAAGAGTCGGAAAAGACCTATATTTACAGGATGGACCTGATGACGGACGCAGAGCTTATGGAAGAGGAACGGACCAGTGTGCGCAGGATCAGGGAGCTGCGCCACTCAAACGCCATGGAATATATGGAGCGTCACCTTCACATGTACTATGACGAGCCGCGGACAGTGGTCATGAGGCTTCACCGGAGCGTCTATACCCGGTTCCACGACAGCTTTGGGGGAAATTATACGCTGGTACGGGCGGTGGATGAGGAACACGACGAGGTAAAGGTATTCTGCAGCGAGAATGCCATCGTAAACTGGGCCATCCAGAACAGTGAGGATGTGGAAATTCTCCGTCCGGAGTCTGCCAGAAAGAAGATACAGGAGAAAGCAGAAGCGCTTCTGCGGAAATATTCAAAAAAATCGTAAACGTTTTGGAGAACCTGCCTAAAGTTACCGGTTCCTGATGCTATAATAAAGACCATAAACGACGAAAACAGGAACCGGACAGAAAGGGCAGGTGCGTAAATGAAAGCAGTAGAGATCAAAAAAACAGTTTTGGAAGTGTATGCAGGGCTGGAGTCGGCGGAGAGAATGGGGAAGATGAGGCATTTTTGCGGAGAGAAAGAAACTTATCTGGAATATTTAAAACAGAAAATGCAGGGGACGCCTGGAGTTATTCTTTGCATGGATACACGGCCGGTAATGAACAGCCTGCAGGAATATGGGTGGAGGATCAGGCAGCTTCAGAACCGGTGTTGTATCTTCGCTCGGATCAGTTTGGATTTTCGGCTCCGAAAAAAGAAGGAAGCTGGGATGAGAGATATCCCTACGCGTCATTTTTAAACCTTGGCGGAGAAGAGGGCTTTGTGGCGGACTGCGTGTGGGATACGCGTACACTTGGGGGGAGTTTTCTCTGGCCGCTGATCGATGCGGCGCGCTGTGGGAAAAACGGGGAAAGCTGGAAGGTCTGGGACAGCAGATACAATATGCACCGCGGCGTTGGAAGCTATATGGAGGACAGCGTGGATTTGACCTTATATGAAATCAAATGCTTTTATGACCTGACGGAACAGCATCCGGACTGGAGCGATGAGATCCTCTGTGAAAAGCTCACAGACGCAGACTGTCTTCTTTTGAACTATGCAGATCATATGCAGATCTGTAAATGGCTGAGGCATTTTCAGGATTTTAAAGGGTATGTGGAATCCTTCTGCTTTCGGCCGTTTGTGAATGAACGGTATGAGATCGTGGATATTGCAGAAGCAAAACTGACATGGGAAGACGGGGACGAATACGGGTTTGAGTTGGACGTTCCTGTATTAAACGAAGAATCCGTAAGGAGTTACCGGGCTTCCAGAAGAATCAGGAGCAGTCAGGATGCGGAGAAACTCCGGCAGATACTGACAAATGTAAGAACCATGACGGTAAGAAGAACGAAACAGATGGAAAGCCTTGTGGAGGCGGTCGTCTGACCGCAGCGCCTATAGAGCTGCCGGTTTCTGAAAAAGGGTCGGTCCTGTACATCCGATGCGATGAGCAGGGCTGGCCTTTTTTGCCTTTACCATATCAAAAATCAACACGACATCACGTTTGTCGCACATGGAAAGGAAACTGTGGTATACTCGGTATATAAGAATTTTTGAACCTTGAAAATGGAAGAAACAGCGTGTTTTGGCAGTTGTTGAAAAAACATGCGGAGGACAAAAGACATGGAAGAGAAAATGGATCGGATCGAAAGGCAGCTTCGGCTGTATGAGCTGGTGTGCAGTTATGCGGTCACAGGCTTCGAAACCATAGAGGAAGCGTTTCCGGACAGCAGCAGGCGGATGGTCCAGAGAGACCTGAAGGATCTGAAGGACGCGGGGCTGGTCAGCGTGAACTATGTAAAAAAAGCCCAGACCAGGGGGCTTTGCAGGGGAGTTGCGGAACTTCAATAGGAGGAAAGATGGATAAAAATTTAACAAAGCAGGACAGAATCGCAGGGGGCTTTTATGGCCTCCTGATCGGGGACGCTTTGGGCGTACCCTATGAGTTTTACGAGGCGGAAAAGCTGCCGCCTTATGAGGAGATCGAGATGCTTCCGCCGGCAGGTTTTCGAAAAACCTATCAGGAGGTGGAAGCGGGGACCTGGTCGGACGACGGCGCGCAGGCGCTCAGCCTGCTGGATAGTCTCCTGAATCAAAAAGGCTTTTCGCTGGAAGATTTTTCAGACGCGCTGGTCTCCTGGTATGAGGACGGCGCGTGGGCCGTGGACGGGGATGTATTTGACGTGGGAATCCAGACGGCTTACGCGCTGCGCGGATATAAGAACGAACTGCTTCCGGAAGAGTGCGGGATGCTGAATCCCGACGGTAAGGGAAACGGTGCGCTGATGCGGGTACTGCCGCTGGTGCTGTGGCACAGCGTACATGGAAGTCAGGATAAGGAGCAGCGGACAAAAGCGCTGGTGGAGGATGCCCACCGGCAGTGCCTGATTACCCACGGGCATGTGTGCAATCAGGTATGCTGTGCGCTGTATTGTCTGGTGGCGCAGGAGCTGATGGAAGGGCTGGAGGCCGCAGATGCTGTGGAAGCCGCGATTGCCGCGCTTCGAACAATCTATCAGGACCTGCCGGAACATGAGCAGGAACTGGAGTGGGCGGTCCGGCCGGACCAGCCCTGGGAGGGGACCGGGACCGGTTACGTGGTGGACTGCCTTCGCAGCGCCTTTATGATCCTCCTGCAGGCGTCCGGCTATGAGGACGGAGTGAAGCGGGCGGTCCTGCTGGGAAACGATACGGATACTACCGCCTGCGTGGCGGGCGGACTTCTGGGAATCCGGTACGGCGTGCAGGGAATTCCGGACCGGTGGATGTCCATGCTGCGGGAGCGGGAGAAGGCGGAGGCGCTGCTGAAGCGCTGTCTGGAAGAAGCATAAGAAACCGCCCGAAAAACAATAGAGTTTGAAACGCCGGGTGTACGCATGGGCAGAAACGAAACCGGCAGAGTTTGAAACGCCGGGTGTACGAGTGGGCAGGAACGAAACAGAGAAGGAGAGAAACGGATGCTGGAACCACGATGTTCTGGCGGCTTCCCTGCTGCGCAGGCTCTCTGCCCCGGCGGGTCTGCACAGCAGGAAGCTTGTGGAGCTCTGTCAGCTGTGGTTTCAGGATGGCGGGCGGGAGACTTATGAGGCGTTTGCCGCTCTGAGTCAGGAAGAGCGGACCCGGATTCTGGAGTATCTGGACACGTTTTTCATCTATGAGGAGATTACCGTGAATGGCAGAAATTTTTTCCTGTCCCATACGGCGCCGGAAAAGGAGAAGATGCAGAACTTTGATTCCTGCCGGTGGGAGGATTTTGTAACGGGGAAACCGGACTATGAAGCGGTGTATTTTGAAGACCGCTACCTTGTCACCGGGCACTCTCCCACGGGGCTTATCGAAGAAAGCTCCGTGGGAAGGATCTGGAAGAAGAACCGCCATATTGCCATCGACTGCGGCGCGGTGTTTGGGAATCCGCTGGGATGTATCTGTCTGGATACGCTGGAAGAATTTTATGCGGAAGGAGGATGACAGTTATGGGTTCGAAGTTCAATTTTACAGGTCTTCCTTCGTTTGACGGGTGGGAACCTGACATCTGGGCCAATTACGGCGGGGCTGGCCGGAAATCCGGATTGATCGGTCCTGACGGGGGCCGCTACATGGTAAAGTATTCGAAGAAGCAGGCCCCTCGTAACGATCTTGCTACGAGCTATGTCAATCATGTTGTTTCAGAGTATATATCCAGCCATATCCTCGGCATCCTGGGGTATCCTGTCCATGAAACGGCTTTTGGGACCCTGGGCGGCGAGGCCGTGGTGGTGTGCAGGAATTTTGTGCCCCCCGGAGGGGTGCTGATTGAGTTTGAGAAATTTATGCGAAAGCATTATGAGTCCCACGACATAGGCCGGGTGCTCCGTATCGACCAGCTCTACGGAATTTTCGAGAACGATCCGGTGCTTTCTGCGCAGTCGGATATTTTCAAGACCTGTTATTGGGAGCGTTTCGTCGGTGACGCCCTTGTTGGGAATTTCGACAGACATAAGGGGGATTTCGGGTATCTGATCGGTGAAGATGATTCTGTCTCGGCGTCTCCCGTTTACGACAACGGCAGCACGCTGTATCCTGGTTTGTCAGAGCAGGGCATGCGGGACGTCCTCGCGGATCCAAAGGAGATCATGATGCGCGTCAGGCTGTTCTCGAAGGCGGCCCTGGAAATGAACGGGAAAAGGGCCGGCTGTTACGACCTGATGTCGTCCGGTATTTACAGCGAACTTACGGATGCCGTCGTTTCGATGACCCCGCGAATCAGGGAGGCCATGCCGGCCGTCCATGAGTTCATAAACGGCTGCGATTTCTTATCTGATACACGCAGGGCCTTCTATGGCGTTATGCTCACCAGGCACATGGCGTTCATCCTGGAGCCGGCTTATGACAGGTGCGTCTCACGCCGGTTCGACAAGGACGCACGGGACAGGCTCGAATCCGGCGCCGATGATTCCGCTGCTGATTTTGAGGCCTGGTGGAAGTCCTGTTTTTAACCCGTCAAATACATGTCGCTGAATAAGAATTGGCTATGCTATACTGTGTTCATCAAAGACGTACCTTGACAATTTCATATGGAACTTTTGGTGAAAAGCGGAATGCTTGAGGAGACAGCGGATGAATTTTTCGTATTGTCAGCAGATACCGGGTAATCGAAGAACGGTATTACTGTTCCGGGTGGAAAGGTTTCGGAGAAGACGGGATTCTGGAAGTCAGAAAAAAGATACCGAAGACGGTGACGGCGAACAGCATAGCTCTGGAAGGGTGCAGGGAAAGTCCGGAGGCTCTGAATGGAAGATGGATGGAAAAGCTGTGGCAGACCGCCTGGAAGCGATTCAAAGTGAAACCACATTCATGGAGACGGCAGAGACTGCGCTGGAAGATATTTTAGGAATGGAAAAAAGGCTGACGGATCATTTTGACATGAAGAATGAACTTGTGGAAGCGAGGGAGGAAAGATATGGTCATATTGGTTGATACCAATATGATTTTAGATGTACTTCTGAAAAGAGAGCCTTATAGCACAAATGCGGACGGTACGCAACAGAGAATACCCCTGTCTGATACAAGCGTTATTGGACAGGGGTATTCTGGCATCAGTCATGGTTCAGAGTCTTTTCTTTTTTTCTGTCTGCGCTGTCCAGCGCCCTTTTGGCCTGATCCCGCCGCCGGGCGTAGAAGGCCACATCCGGACATTTCCTGCACAGCATGTCCCACATCTGGAAGGCATGCGTGAACATGGATTTCTGTAATTCGCCCTCCGACGCGTACCCCATATTGAAGCAGACGATGGCTGCAAAGTTCAGATCCTCCAGATTGCCGGCATCTTCGCACAGAGCTCTGTACAGGTCAAAGCTCTGCCGGTAACAGTTTCTGGCCTCTTCTTTGTTTCCCTGGGCCAGACGGACATTTCCCATTGCTGTATAGATGGTCGCCAGATCCCGTCTGGACAGCACGGTCCTGGTCTTTTCTTCTTTGTACAGCTGCCTGGCAAGCTCCAGGCTCTGCAGATAATAACGTTCCGCCTCGTCCGGCTTTTTTTCCTTTTCACAGATATCGCCCAGAAGGTCATAACTGCCGCAGAGACCCCACCGCGCCGTCTGAGAGGCTTTGTCCTGATCATACAGTTTTTGATGCAGTGTAAGGCTTTGCAGATAGAAATTTTTTGCGTCGTCCAGCCGGCCCTCCGCCCCGCAGATGTCGCCCAGACAGTCGCAGCTGTCAGCGAGTCTTTCCTGTGCCTGCGCATCCTTGTATAAGTCCAGAAATTTCTGGTTCAGCGCGAGCAGCTGTTCATAGGTCTGTCCTGCGGCGGACAGGTTTCCCAGTTCTTTCTGATAGCTGCCCAGAACATATAATGCGGTTCCCCAGCGTTCTCCGTCTTCCCTTGCTCCGCTTTGCTCATACTGTCTTCGCCAGTAGTCCGCATATCGTTCCTGCCATCGGGCGGCGGTGTGATAGTCTCTTGCCGCGCCGTCGCCGTTTCGGTACATGTGCACCAGCTGTTCCATGGCTTCCGGCACCCCGCTCTCGGCCGAGCCGGTGATGAGCGTAAGGGCCCGGTCCCGGTCCACCTCCACATCGATGCCGTTTAAGTAGGCAAGGCCGATAAAGAAATTGTGTTCCGGGTCGTCGTCGTTCTCGCCGGGAGCCAGCTTCTGGACCGCCTGTAACAGCGCGTCGGAGAACGCCCCCTCGTCGCCGGCGTCGGCGCAGGGCGGAAGATCCGGGAAAGATTGCTTAAGCGCTTCCCTGTCGGTAGGGATCAGCTCCGCCGGAAGGATGGGTTTTCCGGCTTTTTTCGCCTCGGGGTATTCCAGCCGCATGACATAGTTTCCCGGTTCCACGATGTTGGGCGTCACCGCCAGCGTAAACAGGCTGCACCGCTTCATGGCGTCGGCGATGGCTTCGTTAAAATTTTCACCAGGTACCAGAAACTCGTCGTACCAGATGGCGATGTCCCGGCAGAACTCATTTTTGTGGATCAGCCGCATGAGATCCTGGGCGTACCGGCGGTCTTTTTTCCGGTAGCTCAGAAATACATAGGCGTCAAAGGCCGCCCGCACTTTCCGGGCCAGTTCATCTCCCACCAGCACCGAAGCCAGAAATTTCGACAGCTTTTCCGCGTAGGGCAGCGCGGTGGGATCGGGGTCCTGTTTGTTGAGCATCTGCAGGTCGCCGCATATGCGGTTGAAGTCAGCCTCCAGCCCCTCCTCCTGCATCAGGGGCAGGACAGGGATGTGGCGTTCCATGGCGAACGGAAACTCCACGTCCCGCGACCGGTTGGGCTGATAGAGAAACCGGGAGGTCACGGGGATGACGAGGAGCTGCATCTGTTCCAGCTCCTGCAGAAGCGCTTCCTTATCGCAGGGAGCGTCGGATTCCTCGTCATAGTAGACGGCGCAGTCCTGTATGTTCAGAATATCTGTAAAAATATCCTCCGAACAGGCGGGCAGATCCGCCGGATGTCCGGTAAGGAAGACTCTCGGTTTACCCTGCGGAGCGGCAGTTCCCCGGGTGCGGCAGGCAAATTTCATCGTGTGGTTCCTCCTGTTTTTTGTTTTTTCCATTATAACATGTATTGGGGAAGAATGAAAAAGGAATTTGACCGGTACGGTTTCGCCATGGTTTGATCATAAACGTATCTGTCCGTGTATTTTCCCCATTCTATAAAACGAAAAAACCAGGCGGTATTGCGAAAAGAGATGCATTCACGTATAATAAAATAAAAATGTCCAGTTGATCGGACTGTTTTATCTTAAAAACCTGCGGAAGCAAGAAGGAAAACAGGAAATGGCAGATATCTATGCAGCAGACAAAAGGCGTTATGAAAAGATGGCGTATCACCGGGTGGGGAGGAGCGGTTTGAAGTTTCCTGCGGTTTCCCTGGGCTTCTGGCACAATTTCGGATCAAAGGATAACTATGACTGCATGAAGGCAATGTGCAGGACTGCTTTCGATCACGGCATTACGCAGTTTGATCTGGCGAATAACTATGGCCCTGTTTATGGAAGCGCAGAGGCGAATCCGGGCAGGCTGATGGAAGAAGACTTCCGGCCGTACAGGGATGAGCTGGTCATTACGACAAAGGCCGGGTACGATGTGTGGGAGGGGCCTTACGGTGATCACGGCAGCAGGAAATATCTGATGGCGAGCATTGACCAGAGCCTGAAGCGTATGAAGCTTGAGTATGTGGATATTTTCTATCATCACCGTATGGATCCGGAGACGCCTTTGGAGGAGACGATGACTGCCCTGGCGGACATTGTAAGGAGCGGCAAGGCGCTTTACGCGGGCGTATCCAATTATGACAAAGCATATACAGCAAAAGCGGCGGAGCTTCTGCGGGAACTGCACTGTCCGTTTATCGTGAACCAGAGGAGGTATTCTCTTTTTGACCGGACGATAGAGGAAATCTGCAGGCCGGATGGAGCGCCGCGCAAATCATAACACGGAAGGGGATGGCAAAGAGCGGTCCTTTTCTCAGGCGAGGAGGCTGCTGAACTGTAAAAACTATAACAGGAATAAAATGGAACGGTACCGATTCGTTTCATATGGAGGAGAGTCATATGGGGTATTTAAAAGAGAATTTTGGGCGAACCGGTGAACGTACATGGAAGGCCGGGGACCATGGGCAGCAGAGCAGTGTGCAGAATGTTCAGAATCTGGAGACCATCATCAATGAGGGGCTCCGCGTTGCACTGATGGAGGAGACCCCGGACCAGTCGCTGGAGGTGCTTCTGGAACATCTGGGAAAAGCGCTGAACGGGGAACGGACGTATATATTTGAGCAGAACGAATTCGGAGGCGATGACAACACCTATGAGTGGGTGGCCGACGGAGTGGAGCCGGAAAAGAAAAGCCTTCAGAACGTTTCACCGGAGGTGTGCGCCAGCTGGTATCAGAGGTTCAGTGTCGGCAGGCATATTGTCATTGAGAACCTGGAAGAGCTTCGGGAAACATCCCCTCTGCAGTATAAGATCCTGAAACGGCAGAGTATCCATTCTCTTGTGGTAGTTCCTCTCTATGACGGCAAAAAACTCATCGGCTTCTACGGTGTGGACAATCCTCCTGTGAAATCGCTGGAATATGCATCGAATATGCTTCAGACGGCGGCGTATTTTATTGTGTCTTCCCTGAAACGGCGCAATCTGGTCCGCGAACTGGAAAAGCGGAGTTATAAGGTGCTCCACGCCCTCAGCGTGGACTATCTGGGGATTTATCAGGTGAATCTGGACACGGGCGAGTGCGAGACCTACCGGAACAGCGAGCGGACGGGGATAGACTGGGCCGCCGGTTTTGCGGATGGATACCAGACGGCCATGGAGCGGTATATTTCCCGCTGTGTGGCTGCCCGGGATCAGGAACGGCTTCGTGCCGTGACCCAAAAAGATTATGTGATGGCCCGGCTTGAGACGAAAAAGAAATTTTCTGTCCGGTATCAGGTGAAAGATAATTCCTGCGGACTGAGACACATGGAGATTCATTTTTCCGCCGCGGAGAAGACGGAAGGAAACGGTGTGATTTTTGCTCAGCGGGATATCAACGCCGTGGTGGAGCAGGAAGAAAAGTACAAGCTGGAGGCAAGACAGAGCCTTGAGGACATTCTGGAGGGAGCCAGAACCGGCATCTGGACGATTGAACTGGAGGAGGGCTGCCGGCCGCGGATGTATGCGGACCGGACCATGCGGATCCTCCTGGGAGTGCCGGATGAGATTGATCCGGAGACGTGCTATGAGCACTGGTTTGCAAACATTGATCCCGACTATGTGGAGATGGTGCAGGAGGCGGTGGGGGAGATATTGAAAACCGGATGCTGCGAGGTGATCTATCCATGGAATCATCCGAAGCTTGGGAAAATCTACGTACGCTGCGGCGGCGTTCCGGACAAAACATTCCGAAAACCGGGCTCCTGCCTGAACGGCTATCATCAGGACATTACGGACACCATGATGACGAGAAAGAAGCAGGAGCAGGCCATTATGGAACTGCTGGAAAAGGTCCGGCAGGCAAATTCGGCGAAGAGCGAGTTCCTCTCCCACATGTCTCATGATCTGCGCACGCCCATTAACGGGATTCTGGGGATGCTGGCGATCATGGAGAAAAGCCGGGATGACAGCGGGCGGCAGAAAGAGTGCCGGAAGAAAATCCGTGTGTCGGCGGAGCATCTGCTGTCTCTGGTGAACGATGTCCTTCAGGTCAGCAGGCTGGAGAGCGGAAGGCCGGCAGAGGTGGAGGAACCTTTTGACCTGCTTGACACAGTGGAAAGCTGTATTGCGATTCTGTCCGCCCAGGCGGAGGAGAAAGGGCTTTGCCTGATGCTTAAGGAGGCAGGGCTGCGGCATAACAGGCTGATCGGAAATCCAATGCACTTGAAACAGATTCTGATCCATATCATCGACAACGCTCTGAAATATAACCGGCCCCATGGTTCTGTAGTTGTCCGGGTCATGGAAACGGCCTGTCAGGGAGACACCGCAGATTACCGGTTTGTGATCGAAGATACCGGAATCGGCATCAGCGAAGATTTTAAACGGCATATTTTTGAACCGTTTACCCAGGAACATCAGGGCGCAAGAACCAATTATAACGGCGTGGGGCTTGGCCTGTCCGCGGTAAAAAAGCTGGTGGAACAGATGGAAGGGACGATTGGCGTAGAAAGCCAGGTCGGAAAAGGAAGCGTATTCCAGATCACCCTGCCTTTCCGGATCGATGGAGCTCAGGATATAAAACATGCAGATGAGGAGAAAAATGCACAGGAAAACATTGCCGGGATGCAGGTCCTGCTGGTGGAAGATAATGAAATCAACTGTGAGATCATAGAGTTCATGCTGAAAGAGGCAGGCGCCGGGGTTACGACTGCGAACGACGGAAAAGCAGCCGTGGATACGTTTGCGGCATCTGATCCGGGAACGTTTGACTGTGTGATTATGGATCTGATGATGCCGGTCATGAGCGGATATGAGGCGACCCGCGTGATCCGCGGCCTGAACCGGCCGGATGCAAAAACCGTGCCCATCATAGCGCTGTCGGCAAACGCGTTTGAGGAAGACGTGGCCATGGCGAAGGATGCCGGAATGAATGAACACCTGGCGAAGCCGGTGGACATCCGGAAGCTCTTCCGGGTCATGAGCCGGCTGAGAGGATGACGGGAGCGGCCGCCGGCGGTCCGGCCGGCGGCGTTTTGCCTCGGCAGAATCATCAAAGGATATGAAAAGATGCGGCCGTAAATTAAAAATGATGGAAATACTCCGGAAGCTGGTCTATATTAAAAGTATAGAAGCGATGCTGTGTGCAGGCGGAGGGGCTTATGAACTATCTCAACACCAAAATATCCATTATACTTTTTGAGAAAGCGGTCAAAAGCAAATATTATGTAGACAAAAGCAGGATGATCGAGACGGTCTGTGAAAATATAAGGAGCGAGGGGCAGTATATCTGTATCACGAGGCCCATAAGATTCGGAAAGACGGTGAACGCCAACATGCTGGCCGCTTATCTGACAAAAGGCGCGGACAGCAGGGCGTTGTTTGATCATCTGAAAATAGCAGAGACGAAAGATTACGGCAGACACCAGAATCAGTATAATGTGATCCATATGGACTTGAGCAGGCAGCCGGACGGGTGCGGCAGTTATGAGGAATACCGGAAGCACGTGACGGATCAACTGGCTCAGGATCTTCTGGAGACATACCCGAAGCTCAGGGAGAAGAAATACGGCAGTGTATATCAGATGTTTCTGTCTTCCGGTCGCCAAGTATTCCAGCGGTTCCGAGCTGAATATGTTCGACGAATACCATTTTATGAATGATAACATTTATGATCGGTATTTCGGATTCAGCGAGGAGGAAGTAAAAAGCCTCTGCCGGAAGCAGGAAAAAGTTTCCTTTGAGGAAATCAGGCAGTGGTATGACGGATATTATCTGAGTGACGGCGGAAGTCTTCTGCAGGATTGAGCGGGTGCGTTTCTGAAAACTGTCTTTATACGCCGCTGGAAGAAAGACGAAATACAGGAAAATGCCGGGAGGTGTAGTTATGCCGAGGACAGTCGGGATCGGCCATCAGGATTTTGAACAAATGATCATGAAGAATAATTTCTATATTGATAAGACGATGTTCATCAAAGAATGGTGGGAAAATGATGATGACGTTACTTTGATCACCCGTCCCAGACGTTTTGGGAAGATGCTGAATCTGAATATGACAGCGTGTTTTTTCTCTGTCCGTTATGCGGGGAGGAGCGATCTGTTTCAGAGTCTTTCCATCTGGCGTGATGAAAAATATCGGAAACTGCAGCGAACGTATCCGGTTATCTTCTTAAGCTTCGCCGGGGTGAAGGAAACCTCCTTTCCGGATGCAAGAAAAAGTATCTGCCAGATTATAAAAAATATTTACAATAATCTTGAAAGAGCGATCATGACTGGAATCACCAGAGTCAGTAAGGAGTCCGTTTTTTCGGATCTGAATCATATAGAGGTCGTGACCACCACCTCCCGAAAAGTATGATACTTCCTTTGGTTTTACGCAGGAAGAAGTGTGGAGCGTGCTGAAGGAGTACGAACTGTATGAAGAAAGAGAACAGGTACGGACATGGTATGACGGTTTTACTTTTGGAAGGAGTTCAGATATTTACAATCCCTGGTCGATCATCAATTATCTGGATAAGAAGAAGTTTGCCCCCTATTGGGCCAACACCAGCAGCAACAGTCTGGTGGGAAAGTTGATCCGTGAGGGAAGCGCCGATACGAAAATGATCATGGAGGATCTTCTCTCCGGCAGGGTACTTCGTACGCAGATCGACCGCATGAAATATGCCGCCTCTCTGACCGCATAAGGAATCGCGCCGGAACGTATCCGGAAGTATGGGTTTGCCTTTGAAGGAAAGACCGTTTTTATTGGGTGAGGTGTATGGTTTATGGGAATGTATGTAAACCCGGGAAACAGCGGATTTGCTGCAAAGATGCTGTGCGCCTACTATGATAAAACGTGTGATTCTGCTGCGCTCTTTGCGGATCTTCAGATTGCCGTGTAGGTATTGTGGGAAGAACTGCCGGCAGGGGCCGGTTATGCGGATATGATCTATCTGCCGAAGAGGGGTTCCCGGCTTCCGGCTCTGGTGATCGAACTGAAATGGAATGGGGCATAACGCGGGCAGGCTGCGGGCAGACATGGTGTGCCTGATATCCTGCCATTTTCTGGAAGAGGAAAAAAACACGTGCATCCTGACCAAAAGTGTGCTACAATAAAATCCGATTTGAGTATACACTGGTATGTGAGGATGGAGGATGGAACATGCGGAAAAAATCACATATTTCACTGGCACGTTTTCTGATCCGGAAGGCGGGAGACGATGTGCTGAGACGCAGATGGAAGGCATTTTATGTGGGGAGCCTGCTGCCGGACTGCAGGCCGTCTTTTTTGACGGTGCGTCATGAGTATGATGAGACATTTGATATGGTGGAACAGAAGATTCGCAGGCTGACGGAGGATTCTGGGCGCAGGCCGGAGGATTCCATGCGCTATATGATTGACCTGGGACAGATTTTCCACTATATAGCAGATTATTTTACATTTCCTCATAACAGGAATTATCCAGGAAGCCTGAAAGACCATTGCGTCTATGAGAAATATCTGAAGTTCGGGCTTCGCTCCTACATACAGGAGCAGGCATATGCGCTGTGTGTGGATGAAGAGGAGAAGCTTTATTCGGTAGAAGATATTCTGGGCTACATCCGCCGGAATCATCAGGAGTATATGGAGATGCACCGCAGCGTGGAAGAAGACTGTGAGTATATTACCCGGGTATGCCTGCAGGTGCTGGCGGCCATGGTATATCTCGTGCATGGAACTGCGGCGGCGGAAGCGGCGGCATAGGAGTGGACAATATGGGATACATAGAGGATCTGGAACAGAAGTATGAATGGTTGAAGAACCGGATCGCTTCAGCGGGAAAGGCGGCTGCCGCCTTTTCCGGAGGAGTGGATTCGGTCTTTTTATTATATGCGGCGAAGGAGGCGCTGGGGGATCAGCTGCTGGCGCTGACGGTCTCTCTCCATGCGGTTCCCCGGCGGGAACTTCAGGAAGCGAAGGATTTCTGCAGTCAGCACGGGATCAGGCACCGGATAGAGACGGTGGATGAATTTTCCATCGAAGGATTTGCGGACAATCCGCCCAACCGGTGTTATCTCTGTAAAAAAACACTGTTTCAGAGGATGCTGAAGGCGGCAAAGGAGGAAGGCTTCGAGGCGCTGATGGAAGGCTCCAACCTGGACGATCAGGGAGATTACCGGCCGGGGCTTTTGGCGCTTCAGGAGCTGAAGATCCAAAGCCCCCTGAAGGAGGCCGGTTTTACCAAAGCGGAGATCAGGGAAATGTCCAGAAGGCTGGGGCTGTCCACCTGGGAGAAGCCGTCCATGGCATGTCTTGCGTCCCGTTTCGTGTATGGGGAGCGGATCACGCCGGAGAAGATGGACATGGTGGAGCAGGCGGAAAATTTTCTGACAGAGCTTGGCTTTGTACAGCGCCGGGTACGGATGCACGGGGATCTGGCGAGAATCGAACTTTTGTTCGATGATATTCCCGCCATGATGGAACAGGGACGGTATGAGCAGGTGCAGAAGCGGCTGAGCGGATTGGGATTTTCCTATGTGACACTGGATCTGAAAGGATTTGAGAGCGGAAGTATGAACAGGAGCCTGGGGGAGCTATGAGAGACGAAACATTTGCAAGAACAGAACTCCTGATCGGAGAGGAGGGCCTGAGCCGTCTTCGAAGGGCGAGAGTGGCGGTGTTCGGCATCGGCGGCGTGGGCGGTTATGCAGCGGAGGCGCTGGCGAGAAGCGGGATCGGGCATTTCCTGCTGGTGGATGACGACGTGGTCAGTAAGAGCAATCTGAACCGGCAGGTGATCGCCCTGCGCAGCACCATCGGACAGCAGAAGACCAGGGTCATGAAGGCGCGGATCGCCGACATCTGCCCGGAGACGGAGGTGGAGACGCGGGAGTGCTTTTTTCTTCCGGAAAACAGAGACGCCTTTGATTTCCGGGCGTATGATTATGTGGTGGACGCCATTGATACCGTATCCGGGAAGCTTGCGCTGGCCGAGTGCTGTCAGGAGGCGGGGACGCCGCTGATTGGCGCCATGGGGGCGGGAAACAAGATGGATCCGGGAAAGCTTGTCGTGACGGACATTTATGAGACGCGGGTCTGTCCGCTGGCCCGGGTCATGCGCCGGGAACTGAAGAAGCGGGGGATTGAGCGGCTGAAAGTCGTCTGTTCCACAGAAGAGGCCATGACGCCGAAGCGGCAGATCCAGTCGGGAGATTCGGGAAAGGTGATTCCGGGAAGCATGGTGTTCGTGCCGGGGGCGGCAGGGCTTCTGCTGGCTTCCGAGGTGGTGAAGGATCTGCTGCGAAGCGGCTGATATTTACCGGCATGCAGCCTGTCACGGGAACAGGCTCCTGGGAGATTCACGGAAGCGCAGGCGGGGCCGGAGGGAACCGGTTCCCGGGAAGGCGCGTCCAGGCAAACGGCAATCATTTCAAAAGGCGGGAGGAGCGTATGGCATTACAGCTGATTCTGGGAAATTCCGGAGCCGGAAAATCCCATTACATATTTCAGAAGATCATAGAGGAATCCGAGGCCTGTCCGGACAGGCAGTTCCTGGTCATCGTGCCGGAACAGTTTACCATGCAGACGCAGAAAGACCTGGTGGCCATGCATCCGAGACGGGGCATCATGAACATTGATGTGCTGAGTTTTGAACGGCTGGCTCACCGGGTTTTTGACGAAGTAGGGGGAGAACACCGGAAGATTCTGGAGGATACGGGAAAAAACCTGATCCTGCGCCGTCTGGCGGAGGAGAAAAAGGACGAACTGACGCTCCTGGGCGCCAATATGAAAAAACTGGGCTATATTTCGGAGATCAAGTCGCTCTTGTCGGAATTTACCCAGTATCGGGTGTCTTCGGATCAGCTGCTGGAGATGATGGAACGGAACCGGGAGAATCCGCAGCTGTATCTGAAACTGAAGGATATGAAGGTCATCTATGACAGCTTTCAGGACTATCTGGAAGGGACCTATCTGACGGCGGAGGAGCTTCTGGGCGCTCTGGAACAGACTGTGGAACAGTCAAAGTCCGTGCGGGGAAGCGTGATCGTCCTGGACGGTTACACCGGATTTACCCCGGTGCAGCTTGGCCTGCTTAAGAAGCTGTTCACGCTGGCGGAGAGGGTATGTGTGACGCTGACCATGGACGGGGCGGAGGATCCCTTTGCTCCGGGGGCGCAGTATCAGCTGTTCTATATGACGAAAAAGACGATCCTGGGCCTGGTGTGTCTGGCCGGGGAAGTACAGGTGCCTGTGGAAAAACCGGTGATCCTGAGGGAAGCCGGGCGGTACCGGTTTCACAATGCGCCGGCGCTGGGATTTCTGGAATCGGCTGTTTTTCGGCACAGGAAAAGGGTATGGGACGGGGAGACCGACGAACTGTCTCTGTATGCGGCGCGTACGCCCAGAATCGAGGCGGAAGCCATCGGAAGGCAGATCCAGAGGCTTGTGCGGGATGAAAAGTTCCGGTATCGGGACATGGCGGTGGTGACGGGCGATCTGGAGACGTATGGAACGCTTCTGGAACAGGTATTTGCCGGGCTGAAGATTCCTGGATTTACAGACCGGAAGAGGGACGTTTTAAAAAATCCCTTTGTGGAATTTCTGCGGGCGCTTCTGGCAGTGATCCAGGAGGATTTTGCCTATGAACCCATGTTCCGGATGCTTCGAAGCGGTATGGCCGGAGTGGAAAGAGAGGAGACCGACCGGCTGGAAAATTATGTGATCGCCCGGGGAGTCCGGGGCTTTTCCGGCTGGAACCGGGAGTGGAAGCGTCCGCTTCGGGGCATGGAGGAAGAAGAACTTCAGGATCTGAACCAGATCCGTGAAAAGACGATGGAAGGGCTGGCAAAACTCAGGAAAAGCCTGAAGGATCGGAAAGCGGATACCCGCCGGATGACCCGGGCGGTCTATGACCATCTGGCGGAACTTAAGATCCAGAGGCAGCTGAAGGAATACGAGGTACGTTTTCAGGAGGCCGGCGACCATTCCCGTTCCAGAGAGTATGCGCAGATCTACGGTATGGTTATGGAGCTTTTTGACAAGATGGTCATGCTCCTGGGGGACTGTCAGATGTCTCTTTCAGAATACGCGGAGCTTCTGGACGCCGGCCTGTCGGAGATGAAGGTGGGCCTGATCCCGGCGGGAACGGACCAGGTGGTGGTGGGCGATATGGAGCGGAGCCGCCTGAAGGACATTAAAGTGCTGTTTTTTGCAGGGGTCAACGAAGGCAGCGTGCCAAGACAGAAGAGCAGGGGCGGCATCCTCTCGGAGATGGACCGGGAGATACTGGCGGAGCAGGAGACAGAACTGGCGCCTACTTCCAGGCAGGAGGCGTATATCCAGAAATTTTATATCTATCTGAACCTGACAAAGCCGTCCAGCCGCCTGTACCTGAGCTGGAGCCTGGCGGACATGGACGGAAACGCCCTGCGCCCGTCCTGGCTGATCACGCAGGTGCAGCAGCTTTTTCCGAAGATAACGGTCCGCAGGGAGGAAGACAGCGGATATCTGGACCGTCTGGTGACGCCCTGCGGCAGCGTGGGCGAGCTGACAAAAGCGCTGGAGGCCATGCGGGAGCAGAGAGCGGACCGGGGACAGGTGACGCTGCTTCAGTGGTATGCGGACCAGAAGGAGTGGCAGGAGAAACTGGGAAAGCTGATGGACGCATCCTGTTATTCCAACCGGGAAGACGGGATCGGAAAGGCGGTGGCAAGGGCGCTCTATGGGACGCTTCTGGACGGAAGCGTCACCAGGCTGGAGCGGTTCGCCGCCTGCGCCTACGCGCATTTTCTCCAGTACGGACTGGGGCTTCGGGAGCGGGAGACCTGGGGGCTGGAAGCGGTGGACATGGGAAATGTGTTCCACGGGGCTCTGAAATATTTCTCCGACCGGATCGAGGAGAGCGGGTACGGCTGGTTTCATGTGCCGGATGACAGGCGGGACGCATGGATGGAGGAGGCGCTGGAGCGCGCCATGGAAGACTATGCGGACCGGGTGCTTTCGGACCGGGCGCAGGACCAGTATGTGATGGAGCGGGTGCGCCGGATCGGGAAACGTACGGCGTGGGCGGTCCTCCGGCAGCTTCAGAAGGGGTCTTTTGTGCCGGAGGAGACGGAAGTATCCTTCCGGAACCTGGAGCAGCTTCCCAGTGTGTCCCTGTTTTTGTCGGAAGATGAGAGGATGCGTCTGCAGGGCAGGATCGACCGGATCGACGTATGCAGGGAAGATGGAAAAACATACGTTCGAATCATTGACTATAAGAGCGGAAATACAAGATTTGACCTGACCAGCATCTACTACGGGCTGCAGCTGCAGCTGGTGGTTTATCTGAATGCCGCCATGGATACGCTGAAAAACCGGCAGAAGGGTGAAGTACATCCGGCGGGGATGTTTTACTATCATATAGAAGATCCGATTCTGGACTACGAGGAATCGGAAGATCCGGAACAGAAGCTTTTGAAGGCGCTGGCCTGGAACGGGCTTGCAAACGGGGATCTGAAAGTGCTGGAACTGATGGACCGGGAGCTGCCGTCCGGTTCCGACCTTCTTCCGGTCAGGCTGAAAAAGGACGGGGGCTTTACGGCTTCCTCTTCTGTGGCGGATGACCGGCAGTTTGAGCTGCTGGCCGGCCATGTACAGAAGAAGCTTCTGGAATATGGGGAACGGATTCTGAAAGGAGACATCCGGATGCTGCCTTACGAGCTGGGAGATGAGGACGCCTGCCGGTTCTGCAGTTATCACAGTGTCTGCGGGTTTGACCGGAAGGTGGACGGCTGTGAGAAGAGGCGGCTTCGCCCCATGGACCGGATGGAGATCTGGGAAAATCTGAGGCAGCAGGCAGAGCGGGAGGATGAGATATGAGCGTGGCATGGACAGAAGATCAGAAAAGAGTCATAGATACGAGAGGAAATAATCTTCTGGTGTCCGCGGCCGCGGGTTCCGGCAAGACGGCGGTGCTGGTGGAGAGAATCCTGACGATGATCACAGATGAAGCCCATCCGGTGGATGTGGACCGGCTGCTGATCACGACGTTTACAAGAGCGGCGGCGGGGGAGATGAAGGAACGGATCGGAAAGGCACTTCTTGCCCGCCTTGAGGAAGATCCGGGAAATGAATGGCTCCAGAGACAGGAAGCGCTGGTGTCAAGGGCGCAGATCACTACCATCCACGGCTTCTGTCTCTACGTCATCCGGAATTATTTTCATACGATCGATCTGAACCCCGGCTTCCGGATCGCGGACGAAGGCGAGATGAAACTGCTGAAGCAGGATACGGTGGATGAGATTCTGGAAGAGGCCCATCAGGAGGGCAGTCCGGAATTTGTCCGTTTTGCGGAGAGCTACGGGAGCGGAAATCGGGGAAACGGAATCGGGGATATGATCCTGAAGCTTTATGAATATGCCGTTGCCAGTCCTCAGCCGGTCCGGTGGCTGCAGGAGTGCGCCGCCATGTATGATCTGCCGGAGCACGCTTCCTTCCGGGATTTTGCCGGAGCGGACGCCATGCTGGCGGAACTTAAGACGATGGCGGGAGATCTGAAACAGCAGATCCGGGGGGCGCTTGCCATTGCGGGAAGCCCGGGAGGTCCGCTGGCCTATGAGGAAGCCCTGCGCGGGGATGAGGAACTGGCGGATGCGCTGCTTGGGTGCGGATCCATTGAGGAATACGAAGCGCTGGCGGCCGATGTGAAGTTTCAGCGTCTTCCCAGCCGCCGTTCCAAAGCCATGGCGGATGCGGAGGATGAACTGTGTGAACAGGTCATGGAGATCCGAAACGGCGTGAAGGAAGCCTTAAAAGGCATCACGAAGCAGTATTTTTCCCTTCCGGGGGAGACCGTCATGGAACAGATGCGAAGTACGGCGGAGCATGTCCGGGTCTATACAGGTCTTGCGCTTCGGTTCCTTCAGCGGCTGACGGAAAAGAAACGGAAGAAAAACATTCTGGATTTTGCCGATCAGGAACATCTGGCTCTTCAGATTCTCACGAAGGAGGAAGACGGGAAGCTGGTGCCGTCGGAGGCGGCGGACGTCTTTGCCGATTATTTTGCGGAGATCATGGTGGATGAATATCAGGATTCAAACCTGGTCCAGGAGGCGATCTTAAACAGCATCTGCGCCAGCCGCAAAGGCCGGGAAAACCGGTTCATGGTGGGGGATGTGAAACAGA
The DNA here is from genome assembly GCA_910584205.1 of uncultured Lachnospiraceae bacterium. Lineage (GTDB taxonomy): Bacteria > Bacillota > Clostridia > Lachnospirales > Lachnospiraceae > Hominiventricola. Next base: position 26,003 of record CAJUAA010000024.1, read on the forward strand.
GCATCTATCGGTTCCGCCAGGCGGAGCCGGGGCTTTTTCTGGAAAAATACAGCCGGTATGAGACCGGGGAAGAGGGCGTGCGCATCGACCTGCATCAGAATTTCCGCAGCAGGGAGACGGTGCTTCACCCGGTCAATGAAGTTTTCCGAAGAATCATGTGCAGAGAGCTGGGCGGCATCGAGTACGACGATGCGGCGGCGCTGAAGGCGGGGGCGGCGTATCCGCAGCAGGAAGGCTGCCAGGCGGAGCTTCTGCTTTTATCCCAGGAGGAATGGGAGGAACTGCGTCCGGAATGCAGCTGGACGAAGCAGGAGGCGGAGGCCCATCTGATCGCCGCCCGCATCCGGCAGCTTTTAAAGGACGGCCAGGTGACGGATCACGGGGAACTGCGCCCGGTGCGTCCGGGAGATATTGTAATCCTCCTTCGGACCATGTCCGGCTGGAGCGAGACTTTTGTGCGGGTGCTGCAGGAAGAGGGGATTCCTGCCAGCGCCCAGTCGAGGGAAGGGTATTTCGGGACGCTGGAAGTGGAGACCGTGCTGTCATATCTGCGCACGCTGGACAATCCGGCCCAGGACATTCCGCTGGCCGCCGCCATGCACGGCATGCTGGGCGGATTTTCCTCGGAAGAGATGGCGAAGATCAAGGCGGCGTATCCGGATCAGAGCTTTGCGAAGGCATGCAGAAGCTATGCGGAGGAAGGCCCGGAGGAAAAGCCAAGGGAGCATCTGCGCGGATTTTTTAAAGGGGTGGAACGGTATCGGGAACTGGCGGCATGCACGTCAATCCATGAGCTTCTGTGGCGGATTCTGACAGAGACCGGATATCTGGACCAGGTGCGCGCCATGCCTGCCGGAGAGCAGCGCCTTGCCAATGTGGAGATGCTTCTTACGAAGGCGCAGGACTACGAAAAGATCAGTTATCATGGACTGTTTCATTTTATCCGGTATATCGAACGGCTGCAGAAATACAGCGTGGACTTCGGCGAGGCGGATATCTCCGGACAGGGCGGCGAGGCTGTCCGGATCATGAGTACGCATCACAGCAAAGGCCTGGAATTTCCCGTCGTTTTCGCAGCGGGCCTGGGAAAGAGCTTCAATAAACAGGAAAGCCGGGAGAAGGCCGTGCTTCACAATCGGTACGGAATCGGACTGGACTATGTGGATCTGGAACAGCGCATGCGCCGTCCGACTCTTTTAAAACAGCTGATCCGCCGGCAGAACCTTCTGGACGGCCTGGGGGAGGAGCTTAGAATCCTGTATGTGGCCATGACCCGCGCAAAGGAGAAGCTGATCCTGACCGGCATGGCGAAGGAGAAGCTTCTGGATGAACAGGGTGCTTCCGGCGAAGAGAAGCTTCTGTTCCTGCAGCTGTCCGGTGCGGGCAGCTGCCTGGAGTGGATCCTGTCCGGGAGGAGCCGGGAAGGAAGCAGCATCCGAAAGGAGCAGGTTTCTCTGGAAGGACTTGTGAAGCAGGCGGTGGGACGGCAGGTGAAACAGGTGATGGCAAGGGACGAGATGGAAGAGTTCGTGCTGTTTCGGGCAAGGGATCGGGAACTTTACGGGCAGATCGACGCCCGCCTGTCCTGGAGCTATCCGTGGGATACCGCCAGAAAGACAAAGCAGAAATACAGCGTGACGGAGTTGAAAAAGCTCCGGATGCAGGAGGAGTCGGACAGCAGCGAGGAGCTCTACCCGGAGTCGGACATCATCCCTCTGATCCCTCAGTTTGTGGAGAAGACGGAAGAAAAGGGCGGCGCCGCCAGAGGTACGATCTACCATACGATCATGGAATGCATGGATTTTGGGACCGTGCCGGAGCCCGCGCAGGTGGATGCGGAGCTTCAGAGACTGGCGGCAGAGGGCCGGATCACAAAGGAAGACCTCCAGGCGGTAAGGCCGGCGGATTTTCAGGTCTTTTTGCGGACTCCGCTTGCCGAACGGATGCGAAAAGCGGGAGAAAGGGGAGAACTGTACCAGGAGCAGCCCTTTGTCATCGGACTTCCGGGGAGCGAATTTCCGGATGCGGACCCGGAGGAGACGGTCCTGGTCCAGGGGATCATCGACGCATTTTTCTATGAAGACGGAGAAGCGGTGGTGGTGGACTACAAGACAGACCGGGTCGCCCGGGCAGAGGAACTGGTGGACCGGTATCATGCCCAGCTGGAGTATTACGACCAGGCCCTCCGGATGCTCACCGGCCGGAAAGTGAAGGAACGGCTGATCTATTCCTTTAAGCTGGGGGAAGTGATCGGGGTATAGGAGGTGAGGGGCGTTCAGGTCGGCGGACGTCCCTGCCTGCCGCCCTCCGTGAAATGGATGGATTTGGCATACTGCGTGGGGGTGATACCGTAATATTCTTTAAACTGCCGGGAAAAATGATGTACGGTGGAATACTGAAGCCGTTTGGCGATCTGGGTGAAATTGTCCTTTCCTTCCCGGATCAGCTTTTTGCTCTCTTCCAGCTTCAGACGGCGGATGTATTCGCCGGGCGGGATCTGCAGGTGTCTCTGGAACAGCGTGGTCAGGTAGGAGACGCTGACATTGTTGGCGGATGCAACGCTGCTGACCGGCAGTTTGCAGTAAATATGGTCGGAAATATAGGTCAGCACTCCGTGCAGAATATGATTTTCATTGTAGATGGAGATGGAAGTATGCAGCTTTTCCACAAGCGGCTCCTTCATCCTGAGAACCGTCAGCAGAAGCTGCTGAAGCTTTGAGATGATCATGTCGTTGCTGAACATATCCGGCGAATTGTACTCCTGCAGGATCTGCAGCAGCAGATTGCTGGTCTCATTGTCCAGTGAAAATCTCTGGTTCAGAAGCAGCTCCAGAAACGGATACTGGAGATCGAAGGATATGGTGATAAATCCTACCGTGCATTCGGGATCCGCGTACTGCATATGCCACTGTCCGGGTCCATAGACGGTCATATTTCCCTGCTCCAGCGCCATTTCGCTTCCGTTGACCACGCTGTGAAGCCTCCCTTTGTCCACATAGGTCAATTCTGACATTTCGTGTCGTTCTCCTTTGAAGAAGAATCCTTTTTCCTTTTCCTGATAAAAGATGGTATAGACATTGCAGATTTTCATCTGGCACTGGACGCTGAAGGACACATCCACCTTGCAGGAGTCCTGACGGTTCCAGGTTCCGCCCCTGTTCATACAGCAGCGGACGGTACAGGTGTCTGATATGGGGATCAGTGAGAAGTAGATCCCGCCGGGTATGGCAACCGGTTTGTCCAGATAGAAATATTCCATGGATTCCGGCGTATGCGAGACCGCAAGCACCGTCATTCCGCTCTCGAAATCCAGGTACATTTTGTCTGCCTCCAGACGGTATACGTGGACGGTTTCATGAGAGATCGTTATAATCTGCTCTTTCCAGTCCCGGTCCGTGGGAAATCCGCGGTTTGGATGACGGTCCAGCAGAATATCTCCAAATTCAGAAAAGCTCAAAGTGTTCAAATTTTTTATCAAAACAGTTCCCTCCCATCTCCGGATTTTTTATCGTGTACAAGTAAAAAAGGTAAATGTGGGGCTCCATATTTATTATATTGTGTTTTGATTGTTGAAGATATTGCAAAACTTATCGTAAATTTGCATATTTTTATTCAAAATAGCCAATGGCGTTGACTTTGGGTCTGCCCTGCCTTACACTGAGCATAATTTCCACAGACAGAGGGTCCGTCAGACAGGAAGATCCGCACAACGGACGGCTGCTGTGGGAGAGAGATGCCGGGCTGCCTGGCAGCCATGCAGGGTGGATTCAGGAAAGGATGGTAAAGGGATGAAAGCAAACGTAAGCAGCCTTAAAATTTCCGGTACAAAAGTTACAGGCGATAACCCGCTGCCCATATTCCGGGATGCGGAAGCGGACAAGCCGTCCCGGGGGGACGGGACGCTGAAACCGGAGGAAGAAAAGCTTCTGGGGGTCAATACCGGATTCCGGGTCCTTCCGTACCGTATACTGGACAAATATGACCGGAACAAACGTCAGATCGAGCTGAAGACCGCGGTGTTGGAAAATGACAGGCTGGAAGCGGTATTCCTTCCGGAGCAGGGAGGGCGTCTCTGGTCTCTGAGAAACAAGAAGACCGGGAAGGAGATCCTCTATAAAAATCCGGTCTACCAGCCCGCCAATCTGGGTATTCGGAACGCCTGGTTTTCCGGCGGGGTGGAGTGGAACTGCGGACAGTACGGCCATGTGGTCTACAGTAACAGCCCTGTGTTCTTCGCCCGGATCACGGCTCCGGACGGGGAAGAGTTTCTGCGGATGTATGAATTCGAGCGGATGAAGCGGCTTTTTATTCAGATTGACTTCCATCTGCCCGACGGGGCGGAAGCCATTTACGCGCATGTCAGTATTTTTAATCAGGACGACAGAGAACAGTCCATGTACTGGTGGAGCAATATCGCGATTCAGGCGACGGAGAAGCTCCGGGTCTTTTCAGATGCGCAGGACGTGATCTATCTGGACCCGGACAGCATCAGCGACAATGTGAATCCGGTCCGCGTTTTTGGACGCACGAAGCTGCCCTTCCTTCCTACACTTCCCCAAAAGGACTCTTCGTATCCGTCCAATGCCACGTATTCCAATGAATTTTTTTATCAGAATGCGGAGGATATGGACGCCTGCTGGAGTGCGGCGGCCTATGAGGACGGACGGCTGTTTTATGAAGCGTCCACGCTTCCGCTCCGGTTCCGCAAGATGTTCTGCTGGGGCAGCCACGGGGGCGGCCGCCGGTGGTGTGAGTATCTGGCCAATAAGGAAGAAGGAAATTATGTAGAGCTTCAGGCAGGTCTGGCGCCCACGCAGCTGAACGGCATCTATATTCCGGCGAATACGGCGTGGAGCTTTACGCAGGCCATCGGAGAGACCTTTGTCACAGATCCGGAATCCCCGTATGCGCAGGACTACATGTCCGCCCGGAAGGAAGTCAAAAAAGCAGTCCGGGATGCCATGCCGGTGGAGACGCTGAAGGCTCTTGAGGAAGATTTCAGAAGCAGGGCGGCTCTGAGGGTCGGGGAAATCCTGTCCTGCGGCCTGGGATGGGGCGCGCTGGAGGAACGAAGAGGAGGCAGGATCCCGGCCGGCATGTATTTTCCGGTTTCTACTCTGGGACCGGAGCAGGAGCCATGGCTTGAACTTCTGGAAAAAGGCCGGATGGACTGTACGGATGTCCGGACGGCGCCGCCCAGCTGGATGGTGGATGAGCATTTTCTGCCGCTTCTGGAGGAGAGTCTCAGGAAACCGGAGGGAGATCACTATCTCTCCCGCCTTCATCTGGGCGTGATGCTCTATGAACTGGGAAGAAGAGAAGAGGGGGTCAGACAGTGGGAGCGATCGCTGGAGCTTGAGCGGTCTCCCTTTGCACTCCGGAATCTGGCCTGCGACGCCAGGCTGAGAGGGGACATGGATCAGGCGGTGGAATGGATGGAGGAAGCGGTCCGCCTGGAGGGGTATTCCATCGACCGGGCGTTTTCCGAAGAACTGATGGATCTTCTGTTGGCCTGCGGCCAGTTTGAAAAAGCATGGAAGTTCTATCAGGGCCTGCCGGAAACATACCGCTCCCAGGACCGTCTGAGCATGCAGGCGGGGGTTGCGGCCATAGAACTTCCTGATCCGGATTTCGCGTTTGTGGAGGCGCTTTTTACAAGAGACATGGCGTGTATCCGGGAGGGCGACAACACGCTGACGGATCTGTACAGACGGTATAAGGTACGCAGCCTGCTGGCCGGACCCGACGGTTCCATGAGCCGGGAAGAAGCGGAAAGCTATGCGGATAAAAACTGTGAGCCTCCGTACTGGATCGATTTTCGTATGGTGGTCAAGGAAAAACTATGTGCAAAATAAACAAAAATTACGCGAAATACTTTGAAAAATAAAATATTTATCACAAAAAAGTAAATAATGATAAAGATGAAAGAAGTTTTGTCAAAGACAGTGAACGGGATTCCACTTATAATGTTTTTATCAATCAAAAGACAGGGAGGAACTGCGAATGAAGGAAACCAGAATGCTGCAGGTGGCTGTAATCGGCTGCGGGTACTTTGGTACCAATCATGCCAGAATCTATGAAAAACTGCCCAATGCACAGCTGATGGCCGTGTGCGACCGCAACAGGGCCATGGCGGACGAGCTGGCGGCGGTTATCAACAGCGGACGTTCCGGCGGGGAAGAACGCTGCAGGGCATTTTACGATGTGGAAGAGATGTTAAGAGAGCTTGGCGGAGAGCTGGATGCGTGTAGCGTGGCGGTGTCGGAGCATTTTCACTATGACGCGGCCAGGCCGGTGATCGAGGCGGGAAAGGCCCTTCTGATCGAGAAGCCCATCGCGCAGGACGGAACGGTGGCGGACCGGATTATGGAGCTTTCGAAGGAGCACGGAACCCGGATGATGGTGGGACAGGTGCTGAAATTCGATCCCAAATACCAGATGATGGCGCAGAGGATCGAAAACGGAGACTTTGGGGAAGTGACGAATATGTATCTGGAGCGCTCTTCCACCAACGGCGTGCCCAGGCGTTTAAGCGGCGCCATTTCCATGTACCACTATATGGGGGTGCATGATTTTGAGGCCATGCTTACATTTGCCGGAAGCGCCAGGCCGGTCAAGGTGTACGCCCAGGCGGTGGACAAGGTGAACGGGGCGTTCAACGGAGAGCGGGCGGTCAACGAAGGGGACGCCACCTTTAATACGATTACTTTCGACAACGGGACGATTGCCGTAATCCATCTCTTCTGGGCTCATGCCAGCGAGTCTCTGGGCTTTGTGGCAAGGGCGCATGTATTCGGTACGAAGGCTACCGGCTACATTGACATCAAGAGCCCGGGTCTTGAGATCTACGGAGCGGACAGCCTGGTGGAATATCCGGAGCTGACATACTGGCCGGAGTTTAACGGAGAGATTCAGGGGGCGTTGAAAGCCGAACTGCTTCATTTCTGCGAGGCGACGCTCTCAGGGAAGCCGTATATCGTGAATAATGAGCGGGCGGTTCTGGCGGTGAAGGTGATCGATGCCTGCAGAGAATCCCTGAAGACCGGCATGCCTGTCATGCTGTGACAGAGCTGTCCGGGGACTGATGTTTTGGAGGAAGAGTATGAGTGACGGAAAAAAAGGAGTTGTGCGGAACCTGGACCTGAACCGGATGATCAACATCGGCATTCTGGCGGCGCTTATGTGCATCGCGACGATTTCGAACCGGTCCTTTCTATCTCCGGGCAATCTGCTGGGAGTTCTGGAACAGAATGCGGCAAAAGGAGTCATGGCGCTGGGCGCCACCTTCGTCCTGATTACAGGGGGGATCGATCTGTCCATGGGAAACGGACTGACCATGATCGCTGTCGTGTCCAGCATCCTTCATGTCAGCACCGGCAACCGCGCGTGGCTTCTGGTGGCCTTATGTGTCCTGATCGGTTCGGCGCTGGGCTCTGTGAACGGCTTCCTCATTACAAAATGCCGGCTTCTCCCCTTTGTGGCGACGCTGGGGATGATGACGATCGCGGAAGGAATCACGCACTGGGCGTCGGAAGGAAAGATTATGTTTTTAAGCTCTCCTGCGGTCTCCTATATCGGGAGAGGAAAAGTATTGGGGTTCATTCCGTTTCAGACGGTGGCGTTTCTGTTCATGGCCGCGGTGGCTGCCGTGATCCTGTACAGGACCCGTCTGGGAACCGCTACCTATGCGCTGGGCAGCAACGAAGCTGCAGCAGCCTGCTGCGGCATCAATACCGGCCGTCAGAAATTCAAGATCTATGTGTTAAACGGGATCTTTATCGGCGTGGCTGCTCTTCTGACCGTCAGCCGCGTGGGGCAGATCTCACCGAATCTCGGAGGAGATTCCATGATGGATGCCATCGCGGCCGCGGTCATCGGCGGCACCAGCACCATGGGCGGGAGAGGGACCGTCGGCGGCACGATCATCGGGACGTTGATCATCGGAGTGCTGATCAACGCACTCACCTTTATGGAAGTACCTGTTAACGCGCAGTCTGCGATCAAAGGCCTTGTCATATTGATCGCCATCGTCGTGGACGCGCTGTTTACCCTTTTTCAAAAGAGAAAAAGCGGAAAAGACTGAAGACAAGGTCAACAAAAAGGAGGAAGAAAATGAAAAGACTGTTAGCACTGACGCTTACACTGACCATGATACTGGGAATCTGTGCGGGCTGCGGCTCCAAACCGGCCGACGGCGGAGGCGATGCAGCTCCTGACGCTGCTGCAGCTCCCGCTGAAAGCGCGGAACCGGAAGAAACGGAAACTCCGGCGGAGGATTCTGCGTCGGGAGAGAAGATGACCATTGGTATGGCATGTATCAACCTGAACGATGCCGGGCTGATCCTGATTAAAAACGGCGCGGACCTGGCAGGAGAGGACTATGACTGCGAACTGATCTGGAAAGCCTGCGAAGGTAATCTGGATACCCAGATTGACCAGATCCGGGGCTTCATCCAGCAGGGGGTAGACGCCATCTGGATCGATTCCTGCGACGTGGCAGGCATTGTGGACGTGGTAAATGAAGCGACGGATGCGGGCATCATCGTGCTGACCGCGGGCAGCAAGGTGGAAGCGAATGCGAATTATAACCTGATTTATCCGGACTATGACGATGCATATTTCTCCGCCACGGTAATCGGTGAATACTATAAGGATAAAACCGGTTCCATCGGCCTGGTGGTGGGCAGCGCCGGCAATCTGGTCTCCGAGAAGAGGCAGGAGGGCTATACGGCGGCCATGGAGAATTACCCGAATCTGAAACTGGTTTCCGGCATGGGAATGTGGGATGCAACGACTTCCATGACCGTTGCGGAGGACCTGGTCCGTTCCAATACCGATATGCTGCACATGCATATCATCGCTGCAGGCATGAGCTACGGTGCTTATCAGGGCGTACAGAATGCCGGCGGGACGATTACCATTTCCACCAATGACGGAGATCCGGACGCGCTGGATTATCTGGAAAAAGGCGATTACCTGCTGGACAATGTGGTAGGGAACGAGCGTCTTGGCTATTGGGGGATCGTGATTGCCCGCCGCCTGTTCGACGGCGAGGCCATGGCGGTGGATCAGTATCTGCCGACCTACAAGGTCATGGGCGACGAGATGCTGAAATTCGTGCAGGACAACGGCCTTACCGAGATCAACGGCGTAACTTATGAAGTGGTATCCATCGAGGAGGCACGGAAAATCATCGCTTCCGAATCCTATCAGAAAGAGTTCAACGCAGATTTTGTTCCTACAAAATAAAGAACAGAACAGGCGGTCCGAAAGGGGCAGAGACAGTCTGTCTTCCTGCCCCTTTCCGGACACGGCGCATCCATGAGCAGAAAGGCAGGGTACAGAGATGACAAAAGGAGCAGAGAGGAACATGTCGGCGCAGGCCATGCGCTATTGGATCCTGTTGGGGATTGTGGCGGTGTTCTTTGCGGTATTTTCATTTACGATCAATAACTTTGCCAGCCCCATGACGGCCACGAATCTGATCCGGCAGTCTGCGGTATTTACCATACTGTCCATCGGGATGACGCTGGTGATTATTGTGGGGGGAATTGATCTCTCGGTGGGAGCGAACATCGCGCTCAGCGGAGCGGTGACGGCTGTGGTCATGAACGCGGTGGGGCCGGAGAGCGCCGGGGGAGCTCTGGCGGGTATTCTGGTCTCCATACTGGTCAGCACGGCGATCGGAGCGTTCAACGGCATTCTGTGCGGTTATCTGGGGATCAGCGCGTTTATGGCGACCCTTGCCATGCAGACCTTCTGCAAGGGTCTCACGCTCATGGTTACGAACAGTACCCGGATCGTCATCACCAATTCGTATTATAAATGGCTGGGGAATGCACAGTGGAAGCTGGGCGGGCTGGTGGTCCCTTCCTCGGTGGTGTTCCTGATTCCTTTTATTATCCTTTGCCTGTGGTGCGTGAAGAAGCTGACCTTCGGCATCCGCCTGTACGCGGTGGGCGGGAATGCCCGGGCGGCGCACGCCTCCGGCATCAATTCCAAAGGCTTTATTTTCCTGACCTATGTGATCACCGGATTCCTCTGCGGGATCGCGACGATCCTGACGGTGGGACGGGCGAGCTCCGCGCAGCCGCTGGCCGGCGAAGGGCTGGAATTTACCGTGATTACAGCGGTGGTCCTTGGGGGAACCAGCCTGCTGGGCGGAGTGGGGACCATTGCGGGAACGTTCCTGGGGTGTCTTCTGATGGGAACCATCACCCTGGGGATCAACATGATCAATATCTCCGTATTCTGGAATTACATCATCAAGGGACTCTGCGTGCTGGGAGCGGTTCTGGCAGATCAGACCGTCGCCTCGGCCAGAAGCCTGTTCCGGAAGAAAGAGAAGCCGCTTCTTGCGGCGGATAATGGGAAGGCGCTGGAGGTCATACGGGAAAACGGGCATCATACGCTGGAGCTGAAGCATATTGACAAAAGCTTTTCCGGAATTCCGGTGCTTAAGGATATTTCTCTGAAGATTGAGGGCGGCAAAGTCCATGCGCTTATGGGAGAGAACGGAGCCGGGAAATCCACGCTGATCAAGATCATCTCCGGGATTTATCAGAAGGATGGAGGGACGCTCTCCATCGACGGAATTCCGGTGGAGATCCACTCGGCCACGGATTCTCAGAGACTGGGGATTTCTGTGATTTATCAGGAGTTCGCGCTGATTCCGGAGCTGAACATTGCGCAGAACGCGTTTCTTGGAAAAGAGAAACGGAAGTGGAACCTGTTCCTGTCCGTGCCGGAAATGGAAAAGGATACGAGAAAATACATGGATCTTCTGCATCTGCGCACCAGTGTCACCAGAAAGGTCCGGGACCTGTCGGTGAGCCAGCAGCAGATGGTAGAGATTGCAAAAGCCATGGGATCGGATTCCTGGCTGGTAGTCATGGACGAGCCTACCTCGGCGATTACGGATGCGGATAAAGAAGAGCTGTTCAAGGTGATCCGGGAGATGAAGGCGGCCGGCATGGCCATTGTATACGTGTCCCACCGTATGGGCGAGATCTTTGAGATCTGCGACGAAGTCACGGTTTTAAGAGACGGGGAATATATTGCTACGAAGAAAGTGTCCGAGACGACAGAACAGGAACTGACCCGCCTGATGGTGGGGCGTGAGATCAACGACGTGTTCCAGCGGGAGAAGGCGCCGGTGGATCAGGCGGAAGCTCCGGTATTTAAAGTGGAAAATTTAAGCCGCAGAGGAGTCTTTGATCCCATCAGCTTTGAAGTGCGCGCGGGAGAAGTCCTTGGCCTGTCCGGCCTGATGGGAGCCGGAAGAACGGAGATCGCAAGATGCATCTTCGGACTGGACCGGCCGGACAGCGGCCGGATGTGGCTGAATGGAGAGGAAATCCATATTTCCTCGCCGAAGAAAGCGCTGAGCCAGGGTATTTGCTATGTATCGGAGGACCGCCGGCGGGAGGGAATCATTCCCCTTCGGAGTCTGAAGGAAAACATCTGCCTTGCGGATCTTGGGCAGATCCTGAAAGGATTTGTGGTGGATGAGGGAAAGCAGGAGGCGCTCTATGAGGAATATCAGCAGAAATTCCGGATCAAGGCCGTCTCCGGCGATCAGCCCATCGAACGTCTCTCAGGGGGAAATCAGCAGAAATGCTGCCTGGCCAGAATGCTGGCCTGCAGGCCTACGCTGCTGATTCTGGACGAACCCACCCGGGGAATCGATGTGGGGGCCAAGAAGGAGATCCACCAGCTGATCGAGCGGATGGCGAAGGAACACATGGCCATCATTCTGATCTCATCGGAGCTTCCGGAGATTCTGGGGGCCTGCGACCGGATCCTGGTCCTTTCGGAGGGAGCGCTTACGGGGACGTTTTCGGGAAGCAAGGCGACAGAGGAAGGAATTATGGAGTGTGCGTTTGCCGGACAGCCGTGACAGCACGGGCATAAAAGAAAAAACGAAAAACAGCATTCGGACAGGCGGCGGATACCGAAGCGCCGGAGGGGGAGCGGATGCGTAAACGGAGAGAGACGGGAGAAGAGCGAAGTGAACGGAAAACAGTACTTTGAAGAACATCCCTGGAAGCGGGCCTGCCGCCTGATCAGGGAGCAGAACATGGAGCCGGTTCATCAGGTGATCGTTCAGTGCATCTGTAAAAAAGAAGATCTGCAGCGTTCCTTTGAACAGTGGAAGGAGCAGGTGGCGTTGCTGACAGGAGAGGAGCAGGCCGGAAATCTTCTGGAGACGGAGAATGTAAGATCCTATATCGGATGTTTTGGCAGCGGAACCATTGTCAGGCTTTTCTTCGACGCTGCCGGCGACGACGTATGCGAGAATTTTGAGCTTGTGACAGAGGGAGGGCTGCTGGTCTGGAAACCGGTGGGCACCAACCAGGGCCATATCTACAGTGCGGACGGCTGTGAGCTTGTGTGCAGCCAGAAATATATGGAAGAACTGGAGGTGACGGTATGAAGCGTCTTGGAATCTTAAGTCTGGATCATCCGCATTCCACGGGAAACCACATTCCCGCGCTGAAATACATGAAGGAGCGATTTCCTGTGACGGCCATCTGTCATTCCGACCGGGAGGCGGCTGCGCCGTGGCTTGAGCTGTTCGGCGCGAAATACTGCGCGGACAGGGAGGAGCTTCTGGCTGACCCGGATATTGACGCGGTTCTGATCACATCCACTAACGACCGCCATGCGGACGACTGCATTGCGGCGGCAAAAGCCGGGAAAGCGATCTTCTGCGATAAGCCCATCGCGGTCAGCGTGGAGGACGGCGTGCGGATTGCGCAGGCGGTGGAGAACTGTCAGGTCCCGTTTCTGACCACCTTTCCGGTCCGGTTCAGCGACGCGGTTCTCCGCACAAGAGCGCTGATCGATGCCGGAAAGCTGGGAAAGATTCAGGCGGTATGCGCCACCAACCACGGCTGTATGTATGAACCGGGAGCGCCGGACTGGGTGCTTGATCCTGCCAGGAACGGGGGCGGATGCATCATTGATCATACGGTCCATGTGGCGGATATTATACGCTGGTTTACCGGCGAGGAATTTGATACGGTCAGTACATATGCAAAACACGCGCTTCATGACAACATTCAGGCGGAAGACATCGCGGTCATGCAGGGTACCATGACAGGGGGAGCGGTCTTCCAGATCGATGCCTCCTGGTCCAGACGACCCAGGGACCCCATGTGGGGCGATGTTACCATACGCGTGGCAGGGGAAAAAGGAGCGGCTTATCTGGATCTTTACAACAATCAGAGGATGGAGGTTTATACGGACGGCGAACTTCAGATGCAGTATCCCAATCTGGTGGCGAAAGAGCACGGGGATATCTTCGACGACTATTTGAGACATACGGAGCAGGGAACGCCGCTTGTGGGCGCGGGGATTGTGGACGGCCTGCGTACCATTGAACTGGCTTATGCGGCGTATGACGCGCTTAGAGAGGGACGAACGGTCAGGGTAAGACGCCATCTGGAGCCGCGGGTTTTTGTGTGATCGGAATACGGAGGGAAGGAATGGAACAGATGATTAGCCGATTTGCCGTTAAGGGGACTCCGGTCACCGCCTGCAGATTCGGGGAAGGACATATTAACGAGACTTATCTGGTCGCCTGTGATACGGGGCTCTGCTATATTCTTCAGAAGATCAACCGGCAGGTTTTTCAAAGGCCGGAGGAACTGATGGAAAATATTGCCCGGGTGACGGCATTTCTGGGAGAAAGATCCGACGACCGAAGGAGCGCCATGCATCTGGTGCCGGCCTGTGACGGCTGTATGTATGCGGTGGATGAAGAGGGAGAATACTGGAGGGTCTATGAATTCATTCCGGACAGCGTCTGCCTTCAGAGAGCGGAGCATCCGCAGGATTTGTATCATGTGGGGCTGGCCTTCGGAAATTTTCAGCAGCTTCTGGCGGATTTTCCGGCGGCTGCGCTCCATGAATCCATTCCGGATTTTCACAATACCCGCGTCCGTTACGCACAGTTTCGTGACGTCCTGAAAAAGGACGTCGTGGGGCGGGTAGGAGAATGCAGAAAGGAGATCGAGTTTGCCCTGGCGCATGAGCAGGAAGCAGGCGTTATCGTGAACGGACTGGAGGACGGGACGCTCCCGCTCAGAGTTACACATAATGATACAAAGATGAACAACATACTGCTGGATTATACCACGAGAAAACCATTGTGCGTGATCGATCTGGATACGGTCATGCCGGGGTCCTCCCTGTATGATTACGGCGATTCGGTGCGGTTCGGCGTCTCCACCGCTGCGGAAGACGAGAGGGATCTCACAAAAGTGCATGTGGATATGGACCTGTACCGGGTCTTCACACAGGGATATCTGGACGGGTGCGGCGGCAGCCTGACAGAGGCGGAAACCGTACTGCTTCCCATGGGTGCGAAGCTCATGACGCTGGAATGCGGCGTGCGTTTCCTGACGGATTATCTGAACGGCGACCATTATTTCCGGATCAGCCGGGAAACACATAATCTGGACCGATGCCGGACGCAGTTCCGGCTGGTGCAGGAGATGGAGGAACGTTGGGAAGAAATCACGCAGATGATAAACGAAGTGTCCTGAATTTATATGGTAATCTGATACACAAAGGCTTTCCGCAATCGATAGAAAGAGTCCGGAAAGCCTTTATTCGCGCCGTTTTTTCGATTCATCTGCCCCTACAGTTCTTCGCACACCTGAAAGATATAAAATTTCAGATAATAGGACTGATCCGCCGCCCACAGGATCGGGTGGTCGCAGGCCTGGGTGCGGAATTCCACCTGGCGCAGCCGCTTGTGCGCGCTCCTGGCCGCTTCCTGCAGGGTCTTCCGGAACAGGTCGGGGTCCATAAAATGGGAGCAGGAGCAGGTGACGAGAAATCCTCCGTCCCGGACCAGCCGCATACCCCGGAGATTAATCTCCCGGTAGCCTTTGATGGCGTTTTTGACGGAGCTTCTGGATTTGGTGAAGGCAGGCGGGTCCAGGATGACCACGTCGTAGGATTCTCCCTCCTGTTCCAGCCGGGGCAGCAGCTCGAACACATCGGCGCACTGGAAAGTTACCCTGTCCTCCACGCCGTTCAATCTGGCGTTCTCCTCCGCCTGCCGGCAGCCGAGGGCGGACGCGTCGACGCCCAGGACGCTTTCGGCGCCTGCAACGGCGGCATTCAGGGCGAAAGATCCCGTATGGGTGAAACAGTCCAGCACTTTTTTGCCTTTGCAGAGACGCTGCACAGCCAGACGGTTGTATTTCTGGTCCAGGAAGAAGCCGGTCTTCTGTCCGTCCTCCACATCCACCAGATAGCGCACGCCGTTTTCCAGAATCTCTACTTTCGTGTCAAAAGGCTCTCCAATAAATCCTTTCAGACGTTCCATTCCTTCCTGTTCCCGGACTTTGGCGTCGCTCCGTTCATAGATCCCGCGGATACAGATCCCGTCCTCGGCCAGTACGCGCTTCAGGATGTCCAGGATGGGGAGCTTCAGCCTGTCAATCCCCAGAGCGAGGGATTCCACCACCAGCACATCGGAAAATTTATCCACCACCAGTCCCGGAAGAAAATCCGCCTCTCCGAAGATGACCCGGCAGCATCCGGTGTCGCAGGTGTCTTTCCGGTAGTTCCACGCGTCTCTTACCCGGCGTTCCAGAAATGCCTCGTCGACCACATGCTCCTTTCTGCGGGACATGAGGCGCACCCGGATCTTCGAGTGCATGTTCAGAAATCCGTATCCCATGAAATATCCGTCAAAATCATGAACCGTTACCAGGTCTCCGTTTTCAAAATCGCCCATGACGCTTTCGATCTCGTTGTCGTAGATCCACATGCCGCCGGCTTTGATGGTGCGGCCCTCGCCTTTTTTCAGTGTGACAATGGTATGATACATGGCGTTCTCCCTTTTCTGCTGTGTTTGTACCAAGTGTACCGGCTTTTTCCGGCCCTGTCAAGAAAAGGTCCGTTTCCGGTCCGGCAGAAAAATGTGTATTACAAGGTATAAGGCGTACAAAAACAGGTTATACTCCCTGTAAAAGCAAAGGAGTGTAAGAAGATGGAAGAAAACAAAAATCTTGATTTTGAAAAACTGGAACCCCATGACAGGCTGAAATATGAGATCGCAGAAGAGCTGGGGCTTTTGGACAAGGTGCGCGAAGGCGGCTGGAAAGCGCTGTCTTCCAGAGAGACCGGACGGATCGGCGGGATGATCAGCCGGCGCAGGAAGGCCCTGGAACGGGAAGATAAGGCGCCTTCGGCGCTTTAAGGCCGTGGGGCTGCTGCAAAACAGCTTCTGTCTGCGTGCCCGGCGATGACGTGCGGTATGACAGACAGGATCGCGGTTTGCAGAAAGCCCCGTCTTTTACAGAACGGTCAGATTAACATCGGTTCCTGATATTCACTGCCCAGGATCTGTTTCTTTTTCTGCTGGAAATCCCAGAAATAATCCTCGGCCACATCGGACCAGGAATGGGTCTTCTGATCGTATACCTGGATAAAATCAGGATCATCCGGATGTTTCCGCACCGTATTGGTCAGATATTCCTCGCCGGTCAAAGGATTGATGTCTCCTTCCGGCTTCTGCTTTCGGAATACTGCGGGAATTTCGAAGGGAAGGCCCGACGGATCATGTTCGGAGGGTTCCTCGACAGTATCAGCAGGAGGGACTTCGGGATGCGGATCAGACTCCGGCGTTATGGAAGACTCCGGCGGAAGTTCCAGAGGTTCCAGAATCAGTTCTTCCTCCGAGGATTCCTGACTGAAAACAGAATCTTCGGATAAGGATGCTTTCGCCGGGTCCTGGGGAATTGTCTCTGGTCCTGCAGGGAATCCGCTGTATTCCGGAAACATCACATGTACGGTTGGCTCCAGCTGTATGGATACCCGGTGTCCCAGAAGAGCAGCAAAAATATGCATATCCTGTTCCGGAAAATTATCCCGTTTCAGCCGCTGAGTCAGATTTTGCCGCGACATTTTATTTCCGGTGGCGGCTTCGTATCGATCTGCCAGATCCTGTATGGTCATATGATTTCTGTTCAGTAAGATCTTGATCTGTTCTCCAAATGAAAGTTCCATAGAGTACCTCGTCAAACATTTCTGATTTTTCCATTATACTCCATGTTCTGACAAAATAAAACAGAAAAATTTCTTAAAAAGATTTTTCGGGAAATTCAGATCGGTGCAAAATGATCCACCTTTATGCTGCAGACGATTGCCTGGGCCTCGGTTTTCAGGCCGTGTTTTTCGTTGACGGCGTCCATGATCTTGTTGCGCAGGTCATTGGGGACGATGATGGCGATGATCTCTTTTTCGGTCTGGAGGGAGATGCCGTGATAAGTCTCCAGCGCTTTTACGCCGCTCCATCTGGCCCGGAGGATCGTGCCGCCTCTTGCGCCCAGGCTTCTGGCGGTCTTCAGTACCGTTTCCGTATAACCCTGATTGACGCTGATAAGGATCAGGGTGTGTTTGTTTTCAGAGGACATAGACGGTTCTTCCTTTCCTGTGTCTTCAGATATCTGGTCCGCACATGTCTGCGGAGTTCGCTCATGGGTCCCGGCACCTGGATGGTTACAAGCGGCGTCATGGCGACCATGGCCACCACACCGAAAGCGTCGGTCAGAATATTTCCGCCTGCTGCGGTACAGGCGCCCATGGCGAAGGGCAGGAGAAAGGCCGCCGTCATGGGGCTGCTGGCGACGCTGCCGGAGTCGAAGGCGATGCCGGTGTAGATCTTCGGCACGAAAAAGGTCAGAAGAAGCGAGAGCAGATAACCCGGGACCAGAAAATACAGGATCGGGATGCCGGTGAGGATCCGCAGGATGGGGATCAGCAGATAAGTGTCTTCCCTGGCGCCGATGGCAGCCCGCAGGAACTGTCCGGCGGGCATAAAGCCTACGTTGACGCCGGTCAGGAAGAGCACCAGGCCCGTATAGGTGTAGAACAGCCCTCCGGTGATCTTCAGAAGCTTTCTCTTCCGGAAGCGTCCGGTCAGAAGCTGGAAGAGAAAGAGCATTCCTGCAATGGGCAGGATGGCAACGGCGACTTCCTTCAGATAGTCCGGAAATGCCAGCAGAAATTCCCGCGCCGCATCCGCAGTCGTATGGATCTGTGCGGCTTCAGCCATTTCAAAGGAAGCGGAATCCGGCTAATATTCAAGTTCCATTGAAAGGTGCAGTATCCGGGCCGTGGGCGAGAAGATCCCATCCGAAGTCCCGGCTGCTTTGTATCCGCCTGTGCAACGCAGAGCGTATGGTGTCCATGGGATCCAGAGACGCCACAGCGCGGAAGAGTTTCCCGTTGAGGAATGGAACGAGGTACTGAATGTCAATCTCAATTCGGTCTTTATCCCTCTGTCAGGAGGGGGCGAAGATCATGCTGAAAAAGGGTACGGAAAGATCATCGATATCGCTTCCATGGTATCCTGGTTCGACGGGCAGACCGTCCCGGCGTATACGGCGGTCAAGGGCGGCGTGACGAAGCTGAGCAACGACTGGATAGCAAGAGGCATCAATGTGAACGCCATCGCCCCGGGCTATACGGCGACGGAGATTCCGGCCCTCTGTCCGGTTACCTGAGAGGCTTTGGCTTTTCCTTTATCCCGGCTGCCTGCTCAGTCACCGAAATCTGCGGCGTACGGTTTACTGGCCTGTAATGATGAAGTTTGTCCGGATTCAGAGCGGTTAGCTGGGTAAGTGTATTCAGCGCCCGGTTTCTTTTATAAAGCGACATATACGCTGCATCATATATGTTCGTGACATTCATATTTTTCAGTGTATCCGGCGGATCATATTCTGACTGACAAAAAGTAATTATAAACCAAAAAACAGCCGGAATTTCAGCAAACATTACCAATGGAAAAAATGAATCAGGTTTGATATACTTACAGACATGTAAAATAGATAAAAGCAAGACGATATTCCTCGGAAGCGTTACTTGTGACCATTTTGCGGTGGCATGGATATGTTACTGCGGTGTTTGCATAGAGACGATTCCGGGGATTTTTTGTGTCATGACAAAAGTTTTCTGAACTTTTTGCCTGGATGAGAAAGAGGGAGCTGTAATGAAAGTGATAAAGAAAATCAATACAAGCGCTGCTTTGGCTCTGGATTCTGCCGGACATGAGGTGGTAATTCTGGGAAAAGGAGTCGGATTCCCGCCGGTGCCCTACGAACTGGAGGATTTGTCCAGAGTAGAGCGGACCTTTTATGATATTGATCCCAAATATCTGGGCATGATCCGGGATCTTCCAAAAGAGATTCTGATGGTCAGTGCAGACATTGCGGAACAGGCGGAGCTGGAACTTGACTGTCAGCTGAATCCGAATCTGCCGCTGACGCTGGCGGACCATTTAAGTTTCGCCATAGAGCGGATGAGAAAAAACTTTGATCTGACAGCGCCCATTGCCTATGACATTGGGCATCTGTATCCCGGAGAGTATGAACTGGGAAAACAGGCGCTCCAGATGCTGGAAGAACAGACGGGAATCTGTCTGCCGCAGAACGAGGCAGTCAGCGTGGCGCTGCATCTGATCAATGCAGAGACAGAAAACAGCGATCTCCACAGCTTTATTACCATGATGAATATCATGGGAGAGGTGGATGATCTCATTGAACAGTCGCTGAACATCCGCCTGGATAAAGACGGCTACAATTACAGCCGCTTTGCCGCGCATATGCGCTATCTGATCCAGCGGCTTGAAACCGGTACGCAGGTGGAGCACAAGGTAAATTCCATGAAGCGCACGCTGATGTGGGAATACCCGGATATCTATCAATGCGCATGCCGGGTAACCGCTTATTTTAAAGAGAGCCGGGGATGGAACTGCAGCGACGACGAGACGGTCTATCTGATGCTGCACATCTACCGGGTAAAGAGCAGAAATGACTGACACTTGAATGTATTTTCCTGCAAGGGCCCTGCAGGAGTACAGATAAATGATTAAAAAAGATTCTGAAAATGAAAAGGAGGTTCTTCTCATGGATCAGGAACAACTGTTGCAAATGGCACTGCCGCTGCTGGGCGGTCAGGAGAATATAAGCCGTACGACTGTCTGGAGGGACGGCCTGTATATCATGGTCAAGGATGCAGGGGTGGTGGATCTGAAAGC
Source organism: uncultured Lachnospiraceae bacterium (assembly GCA_910584205.1). Taxonomy (GTDB): domain Bacteria; phylum Bacillota; class Clostridia; order Lachnospirales; family Lachnospiraceae; genus Hominiventricola. The sequence goes on from CAJUAA010000024.1 coordinate 46,065, forward strand.
TCTGAAAGCGCTGGAAGGCGTCGAAGAGGCAGAACACAGCAGAAATCGTATTATCCTGAGACAGAAGGGAGAGCCTCTTCCAAAGGAGGGGCCTGATATGGCTAAGAAAAAACTGAACTACAGGAAAGTGGCAGAAAATATCATTGCCAATGTGGGAGGAAAGGAAAATATCAACAGTGTACGCCACTGTATCACAAGGGTGCGTTTCCGCCTGAAGGATGAAGGAAAGGCAGATGATAACATCGTAAAAGGCCTGGAAGGGGTTATATCTGTGGTCCATGGCGGCGGGGAGTATATGGTAGTTATCGGTGATGCGGTGATAGATGTCTACGAGGCGGTGTGCGACCAGCTGGGCATGGCAGGAGGCAGTGCAGAGGAAGGAAACGACCAGCAGGATAAGAGCAATCCGGCGGTGAAGCTTTTAAATACAGTCGTAGCATCCGTCGGCCCCTGTCTGAATCTGATCTGTGCAGGCGGTATTGTGAAAGGCCTGCTGTCTCTTCTGGAGATGAGCAGTCTGGTTCCGGCCGGCACAGGCATGCATACGCTGATTACCGCGGTCGGTGACGGGATTTTCTTTTTTCTGCCCGTTTTTCTCGGAATGAATCTGGCAAAAACGTTAAAAGGGGATCCGTTTCTGGGGGCTTTGATCGGAGCAATCCTCTGTTATCCGGCTATCAACGGTACGGATCTTCTGATTCTGGGAATCAATTTTAATTATACGTATACCAGCACTTTTTTGCCGGTGCTTGCGGTGGTGGCAGTAGCTGTTCCCCTGGCGAAGCTGTTGAAACGAATCATCCCCAGAGCAGTCGCTAATTTTCTGGTGCCGGCAATTACACTGTTGATCGTGATCCCGCTTGGTTATACGCTCATCGGACCAATGGTTGCTGTCGTGAGCAGCCTGGCAAATACTGGGATTACTAGTCTGATGAATGCGGCCCCGGTGTTGGCAGGAGCGGTATTTGGGGGCTTGTATCAGGTTATGGTCCTCTTCGGTGTCCACAGTGCTCTGACTTCGTTCTCATTTATCAGTCTGCTGGAGGGAAATCCGGATGTGATCATGGCTATAGGCTGTACCGTAAGCTTCGCTCAGATCGGCGTGGTTCTGGCCATGTATCTGAAATCCAGAGATAAGGAAATGAAAGCGGTCGCACTGCCGGCCTTTCTCTCCGGCATTTTCGGAGTGACGGAACCGGCGATCTATGGAGTAACCCTTCCGCGGATCAAAATGTTTGTTCTGTCCTGTATTGGAGGTGCGGTCTGCGGCGCTTTTATCTCGCTGACCGGTACAACCATGTATCAGTTTACCGGGCTGGGTGTATTTGCAATTCTGGGGCTTTTGAGTCCGGAGGCACCGGATATTTTCATGGCTGTTCTCTGCGCGGCGGTTCCCTTTGTGTTCTCTTTCCTTGCAGGTTTTGTACTGTATAAAGAAAAGGCAGGATCAGGAGCGGGTTCCGGTCAGAAGGAAACGGTCGAAAAACGTCTGGAAATCAAAGCTCCCGTTGCCGGCAGGGTTGTGCCGCTGTCGCAGGTTCCGGATGAGACTTTTTCCGGCGGCATGCTGGGCCATGGCTTCGCAGTGGAACCGGCGGAAGGAAAGGTATATGCACCCTTTGACGGCGTATGCGAAATGATGTTTGATACGCTTCACGCCATGGGCCTGCGATCGGATCAGGGGGTGGCATTGCTGATCCATGTGGGGCTTGAGACCGTATCTCTGGACGGAAAGCCCTTTACGGCCCATGTAAAAAGCGGTGATCGGATCACCAAAGGACAGCTTTTACTGGAATTTGATATGGACGCGATCAAAGCGGCAGGGTGTCCGGTGATTACGCCGGTGCTTGTGACCAATGAGGATGAGACAGGCGATGTAACGGTGGAACATGACAGACTGATCATCGGCGTCTGATGAGAAAACAAAGATTGAAAGGATGAGGACAATGAGTTTTCCAAAGAATTTTTTATGGGGCGGCGCAGTAGCCGCAAATCAGTGCGAAGGTGCATGGAACGTGGCCGGTAAAGGAGTATCGGTGCCGGATGTGATCACGAACGGCTCCCACACCGCACCCCGGCGGATCGAACCGTCGCTTGACGGGGCGTATCTCTATCCCTCTCATGAGGCCATTGATTTTTATCATCATTATGAGGAGGACATCGCTCTTTTTGCCGAAATGGGTTTTAAGATGTTCCGTACCAGTATCAACTGGACCCGTATCTTTCCCACCGGGGAGGAGGAAGAGCCGCTGGAAGAAGGACTTGCGTTTTATGACCGGGTGTTTGACTGCTGCAAGACTTATGGAATCGAGCCGCTGGTCACCATCAGTCATTATGAGCTGCCCTATGCGCTGGCAGAAAAATATAACGGTTGGACGGACCGACACCTGATCCAGCTGTATGAGAAGTTCTGCAGGGTGCTGTTTGAGCGCTATCAGCATAAAGTGACCTGGTGGCTGACTTTTAACGAGATCAATACCTCCACTCTGTACACGGGTTCCATGCTCTCGGCCAATAATATCAAGGGCTTTTCCGGCTCGCTGGCAGATCTGGCAGACCGGCCGCAGGAGCGATTTCAGGCGCTGCACCATCAGTTTGTGGCAAGTGCGCGGGTGGTAAAATACGCCCGTGAGCATTATCCCCAGTTCCAGATGGGATGTATGATTGGTTTTCTGCCGGATTATCCCTACACCTGCAATCCGGATGATGTGCTGGAAACACAGAAGCATATGCGGATGGTGAACTGGTTCAGCAGCGATGTCCAGGTCCGGGGAGCATACCCGGGCTATGCGAAACGATTGTTCAGGGAAAATCAGATTACGCTGCAGACAGAGCCGGGAGATTTTGAGGATCTGAAGGCAGGCACGGTTGATTTCTATACCTTCAGCTACTATATGTCCTTCTGCGTCAGCACGGACCCGGGTGCGGAGATCACAGAAGGGAATCTACTGAAGGGTGCGAGAAATCCTTATCTGGAGGTGTCTGACTGGGGATGGCAGATTGACCCTAAAGGTCTTCGCTACAGCCTGAACGAAATATATGACCGCTACGGAATTCCTGTCATGGTAGTGGAAAACGGTCTGGGCGCCTACGACACAAAGGCAGAGGATGGGAAGATTCACGATGACTATCGCATCGACTATCTGCGTCAGCATATCGAGCAGATGGGAGAAGCCATTGACGATGGGGTGGAACTGATCGGTTATACTCCATGGGGATGTATTGATCTGGTATCCGCTTCCACGGGCGAGATGGCTAAGCGATACGGTTTTATCTACGTCAATAAATTTGACAATGGAACCGGAGATCTCAGCCGGGAGAAGAAGGATTCTTTCTACTGGTACAAGAAGGTGATTGCCACCAACGGCGAGGATCTGGAGGGATAATCTGCCATTCTGCTTCCTGCCGCAGGTTTGACCTGCATCTGGTGAAGAACGATCAGGAAGCCATTTGTCGTCATGGATGAACAACCGGTTGCAATTCCCGATAAAAGGTGATATATTGAATAATCATGAGACAGGCTGACCATAGTCGGCAGGAAAGGATGGGAACCCATATGACAGGAGGCAGACTGCTGCATGGCGGCGATTACAATCCGGAACAGTGGCTGGAGAGGCCGGAGATTCTGGAAGAAGATATCATTTTGATGAAAGAGGCGGGAATCAACTGCGTGACCCTTGGAGTTTTTTCCTGGTCCATGCTGGAGCCGGAGGAAGGGCGCTATGATTTCGCATGGCTGGCGGAGCGGATCGACCGGCTGTATGAGAACGGTATCCAGGTGATCCTGGCGACGCCCTCCGGCGCCATGCCCCACTGGCTGACGCAGAAGTATCCGGAAGTGATGCAGGTGCAGGAGGATGAAAAAAGGAACCTGCCGGGGCTCAGGCATAATTTCTGCTATACGTCACCGGTCATGAGAGAGAAGATCCGGCGGATGGATCTGGAGCTGTCCAGGCGTTTCGGAAAGCATTCGGCCGTGATCCTGTGGCATATTTCCAATGAGCTGGGCGGCAACTGGGGAGACGGGGCCTGCCACTGTGAACAGTGCCAGAGTGCATTCCGGGAATGGCTCCGGCAGAAATATCATACGCTGGAAGAGCTGAACCACGCCTGGTGGAACCGTTTCTGGAGTCATGTTTATACGGACTGGGAGCAGATTCACAGTCCCGCGCCCCATGGGGAAGCGCTGTCCCACGGGCTGAAGCTGGACTGGAAACGGTTCGTGACGGAGCAGATGACGGATTTCTGCCGGGGGGAGATCTATGCGGTCCGGAAATATTCCAACCGTCCGGTGACGACGAACTTTATGGACTTCTTTAAAAATCTCAACTATCACCGGCTGCAGAGCTGTCTCAACGTAATCTCCTGGGACAGTTACCCTCAGTGGCATGCGTCGAAGGACGAAGTGCCCGCCGCGGTCCGTGCGGCGGCAGGACACAGCATGATGCGGAGCATGAAGAAGCAGCCCTTCCTTCTGATGGAGAGCACGCCTTCCTGCGTGAACTGGCGGTCCTTTAACCCGGTGAAGCGCCCGGGGATGCACATGCTGTCCTCCATGCAGGCCATTGCCCACGGGTCCGATTCCGTACTGTATTTTCAGTGGAGAAAGAGCAGGGGCGCTTATGAGAAATTCCATGGCGCAGTGGTGGATCACAGGAACGGCGGCGCTGCCCGGACCTTCCGGGAGGTATCGGAAGTGGGAGAGCGGCTGGCAGCCGTTCAGGGGCTGATTGAAGGAACCGTCAACCGGCCCGGAGCGGCGATCGTGTTCGACTGGGAGAACTGGTGGGCGCTGGAGGACGCATCCGGCCCCAGGCTGGATCTTGACTATGTGTCCGAGGTGCTGAAGCATTATCAGGTCTTCTGGGAGCAGGGCGTGGATGTGGATTTCGTTAGCATGGACGAAGCGTTTGAGAGCTATCGGATCGTATGCGCGCCGGTAAACTACCTGTATCGAAAAGGTTATGCAGAACGGGTCAGGGCATATGTGGAGAGCGGCAGCTGTTATGTGAGCACCTGGTTTAGCGGCGTGGCGGACGATACGGATCTGTGCTTTACGGGACATCATCCGCTGGAGGACGTGCTGGGAATCCTGCCGGAGGAGATCGACGCGCCGGGAGAAGGATTTGAAAACGGATTTGTCTATCAGGGCGCACATTATTCCACCGGAAGAATCTGTGAGATTGTCCATGCGGCGGCTGATACCCAGGTGCTGGCGGCGTATGAACAGGATTTCTATGCCGGATGTCCGGCGGTGGCCAGGCATTCCTTCGGGCAGGGAACCGGTTACTATGTGGCGGCTGAGACGGGACTGGATTTTCTGAGGGCATTTTATCAGGAGCTTCTTTCGGAGGCGGGGCTGCATTCGCCTCTTGGCGTCCCATTACCTTACGGGGTGACGACGGCGGTCCGAAGCGGAGAGCGGGAGATTGTGTTTGTGATGAATTTCAGGCAGGAGAATGTGAGTCTTCAGGGAATCGGAGACTGGGAGGACGCAGAGACCGGGGAAATCTGCCGGGATCGGCTGGAACTGGGTGGATTCTCCTTAAAGATGATCCGCCGCAAGGGAGCATAGGAAGATGGAAGCGGAGAAAAAAAAATATACGATTGAGGACATTGCCCGGGAGCTTGGCGTGAGCAAGACGACCGTATCCCGCGCGCTGTCGGGAAAGGGACGCATCGGCAGAGAGACGGTGGAGAGGGTGCAGGCATTTGCAAAGGCCCACGGTTACCGGCCCAACGTTATTGCCAGAGGGCTGGCCCAGAGCAGAACCTATAATCTGGGGCTGGTCATACCGACGGAGGATACGGACGTCTCCTTTTTTAAAGAATGCATGGACGGCATCTGCGAAAAGGCTTCCGAATATAATTATGATATTATTGTGGCGATGATGAAGGAGGAATGTCTGGAGCAGCTTCAGAGGCTGGTCATGAACCACAAGGCGGACGGGATCATACTGACCCGGGCGACGATGAATTCGGATACCGTGCGGTTTCTGAAGGAGCAGGAGATTCCGTTTGTAGTCATCGGGCCGCCGGATGATCTGGATGTGGTGTCCATAGACAATCCCAACCGGGAGGCCAGTCGGGAACTGACGGCGCTTCTTCTGCTGAAGGGCCTGCGGCGGATCGCGCTGGTCGGAGGAGACAGCAGACATCACGTGACGGAGAGCCGGAAGCAGGGCTTTCTGGATGCCCACAAGGACCGGGGATTCCATGCGGACGACGCGCTGATCTTTATGGAGATCGGGGACTACCGGAGGGCCATGTGGGCCGTAGACCGGATCCTTCTGGCGGAATCGGATGGGATCGTCTGTATGGACGACCATATCAGCGCGCTGGTTCTGGGGTGCTTAAGAGAGCGGGGCGTGGAGGTCCCGTCCCGGATTCGGCTGGCCAGCCTGTATGACAGCCATCAGATGGAGCAGAATCTGCCGGCGGTCACAAGCCTCCGGTTCGACACGAGGGAGCTGGGCAGAAACGCCTGCCTGGAGATGCTGCGGATGCTTGGGGAAGAGCTTTTTCAGGAACCGCAGAAGCTGGATTATCAGGTGATCTTAAGGGAATCGACCAAGTAGGCAGGGCGGAATGCATTGTTTGAAAAGGAATTGTGAAATCAACAGCAGAATGGTATACTGTTCATATAGTAATAAATGATCCGGGAGGTATTTTATGACAGCATTAAGACAGAGCGCAATAAAAGAACTGGAAAAGATACCTGAAGATAAAGTAGGCTTTATTTTACAGATTATGCAGGGTATAAATGGATTGTATGACGATAATCAATTAGAAAAGCAGAGGGCGTTTGAAAAATTAGAACAACTGCGGAAAAAGGGGACAGTTATTAATTATGATACGGAATTAGCTTCTTACAGGGAAGGAAAATATGGAATGCGCAAGATCCTGTGGCGCAGAATATATTATAACAAGAAATGCAGATGATTATAAAAGGTCAGAGATAAAGGCAATTTCGCCAAAAGATTATCTGGTTTTATAAGAAACAATTATCTGATCAGGGATTGCCGTAGACAGCTCTCGAATCAGCTGTAAAAGACTTTTGAAGAGGACGTATGTGTCCGGATATGAGAAAAGATCCGGTATTGCGTATGTCTTCTTTTTTATAAATCAATTGCGCAATTTGCGCAATTAAAACAAGGAAAGTACGGCAATATGTATAAAAATAGCAATGGAAAATAAGGATTATGTATAATTGACAACCATAGAAAATGATAATATACTTAAAATACGAACAACCGATTGCGCAAACTGCGCAAAATACATTTCAAGGAGGGAAACATATGAAATTCAAAAAGATACCGGCTGCTGCCCTGGCGGTTGTGACGGCAGCAGGACTGGCCGCATGCAGCGGCTCTTCATCGGGAGCGGATGATGCGGTCGGCATACGGGTATGGGGCGCGGAGGACGATCAGGCGCTTCTGTCAGAGCTGATCGCCGGCTTTGAGGCACAGTATCCGGATGTGGACTTCGACATCCAGCTGGGCGTGGAGTCGGAATCCACGGCGAAGGACACGATCCTGACGGACGTAGAGGCGGCAGCGGATGTGTTCGCGTTTGCCAGTGATCAGATTTACGATCTGGTCAACGCAGGCGCGCTGGCGGACCTTCAGAATTACGAGGAAGCATTTGAGCGCTATCCCGGCAGGACCCTTGACGAGATCAAAGCGGCGAACAGTGAATCTTCCGTGGCGGCGGCGACGGTAAACGATACCTTCTATGCCTTTCCCATAGCGGGAGACAACAGTTATTTCCTGTACTATGATTCTTCCGTAATCTCAGAGGAGGACGCCAGGTCCTGGGACACCATTCTGGAGGCGGCGCAGACGGCAGGAAAGAAGGCGGGCATGGTCTTCTCTTCCGGCTGGTATAACGCGGCATTTTTCTACGGGGCGGGCTTTATGACGGATCTGAACCCGGACGGGACGACGGCCATGGACTGGAACGGCACCAGTCCGGAGGGTTATACGGGCGTGCAGGTGGTGCAGTCCATGCTGGATATCGCCGGACATCCGGCGTTCATGTTCATTGCGGACGGCGATACGGCGAATCAGATCGCTTCCGGCAATCTGTGCGCCATCGTCTCCGGTTCCTGGGACGCGCAGGCGGCGCAGACGGCATTCGGCGACGGATATGCGGCTGCGCGGCTTCCGGATTTCACGATTGACGGGACATCGGTTCCTATGAAATCCGCGTTCGGCTACAAGTTCATCGGCGTAAATGAATATTCGGAAAATATCGGCTGGGCCGTGCTTCTGGCGGAGTATCTGACCAACGAGGAATCCCAGATCCGGCGTTTTGAGGCCCGTCAGATCGGACCGACGAACCTCCGTGCAGTGGCGACGGACGAGGTGCAGGCGAATTACGCCATCGCAGCCGTGATCGCCCAGTCGGAATACAGCGTGATCCAGAAGGCGGGCGGAAAGTACTGGGATCCGGTACAGTCCTTCGGGGAGATCATCGCCCAGGGAGCTTTGGACAGAAATGATCCGGCAGCCATCCAGACATCGCTTGACGCGCTGGTGGAAGGCGTGACGGCGGCCATAGAGTAGAAGGGAGGAGATTTGGATGAAACAGGATAATCTGTCTGCGGAAATGATGAGCGGAGGCTTTTTCTCCGACTTCGGCAGGGCGGTCACAAAAGGCGATCTGTTCGTGAAGCTTTCGATGCTGTGGATGGGTGCAGGATATGCAAAACGGAAGCAGTATATAAAGGCGGCGCTCATGACGCTCTTCGAGATTGCGGTGATCGTGTTCACCGTTCAGTTTGCCATGGAATATGTGCCGAAATTCGGCGGCCTGGGAAGTGTGATGCCGGAAAAAACCTTTAACATCGAGACCATGAAAAACGAGTTTAACGATTATGATAACTCGTTCCAGATCCTTTTGTTCTCCCTGTTCAGTTTCGTGGTGTGGATCACGGCGGCGGCTGTCTGGATGTACAATATGGTCAGCGTATACCGGCTTCAGCTGATGGAGGAAGCGGGCGTACGGATCAGGACGTTCAAAGAAGATCTGATTTCTTTTAAAGAGGAGAAATTTCATATTACCCTGCTGGCCCTTCCGGTGCTGGGAGTGGTGATCTTCACGGTCGTGCCGATCCTGCTTCTCATTCTGGTGGCATTTACAAACTATGACCAGAATCATATGCCACCCGGCGGACTGTTCACCTGGGTGGGCTTTCAGAACTTTATCAGTCTGTTCGGCGGCGGAGGACTGACGGTATCCTTCGGCTATGCGTTCGTGCGCGTGCTTGGATGGACGCTGGTGTGGGCATTCTTTGCGACGATTACCACCTATATCGGCGGCATCGTCCTGTCGCTGCTTCTGAACAGCAAAAAGACCAGGGTGCCGAGGCTGTGGAGGACGCTGTTCATCGCAACGATCGCGGTGCCCCAGTTCGTATCCCTTCTGCTGGTGCGGAACTTCTTCGCCAACGGCGGCATCGTCAACACGATCTGCGCCAACATCGGGCTGACGGATTTCCTACGGAATATGGGGCTGGTGTCTACGAGCTACATTCCGTTTTTGTCCGCTCCGGGCTGGGCGCACGTGATGATCATCCTGATCAATATCTGGATCGGCGTGCCCTATCAGATGCTGATCGCTACCGGCGTGCTGATGAATCTGCCCACGGAGCAGCTGGAGAGCGCCAGAGTGGACGGAGCCAACAAGTTCCAGATCTTTCAGAAGATCACCATGCCCTATATGCTGTTCGTGACGGGGCCTGCGCTGGTGACGGATTTTGTAAAAAATATCAACAATTTCAACGTCATCTATCTTCTGACCGAGAATGTGTATACGACGACCAATCAGGTGATGGCCAATTCCCAGGCAAAGGAAGTGGACCTTCTGGTGACCTGGCTGTTCCGCCTGACGCAGGATTACTACAACTACAAGATGGCTTCCGCCATCGGCATCATCGTATTTATCATCTGCGCCGTATTTACGCTGATCGCGTTTAACCGGATGATCAAGGGAGACAAGGAGGGGACCTATCAATAATGAAAAAGATGAAAGACAGCAGAACATCTACGATTGTATTACATAATGTGCTGATCGCAGTGCTGGCGGTGATCTGGCTGGTTCCGATCGTGTGGCTTTTGTGCACATCCTTCAGCGCGTATTCCGGTATGAACACCAGCACCTTTTTCCCGGAGCAGTGGAGCGCCATTAACTATGTGAAGCTGTTTCAGCCGGATTCGGTATCGCAGTTTCCCAGATGGTTTCTGAACACCTTTGTGATCGCATGCTTTACCTGCGTGATCTCCACCATGTTCGTGCTGATGGTGGCATACGCCACCTCCATGATGCGATTTCCGTCGAGAAAGCCGCTGATGAACATCGCCGTGATCCTGAATCTGTTTCCGGGTATGCTGGCCATGATCGCCGTGTATTTTACTTTGAAAACTTTCAATCTGACCAACAGTTATGCGGGACTGATCATGGTGTACTCGGCCTCGTCGGGTCTGGGCTACCTGATCGCCAAGGGCTTTTTTGACACGGTTCCGAGAGCGCTCTGCGAGTCCGCGAGAATTGACGGCTGCAGCGAGGCCCGGATCTTCTTCCAGATGGTGCTGCCCTTAAGCCAGCCCATCATCGTCTACACGGTCATCAGCAGCTTTCTGGTGCCGTGGATGGATTTCGTCTATGCGAAAATGATTCTGAACGCGGGGATTTCCTCCCAGTATACGGTGGCAGTGGGGCTGTATCAAATGCTGGACAGAAGCCTGATCAACAACTATTTCACCCAGTTCTGCGCAGGCGGCGTGCTGGTGTCTATCCCCATATCCATTCTGTTCGTCATCATGCAGAAATTCTATGTGGAAGGCGTGACCGGCGGAGCGGTGAAGGGCTGACGGGGATTTTATATAAAGAGAGGAATGACAACAAACCATGGAACAGTTTATTCTAAATATCATTCACCGCCCGGAGATGGTGCCGGAATACGCGGAGAAGGTGACCGGGCACGGGCAGGCCGAGGATATCGGCCGCAAAGCCCTTCTGACGGAGAGCCTGGATATTTTCAAGGTCCAGCAGGAGTGCGCCCACAAAAACGGCCTGAAGACGACCATAGAGATGACCTATGCCAGCCTGTTCAACGACGAGGCGGTGGAGCTGGCAAAAGAACACCACGAGCAGTATGGGGACGAGATCGGCCTGACCCTTCTGGGGCTTCCGTGCAAGGAATTTCGTGAAAAATATAAGACGAAGGATTTCTGTATCTGGATGTTCTCCATGGAAGACAAGAAGGCGATCGTACAGGATGTGTTTGAAAAATTCCATGAGCGGTTCGGCTTCTATCCGGAGTCCACAGGTTCCTACTATATGGATGCGGAGCTGACGAATTATATCAAGGAACAGTATCCGTCCGTCAAGTGCGCCGTCGCCACCTGCTGGGAGGAGGGCCCCAAGGCGTATCATACATGCAACAACAGCTGGTATACGTTCATGGACGGCGGTCCCTGGGCACCCTGGATTCCGTCGAAGCAGAACACCCATGTGCCGGCGGCCAGTGAGGAAGAAGATTCCGGAATCGTGGCGATCCCCCATCTGAGCCGGGACCTGATCGCCTGCTATGACGGCAACGGCTCCAACTTCGGCACCCATCCCCAGAATGTGCTCCGGGGTATGATCTATGAGAACGGCGAGTATCCGTACCTGTACAACCTGATCGATCAGTTCCGGTATCAGGCGAAATTCAATAACGGTTACGCCTACAATATGATGTTCGTAGGGCCGGGCTGGATGAACAAGATGGGACGCTGGGAGGCGCCGTACGAGCTTTTGAAGAAATCCTACGAGGACGGCTGCGCCTATTACGGAAAACTCAAAAAAGAAGGAAAACTTCTGGATATGACCATGAGCGGATTTGCCGATTACTACCGGCAGAAAAAATCCTATACGGAGCCGGAGTGCGCCCTCTGGCGGGATATTCTCTACGGCAGCAAAAAGCAGGTGTTCTGGTACTGCGATCCGTGGATGCGCGCCTGCGTCAACATGGATCAGGGCGGCGCGGTTGTGGATCTTCGGCCCTATGCCGCCAAACTGAACTGGCCGGTTGGCATCGGCACGCCTCATGTGCAGGACGCCAGCTATCCGTTTCTGATTCAGGAGAAATACCGGTCGGGGTATTTTACCCACTATGCGGGAGAAGGCACCATCAGGAGCGCAAAGCTGCTCTATCAAGGCGAAGAGGCGGACCTGTGCCTGTGCCGGACGAAGGCGCATGTTTCTCAGGAAGGTAAGGACCGGATCCTGACCCTTGACCCGGTGGAGATCGAGTTTGAAGGACTGACGGTGAAGCTGCAGACGGTCCTCGCTTTTACGGAAGGGACCGGAGCCATCCGGATCGAGCGCAGGGTGCTTCAGATGAGCGACCCGGATGCGGAGGTGGAGATTGACGAATACCTTGTGGCGTGCTATGGGACTACCGAATATCCGGAGGACATGAGCAGCCTGACGCTCTGGGCGGAGAAAGCGGGAATGGAGCGAAAGGCGCTTCCTTATGAATATAAATGCCGGGAATATACCCTGGCGGAAGCAGACCGGGTGGGCTGCACGCTGTCGCCCATCCATACGAAGGTTTCACTGACCTGCGAGGGCAGAGACCGGGAAGGCTATATGAAGGAAGGCTATGCGTTCAGCCCCATGTTTACCCTGGGGTATAAGGGGAGATTAAAGGAGAAGGAGAGGTTTGTCACATGGCTCAGTCTGGAAAAGGCAGATTAAACTACCGGTGCCCGTCCTGCTTTATGCGCGACCTGGATCTGGATATGTTTTATGACAAGGATAAGAAGGAATACTACTGTATCCGCTGTCAGTATACCGGGACGGAGGAAGACGTGCTGAAGAAAAATCAGATGGCGCGCTTCCGTTACCGGGATATGATGATGCGGTTTACAGAAGAGGATTTTGAGACCTTTTAGATCAATGCGGCCGTAAACAAGAATGGAGTCTGATATGAAAAAATGGATAAAAGGCATGGACATCTCTTCGCTTCTGGAGGTGGAGCGGTGCGGAGGAAAATTTTATGACCATGGAGCGGCGGGCGACGCGCTGGATATTTTGAAAAGCTACGGCGCGAATCTGGTCCGTCTGCGCCTGTGGAACGATCCCTTTGATGAAAACGGCGTTTCCTACGGCGGGGGAGGGAACGATCCCAGGACCACACTGACCCTTGCAAAAAGGGCGAAGGAACGGGAGATCGGATGGCTGCTGGACTTTCACTACAGCGACTTTTGGACCGATCCGGGCAAACAGATCCCGCCGAAAGCCTGGCAGGGAATGTCGGAAAGAGGGCTTTGTCAGGCGGTATATGATTATACGGCGGCGATTCTGAGACGATGCGGAAAGGAACAGGCGCTTCCCGAGATCGTATCCATCGGAAACGAGATCACCCACGGTCTTTTATGGCCCGTGGGGAAGGTACCGGCCTGGGAATCCATTTCCCGCCTGGTCAGCGCCGGGATCCGTGCGGTCCGCGATACCTTTCCGGAGATTCCGGTCATGATCCATCTGGACAACGGCGGCAATAACGAACTGTACCGGAACTGGTTTGACCGTTATCTGGAACACGGAGGGGAAGAGTTTGAATACATCGGCCTGTCTTATTATCCATTCTGGCACGGGACGCTTCCGATGCTTGAGGATAACATGAACGATATGGCGCTGCGGTATCAGAAGGAGCTGATCCTGACGGAAGTGTCCACGGCCCATACGCTGGAAGATTACCAGAGCTATGAGAAGCTTCCGGCAGAGCGTCGAAAAGGCATGGCGGCAGGCCCGGAGCTTGCAGAAAAAGTGCCCTTTCCCATGACGCCGGAGGGACAGGCGGATTTCATGAAGAAGATCATGGAACTTATTCTGCGGGTGCCGGAAGGGGAGATGCGGGACTAAAATAGGAGAATGTGAAATGCAGAGAAGAACGGTAATCTGGAAGACGCCGGAAATATCGGCGGACGGGCTGAAGATGTTTGCGTGTGCCGTGATGCTTTTGCAGACACAGAAACGGTACGAGGATAAAATCAAGGCAAAGAAAAAGGCTGAAATCGAGGCGAAGAAAGCCGCTATCCATGCCGAGGATATGGAAAACGGCGTGTTTATCCCGGCCAGCAGCCTGCCGAAGAAAGAACCACAAAAAGCACCAATGCCAGCCAAAGCCGCTATGTAGGCGGCTGGCATACCACAGAAATGACAAGGAGGCATACACATAATACATTAAAGGCGCAGGCAGAGGAAATCATACAAAGTGAACTGATTTATGATTGATGGAAGGGAGAAAGAGGAATGTTGACTTTTGAGAAAGTATTAAATGTATTTAGCGATTACCTTCAGCAAGACCCGCTTTATGAAGTTGTTCTTACCAGCCATGGGTATACCTTGATGGCATGGGAGCCGGAAAGGAATGAATGGTATCAGGCGGAACTTATGGAAACGCCGGAAATGTTATTGGACGCCCTGCTGGACACTTATGCCGGTTTCTTGGAAGATCAGATGACGGAGAATGACAGAGAATTGAATCCGTCAGAGGAAGCGGAAATAAAAACAAGGTGTAAAATATTACAAGAACAATGCCAGTCAAGTTGACAGCTAGGAAATGGAGAACACGGGTTATGTGTTCTCCATTTCCTGCGGCCTTTCTATCTCTGCAATCTTCTTGGCTGTTGCGGTCACAATCTGTAGCCCGTTGTCACTCATGCTATCCATCAATGCATCCAGCTGTAACCGCCGGGTGTCCTTCCCCGCTGGCTTGTCTAAGAGAAACTGGTCTACGGAAATATTGTAGCGGAGCATAAGCTCAAAGAATATCTGCAAACTTGGGTGCTGCCCCTTGTTTTCAATGTTCGCAAGGTAGTGAGGTGAGATAAACATCTCATCGCAAACTTTCTTTCTGGATTCTCTTCGCCCTGTCCGTGCAGCCTTGATTGCCGCTCCAAAATCCTTAAAATCATATCGTGGTACTGGTCTTTTTGACATATTTGTTCACCCTATTGTATTGTACAGTTTACTTTTTTAAAAGAATACGTCTACACAGTTACACTGATTGGCCTAAATAATTATAAAAGACAGAGAATGAATCTTGTATTTATTCGGCTAGACGCATATAATTATACTGATAGAGTTTAGCGAAAGGGTGAATAAAAATGTTAGAGTATATTTCTGCCCCGGAAGCGGCACAAAAATGGGGCATTTCAG
>CAJUAA010000025.1 GCA_910584205.1 uncultured Lachnospiraceae bacterium
TCCTGCTTGTATGCCCGTAAATCAAGGCTTTTTTGAGATAATCAACCATTTTATATATAAAATTTTATCATAAAAAAGGACGTTTTTCAACGGGCATCGCGGAGAAAAAGTAACCTCTTTTTTGTATCCGGTCAGCGGTCAATCGTAAGTTTCCCGGATCCGAATCGAATGCTCTACAAAATGCTCCTGCTGTTCCGGGACCGTGCCGGAAGTCAGGTATTCGAACAGGAGATCCAGCGACCGGGCGCCCTGCCGGTGGGGCTGTTGGCTGATGGTGGCGGAGATGACGCCCTTCTTCAGCATTTCCAGCGTGGTGGGGACTTCGTCGAAGGTGATGATCTTCGGACGGAGTCCGGATTCCTCCACCGCCCGGCAGCCTCCGTGGACTCCGGCGGCGGCGAAGAACAGCGCGTCCAGATCCGGATGCCGTTTCAGCAGCTGGCCGGTGAGCGCGTAGCTTTCGAATTCATCGTCGTGGTTTTCCAGAAGTTCGATCACCCGGATGCGAGGATAGGATTTCTCCAGCGTATGGCGAAGCCCCGCGACCCGTTCTGTGTGGCAGAGGACGCTGGAGGAACCGGTGATGATCCCCAGGCGGATTTCTCCTTCGGTCATCAGGGCAAGGAGTCCGGCCGCCATACATCCGCCCCGGAAATAATCGCTTCCCACATAGGCCATTCTTCTGGAACCCTCGATATCGGTGTTGACGGTCACCACGGGAATCTGCAGGCTGACCAGCTCGTCTATTTTCTTCTGTATGCAAATGTGATTGCAGGGCGCCAGCATGAGCCCGTGGATGCCTTCCACCATCAGTTCGTCAATGGCGGAAAGCTGGGCGTTCGCATCAAATTCCACCCGTCTTGTGATAGTGCTGATCCCATAATCCTGCAGCTCCGCGGCTTTTTTCTGCACCCCTTCCATAACTTCGTCAAAAAAAGGATTGTGCCTGCTGAACAGGATCACCCCGATCCGGTATTTTTTCTTCTGGGCGGCAAGCGCAGTTCCCGCCTTGTTGGGCCGGTAGTCCAGGGCGCGGGCGATGTCCAGGATTTTTTCGGCCGTTTTTGGATGGACGGCTCCCCGGTTGTTCAGCACCCGGTCGACGGTTCCCCGGGAGACGCCGGCCAGTTCGGCGATTTCTTTTATGGTAGTCATGGGATTCCTCCTTGTAAAAGTAAAAGCTGCTGTACTGACAATACAGGAAATACCGCGGTCTGTCAATCGTCGAAAACGTGCACGGGCACCTTCTTGGATCTCCAATATGCCGATTGGTTGTGTATAATGGACAAGAAACGGACTTTTTCCTTTGGAAAATCATTGATAATTTGTGTATAATTCACAAAAATTAGAAAAAAGTGAGAAAATCGGCGGCAATCTGTTGAAAAAGATGTCCAAAAGAGGTAAGATAAAGAAAAGAACGTGCTCGTGCACGCAAATGAAGAAATTAAAAGAGATGAAGGAAAAAAGGAGGATGTGTATATGCTCTATATTGGAGTCGATCTTGGAACTTCCGCGGTGAAACTGCTTTTGATGGACAGCGAAGGGAAGATCCAGAACATCGTATCCCGTGAATATCCGATCTGTTTCCCCCGGCCGGGCTGGTCGGAACAGAATCCGGAGGACTGGTTCCGGGAGACCATGAACGGACTGAAGGAGCTGCTGGCTGACTGTGATCGGAGCCAGGTGGCGGGGATCAGCTTCGGAGGCCAGATGCACGGGCTCGTGATCCTGGATGACAAAGATCAGGTGATCCGTCCGGCGCTTCTGTGGAATGACGGCCGTACTTATGAAGAATGCGATTATCTGAATCAGGTCATCGGGAAGGAAAAGCTTTCGGAATATACGGCGAATATTTCCTTTACGGGCTTTACGGCGCCGAAGATCCTGTGGGTAAAGAACAAGGAGCCGGAGAATTTTGCCAGAATTCGGAAGATCATGCTTCCGAAGGACTACATCGCGTACCGGCTGTCCGGCGTCCACTGTACGGATGTCTCCGACGCTTCCGGCATGCTGCTGTTCGATGTGAAAAACCGTTGCTGGTCCAGGGAGATGCTGGATATCTGCGGAGTCCGGGAGGAGCAGATGGCGAAGATCTATGAGTCCTACGAGGCAGTCGGGACTGTCCTGCCGAAGGTTGCGGAAGAACTGGACATCCCGGCCTCGGTGAAAGTGGTGGCAGGAGCCGGGGACAACGCGGCGGCGGCCGTGGGGACCGGCACCGTGGGAGACGGCATGTGCAACATCTCTCTGGGGACCAGCGGGACGATCTTCATTTCTTCCGAAAAATTCGGCGTGGACAAACACAACGCCCTCCATGCCTTTGCCCATGCGGACGGGCATTATCATCTGATGGGCTGTATGCTGAGCGCCGCGTCCTGCAACAAATGGTGGATGGACGAGATCATCGGGACAAAGGATTACGCATCGGAGCAGAAGGCCATCGGGAAGCTGGGGGAGAATCATGTGTATTTCCTGCCCTATCTGATGGGCGAGCGCTCGCCCCATAACAATCCCAACGCCAGAGGGACTTTTATCGGCATGACCATGGATACGACCCGGGCGGATATGACCCAGGCGGTGCTGGAGGGCGTGGCGTTCGCGCTTCGGGATTCCTTCGAGGTGGCGAAATCTCTGGGGATCAGGATCGAGCGGACGAAGATCTGCGGCGGCGGCGCGAAGAGCCCTCTGTGGAAGAAGATCATCGCCAATGTTATGAACATCAAGGTGGATGTGATCGAGAGCGAGGAAGGGCCGGCCCTTGGCGGCGCCATGCTGGCGGCCGTGGCGTGCGGAGAATACGGAAGCGTGGAAGAGGCGGCAGCGAAGCTGGTGAAGGTGATCGATACGGTGGAGCCGACGCCGGAGATCGCGGCGAAGTACGAAGAACGCTATCAGCAGTTTAAAGAGATCTATCCGGCGTGTAAGCCGCTGTTTGAGATCATAAAATAAGGAGGAACCGAACCTATGGAGATCAAGAAAGTAACAGATCCTGCTTTTGGCAGATACGGCAGGGTGGTGCAGGGTATTGATTTTTCCGGACTGGTGGAGGCGCTGAATACGAAGACGCCGCTTCCGGAGGAGGTAGTCTATGAGCCGTCGGTGGCGGAACTGGAGGCGCTTCCGGTCTTTGCAGAGCTTCAGACGAAGACCTATGGCGAGCTGCCCATCCAGATCGGATACTGCAACGGCAGGAACTATCTGCTCAACGCGCTGGAGTATCACCGGTCCTCGGAGATCAATGTGGCAGGGACCGACGCCATCCTGCTGGTGGGAGCGCAGCAGGACGTCACCGACGGGTTTACCTACGATACGTCGCTGGCAGAGGCGTTTCTGCTTCCGAAGGGGACCGCTGTGGAGCTGTATGCAACGACTCTTCACTATGCGCCCTGCAGTGTGGGCGATCAGGGCTTTCAGGTGGCCATCGTGCTTCCGAAAGATACGAACCTGCCGCTGGAACAGGGGCATGAAGGCTGGGAGGACCGGCTGCTTGCCGCAAGGAACAAGTGGCTGATCGGACACGCGGAGGGCAGACTGCCGGAAGGGTCTCACATAGGCCTGATCGGTAAGAATCTGGACTGTCGGGAGTAAATAAAAACATAATCAGGAGGATAAGAACATGAACAACATTCCAAAGGTAAAAATCGGTATCGTGGCGGTGAGCCGCGACTGTTTCCCGGAGTCTCTGTCCGTGAACAGGAGAAAAGCGCTGGTGGCGGCGTATGAGGCAAAGTATGACGCGGCTGACATCTATGAATGCCCGGTCTGCATTGTGGAGAGCGAGATCCATATGGTGCAGGCGCTGGAGGACGTAAAGGCTGCAGGCTGCAACGCGCTGGTCGTCTATCTTGGCAACTTCGGCCCGGAGATTTCCGAGACGCTGCTGGCGAAACATTTCGAAGGACCGAAGATGTTTGTGGCGGCGGCAGAGGAGTCCGGCGACAACCTGGTTCAGGGCCGCGGGGACGCTTACTGCGGCATGCTGAATGCAAGCTACAATCTGGCGCTTCGGAACATCCGGGCATACATACCGGAATATCCGGTAGGGACGGCGGAGGAGTGCGCGGACATGATCCACGAATTCCTTCCCATTGCAAGGGCCGTTGTCGGACTTTCCGATCTGAAGATCATCAGCTTCGGACCGCGCCCGCTGAACTTCCTGGCGTGCAATGCGCCCATCAAGCAGCTCTATAACCTGGGCGTGGAGATCGAGGAGAACTCCGAGCTGGACCTGTTCGAGGCGTTCAATAAGCATGCGGACGATCCCCGGATTCCGGAAGTGGTGGCGGACATGGAAGCGGAGCTTGGAGAGGGCAACAAAAAGCCGGAGATCCTTCCGAAGCTGGCGCAGTATGAGCTGACGCTTCTTGACTGGATCGAGGAGCACAAAGGTTATCGTAAACATGTGGCGATCGCAGGCAAATGCTGGCCGGCGTTCCAGACCCAGTTTGGTTTCGTTCCCTGCTATGTGAACAGCCGCCTGACCGGCCGTGGCATCCCGGTATCCTGCGAGGTGGATATCTACGGCTGCTTAAGCGAGTTCATCGGCACCTGCGTCAGCGACGATGCGGTGACGCTTCTGGATATCAACAACACGGTGCCCTATGACATCTACAATGAGGACATCAAGGGCAAATACGATTATACCAGCAACGACGTATTCATGGGCTTCCACTGCGGCAACACCAGCACGAAGAAGCTGTCCTTCTGCCAGATGAAGTATCAGCTCATCATGGCGAGAAGCCTTCCGGAGGAAGTGACCCAGGGCACCCTGGAGGGCGATATCACGCCGGGCGACATCACCTTCTTCCGCCTGCAGAGCACGGCAGACTGTAAGCTGCGCGCGTATGTGGCAAACGGAGAGGTCCTTCCGGTGGCAACCCGTTCCTTCGGCGGCATCGGCATCTTCGCCATTCCGGAGATGAAGCGCTTCTACCGCCATGTGCTGATCGAAGGCAATTACCCGCATCACGGCGCGGTGGCATTCGGGCACTACGGAAAGGCGCTGTACGAAGTCTTCAAATATATCGGTGTGGATGTAAACGAGATCGGTTACAACCAGCCGGCAGGCGTACGCTATCCGACGGAGAATCCGTTCGCATAAAATGCTTTGCCCGAAAGGGCTGACAGAAGAGGCGGCTCCTGTATCAGGTCTTATTTGCGTGAAATGAACCAGATACAGAAGCCGCCTTTGCATCCGCCGTGGACGGCGGGAAAAGCAGGGGAGGTGCAGCGGCTTATGAAACGACGGCTGCGTATGATCCGGGGAAACGGGGAGGCTTGTGATGGATCAAAGAAAACGTATGGTATTTGTGTTCTGTCTGGCGGTGATCCTTGGATGCCTTGTGTTTTTGTGGCAGCGTTTTTACGAGCTGAGCAGGAGCGAGGAAAGAGAATTTGAGATTTATGACCGTCATTATGTGATGATAACAGGAAGAGAAGACAGCGATTTCTGGGACCGGGTCTATGAAAGCGCACAGGAAGAGGGAAAAGAGCGCGGCGTCTATGTGGAGCGTTTCGGGGAGGATCTGTCGGTGAAATACAGCCGGAATGAGCTTCTGCGGCTGGCCATGCAGGCGTCTGTGGATGGAATCATCGTTCCGGGAGATGAAGAGGAGGAGACCATCGCGCTTCTGCAGGAGGTGGTGGAGCAGGGGATTCCGGTGGTGAATGTGCTGCAGGACAGTACGGGAAGTATCCGCCAGTGTTTTGTAGGGAACAACAGCTACAACCTGGGGCAGGACTACGGCCGCCAGATTCTGGAACTGCTTGCGGAGGAGGAAGACGATAACCCGCGGGAAGGGGAGCCGGCAGACGTGCTGGTCCTGGTGGACGAGACGCGGATGGATACCAGCCAGAATCTGATCCTTCTGGGAATTCGCGAAACGCTGGAACAGGCGGAAACAGAGGTTGGAAAGGCAGCTGTGGAAACCAGTCCGGTAGACAACAGCAGGAGTTTCAGCTCGGAAGAATCCATTCGGGACATTTTTCTGAATTCGGAGAGGCTTCCGGATATTCTGGTATGCTTAAGCGCAGTACATACGAGATGCGCCTATCAGGCGGCTGTTGATTACAATAAGGTAGGGACGGTGCAGCTGCTTGGATACTACGATTCGGATGCGATTCTGGATGCGGTGGCAAAAAAGATTCTTTATTCCACGATCGCGCCGGATACAGAGCAGATGGGGCGGCTCTGCGTACAGGCGCTGGATGAGTACGTGGAAACCGGTTATACCAACAATTACATGGCGGTGGATACGCATCTGATCCGGGCGGAAGAGGCAGAAAGGCTGGTGGGCGAGTGATGGGCCTGACGCAGGTTTCCCGGAATCCTGGCGTATTTCTGAAGAAAAAATGGAGATATCTGACGCTCCGGCAGAAGCTTACGGCCCTTTTCCTGCTGACTGCGGTTATCATTCTGGCGGTGAATCTCTATATGTTTGCGCTGATCAACCGGATGACCGGCAGAGTGGAGGAAGTCTATATCAGCAATGTGAGCCTGAATGAGCTTTCCGGGGCGCTGGACCGGGTGCAGGAAAGCATGGAGGAATACCTGAACACCAAGAGTTCCGACGCCATGGAAGATTACTACAGGAGCGAACAGGCTTACCGGGAGCTGATGGAAGGGCTGAATACCCGGACCACGGACAACCAGATGCTTTTGACGGAAAAGAACATCCATGGCCTGTCCGAGAGCTATCTTGTGCTGGCGGAGGAGGCGATCCAGGCCAAGCGGGGCAGGAACGTGGAAAAATACGGACAGCTGTATGAGGACGCGGATCTTCTGTACAACGAGATCCATACTTTTATCTACAGCCTGAACAACGCGCAGTTTAAGGATAACTCCAGAAATTATCAGGTGCTTCTGGACTCGCTGCGCTATATGGAACTGATCAGCATCGTGGTGCTGTTCCTGGTCCTTCTGGGAAACATCAGCCTGATCGTCGTAAGTACCAGAAACGTGACCATGCCGCTGCATCAGCTCGCCAGAGCGGCGGGGGAGGTATCCGGCGGCAATTTTGACATCGGCAGGATTCCGGTTCAGAGTATGGACGAGGTGGGGATCGTGACCAATACGTTCAATGAGATGGTGGAGAACATCCGGAATTACATCGAGCAGCTGCGGGTGACCATGGAGCGCGAAAACCGGCTGAAGGAGCGGGAACTGATGATGCAGAGCCACTTAAAGGACGCCCAGCTGAAATACCTGCAGGCCCAGATCAATCCGCATTTCCTGTTCAATACCCTGAATGCCGGCGTTCAGCTGGCCATGATGGAGGAAGCGGACAAAACCGGGCGCTTTCTGGAAAATGTGGCGGAGTTTTTCCGGTACAATGTACGTAAAAACGATGAGGACGCGGCGCTTCGGGAGGAGATTCATCTGGTGGACAATTACGTCTATATCCTGAACGTCCGGTTTGCTGGAGAGATCCTTTTTACCAAAGAAGTGGACGAATCGCTTCTGAATGTCCGGGTGCCCAGTATGATCCTTCAGCCGCTGGTGGAGAACGCCTTCAATTACGGGATTCGGAATATCAGCTGGACAGGCAGGATCGAACTGTCGGTCTATCAAAAGGGAGGAGAGATCTGCATCAGTATCTGGGACAATGGTGCGGGCATGGAACAGGAGCGAATTGATCAGGTGCTGTCCGGCCGGGCGCAGGGGGCGGAGACGGACGCCGGTTCCAACGGCGTAGGTATGAAAAATGTGATGGAACGGCTGAGGCTGTATTTTCATGACCGGGCAAGGCTCGGCATTTTCAGTGAAGGCAAAAACACAGGCACGGAAGTACTGATTATAATTCCTGAGAAAGCAGATGGGGAACTTGAATCGGAGGATGACAGATGTACAGAGTAATGCTGGCGGATGACGAGGGGATCGTACTGGATTCCCTGAAGATGATTATAGAGAAACATTTTCCCGGGCAGTGTCAGCTGGAGACGGCAAAGACCGGAAGGGATGTGATCGAACTGGCGGAGAGCTTTCGGCCGGATCTTGCGTTTATGGATATTCAGATGCCGGGAATCAACGGGATCGATGCGATCCGTGAGATTAAGAAGAGCAGCCCTTCCGTAGAGTTCATCATCCTGTCCGCCTATGACAAATTTGACTATGCAAAAGAGGCCATTAATCTGGGGGTGCTGGAATATGTGAACAAGCCTTTCTCCGAAAAAAGCATCACGGAGGTGCTGGGGAAGGCGCTGAAGGCCATTGATTCCAGACGGAAGAAACGAAGCGACGATCTCCGGATCAGGGAGAAGATGGAGACGGTCACGCCGATTATTGAAAACGGGTTCATCTATGCCATTATGTTTCAGGAGATTTCCATGGAGGATGTGGAAAATTACAAGCAGCTGCTGGGGCTTACGGCGGATTATGGATGCATGCTGGCGCTGGCGGTGGGAGACGACCAGCACGGGAACCGGATGACGAATGCGGTGGGCGCAGGCGTCCGGACGCAGCTGAACTATACAAGGGTCCGGGAGATGCTGAAAGAAACCTGGGACTGTGTGGTGGGGTCGGTCATTTCCAATAAGATACCGGTCTTTCTGCCCATGAAAAACCGGAAGATGGACTATGAGGAACGTATCGGCATGATTGATGTGGGCAGGGAACTGACCCGGAAATTAAAGAAAGCCACGGACGTCACCTTTCGGATCGGCATCGGCTCCATACGGAAGCTGAATAAAAGTATGGATTCCTATGAAGAGGCGCTGAAGGCGCTGGTCAATTCCACAGGCAGCGTGGCCCATGTGGATGATCTGCCGATCCAGTGCCGGTACGATGAGGAATATCCCATTGAACTGGAGAAGGAGCTGTTCGACTGCCTGAAAAGCGGGATGGTGGAGGCGTGCGGACAGGCGGCGGAGCAGTTTTTTGACTGGATGCTGGACAATTATGACGGAAAAAATCTGAGCGTCCGTCTGAAAACGCTGGAGTTTGTGCTGTTCGCGGAACATGAGGCCTATCTGGAGGGCGGCATGACCTATCATTTCCTGGACCGGGAGGATTATCTGCCGCTGGTGATGAATGCGGAGCAGAACCGTGACCTGCGCACCTGGTTTGTGGAAAAGTTCAAGGAAAACTGCAGGAATATGACGACTAAAAAGGAGGAGCACGAGAACCGTCTGGTGGTGCGGGCGCAGAATTATATCCAGGAAAACTATCAAAAGGACCTGTCACTGAACGAGATTTCCCGCCATATGGATCTGAGCCCCTATTATTTCAGCAAGCTTTTTAAAGAAGAGACGGGGAGCAATTTTGTGGAGTATGTGACCAATCTTCGGATTCAGAAGGCGAAGGAGCTGCTGGCGGGAGACGGGGGCAGCATGAAGGAGATCTGTGCGGCGGTGGGATACAGCGATCCCAACTATTTCAGCCGCATTTTCAAGAAAAACGTGGGAGTGACCCCTACGGAATACAGGGAGAGGGAGAGAGGATGAGAAAACGATCCAGGAAAAAAAGGCATATCTGCTGCGGGCTGCTTCTGTGCCTGGTTCTGCTGTCCGGCTGCCGGGAACAGGGGGATCTGGAAACCGCAGGAGAGGAGTCGGAGACAGGAATACAGATCGGCATCACCTTTGACTCCTTCATCATTGAACGCTGGCAGAGAGACCGGGATGTGTTCGTATCCACGGCTCAGGAACTGGGAGCGGAGGTCAATGTGCAGAACGCCAACGGGGATATGAAGGAGCAGATTGCGCAGATCGATTATTTTATCCAGAAGAAGATGGACGTGATCGTGGTGGTTATGGTGGCCAGCGAGGAGGATGAAAGCGGCCTGATCGAGGCGGTGGGGCGGGCGCAGAAGGCGGGGATCCCGGTGGTGGCCTATGACCGTCTGATCCTGAATGCGGATGTGGACCTCTATATTTCCTTTGACAACGTTCAGGTGGGACGGCTTATGGCAGAGCATATGCGGGAGCATCTGAGCGAAGGCGGCGAGCTTCTGCAGATGTGCGGTCCCATGGCGGACTACAACGTACCGCAGGTCATGGAAGGCTTTGCGGAAGCCCTCGAGGGCAGTGGCCTGAAGATCATGGAGACCGAGTATGCGGAAGGATGGCTTGCAGAGACCGGATTTACCGCCACAGGCGCCTATCTGAAGACGCACTACGAGGTGGACGGGATCATGGGCGGCAACGACAGCATCGCCGGCCATGCGGTCCGCGCCCTGTCGGAACGCCGCATGGCGGGAAAGGTGTGCGTGGTGGGGCAGGACGCGGATCTGGACGCCTGCCAGCGCATCGTGGAGGGGACTCAGTGCATGACCGTGTACAAACCAGTGGAGAAGCTGGCCAGGCGCGCGGCGGAACTGTCTGTGGCCCTGGCGGAGGGAAGCCGGATCGTGACGGCGGATGCAGCCGGAGCTGATGCTGCATCCGCCGGCGGGAATTTCGGTACAGCTCCGCAGGAGATAAAGGTCCAGGACTCCATCCATGACGGGACGTGGCAGGTCCCTTACGAATGTCTGGAGCCGACGGCGGTCACAAGGGAAAATATGGATGAGGTGATCACCGGGAAATACCATGAAGAAAGCGATATCTATCTGAACGTCCGGAATTAAAGCCGGGCGTTCTGCGTCTGTTTGAGTTCTCAAACAATCTGATTGTAATTACGACAGGCGTATGCTATAATTTACCCTGTCACTGAAGTTAATCGTATGGACGGAACTGCGGAGATTTTTATATGGTACATGAGAGAACAAAAGTCAATTACAAACCATTGTGGAAAATACTGATTGACAGGGATATGTCAAAGGCGCAGCTCAGGGAAGAAGCTTCCATTTCAAGAAGCACGGTATTTAAGATGGTAAACAACGAATATGTTGCTATGGATGTGCTGGTAAGGATTTGCATGGCGCTTGACTGCGGAATGGATGACATAGTGGAAATTGAAAGATACTGATGGAGGGAGTAAGATGGCGGAACTGGAAAAAAGCAGGGACTTAATCAGTGTGCTGTGGAGCGGTGCGGATATCCTGCGATCCAAAATGGATGCAAATGAGTATAAGGATTATCTGCTGGGCATTGTATTTTACAAATACCTGTCAGATTCTTTCTTGATCAAGGCGTATGATTTAATTTACGATGAAAAGCCGCAAAACTTAAAGGCGGCGCTGGAGGCATATCAGGAAGCGCTTGCCGATGAGAGCGCGGAAGAATTGAAAGATCAGATCAGGGAGGAGTGCCATTATGTTATTGAGCCAGATCTGACCTATACCTGTTTTGCGGATGCGGCAAGGAATAACGCATTCAGCCGTGAGCGGCTTCAGAAAGCTTTTAACAACATCGAGCAAAGCGATCCGCTGTTTGCGGATCTGTTTACCGATATTGACCTGTATTCCAACCGCCTTGGAACAGGAGATCAGAAACAGAGCGATACCATATCAAGTCTGATCAGGGAAATTGACAGGGCTGACCTTTTGAATGCAGATTCAGACGTTCTTGGAAACGCCTACGAATATTTGATCGGACAGTTTGCCTCTGAAACGGGCAAGAAGGCAGGAGAATTTTACACGCCCCAGGCAGTATCAAAAATCCTGACCAGAATTGCGATTGCAGGGCAGGAAGAAAAGAGGGGGCTGTCGGTGTATGATCCCTGCATGGGGTCCGGCTCCCTTCTGCTGAACGCAAAGAAATATGCTGCAGAGCCGGACTACATTAGATATTATGGACAGGAACTGATGACATCTACCTATAACCTTGCAAGAATGAACATGTTCCTGCATGGCATTGTGCCGAAGGATCAGAAGCTTCGCAACGGCGATACCCTTGACGGGGACTGGCCTGTAGATGAGGAAACTGATTTTAACATGGTGCTCATGAATCCGCCGTATTCGGCAAAATGGAGCGCGGCAGCCGGATTTCTTCAGGATGAAAGGTTCAGTGATTACGGCGTGTTGGCGCCAAAGTCGAAAGCCGATTATGCGTTTCTGCTGCATGGCCTGTACCATCTGAAAAGCAGCGGAACGATGGCAATCGTACTGCCTCACGGGGTTTTGTTCCGGGGGGCGGCGGAAGGGAAGATAAGGGAAAAACTGCTCCGAGCCGGAAATATCTATGCAGTGATCGGGCTTCCGGCAAATTTATTCTACAACACATCCATTCCCACCTGTATTATCGTGCTGAAAAAGCACAGGGACGGACGGGATGTATTATTTATAGACGCATCCCGGAAATTTGAAAAAGGGAAAAAGCAGAACGCAATGACAGACGAGCATATTGATTCTGTCATAGAATTGTACAACAGGCGGGAAACTGTGGAAAAAGAGTCCTTTCTTGCGGAATTTGAGGATATTGAAAAAAATGACTTCAATCTGAATATTCCCAGATATGTGGATAATTTTGAGCAGGAGGAAGAAATAGACCTGAATGCCCTTTTGAACGATATGAAGCAGACAGAGGAAGAAATCAACCGGACTCAGGGGGAATTTGTATCCATGATGAAAGACCTGACTTCTTCTGATGCAGGCATCAATCAAACGTTAAATGATTTGATTCGGATGATTGAGAGGTGATGGGTATGGATAAACCGAAGATCAGGTTCAAAGGGTATACGGAAGTTTGGGAACAGCGTAAGTTTGGTGATTTAGGTTCTGTTTCTATGTGTAAGAGAATTTTTAAAGAGCAGACTTTAACAGAAGGTGAAATTCCATTTTATAAAATTGGAACTTTTGGTGGTGAGGCAGATGCATTTATCACAAGGAAGTTATATGAAGAATATAAAGAGAAATTTCAATATCCTGAAATCGGCGATATATTAATTTCGGCATCAGGAACGATTGGCAGAACTGTTGAATATACAGGAGAAGATGCATATTTTCAGGATTCTAATATAGTTTGGTTTAAGCATGACGAAAGAGTGGATAATTTATTTTTGAAATGCTTATTTTCAGTTGTAAAATGGTCAGGAATAGAGGGAAGTACAATTAAGAGATTATATAATGATAATTTCTTAAAGACTGAGTTTTGGATTCCATCCGTAGAAGAACAAAAAAAGATAGGAGATTATTTTGACCACCTCGACCACCTCATCACCCTTCACCAGAGTAAGTGTGAAGGAGTAAAAAAATTAAAAAAATATATGTTGCAAAATATGTTTCCTCGAAACGGCAGCAATATTCCAAAGATTAGATTTGATGGATTTACTGATGCTTGGGAACAGCGTAAGGCTTCAGAACTTGCCGAGTATTCCAAAGGGAATGGCTATTCTAAAGGGGATTTGACAGAGGCGGGAACACCTATCATCCTGTATGGCAGGCTCTACACAAAATACCAATTCGCCATTGATGAAGTGGATACTTTTGTCATCCCTAAAATCGGCTCAGTTTATAGTCAGGGTAATGAAGTCATAGTGCCTGCTTCTGGTGAAACCGCCGAGGACATTGCAAGGGCGTCAGCCGTTGAAAAATCAGGGGTTTTGCTGGGGGGAGACCTCAATATCCTTCGTCCGTTCGATTTCATTAATCCGCTGTTTTTGGCTCTTGCTATTTCAAGTGGCGAACCGCAAAAAGAGCTTGCTAAAAGGCACAGGGAAAATCAGTTGTTCACATCCATAATTCGGACATACAAGAGGTTACTATATCGTATCCGTTGAGGTTGGAGCAAGACCAGATTGTTGCTTATTTCCGCAACCTCGACCACCTCATCACCCTTCACCAGCGTAAGCTGGAAAACCTGAGAATTCTGAAAAAGTTCATGTTGGAGAAGATGTTTGTTTAGAGAAATTGCTTAAAGGTATACTTGAATAGACAGAAAAAATGGAGGAAGGCAATGGCAATACCGACAAATATAAAAACATTATTATCAGGTGATGTAGTTGAATGGGCCAGGATTGAATTCAAAGAAACGTGGGATCCGGCATCATCCTTGAAGACCGTTTGTGCTTTTGCAAATGATTTGGATAATTGGGGCGGCGGATATATTGTTATTGGTGTCCAGGAGGAAAATGGACGGCCTGTGTATCCATTAAAAGGTGTACCTTTAGAAAAAGTTGATGCATATCAGAAAGATATTTATGCAAAATGCAGGTATCTCAGACCGTCATATGTGCCAATTGTAGGGATAGAGAAGTATCAGGATAAGATATTCATTATTCTTTGGTGTCCAGGTGGTGACAGCAGACCATATTCGTCTCCAAAGACCATGGCAAGAGATAATAAAGAGCGTATTCATTATATCCGTAAGGCTTCAAATTCGGTGGAGCCATCGGATGATGACGAAAAGGATTTATTTAACTTGGCAAACAGGGTGCCGTTTGATGATCGGGTGAACCATCAGGCGGAACTGTCAGATTTGAATATAATTCTTATTCAAAACTATTTAAAAGAGATTAACAGTTCACTATATGAGAAGTCCAAAACAAACGATATCATTGGTGTGTGCAGGGATATGAATATTATCAGCGTCTTGCCGGAATATGTGAAACCGAAAAATGTAGGATTGATGTTTTTTAGTATAGAGCCGGATAAGTTTTTTCCTTATACGCAGATAGATGTTGTTCAGTTTCCGAGTGGATTAGGCGGAAATGATATTATTGAGAAAACGTTTAAGGGACCGATTCACCAGCAGTTGAGAGATGCGCTGCAATATATTAGAAATACAGTTATTACGGAAAAAGTGGTAAAATATCCCGACAGGGCCGAGGCGGATCGCTTTTTTAACTACCCTTATGCGGCTGTGGAGGAGGCATTGTCGAATGCCGTCTATCACCGTGCGTATGATGAGCGTGAGCCAATTGAGGTTCGCATAGAAAGCGACAGAATTGAGATCGTAAGCTTTCCGGGACCTGATCGTTCGGTCACGCAGGAGGGGTTGAAAAATTACCGTGTTTCAAATCGCCGATACAGAAACCGCAGGATTGGTGATTTTTTAAAAGAATTGCATTTGACAGAAGGCAGAAATACCGGGTTTAAAAAAATTTTGGATGCATTAAAGGCAAATGGTTCTCCTGAACCCGAATTTGAAACGGATGAAGCAAGAAGCTATTTTATTTCAAGATTGTTTGTGCATGAAGGATTTATAAATATTTTTAGTGAGGAGCCAAAAAGGAGCCAAAAAGGAGCCAAAAAGGAGCTGAATAATAGGACTGAAAGAAAGAAAACAATATTAAGAGTTTTGGAAGAAAAACCAACAATGACCCAGGTACAGCTTATGGAAAAACTTGATCTGACCCGAAAACAGATTCAGAAGGCAATAAAGGAATTGCAGGAAGAGGGTTCCCTTGTAAGAGAAGGGTCAAACAGGAATGGACGGTGGATTGTGGTAAAACCGGTAAATGAAACAGAATTCTGAAGTGTTAGATTCTAAAATTCCAAAACCTTAACTTGATGTTTAGGAAGATATGACAATCTATAGGATTCTCTTTATGCTACAACTTGGGAACAGCGTAAGTTGGGGGATTACTGTGATATGTTCAATGGTGACAGGAGTTCTAAATACCCCAATGCTGCTGATATGGTAAGTGATGGAATACCATTTATAAATGCAGGTGATTTGGAAAATGGCACTGTTAATTTGATGACATGTAATAGGATTTCCAGAGAAAAATATAATGACCTTGGTGGGGCAAAATTACAGCGAGGAGATATTGTTTATTGTCTTCGTGGAACCCTTGGAAAGAACGCATTTATCGGCAATTTTGATGAAGGAACAGTAGCGTCTTCATTAGTTGCTTTGCGTCCTAAAAACATAGATGGAAAGTATCTGTATTTCATCTTAAATTCGGACATTGAGTATAGACAAAGAATCGTCAGAGATGAAGGAGCTGCACAGCCAAATCTGTCAGCAAAGAGTGTTTCGGAATATATAATTCCAGTGCCTTCAAGGGCAGAACAACAACATATTTCGGCATATTTTTCCACTCTTGACCACCTCATCACCCTTCACCAGCGTAAGTATATTCGCATTAAAAATGCCTTAAATTATATGGAAATTGAGACTATCACAACAAGGAGAAGATAAAGATGCCGGAATTGGAATCAATGATTGAAAAGAAACTGATAGAACAGCTCGTCTACGGAGATTCACAGTGGGTATACAGGGAAGATTTGAAAACGGAAAATGATTTGTGGGCAAATTTCAAGTATATCCTTGAGCAGAACAATAAAGAGAGGCTGAATGGGGAACCTCTGACGGAAAGCGAATTTGAACAGGTAAAGAACCAGCTTCAGTTTTCATCATTTTACAGGGCAGGCGAATGGCTGGTAGGAGAGAACGGAAAAGTCCAGGTGCATGTACAGCGGGATACAGAGCGGCTCCATCTTGTTGTGATGAACCATGAGCATATTGCGGGCGGAAGCAGCGTCTACGAGGTCATCAACCAGTACAGTGCATTAAAGACGGATGAGGACAGCAAGGTTCTCGCAAGGGACAGACGGTTTGACGTGACGCTTTTAATCAACGGGCTTCCCATGATCCATATTGAACTGAAAAATAAGCAGCACTCCTATATGGACGGATTCTGGCAGATTAAGAAATATATCGGGGAAGGGAAATTTACGGGCATTTTTTCAGCAGTACAGATGTTTGTGATCAGCAACGGCGTAAATACGAAATATTTTTCCGCGGCAGGCGACACGGAACTGAACCCAAAGTTTATCAGTGGCTGGCTTGATCCGGACAATAATCCGGTAACAGACTGTATGGATTTTGCAAAAAGCGTCCTCCGCATCCCGGCGGCGCACGAGATGATTGCGAGATATACTGTTCTGGATGAAGATGCAAAAAAGCTGATCCTGCTGCGGCCGTATCAGATTCACGCGATCGAGGCAATCCGTGAAGCGTCCAAGACAGGCAGGTCGGGCTATGTGTGGCATACGACAGGCTCCGGGAAAACGCTGACTTCGTATAAGGCGACAAGGAATCTGCTGATGGATATCCCCGCCATTGACAAGGCGGTATTCCTGATTGACCGTAAAGATCTGGACGCCCAGACCACAATGGCATTTCAGGCATATGCGAATAACGATCTGGTGGACGTTGACGAAACGAACAATATAAATGACCTGAAGAAAAAACTGAAATCCGGCGACAGACAGGTGATTGTGACAACCATCCAAAAACTGCAGAGGCTGATTACAAAGAGGCTTCAGGAAGACACGCCGGAATATCGGAAAATACGGAATCTTAAAATTGCGTTTGTCGTGGACGAGTGCCACAGGGCGGTGACGCCGGGTATGAAAAGGGAACTGGAACGGTTTTTTGGAAATTCCCTGTGGTTTGGTTTCACCGGAACGCCCAGATTTGCGGAGAATCCATATCCGCAGATGGGGGATCTGCCGAGGACAACAGAGGAACTGTATGGGGAAAGGCTACATAAGTATACGATACAGAATGCGATTCATGACAATGCCGTCCTCGGATTTCAGGTGGAACACAATGGCCCCAGGGATATTGCCGACGAGACGGACAAAAATGCGTATGACAATGAGACGCACATGCTGAAAGTGCTGGATGTCATTCTGAACAGGTCTTATCATAAATTAGGGTTTCAAAATGGCAGAGGTATGACATATGAGGGGCTTCTTACCACAAGCTCCATCCAGCTTGCGCAGAAATATTATGAACTGCTGACAAAGGTAAAGAACGGGGAGACTTCTCTTGTGATAGACGAGAAAATAAAGCGGGTGCTTCCGGATTTCCCCAAATTTGCCATAACCTATTCCGTTTCCGAAAATGAAGAAGGCTCTCAGGTGAACCAGCAGAAAATGCAGGCTTCCCTTGATGATTACAATAACATGTTTGGGACAAAATATGAACTTTCCCAGATTCAGGGGTACAATGGGAACCTGAATAAGAGACTTGCGAGGAAAGAAGCTAAATTCAAAAGCAGGAGCGAGCAGCTTGATCTGGTGATTGTGGTAGACCGGCTTCTTACGGGATTTGACGCGCCGTGCATGTCAACTGTTTTTATTGACAGACAGCCCATGGGGCCCCATGACCTGATACAGGCTTTTTCGAGGACGAACCGTATTTATGACAAGAATAAAGCATATGGGCAGATTGTGACGTTTCAGGCTCCTGTATTATTCAAAAAATGTGTGGATGAGGCAGTTAAACTGTATTCCGCAGGAGGGACGAAGGAAGCGCTGCTGGCGGAATGGGATGAAATGGAGCCTGCGTTCAGGAAAGCACTTTCGGCGCTGCGTGTTTCGGCGCAGACTCCCTCGGAAGTTTCCGGGATGTCGCTGAAAGAGAAAGAAGTATTTGCCAGAATGTTCCAGAATTTTGACAGATTGTTTGCCCAGATGAAGTCATTTACAAATTATGATGAGCGGATGCTTGAAGAATACGGCATCACACAGGAGGAATATGACGATTACGCGGGGCATTACTTTAATGTGCTGGAAGAAATAAGGGAGAGCAGACCGGAAAAAGAAGAGGATATGCCTGAATCTGAGCAGATAGATTCCGATTATGAGCTGATGGCATACAGCAGTACAAAAATAGATTATGAGTATATCATTAACCTGATCCAGAATATTGTCACGCCGGACGATGGGGAAGGGGATATTACCCCGGAAGAACGGCGGCGGAAGATTGACGAGATCAGGCAGTATGTGGAGGAACTCCGCAGAGACAATCCGAAGATTGCGGATATCATGTCCGGGCTGATTGATGAGATTGAAACAGACGCAGAAAAATATAAAGGAAAATCCATTTTAAATATCGTGGAGAATATGAAGCAGGACTGCATAGAACAGGTGATTACAGATTTCTGCCTGATATGGTATGCGTCAAAAGATGACGTCATGTATGCGGCAAACCATTACAGGAATGGGGAGATACCAAATGAGAGCAGGATAAAGGCAACCATAGATTTTACCAGTTATAAGGCGGCGAAGGAAAAAGCCCTTCCCAAGTTCAAATATTATGCACAGATGATGGCGGAACTCAGAAAAACACTGGATAAGGAGATCAGGCCGCTTACTGGTGACTAAACAGGACCGCACGGCATTGTCTTTTCCATTTTGTTTGTATCAGCGTAAGTAATTTCAGGAAATGGAGGCGGCTTATGCTGAAAGATATGAACAGTGAAACACTCTTTTGCGAGTACTACAGACAATGGGTAGACATATACAAGAAAGGGGCGATAAGGGAAGCAACAATGGCAAAGTACCTGATGACGCAGAAGTGGGTTGAAAAACTTGCGCCGGAACTGAAACTGTGCGAACTTTCGAGAACCGTTTATCAGCAGCTC
The DNA here is from genome assembly GCA_910584205.1 of uncultured Lachnospiraceae bacterium. Taxonomy (GTDB): domain Bacteria; phylum Bacillota; class Clostridia; order Lachnospirales; family Lachnospiraceae; genus Hominiventricola. Next base: position 19,202 of record CAJUAA010000025.1, read on the forward strand.
TTAAACGATTATGCAAAAGAGCATGAAAGGCAGACGACGCTTGATTTCCACCATCAGCTTAAGGGAGCGGTTCTTGACGCCGTTGACGAGGGGCTGATCGGGCGTGACCCGACAAGAAAAGCGATCATTAAGGGGAAAACGCCAGGAACCAAGAAGATTAAATACTTAAATCAGTTTGAACTTCATACACTGATCGCGCATCTTGATATTAAAGAGGAAGCGAACTGGGACTGGTTTATCCTGCTTGTTGCCAAGACGGGCATGAGGTTTTCAGAGGCGCTTGCGGTAACGCCGGGGGACTTTGATTTTGCAAGACAGACCTTATCGGTCAGCAAAACGTGGGATTACAAAGGCGAGGGCGGTTTCCTGCCCACGAAAAACAAGTCGTCTGTGAGGAAGATACAGATTGACTGGCAGATTGTGGTCAAGTTTTCTGAACTGGTCAAAGGTCTGCCGGAGGATAAGCCTGTCTTTGCAGGACGGAATAAAATCTATAATTCCACGGTAAATGGTGTGTTGACAAGGCACTGCAGGGCGTGCGGCATTTCTGTAATTTCAATCCACGGGCTGCGTCATACCCATGCCTCTCTGCTGCTTTTTGCGGGAGTGTCGATTGCGAGCGTTGCCCGCAGACTGGGACACGCCAGTATGACAACAACGCAGAAGACATATCTGCACATTATTCAGGAACTTGAGAATAAAGATGTGGATTTGGTGATGAGGACGTTATCAGGCTTATAAGATTGGGAAACTTTTAATTTTAATCATGGAAATACTTACGCTGAAACCACAGATACTGGACATTTTTGTGCAGGACAAAATCCAAAACTGCAAAAATGTCCAGTTTTTTCCAACTATCCGAATGTGGTACTATACAAAATGTACAGAAAATGACAAGTTTATCCTGCCTGGGATGTGGTATATTCGTATTGTAAAAAATATGTAAGGGAGGAATTTTCAAGATGAAAAGAAAATTACTTGGTGCTTTACTGAGCACCGCAATGGTTGCTTCACTGGTCGTTGGATGCAGCGGCGGCAATGACACTGCTCCGGCAGATACGCCGGCGGATACCGAGGCTCCGGCAGATGCGGAAACGCCCGCAGACAATGAAGCAGATGACGCTTCGGCACCGGCGGCAGCAGGCGGCGGCAAGATCGGTATCTCCATGCCGACCCAGTCCCTGGAGCGTTGGAACCGTGACGGCGCTTACCTGGATGAGCAGTTCAAGGCAGCGGGCTTTGAGACGATCCTGACCTTCTCCGATGACAAGACGGAGCAGCAGGTGAATGATATCCAGAATATGCTGGCAGACGGCGTGGATATGCTCGTGATCGCAGCCATCGACGGCAACGCGCTCAACACCGCACTGGAAGGCGCAGCAGAGCAGAACATTCCGGTTATTTCCTATGACCGTCTGATTCTGAATGATGCAGCATCCTACTATGTATCTTTTGACAATTACACCGTTGGCCAGCTTCAGGGCGAATATATCGTCAAGGCTCTGGATCTGGAAAATGCAGGTGACAAGACCTACAATATCGAGATCACCGCAGGCGACCCGGCTGACAACAATGCCACCTACTTCTATCAGGGTGCCATCGACGCGATTCAGCCGTATCTGGACAACGGTGCGCTGAACATCGTATCCGGACAGAAAGATTTTGACGCAGTCGCAACTCCGGGCTGGAAGACCGACACTGCGCTGGCAAGGGCACAGAACGTTCTTTCTTCCTATTATGCGGACGGAACTCAGCTGGATGCATGGCTCTGCTCCAATGACTCCACCGCTCTTGGCGTAACTCAGGCAGTGACCTCTGACTATGCAGGCTCCAACGCCGTTATCATCACCGGACAGGACGGCGACGAGGCGAACTTGAAGAACATCGTGGACGGCACACAGACCATGACTGTCTACAAGAACGTGAGCAACGAGTCCATCGTGACGCTGGCTCTGGCGAAAGCAATCCTGGCAGGCGAGACCATCGACGAGTCCCTGATCCCGTCCTTTGGAATCGAGTGCGCATTTGACACCGAGTCCTATGAGACTTCCGCAGGCAACAAGTGTCCGTCCTTCCTGCTGGTACCCAACGTGATTACCAAGGACAATCTGCAGGATCTGGTGGATACCGGCCTGTATACCATGGGTGACGACGGATATCTGTCCGCAACAAACTGATACATACAAACAAGCAGGTAAGACCTTAAAAAGGGCGGGGCGTCTGTCCCGCCTTTCTTTTCAGCCGGAGAAGGGCTTAAGAGAAGAGAGGGAAAGGAGGAGGAGCTTTTGGCTGATATTATTCTGGAGATGAAATCCATCACCAAAGAGTTCCCGGGAGTGAAGGCGCTGGACAATGTAAACCTGGTCGTGGAGCGGGGAGAGATCCATGCGCTGATCGGCGAGAACGGCGCGGGAAAATCCACATTGATGAACGTTCTGTCCGGAACGTATCCGGTGGGCAGCTATACGGGGGAGATTTATTACAATGGGGAGCTTTGCCAGTTCAGGACCCTGAAGGACAGCGAGGCAAAAGGAATCGTCATTATCCATCAGGAGCTGGCGCTGATTCCGCTTCTGACCATCGGTGAGAACATGTTCCTGGGAAATGAGAAAAAGAACAAAATGGGGCATATCGACTGGGATATGACCTATAACGAGGCGGAAAAGCATATGCAGCAGGTGGGCCTGTATGAATCGGCCCAGACCCTGATCAAAGACATCGGGACCGGCAAGCAGCAGCTGGTGGAGATCGCGAAAGCATTTTCCAAAAACGTAAAGCTTTTGATCCTGGATGAGCCTACGTCTTCGCTGAACGACGAGGATGCGAAGATGCTTCTGGATCTTCTGATGGAGTTTAAGAAAAACGGGCTGACTTCCATTATTATCACACACAAACTGAATGAGATTATCTACTGTGCGGATAAAGCGACCATTATCCGCGACGGTTCCACCATCGAGACGCTGGTAAAAGGCGTGGATGAATTCAGCGAGGACCGGATCATCAAGGGCATGGTGGGACGCCCCATGGACGACCGCTATCCCGCAAGAGAACATAAAGTCCGCCCGGAAGTGGGGCTGGAGGTAAAGGACTGGACCGTCTATCATCCGCTTTACCATGAAAAGGTGGTGGACAACAGGATATCATTTAATGTGCATAAAGGCGAGGTGGTGGGATTTTCCGGCCTTCAGGGCGCGGGACGTACGGAACTCGCCATGTCCATATTCGGCAGAAGCTACGGCTTCAACATCAGCGGGGAGCTGTATCTGAACGGAGAGAAGACAGAGCTGAAAAGCGCGGAGCAGGCGATCCGCCATGGCCTCGCGTATGTGACAGAAGACAGAAAGACCAACGGGTTGATTCTTGGGGAGTCCATTCGTTTTAATACGACGCTTGCCAGACTGGATAAGGTCTGCGGAAACGGCGTCATTGATACAACGGCGGAGCAGAGAGTGGCGGAGGAGATGACGGAGGCCATGGGCACCAGGACTCCTTCCATCGAGCAGAAGGTGGGCAATCTGTCCGGCGGAAACCAGCAGAAGGCGCTGCTGGGCAAATGGATGTTCACAGAACCGGAAGTGCTGATCCTGGATGAGCCCACCCGCGGTATTGATGTGGGCGCCAAGTATGATATCTACTGTCTGATCAATCAGATGGTGGAGGAGGGAAAATCCGTCATTATGATCTCCTCGGAGATGCCGGAACTCATCGGCATGTGCGACCGGATCTATATCATGAATGAGGGCGAGCTCAAAGGGGAGCTGAGCGCGGAGGAAGCGACTCAGGAGAAGATCATGAGCTTTATCATCAGCGCGGACGATTAAGACGAAAGGAGTGTTGTGTAAATGTCAACAAAAAAAGAAAATCAGGGCGGCGCGCCGTTCAGCCTGGGAGAATTTCTCACCAGATACAGTATGGTCATCGCTCTTGTTATTGTATTTATCCTGTTCTATTTCCTGACGGACGGACGTCTTCTGTATGCGCAGAACATGTCCAATCTGCTTCTGCAGAACGGTTATGTGCTGGTCATGGCCTGCGGTATGCTCCTGTGCATCCTGACCGGCGGCAACATCGACCTGTCCGTGGGTTCTGTGATCTGCATGGTGGGCGGCGTGGCTGCGGTCATGATTACCAACCATGGCTTTAATATTTATCTGACCATCCTGATCTGCCTGGTCATCGGCGTGCTGGCAGGCGTATGGCAGGGGTACTGGATCGGCTACGTGAGGATTCCGCCTTTTATTACGACGCTGGGCGGTATGTTTGTGTTCCGCGGTTTCGGACGCCTGATTCTGGACAGCAAGACCGTATCCGTGCAGGATGCAGCCTTTTTGAATATTTTTACAGCTTATATCAAGATCCCGGGGCTGGATACAGACGCCCGCATCCTCTCCCCGCTGGTGATCGGCGCGCTGGTGGTGGTATTTATCTTCTACAGTACGATCTCATCTCGTGCGAACAAGGCGAAGAAGGGATATCGGCAGAACAGCGCACTGGCTGATTTTGGCCGCAGCGGACTGATCTCCGTGGCCCTGCTGGCGTATTGTTATCTGCTGAGCCAGTATAAGGGCGTCTCCGTCATGCTTCTGTGGGTGGTGGCGGTTTGCCTGATCTATCATTTCATCACTTCCAAAACCGCGTTCGGGCGTTACTTCTACGCGGTGGGCGGCAATGAGAAGGCGACGCAGCTTTCCGGTATCAACACGAATAAGGTCTATTTTATCGCCTATGCCAATATGGGATTTCTGGCAGGACTGTGCGGCCTGCTCTGCCTGGCACGGGTAGGCTCCGTCACGGGCTCCACCGGTACTTCCTTTGAGATGGACGCCATCGGTTCCTGTTTCATCGGCGGCGCTTCAGCCTACGGCGGCAGCGGTACCGTCCCCGGCGTCATCATCGGCGCGCTCCTTTTGGGCGTCATCAACATGGGCATGTCCATCATGGGCATCGGCGACTCCTGGCAGTATGTGGTAAAGGGCGGCGTGCTTCTGGTGGCGGTCATCTTCGACGTGGTCTCCAACCGCAAGAGCGGCAAATAGACTGCCGGCATACGGGGAAATTGTAAATAATATGTTAATTTTTTCAAAGGGCTGTGTATACGGCCCTTTTTTTGTGGTATACTCCCAATAAGCAGTGAGCAGTGCGGGGTTCGGCGTTCAGCATTCTGGATACACTGCTGTCAGCGTCTGTTTTATGGAATTGGGGCCGTGAAACAGAACGAAACAGGATACATAGAAGGAGAGGGGTGAATTTCGTGGTCAGGGAAAGTGTAACAATTGAGAATGAGAAGGGGCTGCATCTGCGTCCGGCGGGCAGGCTTGTAACGGAAGCCAACAGATACAGCTCCCACGTCATGATGACCTGCAAAGAACACACGATGAACTGCAAAAGCCTTATGAGTCTTCTTGCATTTCCGGTATGTCCGGGAGATGAAGTGACCGTGGAATGCTACGGAGAAGATGAAGAAGAAGCTCTGGGGCGAATCGTCCTGTTTCTTAGAAACCTGAACAGTCAGGAATAGGAGAACTGCTGCAGCATGCTGCCCGGCCGTTTCGGGAGGCGCCCTGCAGCAGTTCTTTTATGCGTTTTTGCGGCGGGTCTTTTTGAATCCGTATTCGGAATTTTATCCGGAGTATCTTTTCCTTGACAGACATTCCGGAATTCTATATGCTGAAAGAGTCTAAGATAATATATCCATATCTGTAAGTCATCAGTCCGTGACAAGATTTTCCAATTCAACATATGTGAACATGGTTCGTATGCCTGGTTCTGAAAAGGAAAGGAGAATATCGTATGTATTACTATACAGATGCATGGATGATGAAAAAAGTATTTCAGCTTTCGGATCACGCCATAATACGAATGATAAACTTCCTGTTCCATACTGAATATAAGGAAGGAGAATACGTAAGAAGGGACTGGAAGGAGCAGGAGGTCATCAGCATCTGCCTGACGGTCGGATGCGCCAACCGCTATGAATTCAGTCTTCGCCGCTTTGGAAACTGTCTGCAGATTTCCGTGGAGGACAAAGGATGCAGTTTTTATTATGAAGATGCCAGAGAACATTCGCCGGTACAGTTGATGGAACCGCACATGACGTATCTGGGGGATAACACGATAAAGGAATTCTGTACGACTCTGGAGTTTTCGGAACATGAACGGATTATTCTGCCGATTTATTCTTTTACGCTGAGCGACCGGTCTGCCCGGCGCCTGGAAGAGGCGGGGCTGATCCTGTTCCTGCCGTTTTTATTTTACTGTTTTGCGGCAGAAGAAAGGGCGGCGGAAGAAGGACAGGAGTCGTTGAAAAATTTTGTAATATATGATATAGTAGGGGCACTTCAGACGAGTATGCAGAAAGGGGACCTGACCATCTTTGACATGGAGAATCTGAAGCAGTGCTGCAGATGCATGATCTGGAGGATCCTGTGGAAGGAAAGATGGATGCATAACCAGGAGCTTCAGGAACTGCTTCTGTATGTGCTGGAGGCGGACCTGGGGCGGCTGGAGACCTGGTTTCACAGGGAACCTGCGGCATTCAGGAATAATCGCGGAAAAAACTGACACAATAGAAACATGAGGTGGCAAGTATGAAAAAAAGCTGGCTGGCGGCAGCGGCGGTCCTATGTCTGACGGCAGGCTGCGGCAAAAATAACGTTCCGGCGGCGGAGGCCGGATATCGGGACGACGTGTCCGCGCAGGCGCTGGTGGAAGCCGTTGCGCAGGAACTGGGTGACGAGTACTGGCCGGACGCGGAACTGGCTCCGGAGTATCTGGATGACTGGTACGGGGTTTCGGAAGAGATGTATGAAGAGTATTACGGGCAGACGCCCATGATCTCCGCCAATGTAGACGCGCTTCTTGTAGTCCGGGCGGACAAAGAACATGTGGAGGATGTGCGGCAGGCCCTGGATACGTACCGGGAATCCATGGTGCAGGATACATTCCAGTATCCGATCAACATTCCGAAGATTCAGGCGTCCAGGATCGAGTCCTTTGGAAACTATGTCTGCTTTGTGCAGCTGGGAGGCTCCATGGAAGGAATCATGGATGATGATGAGGCGGCGATCGCAGCCTGCCAGAAAGCAAATGAACAGGCGCTGGATGTGATCGAAGGCGAACTGACAAAGTAAGCGCCATGGTATTTTCCGGTCTGGTATTTCTCTGCCGGTTCCTTCCGGCATTTCTTACCATCTATCTGCTGACTCCGGACCGGCACCGCAATCTGGTGCTCTTTCTGGGCAGCCTGGTGTTTTATGCGTGGGGCGAGCCGGTGTATATCGGACTTATGCTGTTCTCCGCGTTTCTGGATTACACGAACGGAAGAATACTGGAATACGCAGGGATGCAGGGAAAAAAGCGGTTGGCAGGGGCAGTGCTCGCGGAGTCTGTCCTTGTCAATCTGTCGCTTCTGGGCGTGTTTAAATATTCCGGCGTGCTGCCGCTCCCGGTGGGAATTTCATTTTACACGTTCCAGACCATGTCCTACACGATCGATGTCTACCGGGGAGAGGTGCGGGCGCAGAAGGACCTGGCGGCATTCGGTGCCTATGTATCCATGTTTCCCCAGCTGATCGCCGGTCCCGTGGTGAAATATAAAGATGTGGAATCGGAGCTTTCCAGGCGGACCATGGACGTCTGGGGCGGATATGAGGGGATCGGCCGTTTCTGCGTGGGACTGGGGAAAAAAGTGCTGCTTGCCAATCAGATCGGGCTTCTGTGGGAAGCGGTGCAGAAGATCCCGCCGGGGCAGGCGAGCATGCTGACGGCATGGCTTGGAAGCGGGGCATTTGCGCTCCAGCTGTATTTTGACTTTTCCGGATACTCGGATATGGCCATCGGGCTGGCGCGGATGCTGGGATTCCATCTGAAGGAGAATTTTGACTATCCGTACCGTTCCGGGAGCATTACGGAGTTCTGGCGCAGATGGCATATTTCCCTGGGGCAGTGGTTCCGGGAGTACGTCTATATTCCGCTTGGAGGAAACAAAAAGGGCCTGTTGGTCCAGATCCGGAATATCCTGATCGTATGGGCGCTGACCGGGATCTGGCACGGAAAAGGCTGGAACTATCTGGTGTGGGGGCTGTATTTCGGTATCCTGCTCATGCTGGAGAAGTGTTTTCTGCTCCGTGTTCTGTTCCGTGTTCCCCGGATGTTTGGACATCTCTACGCCGTGGCGGCTGTGACGGCGGGTATGACCGTCTTTGCCGTGGAAGATCTGGCGGAGGGGCTTCGCCGGGCGGGAATGCTGTTTGGAGGGGCGGCGTCTTTCTGCGACATGCAGGGGATATGGCTTCTGTCCAATTACGGCGTCCTGTTTTTTTTGTGTGTGCTGGGCGCTCTGGGCGCCGGGAAAAAGCTGGGCAGATATCCGGTGGTATGGGCGGCTGCCGGGATTTTGTCGGTGGCTTATATTGTGGATGCGTCGTACAACCCGTTCCTGTATTTCCGGTTTTAGAATAAGGAAGAGGAAGCAGCGTATGGATACGGAAAAGAAGAAAAAGAATGGGAAAAAGGAGGCCGTCTGCTGTCTGGTCTTTCTGCTGGTGCTCTATGGCATGTGGGCGGCGGACGCCCTGTGCCCGGATCGTCTGTATTCCGACTGGGAGAAGCGCCTGCTGGCCCAGAGGCCGGTGCTGAAGGCGGAGGATTTCTTAAGCGGCAGCTATACGGCGGCGTATGAAGAATGGCTGACGGACCAGTTTCCGGCAAGGGACCGGTGGATCGGTCTGCAGACCCGCTGTGAGCTTCTGCTGGGCAAGAAGGAGATTAACGGCATTCTGATCGGAAAGGACGGTTATCTCTTCTCTGAGAGCGTCAGGACGGCGGACTGGGACCGGCTGGAGGCACAGATGGCCGAACAGTTTGGAAAAGAGGCGGTCAGCCGGATTCATGTGCCTGCGGCGGGGGCGGTGCTGACGGACCGGCTGCCCCGGGGCGTTTCGTTTTCGGGGCGTCAGGACGCGGTATGGCAGAACCTGGTCCTTCACAGGGAGGAGGCAATTTATTACAGGACGGACCATCACTGGACCATGCTGGGGGCGTATTATGCCTATGAGGCGTGGGCAGAGGAGCGGAGGATAGAGCCGGTGCCTCTGCCGGAGCTTCGGGTCGAACAGATCAAAGACGATTTTCTGGGAACCCATTACGGCAGGCTTCACTACGCAGAGCAGCCGGATGTGATGGAACTTTATGATCCGGGCGTGGAGTGCAGCGTAGTTTATGATCTGGGAGGGTCGGATCTGTCCGGCCTGTATCAGCCGGAACTGCTGGCATCGGAGGATGCCTATCGTTATTTCCTGGACGGGAATCACGCGGTGGTGCAGATCGACACCGGGCGCGGAGAAGGTCATCTGGCCGTTCTGAAAGATTCTTTTGCCAACTGCCTGGTTCCTTTTCTGACGGTGCATTACGGGAAAATCACCGTGGTGGATCCCAGGTATTTCCGGGCAGATCCGGTCGTCTGGCTCCGGGAGCAGGGGGTGACGGAGGTGCTGATCCTGGCGCAGGATACGGTAGGCGTATGGAATTAATACAGAAGACTGTCGGATTCCGATGTGAATCAGCAGTTGAAAATGCAGTGGTTTTGTGTTATTCTGAAACCGGAGGTTGTACAGCAGATGAAGTGGAAAAGAACGGGTTGTATGCTTCTGGCGGCGATGGTATGGGCGGCGGGGATACCCGCGTCGGCCTCCAGTATCAAGAGTATTCAGAACCAGAAGTCTCAGAATGAGAAAGAACTGAAAAATATACAGTCCCAGATCAGTGGTCTGGAGAGCAAAAAGAACGCGCTCAGCAGCGAGATCAGCGGTCTGAATGACGAGTTGACCGAGACGCTTCTGAGCATTGCGGTGCTGGAAAGCGATCTGGAGGACAAGGAAATCCAGATCCAGGAGGCGCAGGCGGCCTACGAAGAGGCGAAGGCCACGGAGGAACGGCAGTACGAGGCCATGAAGCTTAGGATCCAGTATTTATATGAATATGAGAACGGAAGCTATCTGGAGATGTTTCTGATGTCGGACAGCATGGCGGACCTGATGAACAAGGTGGATTACGCGGAGGAGCTTCAAGAATACGATAACCGGCTTCTGGACGAGTATAAGGCGGCCAAGCAGGCGGTGATCGATCTGCAGAACCGGCTGGAGGAAGAGAAGGCGGAGCTTCTGGAGATGCAGGAGCAGCTGGAGGAGGAGAGGGCGTCCCTCCAGGCGATGATCGAAAGAAAACAGTCGGAAGTGGAGAATTTCAACAGCCAGCTCAGCGCGGCCAGAGCCAAGGCGGGCGAATACCAGAAGCGGATCAAGGAACAGAACGCCCAGATCAAGAGGCTGCAGGAGGAGGCGGCCAGAGCGGCGGCAGCGGCGAAGACGGCCTCAAGGAACGGGAGCCAGAGCGCTTCGTCGTCCGGAAGTTCTTCGGGCAAAGGAGGTTCTTCCTCTTCTAATACAGGGTCGTCCGGAGGGAACACGCCCACGGTGAGCGGAGGAGGCAGCGGCGGCGCCATTGCGTCCTATGGACTGCAGTTTGTGGGACATCCCTATGTGTCCGGAGGCAACAGCTTGACCAACGGTACGGACTGTTCCGGCTTTGTCCATCTGGTGCATGCGCATTTCGGGATTTCCACGCCGAGGCAGTCCGGCGCCATTGCGGGCGGAGGAAAGGCGGTCAATGTGTCCGACATACAGCCCGGGGATGTGATCTACTATGGAAACCATGTGGGTATCTACATAGGAAATGGACAGATCGTCCATGCCAGTACGGCAAAGACCGGCATCAAGGTGTCCAGTTATACCTACCGTACGATTCTGGCAGTCAGGAGATACTGGTAAAGCCCCGGAAAACTGTAAAAATTTCGGAAAAGTTCAAAAATGAATTGACAAACGCTGGTTCAATGTTTATCATGATATCCGATACATTCTTTCATGTATCGGATATTTTATGTATAGAGGAGGAAATGATTATGAAAAAGTTACTTAGTCTTTCTCTGGCAGCCGTGCTTGCTGTTTCCGCAACTGCATGCGGGAATTCTGACACAGCAGGCACCACCGGCGCAGATAATACAGACGCACCGGCAGCAGAGAGCGGAACAGAGGCAGCAGAGAGCGGAACAGAGGCAGAAGGCGCTGTATTCAAGATCGGCGCCATCGGACCGACCACAGGCGCGGCGTCCGCTTACGGTACTGCAGTTATGAACGCGGCAAAGATCGCGGTAGACGAGATCAATGAGGCAGGCGGCATCAACGGTTATCAGGTGGAGTTCAATCCGCAGGATGATGAGCATGACCAGGAGAAATCCGTGAATGCATACAATACTCTGAAAGACTGGGGTATGCAGCTTCTGCTTGGAACGGTGACGTCCGCTCCCTGTATCGCAGTAGAGGCGGAGGCACAGGCAGACAACATGTTCCTGCTGACACCGTCAGGATCCGCAGTGGACTGTATCTCCGGCGACAACGCGTTCCGCGTATGTTTTGCTGACCCGGATCAGGGAACTGCATCCGCTCAGTACATCGGTGAGAACGGGCTGGCTGAGAAGGTAGCGGTGATCTATGACAGCTCCGATGTCTACTCTTCCGGTATCTATGATACCTTCGTGGCAGAGGCGGCAAACCAGCCGTTTGAGGTCGTGGCTTCCGAGGCGTTTACGGCAGACAGCAAGACTGATTTCTCCGTACAGCTTCAGAAGGCAAAGGATTCCGGAGCAGATCTGGTATTCCTTCCGTTCTACTACAACGAGGCGGCGCTGGTGTTCACACAGGCGGCAGGCATGAATTTCGCACCGAAGTGGTTTGGCGTGGACGGCATGGACGGAATTCTGAGCGGCGTTGAGAACTTTGATTCGGCTCTTGCAGAGGGCGTTATGCTTCTGACTCCGTTCTCCGCAGACGCAGAGGATGAGCTGACGAAGAATTTCGTTACCAAATACGGCGAGCTGTACAACGGAGAGACTCCGAACCAGTTCGCGGCAGACGCTTATGACGGAATCTATATCATGAAGGCAGCGCTTGAGAAAGCAGGCTGTACGCCGGATATGTCCGCTTCCGACATCTGTGATGCGATGAAGACCGCCATGACAGAGATAACAGTAGACGGCCTGACCGGTTCCGGAATGACCTGGTCCGCAGAAGGCGAGCCGTCCAAGAGCCCGAAGGCAGTCGTGATCGACGGCGGCGTTTATGTTGGTATGTAAAACAGAATTACGGAACCCAATGGGGGGTTGCAAAAGCAACCCCCCTGTTTTGAAATAATGCGAGGTGTCTCATGAGTTTTTTATCTTACTTGATCAACGGCATCAGTCTCGGCAGTGTATATGCCATAATCGCACTGGGCTATACCATGGTATACGGTATCGCCAAGATGCTGAATTTTGCCCACGGCGACGTCATTATGGTGGGTGGCTATGTTGCCCTGACTGTGATGCTGAACCTGAATGCGAATCCTTTTCTCGCGATTCTTGTGGCGATTGTGGTATGTACAGTGCTGGGAATCTGCATTGAAACCATTGCGTACCGGCCGCTTCTGGGAGCTGCGTCTCCGCTGGCGGTGCTGATTACGGCGATCGGTGTCAGTTATTTTCTGCAGAATGCCGTGCTCCTGATCTTCGGATCCAACCCCAAGAGCTTCCAGTCAGTGGTTACATTCGGAAATCTCAATCTGGCAGGAGGCGCGCTGGTGGTGTCGGATGAAGCCGTCGTGACGATCCTGACCTGCGTGGTCATTATGGTCGCGCTGACGCTCTTCATCAACAAGACAAAGGCAGGCCAGGCAATGCAGGCGGTGTCGGAGGATAAAGGTGCGGCGAGGCTTATGGGAATCAATGTAAACGGAACGATCGCGCTGACTTTCGCCATCGGTTCCGGACTGGCGGCTGTGGCAGGAATCCTGCTTCTGTCTTCCTACCCGTCCCTGACGCCCTACACCGGTTCCATGCCGGGTATCAAGGCCTTTGTGGCAGCGGTATTCGGAGGGATCGGCTCGATTCCGGGGGCGCTGATCGGCGGCATCCTGCTGGGAGTCATCGAGATCCTGGGAAGGGCGTACATCTCCTCTCAGCTTGCGGACGCCATTGTGTTCGCGGTCCTGATCGTCGTGCTGCTGGTCAAGCCGACCGGACTTTTGGGCAAAGCGGTTCAGGAGAAAGTGTAGGTGCGCATATGATGAAGAATCTGAATAAGACAACAAAGGATAATCTGATTACATACGGCATGGTGATCGCTGTGTATATTATAGTAGAAATCCTTCTGAAGGCCGGGATGATCTCCAGCCTGCTCCAGGGCCTTCTGGTTCCCCTGTGCGTGTATGTGGTGCTGGCGGTCTCCCTGAATCTGGTGGTGGGTATCTCGGGCGAACTGAGCCTGGGCCATGCGGGGTTCATGTGCGTGGGAGCGTTTGCGGGAGCTTTTTTCTCCAACAGTGTCAAGGACGTGATTACGATGGGCGGTGTGAGAATCTTTCTGGCGCTTCTGATCGGGGCGGCGGCAGCGGCGGTATTCGGCCTGCTCATCGGTATTCCGGTACTCCGCCTGAGAGGAGACTATCTGGCCATCGTAACGCTGGCGTTCGGCGAGATCATTAAAAACGTGGTCAATGTGTTTTATGTGGGAATTGACGGCAGCGGCATTCACATTTCCATGAAGGACAAGGTTTCCATGGGACTGGCAGCGGACGGGGATGTGATCATCAACGGTCCCCAGGGAATTACCGGGACGCCGAAGGATTCCACATTTACCATCGGGATCCTGCTGATTCTGGTCACCCTGTTCATCGTGCTGAATCTGATCAACTCCCGAGACGGTCGGGCGATCAGGTCGATCCGTGACAACCGGATCGCGGCGGAGTCCGTGGGCCTCAATATTACGAAATACAAGCTGATGGCGTTTTCCGTATCCGCTTCCCTTGCGGGAGCGGCAGGCGTGCTCTACGCCCATAATCTGGCGTCCCTGCAGGCGTCCAAGTTCAGCTTCAACACGTCGATTCTGGTGCTGGTGTTCGTGGTGCTGGGAGGCATCGGAAATATCCGCGGTTCCATCATCGCGGCGGTGGTGCTGACGCTCCTTCCGGAGCTTCTGCGTGCGCTGAACGATTATCGTATGCTGATCTACGCCATCGTGCTGATTGCAATGATGCTGTTTACTTCCAGTCCTGCCGGCATGGCTTTCAGGGAACGTTTTTCTTTAAAGCGTCTGCGGGAACGGACAAAAGAACAGAAGGAGGAACAGTAGGATGGCATTGCTGGAAGTAAAAAATCTCGGCATCTCCTTTGGCGGCCTGCGCGCGGTGGATGATTTTAATCTGGAGATCGAACAGGGGCAGCTGTACGGGCTGATCGGACCCAACGGAGCGGGCAAGACGACGGTGTTCAACATGCTGACCGGCGTCTATAAGCCGACCGACGGAAAGATTATTCTGGACGGCGCGGACATTACGGGAAAGAGCAATATAGAGATCAATAAATCCGGGATCGCCAGGACCTTTCAGAACATCCGGCTTTTCTCCGGCCTGAGTGTCCTGGATAACGTAAAGGTAGGGCTGCATAACCAGAAGGAATATACTTATTCCGCACTGACCGGCATCCTCCGCCTGCCTGGATATTTCAGGGCGGAGAAGGAGATGGACGCCCGTGCCATGGAGATCCTGAAGGTGTTTGAACTGGATACGGAGACGGAATGTCTGGCTTCCAACCTGCCCTATGGAAAGCAGAGAAAGCTGGAGATCGCAAGGGCCCTTGCCACGAATCCGAAGCTTCTGCTTCTGGACGAACCGGCGGCGGGCATGAATCCCAATGAGACCCAGGAGCTGATGGATACCATCAGTTTTGTGCGGGACGAATTCCATATGACGATTCTTCTGATTGAACATGACATGAAACTGGTGGCGGGCATCTGCGAAAAGCTGACGGTCCTGAATTTCGGCCAGGTTCTGGCTTATGGCGACACTTCCGAGGTACTGAAAAATCCGGAAGTCATTACGGCATATCTTGGGGAATAGGAGGAACGGCAGATGGCGATGCTTGAGATCAGGGACCTGGAAGTCTGTTACGGAATGATCCAGGCGATTAAAGGAATATCTTTTGAAGTCAAGGAAGGAGAGGTCATTGCGCTGATCGGGGCCAACGGGGCAGGCAAGACCACGACGCTCCATACAGTTTCCGGACTTCTTGCCCCCAAAGCAGGGAGCGTGATCTTTGAAGGGAAGGATATCACGAAGATACCTGCCCATAAGATCGTGTCCTACGGGATGGCGCATGTGCCGGAAGGAAGGCGCGTCTTTGCGTCTCTGAGCGTGTATCAGAACCTGAAGATGGGAGCTTATACAAGGAATGACAAGGAGGAGATCGAGGAGTCCCTCCGGATGGTATACAGCAGATTCCCGAGGCTGGAGGAGCGTAAGAACCAGCCGGCCGGCACGCTCTCCGGAGGCGAACAGCAGATGCTTGCCATGGGGCGTGCGCTGATGTCCAAACCGAGGATTATCCTGATGGACGAGCCTTCCATGGGTCTGTCGCCCATCTTTGTAAATGAAATTTTTGACATTATCAAACAGGTAAGCGCAGGCGGTACGACCGTTCTTCTGGTGGAGCAGAATGCAAAGAAGGCGCTTTCCATCGCGGATCGGGGCTATGTGCTGGAGACCGGGAAGATCGTGCTGGAGGGTAATGCACAGGATCTTCTGAATGATGAATCTGTCAAGAAAGCCTACCTGGGCGAGTAGACTTTTCGAACAGGAGTGAATTTTTCCCAACCGAAGGAATCCGACATCCTTCGGTTGTTTTTTTGGACAAATGTCTGTATACTTAACAGGGATGAATCAGATTCGGAAAGGAATGAGGAGATCATGGAGGAACAGAAGATTGAGAAAAAACACGTTCCGGTTTTACCGGTAACGCTGTGCGGGCTGCTGCTTGCGGCGTCCGCGGCCTATGGAGGCGGCCTTTTTTACTATCAGAGTCATTTTCTGCCGGGAACGACCATTGACCGGATCGATGTGTCGGGTATGACCATAGAAGAACTGGAGGCGCAGGTACAGGATTATGCCCTGAGTGTTGCGGAGCGGAAGACGGACGGTTCCACGCTGGAGGAGGAGATCCAGGGGAAGGAGATCGGGCTGTCCTACGGATCTTCCGAACCGCTGGAGGAGATACTGGCCGGGCAGAGCAGCTGGTCCTGGTTCCTTCCGGAGACGTCGGAGCACGCCACGGAGGGACTGGTCGTCTATGAGGAGGAGAAGCTGGAAGAGCAGGTCATGGACCTGCAGGGATTCCAGAGTGACTTTGCGGAAGCTCCCACAGATGCGTACATATCGGAATACACGCCGGAGAACGGTTTTGAGATTGTCCCGGAGACACGGGGAAATACGCTTGATCCGCAGAAGACGCTGGAGGAAATAAAGGATGCGGTGTCCGCTCTTGAGGACCGGATCGACCTGGACGAGGCGGGCTGCTATCAGGAACCGGCGGTGACTGCGGAGGATGAGAAGCTGAATCAGGTGCATGAGAAGCTGCAGAACTACGCGGATATCCGGATCGCCTACACCTTCGGCGAAGAGCAGGAGGTGCTGGACGGACAGACGGTCAGCCAGTGGCTGCAGGTGGAGGGTACGGAGGTAAGTCTGGATAAAACCCAGGTGGAAGCCTATGTGGCGGCTCTCCGGAAGAGCCATGACACAATCTTTCGCCCCCGGACGTTCAAGACCAGTTATGGAACAGAGGTCACGATCAACAAAGGCGATTATGGCTGGTGGATGAACTCGGAACAGGAAGTGGAAGAACTGACGGAGATGATCGAGCGGGGAGAGAGCGGCGAACGGACGCCGGTGTACCATCAGACAGCCCAGAGTTATGGGACTCAGGACTATGGGGACACCTATGTGGAGATCAATCTGACCGCCCAGCACCTGTTCCTGTACAAGGCAGGAGAAGTGATCCTGGAATCGGACTTTGTGTCAGGAAATTCCGCCAGAGGCTACGATACGCCGGGCGGGATCTACGGCGTGACCTATAAGCAGAGGAACGCCACGCTGAACGGAGAAAATTACAGCACGCCCGTATCCTACTGGATGCCGTTCAACCTGAACATCGGCATGCACGACGCCAGCTGGAGAGGTTCTTTTGGCGGCAATATCTACAAGACCAACGGTTCTCACGGATGCATCAATCTGCCGCCTTCCAAGGCAAAGCAGATCTACGAGAACATCGAAAAGGGAACGCCGGTCATCTGCTATTATCTGCCGGGAACCGAACCGGTGGTCATGGAGAAAGGCGGGCCGTCTCCGGAGGAGGCAGGCCAGGAGGTTCCGGCGGAAACGCCTGCAGAAACACCAGCGGAGGCACCGGCGGAAACACCGGTGGAGGCACCTTTAGAGGCGCCGCCTGCAGTGCCGGAAGTGCCGGTACAATGATGCCGGCTGTATGCATTTTTTGGAATAACTTTTTGAGATTATAAAAAAAGATGGAATTTTTCAGGAAATTATGTTAACATAATAAGCGTGCAGGTAAACATAATATAAAGGTAAGGGGGAAATTGATGGGATATTACGAAAAATGGAAAAGCTTTACAGAGAAGTATCAAAGACTCTGCGTGGAGAACGATACCATTTCCGATGATCTTTTTAAGGAATATGGTGTGAACCGCGGGTTGAGGGATATCAACGGCAACGGCGTACTGACCGGCCTTACGAATATTTCCAAGATCGAGTCATTTAAGATGAAGGACGGCAAAAAAGTTCCCTGTGACGGCGAGCTGTGGTACAGAGGCTACAACGTGATGGAACTGGTGCGCAGCATACCGGACCATTCCTTCGGGTTTGAGCGGTTCGCTTATCTGCTGCTGTTCGGGGAGATGCCCACAAAAGAAGAGGAAACAGAGTTTGCGGAGCTGGTGGCGGCAGGGCGCGAGCTTCCGACGAACTTTACAAGAGACGTGATTATGAAGGCGGCCAATAAGGACATCATGAACTCCATGACCAGGAGTATCCTGACTCTTGCTTCCTACGATGACCAGATGGCGTCCAACGATGTGGGAAATGTGATCCGCCAGTGTCTGAATCTGATCAGCGTATTTCCCATGCTGGCAGTATACGGTTATCACGCATACAATCATTATGAGCGGGACGGAAGCATGTATATCCACAGGCCCAACCCGGAGCTGTCCACGGCGGAGAACCTGTTGATGATGCTGCGGCCGGATAAGAATTATACATTTCTGGAGGCAAAGGTGCTGGATGTGGCGCTGCTGCTTCATATGGAGCATGGGGGAGGAAATAATTCCACGTTTACCACAAGGGTGGTCACGTCCTCCGGCTCCGATACTTATTCCGCCATCGCGGCGGCCATGTCTTCCCTGAAAGGTCCCAAACATGGCGGGGCTAATATCAAGGTCATGGAGATGATGAATGACATCAGGGCCAATGTCCGGGACTATTCGGATAAAGAAGAGGTGGGAAGCTATCTGTCCAGGATTCTGGACGGGGAAGCGTTCGACCGGAAGGGGCTGATCTATGGAATGGGGCATGCGGTCTACTCCCTGTCAGATCCCCGCGAACGTGTGTTCAAGGGCTTTGTGGAACGTCTTTCGGTGGAGAAGCACAGGGAAAAGGATATGGAGCTGTACAACAATATCGAGGTCCTGGCTCCGGAACTGATCGCAAAGAAGCGGAAGATTTACAAGGGCGTCAGTCCCAATGTGGATTTTTACAGCGGTTTTGTGTACGAGATGCTGGATATACCGGTGGAGCTGTATACGCCGATCTTTGCCATTGCCAGGATCGTCGGCTGGAGTGCCCACCGGATCGAGGAGATCATCGGCATGAACAAGATCATCCGTCCCTCCTACAAGAGCGTGATGGAGGAGAAGAAGCTGCCGCCGGAGGATCTGATATAAGAAAACAGGACGTGAAAAGGCGTCCGGCCATCTGCGGCCGGACGCCTTTCGTTATGTCGTATACGGAAATATGTTATTTCAGTACCAGCTCGCTCCAGCGGGAATCGGATACCAGAGCGATATATGTCTTTCCTGTATTCAGGGTGATCAGATTGCCGTCCATATCGTAGAAACGGGTCGGGTCCATATCGTGTCCTTTGGACCAGGTGACCGGGATCGCTTTGCCTCCGGTGATATAGTAGCCTTTGCGGTTGGATTGCTCCAGAATGTTAAACTGCATATAACCGTTGCTGTCATACTGCGTATGGGTCGCGTTCTGGATCAGAATATTGGTAAATGCAAGCTGTTTGTTGCCGTTGGCCGGGTCCGTATGCTTCATGCCATATTCGGAATACAGATAAGTGTTGCTTGCGGCGTCATAATCCAGCTGGGAGCCGTTGTGGTCAAAGGGAAGGTCCACCAGCGTACAGTCCTGGGAGTTGGATGCCTGGGAGAGATCCACAGGTTTGCTCTCGCTGGCAAACTGCCAGTGGGGTCCCTGGTAATACTCGTTGTATTCCGTGGAATAGCCGGCAGCGCTCATCCTTTTGGCAACTTCGCCGGTGGTGACGTATTCCGTGAATTCCCGGGACTTGCCGTTGTTGATCCGGGCGAATCCGCCGCTTAAGTGATCCACCCAGGGATTCTTCAGATAAGGGTCAATGTAGAAGGGACCGCCGTCATGGATAACGACCGCGTTGTATTCCGGCGCGATCATAAAGTTGGTGGGACGCACGCTTCGGATGCTGCCGAACTGGGTAATGCTCTCCCAGTCCTTGACCAGGGCCATGAAACGGGTAATTTCGCCGTTGGCGGTACTGTTCATCATCTCATACACGATATCCGCCTGAGTCAGTCCATAATGGAGCAGGGCGGTCTTTTCATTGTCAACCATGATTGCGACAGGGCGCTGGTTCTGGAGGGATTCGTCGATCCACTCGTTGGTCAGTTCACTGCGATACATGCCTTCACGGGTTTCTTCCGGTTCTTCCTCCGGCTCTTCCGGTTCTTCCGATTCTTCTTCCGCATCATCGGCACTGGCCTCAGAGACATCTGTAACAGCGGGTGCTGCATCTTCTTCGCTGCCGCCGCAGCCGGTCAGGACCGTGCAGGCGAGTGCGGCAGACAAGAAAAGCAGTAGGGCTTTTTTCTTCATTGTAAAACAAATCCTTTCTTCAGTTTTTTTTGACTCTAACAGTATACACCCTTTTCAAAGATTTTTAAAGATTTAATCACAATTCTATCACAATTCCCTGTTATAGTATATTTATCCAACAAAGAGAACAGTCTGAAAGGAGAGATCAGTGATGTATGATCATATAGACAACAATTCCGGGAACGGCAGTTATTACGATACGAACGGCGGTTATATCCACTACGACTCGTCGGAGCGTATGAATCGTCCGGACCGCCCGGACCGGAAGAAGAACGGCGGGTTCGGGAGGACGGTCGCCAGATGCCTGGTACTGGCGCTGGTGTTTGGAAGCGTAGCCAGCGCGGCGTTTATGGGAACCAACTATGTGGGAAGACAGCTGCTGGGAGAGCAGGTGGCTCCGGTGGAAAAAGGGGATGCCAGTCTGAGCCGGAGCGAGGGCGTGGCAGCAACGACCACGGCGGGCAGCAGTTCCGATGTATACGACGTATCGGATATTGTGGACAACTGTATGCCGTCCGTGGTATCCATCACCAACGTGGGGACAACGGAATTCCGGACATTTTTCGGGACCTATGAGCAGGAAAGCCAGTCCAGCGGGTCCGGCATCATCATCGGTGAAAACGATACAGAGCTCCTGATCGTCACCAACAATCATGTGGTGTCAGGAGCCAGTGAGATCAGCGTCTATTTCAACTCGGACGGGGAAGAGGCGGACGAAGCCAATGTGATCTCCGCCAGAGTCAAGGGAACAGACCCGGGAAAGGATCTGGCGGTGATCGCGGTGGCGCTGAAAGACATTCCGCAGGAGACGCTGGATATGATCAAGATTGCGACGGTGGGCGATTCCGGAACGCTGAAGGTAGGCGAACCAGTGGTGGCCATCGGGAATGCCTATGGTTACGGCCTGTCTGTGACTTCCGGCATCGTCAGCGCTCTCAACCGGGAAGTGAGCGTGACGTCCAACGGGCAGACGATCACGAACCGCCTGATCCAGACGGACGCGGCCATCAATCCGGGCAACAGCGGCGGTGCGCTGCTGAACAGCAGGGGAGAGCTGATCGGGATCAATTCCGTGAAGTTCATATCCGAGGAAGTAGAGGGCATGGGCTACGCGATTCCAATCAGCGATGTGGAGACCATCATTGGCGACCTGATGAATAAAGTGACCAGAGATCAGGTAAGAGAGGCGGACAAAGGCTATCTGGGAATCAACGGAGTGGATGTGACGGCGGACGCGGTCAAGAGCTACGGGATGCCGGAGGGCGCTTATATTACAAACATCACGGAAGGAGGAGCGGCGGACCAGGCGGGACTGAAGAAAGGGGATATCATCACCAAACTGGACGGTACCCGGATCACCGGTTATAACCAGCTCAGGGAGACGCTGGGATATTATTCGGCCGGCGAGACGATCTCCATGACGATCCGAAGGATGGAGAACTCGGAGTATGTGGAAAAAGAACTGGAGATTACGCTCAGTTCCGGCGCAGAAGTAGGCGTGGAACCGGAGCGATAAGGGATGCCGGAAGGGCTGCCGCAGGAAATACTGGCAGCCTTTCCGGTTTTTTACTGCTTCCGGATGTTTATAAAAACTTTACTTGCGGGCCATGGAGGCGTATTATATAATCAGTACGAATGAGAAAAGGGGATTCACATATGGATATTGATAATAAAGACCAGGAAGAAGTGAAAGAGGAACAGACGACGGAAGACAGCGGCTATGAAGACATATGTTTCGTATGCCACCGGCCGGCCAGCAAGGCGGGGAAGATGATCCACCTGATGAAGGACATCAGCATCTGTTCAGAATGCATGCAGCGGACCATGGACATGATGGGCAGCGGCAGTGTGGATTACAGCAAGATGGATTTTTCCAAAATGCCGAACATCAGCATGATCAATCTGAGCGACCTGCAGAATATGATTCCGAAGAGACAGAAGGTGAAGCGGAAGGAGCCGAAGAAGCAGGAGGAAGCGGCAAAAGTCTTTGACATCCGTTCGGTGCCGGCGCCTCACAAGATCAAGGAGAGCCTGGACGAATACGTGATCGGGCAGGAGAAGGCCAAAAAGGTCATTTCCGTGGCCGTGTACAACCACTACAAAAGGGTGGCGGCCGGGACGGACGCGGACGATATTGAGATCGAGAAATCCAATATGCTCATGATCGGCCCCACGGGAAGCGGCAAGACATATCTGGTAAAAACGCTGGCCAGGCTTCTGGACGTGCCGCTTGCCATCGCAGACGCCACTTCCCTGACCGAGGCGGGATATATCGGCGACGACATCGAGAGCGTGCTTTCCAAGCTTCTGGCGGCCGCGGACAACGATGTGGAGAAAGCGGAGCGCGGTATTGTGTTCATTGACGAGATCGACAAGATCGCCAAGAAGAAGAATACGAACCAGAGGGACGTGAGCGGGGAATCCGTGCAGCAGGGCATGCTGAAGCTGCTGGAGGGCGCGGAGGTGGAAGTGCCGGTGGGCGCCAACAGCAAGAACGCCATGGTGCCGCTGGAGACGATCAATACGAAGAATATCCTGTTTATCTGCGGAGGCGCATTTCCGGATCTGGAAAATATTATTAAAGAGAGGCTGAACAAACAGTCCTCCATCGGTTTCCGGGCGGATCTGAAAGACAAATATGACAAGGAAAAGAACCTGCTCCGAAAGGTGACAGTGGAGGATATCCGTACCTTCGGCATGATTCCGGAATTTGTCGGCCGTCTGCCGGTCATCTTCACGCTGGACGCGCTGACGGAAGATATGATGGTGTCCATTCTGAAGGAGCCGAAGAACGCGATCCTGAAGCAGTATCAGAAGCTTCTGGCGCTGGACGAGGTGAAACTGGACTTTACGGAAGGGGCGCTGCGGGCCATTGTCAAAAAGGCCATGGAGAAGGATACCGGCGCAAGGGCGCTTCGGGCGATCATTGAAGATTTCATGCTGGATATCATGTATGAGATCCCCAAGGACGACAATATCGGACAGGTATTGATTACGGAAGAATACATCGAACAGAGGGGAGGCCCTGTCATTACCATGCGGGGCGTTCCGGCGATTGAGATGCAGGGACAGGGATAAGAGGATGAAGTTTTTTTGGATACAGCTGGCGCTGGGTCTGTTCCAGACGGATCTGGCGGTAAAACACGAAATCAATAAAGAATCAGGGTTCGACAGAGAAAGAAGCCTGTGGGGCGGCAGGATACAGGTGAGGAAGCTTCGCAACTACGGGACGGCAGGAGGCAGATGGACGGGTCATATGCCAGAGATCATCAAAGTGAGCGGCCTGATGACTCTTGGGTGTATGGCGGCGTTTGTACGGCTGCTTTTCCGGGAGGGCCGTACGATGCAGAAGCTGGGATTTTCCCTTCTGACCGGAGGCGCGCTTTCCAATCTGTACGACCGGTGCAGGAAAGGATATGTGGTGGATTACATCAGCTTTCGTACGCCGTTTCCGCGGCTGAACCGCCTGGTGTTCAACCTGTCCGATTTCTTTATCATGGCAGGAGCGTTGCTGATATGTTTCGGACAGACAGAAAATACGGGAGAATAGGACGCAGGTTTCGGTGGCCCGGCCTGTTTTTAACGGCGCTTACGCTGCAGCTTCTGGCAAGGTATGTGCCGGGGTTTGCGGAAGGATACGCGGTGTTCCTGTATCCGGCGGTCATGCGGACGCTTGGCACGGTCAGCGGATGGTTTCCCTTTGCCCTGGATGAGATTCTGATCTATCTGATGGTATTCGGCGCCCTGGGTTATGCGGGATGGGGAATCCGCTGCATCCGGAGGCAGAAAGAGGCTGCCGGGCAGTGGGGCAGGAGGACCGTGGCGGGAATCCTGAAGGTGTGCGTCTTCTGGTTCTTCGCCTTTACCATTACCTGCGGAATCAATTATCACAGGACGGCGTTTTCCAGGCTGGCGGGACTGCCTGCCGGAGAAGCGACGGCGGAAGAACTGGAGGAGCTTTGCTGGTGGCTGACCGGGAGGATCGAAGAGGTATGCGGGGAGATCCGGGTAGGCGATGACGGCCTGGCAGCGCTGCCGGAGGATATGCGGGAGAAGACGAGAACGGCGATGACGGATCTGGGAGACCGCTGGCCGCAGCTGGCCGGATGGTATCCGAAGGCCAAGCCGGTGCTCACCTGGAAGCTGCTTTCCATGGAATTTCTGGAGGGAATCTTCGGACCCTATACGATGGAAGCCCACTACAATCCGGATATTCCGGCATATAATCAGCCGGCGGTGCTCTGCCACGAACTTTCTCATCTGAAGGGCTTCATGCGTGAGGACGAGGCTAATTATATCGCCTACCTGGCATGTACCGGTTCCGAAGACGCCAATCTCCGATACAGTGGGCTTTTACTGGCTTATACGCACAGTATCAATGCCCTGTACCGTGCGGATCAGGAACGGTTTCAGGAGGTCAGGAGCCGCCTGTGTGAACAGGCGGAACGGGATTACGCCTGGCACAGAAGCTACTGGGCACAGTACAGAGGGCCGGTGTCGGAGATTTCCGACAAGGTGAACGATACCTATCTGAGGATCAATTCCCAGCAGGAGGGAAGCAGAAGCTACGGTCGGATGGTGGACCTGCTGGTGGGAGAGTACCGACAGACGAAAGAGGAGACGGACGGGTGAACAGCCGTCCGGCGGCCGGCAGGGGAGACCCTGCCGGATGTTCAGTTTTCTGCTTTGTCAAGGGCAGTGCGGATCGCGTTCACGAGCATCAGAGAGGTGTACTGGCTTTCTTCCGAGTAAGAAAGATTCTCCAGAGACTGGGATTCGCAGATCTGCGCAGAAAGTGCTTCCAGGGCGGGCTCCATGAGTGGATACATGGCGGATACCGTTTCATCAAGCTGGCGGAAATGGATGGAGGAAATATAATCCTCATCTACCGTGACGGCGATCTCCACCGGATTGCCGCCAAGCGTCATGGAGGCAGTGTAGATGCCTGCGGTATATTTTGAGGGCAGTTCGGCGGCGGTGTCCTGTTCCCGGCTGGCAGCGAACATGAAAATCATAAGCAGAAGGAAGACGATACCAAGGACGATGAAAACTGCGGTATAGATCAGTTCTTTCATATGAAAGACCCATATTTTTGTTTTGGCGCTCATGGTGAAAGCTCCTGTCATAGAAGGTTCTTGCTTATAACTTATGAGGCCGATATCAGATTTATGTGCATGCTTCACGGATTTTTTGTGAGCGTCATGCATAAAAAAATGAAAAAACTCTTTCCTTTTTTGGTGTTTTGCATTAGTATATAGAATAGGAGGATAAGATCCGCATAGACTTTGGGTGTTTTTTGGTGAAGTTTATCAGGGGGAATTTTCGCGGATGCGATAAAGTAAAGGAGAGGGCTTATGATTTCAAACCAGATACTTCAAAATACGATCGACGGACTGAAGGAAATAACCAGAGTGGATCTCTGTGTCCTGGATATGGAGGGACAGGTGCTCGCCTCTACAGAGAAGCAGCAGGAAAGCTATGGAAGCGAAGTGGCTTCGTTTATTGTGTCGCCTGCTGACAGCCAGGTGGTGCATGGCTATCAGTTTTTCAAAGTTTTTGATGAGAATCAGCTGGAGTACGTCCTGTTGGCAAAAGGCGCCAGCGATGACGTATATATGGTGGGGAAGCTGGCGGCCTTTCAGCTTTCCAGCCTTTTGACCGCGTATAAGGAGCGGTTTGACAAGGACAATTTTATCAAGAACCTGCTGCTGGACAACCTGCTTCTGGTTGACATCTACAACCGTGCCAAGAAACTGCATATTCCTACCGAGGTCCGCCGGGTGGTCTTTATCATCGAGAGCAGCCGGGATCGGGTAAATGTGGCGCTGGACAACGTCCGCAGCCACTGCGGCTCCAAGTCAAAGGATTTTATTACCGCGGTGGATGAGAAGAACGTGATCGTCGTCAAGGAGCTTGCGCCCAATGAGAGTTATGAAGAGATGATCCGGGAAGCCCGGGGCATGAAGGAGGCGGCTGCGCTGGATGATGAGGATATCCATGTGGCGCTGGGAACGATTGTGGGAGAGATCAAGGAAGTGTCCCGTTCCTATAAGGAAGCGCGGATGGCGCTGGATGTGGGGCGGATCTTTTTCGGCGACCGGGATATCATTGCCTACAGCTCCCTGGGAATCGGGCGTCTGATCTATCAGCTTCCAATCCCGCTGTGCAAGATGTTCATCCGAGAGATCTTTGACGGAAGATCGCCGGACGATTTTGACGAAGAGACGCTGGTGACCATCAACAAGTTTTTTGAGAACAGCCTGAATGTATCAGAAACGTCCAGACAGCTGTATATCCACAGGAATACGCTGGTCTATCGTCTGGATAAGCTTCAGAAATCCACCGGACTGGACCTTCGGGTGTTCGAGGACGCGATCACGTTCAAGATTGCCCTGATGGTGGTAAAATACATGAAATATATGGAGACTCTGGATTATTAGGCCGGATTTATGAAATACGAAAATACGGGAGGATTTCCATGATAGTACTGGAAAATGTCGTGAAGTCTTATCCCAATGGCGTCGGCGCCATCAATGGGATAAGCCTTCACATCAAAAGAGGAGAATTTGTATTTATTGTAGGAGCCAGCGGCTCGGGCAAATCCACGCTGATCAAGCTTCTTCTGAAGGAGCTGGAACCTACAGAGGGAAGGATCCGTGTAAACGGGATGAATCTTTCCCGAATGAAAAAGCGCGCCATCCCTCAGTATCGGAGGAAGATCGGCTGTGTATTCCAGGACTTCCGCCTGCTGAAGGACCGGAATGTATATGAGAATGTTGCGTTTGCCCAGAGGGTCATCGTTACACCCACAAGGGAGATCAAAAAAAATGTACCGGCCATGCTGTCGCTGGTGGGGCTTGCGGAAAAGTACAAGTCGTATCCGAGGCAGCTTTCCGGAGGGGAACAGCAGCGTGTGGCGCTGGCCAGGGCGCTGGTGAACAGCCCGGATATCCTGCTGGCGGACGAGCCTACAGGAAACCTGGACCCGAAGATTTCCAGGGAGATCATGAAGCTTCTGGAGGAGATCAACGCCAGAGGGACGACGGTGGTGGTGGTCACCCATGACGAGAATATCGTGAATACAATGAAAAAGAGGGTGATCCGTATGCAGAAGGGAATCATCGTCGGAGACGAAAGAGAAAGCGGGTATATTGGATGAGACTTGGTACGATAGCATACTGCCTTCAGCAGGGCTTTAAAAATATATGGCGGAATAAACTGTTTTCCCTTGCATCCATGGCCACCATGGCTGCATGTATTTTTATGTTTGGCGTCTTTTTCTGTCTGGTTGAAAATTTCCAGCATGTGGTGAAGGAAGTGGAAGAAGGCGTCGCGGTTACGGTGTTTTTCGAGAAGGAGACTTCGGAGGCGGAGATCCGTGAAGTGGCGGAGGAGATCGGAAGGAGAGACGAGGTCCGGCAGGTGGTGATCGTGCCGGCGGAAGAGGCGTGGGAATATTATAAGACGATTTATTTCAAAGACGCGCCGGAACTGGCGGAGGGCTTCGAGGAGGACAATCCTCTGGCCAACAGTACCAACCTGGAGATCTATATGAAGGATATCGCCACGCAGCAGGATCTGGTGGACTATATCCTTTCCATGGATCACGTGAGAAAGATCAACCGTTCGGATGTGGTGGCGGATATGCTGACCGGATTCAACCGGCTGGTGAGTTATGTGTCCGTAACGATCATCGGGCTTCTTCTGGCGGTGTCCATCTTCCTGATCAGCAATACCATTGCCATCGGCATTTCAGTCCGCAAGGAAGAGATCGCCATCATGCGCCTGATCGGAGCCAAGAATTCGTTTATCAAGGCGCCGTTTCTGATCGAGGGTATTGCGATCGGTATCGTGGGAGCGGTGATCCCGCTGGCGATTCTGTATTATCTGTATAATCGGATCGTATTATATATCGCGGTGAAATTCGGTATTCTGACCAACGTACTGAACTTTATAGAGGTAAATGAGCTGTTTCGCACCCTTCTGCCGGTGGCGGTGATCCTGAGTATCGGGATCGGCTTTTTCGGAAGCGCGTTTACGGCACAGAGACATTTGAAAGTATAAACAGGTAAAGAGGATCGTAAGAGTTATGAAGGAACGCATGTTTCGGGTCTTTGTCGTATTCGTGCTTTTCTGCTGTATGGCGCCTGCCGGTTTTGGCAGGGGGATTCATGCCCTGGCGAAGCCGGAGGAAACACAGTCGGAGGATGAGGACGGCGGGGAGGAAGAGGAAAAAGACGATAAAGACGAGGAAGACGAAGACGATGAACTGATGGATGAGCTGGAAGAGAGACGGCAGAACACGCTGGGGGAGATCGACTCATTGAAATCAGACATCCGTTCGGTGGAACAGAAGATTCAGGAACTGAAGAATGCCAAAAGCGATCTTCAGACCTATATCAGCCAGCTGGACCGTCAGGTAAACTCACTGGAGTCCCAGATCAAGGATCTGGAGACGGAGATTGAGAAAAAAAAGGAAGAGATCGCTCAGAAGGAAGAGGAACTGGAACAGGCGCAGGCAGAGGCGGACGCGCAGTATGAGCTGATGAAAAAGAGGATCTGCTACATGTATGAAAAGGGGCAGGGCTCTTTTCTTGTGCTGCTGCTGGAATCCGAAAGCCTGTCAGATCTGCTGAACCGTGCGGACTACGCCATGCAGATGTCCGATTATGACCGGAAGATGCTGGATCAATTAAGAGAGATCCGGGAAGCCATCGCGGAGCATAAACGGCTCCTGGAGGAGGAGGAAGCGGAGCAGGAATCGCTTCTTGAAGAACTGGAGTCCCAGAAGGCGGCGGTGGACCGGGCCATCAGCGTGAAAGCGCAGGAAATCGCTTCCTACCAGTCCCAGATCAACAATGCTTCCGGGGAACAGGGAGAGTATGAAAAACAGCTTCAGGAGCAGGAAAAACTTCTGGAGCAGGTGGAATACCAGATCGCGGCGGCGGCGGCCGCGAAAGCGGCAAGGGAGGACGGAGACGGCGGAGCGTCCGGTTTTCTCTGGCCATGTCCGGCCAGCCATCGGATTACCAGCAGTTTTGGCCCCAGGCAGGCGCCTGTGGCGGGCGCGTCCACCTATCACAAGGGCATCGATGTGGGAGCGGCTTCCGGCTCTGCGATCCTGGCGGCGGCTTCCGGCAGAGTGACTACGTCCGCCTACAGCGGTTCCGCCGGCAATTATGTGGTCATTTCCCATGGAAACGGAGTATCCACTGTATATATGCACGCATCCGCCCTGTATGTGTCGGAAGGACAGATGGTCTCTCAGGGCCAGAAGATCGCGGCAGTGGGTTCTACAGGCTTTTCCACGGGCCCGCATCTGCATTTTGGAGTGATCGTGGATGGAAGTTATGTGAATCCTTTGAATTATGTGCACTGAATGCTACATAGAATAAAGGGAAGAAAGAAGGAGTGACGATCAATGAAGGACAACAGGAAAGGACATTCATTTGGCAAAGGGCTTGTGGCCGGGATCCTGTTTTCCGGTCTTGTACTGGCTGTGACCGGCTGTGCCGGAGGCTTTCCGCCGGTGATTTTTTTTGGAGGACACAGTGCGAAGACGAACGCCCAGATGGAGTCCAAGATCCAGGAGCTGAGTCAGTATATTGACCAGTATTATCTGTTCGACTATGAAGAGGAGGACGTGGAAAACGGGATATACAAGGGTCTGATGGCCGGACTGGGGGATGTCTACACCGGATATTATACACCCGAGGAATACGAAGATTTTATGGAGACGTCCAACGGAAGCTACAGCGGCATCGGCGCCATGTTAAGCCAGGATTATACGACAGGCATCATCACCGTCGTGCGTGCGTTCAGCGGCTCGCCGGCGGCAGAGGCGGGGATGCAGACGGGAGATATCCTCTACATGGTGGAGGGCGAAGAGGTGACCGGAAAGGATCTGAGCCTGGTGGTAACGGATCTGAAGGGCGTGGAAGGAACGCAGGTACAGGTCAGCATGCTCCGTGGAAGAGATATCCTGGAGATGACGCTGACAAGAAAAAATATAGAGGTTCCTACGGTGGAAAGCCGGATGATCGACGCCCAGATTGGGTATATTGCTATTACAGAGTTTGATGACGTAACCGATGAACAGTTCATGGAGGCGCTGGATGCGCTGGAAGCCCAGGGAATGAAAAAGCTGATCGTCGACCTTCGGGACAACGGCGGCGGACTGGTGGATGTGACGTGCGCGATTCTGGACCGCCTGCTTCCGGAAGGGCTGATCGTCTATACAGAGGATAAATACGGAAACCGCAGGGAAGAGCGCTCGGATGCGGAAAATTATTATTCCGGAGACATGGCGGTGCTTGTGAACGGCAACAGCGCCAGCGCGTCGGAGATTTTCGCGGGAGCCATCAAGGACTACGGCGTGGGAACGCTGATCGGGACCCAGACCTTTGGAAAAGGGATCGTACAGAGCCTGTTCCCCTTAAGCGACGGGTCTGCGGTGAAAATTACGGTATCCCGCTATTATACACCGGAAGGGAACAATATTCATGAGGTGGGAATCACGCCGGACCTTGTGATAGAGCAGGGAGAAAATCCGGAAGTGGACAATCAGCTTCAGAAAGCCATCGAGGTATTGAGCAGGTAGATACAAAAGAGCATTGGAACGGAGCCGGCGCTTTGCGGCTCCTTTTCAAATTTTATGAGTTTTTTATTTATTTACCATGGCAAGTTTGCTATAATAGACTGGACAAAGGAGGCAGACACATGAATTACAGTAAAAAAAGCACCTCCAGAAAGCAGAAGGCACTGAAATCCAACAAAGCCCGCATGGGCAAGAAAGTGGGTGTTGTATTTCTGAAGACTCTGCTGGTGCTGATGATAGCAGTCGGCGTTGCGGGACTTTGCGGCGGGATCGGGATCGTGAAGGGCGTGATCGAGAACGCGCCGGATATTACCAGCGCCAGCGTCCTGCCCAGAGGATACAAGTCCACCGTATATGACGCGGAAGGCAACAAGACGGCGGAACTGATCGCCGAGGGCACCAACCGCACCTATGTGAAGATCGAGAATATTCCGAAGCATGTACAGGAAGCGTTCATCGCCATCGAGGACGCGCGGTTTTACGAGCATAACGGGATCGATCTCCGGGGTATTATCCGGGCGGGCGTGAAAGGGCTGGCCAGCGGAATGAAAAAGACCGAGGGCGCCAGCACGATCACCCAGCAGCTGCTGAAGAACAACGTATTTGATTTCATGTCGGAGAGCAATCTGGCGGAGAAGATCGAGCGGAAGCTGCAGGAACAGTATCTGGCCGTGAAGCTGGAAGAAGTCATGACCAAAGATGAGATTCTGGAAAGCTATCTGAATACCATCAACCTGGGTCAGAATTCTCTTGGGGTACAGGCGGCGGCCAACCGGTATTTTGGGAAAAATGTCAGCGAGCTGACCATATCGGAAGCGGCGGTGCTGGCGGCAATTACCAAGAGTCCCAATGCCTACAATCCCATCAGCCATCCGGAGGACAATGCCGGCCGGAGGACGACGGTGCTCCAGTATATGCAGGAGCAGGGATTTATTTCCCAGAGCCAGTTTGACGAAGCCATGGCGGATGACGTTTACTCCAGGATCAGGGAATACAACGAGGAGACGGAAACCAGTACGATCTACTCTTATTATGTGGATGAGGTGACGTCTCAGGTCAGAAAGGATCTGGTGGAAAAGGCGGGGTATTCGGAGACGCAGGCGTTCAATGCGCTGTACAGCAGCGGCCTGAAGATCTATACGGCCCAGGACCCGAAGATCCAGGGAATTCTGGATGAGGAATTTGCCAATCTGGAGAATTTCCCGGAGAACAGCAAGGTCGGCCTGGAGTGGGCGCTGAGTGTGGTGACCGAAGACGGGGAGACCACAAATTACAGCCAGGAGATGCTGTCTCAGTATTTTAAGCAGACCAATAAGGACTATGAGATTCTGTATAACAGCAAGGAAGAAGCGCAGGCGGCCATTGATGAATACGTATCGACACTGGGGATCACGGAGGATGATACGGTGTATGAGCGGTGCGAATTCACCATCCAGCCCCAGGCGTCCATGGTCATCATGAACCAGAGCACCGGAGAGGTGGTGGCCATGATCGGAGGACGCGGCGAGAAAACGGGGAACCGGACGCTGAACCGGGCGGCCGGCGCCTGCCGGAATCCGGGTTCTACGTTCAAGGTGGTGGCGTCCTATGCCCCTGCGTTTGAAGCGCTGGGGTATGGGCCGGGAACCGTCCAGTATGACGGACCGTTCGCCTACAGTGCAGGCGGCCGTCAGGGGCGTCTGGTCAATAACTGGGATAAAAGCACCCAGTACAGAGGCTGGACGACGCTGCGGGAAGGGATCACCCGTTCCATGAATGTAATGGCGGTCAAGACGATCACGGACGTGACGCCCACGGTGGCGGTGGATTACCTGCTTCGGTTCGGATTCACTTCGCTGGTGGTGGAAGGTCCTCAGGCGGACTTTAACCAGTCCGCGGCTCTGGGCGGTCTGACCAACGGCGTGTCCAATCTGGAGCTGACGGCGGCCTATGCGGCCATCGCCAACGGAGGCAGTTATATCCGGCCTCGGCTTTATACGAAAGTGGTGGACAACGACGGAAATGTCATACTGGACAACCAGCCGGAGACGACTCAGGTGATCTCTCCGCAGAACGCGTGGCTTCTGGTGGACTGTATGAAGGACGTGGTGAACGGGGCCGGAGGCACCGGTTCCAAAGCAAGGATCAACGGAATGACCACGGCGGGCAAGACCGGTACGACTTCGAAGAATGTAGATGTCTGGTTCGAGGGAATGACGCCCTATTATACGGCCGGGATCTGGGTCGGATACGACAACAGCGGTTATACCCACAGCCTGAACAGCGCTGAGATCAATTTCCACAAACAGCTCTGGAGCAAAATCATGACCCGTGTACATGAAGGGCTGGAAAATAAGGATTTTGAGAAGCCGTCCGGGCTGGTCCAGTGCGTCATCTGTACCAAATCCGGCAAGCTGGCAGTGGGCGGCCTGTGCGACGCCGACGGGAGACAGGGAATTGTCCGAAGTGAATATTTTGTAGAGGGCAAACAGCCCACGGAAGTGTGCGACCATCATGTGGCAGTGAGTATCTGCGTGGATACAGGACTGCTCGCCACCAGTATGTGCCCCAACCGTGTGCCTCAGGCAAAGGTGCTGCTTCCGGCCATGCAGGAAGGCGTGGCGGAGGCTGTGACGCTGGACACGGCCTACGGCATCAGCGCAAATCTTCCGGCTGCAACCTGTACGGTACACACGGGAGGCGTATATGTTCCCAGTGAATATGAGCTGTCAGGCAGCATGCCGCAGGGGGTTCCGGATCCGAATGCGGGAGCGGACCCGAATGCGGGGGCAGATCCCAATGCCGGCGTGGACCCCAATACCGGTGTGGATCCCAACGCAGGGGTCGATCCGGGGGCCGGCGGGGATCCCAATGTGGTGCCGCCGGAAGGATAAGATCTGAAAGAACAGAAGCGTTCCTGACAACAAAGCCTACGGGTCCGGCAGTTCTTTTGAAGGAAGCCCTTCGTGCAGCTTCGTCATAAAGTCCTGCCAGATCTCCACCGGATAGGTGGAGCCGGAAAGGGCGCTGGTACTTCTGGGAGAATCGAATCCGACCCATATGCCGGTGGTATAGTAGGCGGAATATCCGACAAACCAGCCGTCGATGTTGTCGTTGGTGGTGCCGGTCTTGCCGGCGCACGGCATGTCGGGGATTTCTCTTCCGCGGGCGGTGCCCCGGGTGAGAACGCCTCCCAGGATGTCGGTCATCTGCCGGGCAGCAGCTGTCTCGTAGACGGTACGCGCCTTCTGGTCGGGCATGATGATGATATTTCCATCCATATCGGTAATCATGGTGACGCAGGTGGGGACGCGGTAGACGCCGTCATTGGCCAGCGTGGCATAGGCGGCGGTCATTTCCAGTGAACTGGCGCCGGTGGTCAGCCCGCCCAGTGCGGATGCAAGGGTGTAGTCGCTTTCTTTGATGGCGGAAAAATCCATGTTCAGAAGATAGGACAGGCCCACCTGCGGGGTCAGCTCCCGGAAGAGGCTGTATGCCACGGTATTTTTTGACTGCTCCACAGCAGTCCTGAGGGAGATGGAGCCTGCGTAATTTCCGGAGGAATTGGCAGGGCCGTCTTCCTCTTTGACGTCTTTGACCGTGGAACCGGCGGTGTATCCCCGTTCCAGGGCGGGCGTATAGACGATCAGGGGCTTAATGGCGCTTCCGGGCTGCCGGAAGCTCATGAAGGCCCTGTTGTAGTCTGTGGAGATTCCTTCCTGAGTGCGTCCGCCCACGATGGCGGTCACCAGACCGGTGCTGTTATCGATACAGACAGCCGAGGACTGTAATGCGTAGGAGCCGGTGCTGCTCTTGGTATTATAGGTGGAGAGCTGCCGGTCCACCGTATCCTGCAGAAGCTTCTGGGTGTCCATATTGATGGAGGTATAGACCCGGTAGCCTCCGGTATACAGCTTTTGGCGGCAGGTATCGTAATCCTGCCCGGTGGACTCCATCAGAGCCCGGGCAGCACATTCATAAATATAAGTATGCGCCCAGGTTCTGGTAAAGGAAGGCCTGGACGGGTTCAGCGTAATCGTTTCCGCCAGGGCCGTATTGTATTCCTCTTCTGTGATCATACCGTCGTCCAGCATGTTCTGCAGAATCAGATCCCGGCGCTTCAGCGTATGTTCCATATGGACCAGCGGATCATAGCTGCTGGGATTGTTGGGAACCGCGCACAGAAAGGCCGTCTGGGAGAGGGACAGTTCGTCCGCGTCCAGGTTGAAATATCCCCGGCTTGCCGCCTGGATTCCGTAATATCCGTTGGAGAAATAAATGTTGTTGATATAAAATTCCAGGAGTTCCTCCTTGGAATATTTTTTTTCCAGTGCCATGGCGATAAAGATTTCCTCAACCTTCCGTTCCCATTTGACCGTATGCGTCAGGTAAATATTTCTGGCCAGCTGCTGGGTGATCGTACTGCCGCCCTGGGTGATGCTGTTGCTGGATACCAGCCGTTTCGCGGCCCGCAGGATGGCGAACGGATCGAAGCCGTGGTGCCGGTAGAAACGCTTGTCCTCGATGCTGACAAACGCGTCTTTTACCTGTTCCGGTATCTCATCGGCAGTCAGATAGACGATATTTTTCCCGTCATTTCGCAGAAGGGCGATGAGGCTGCCGTTCGTATCATAGACTTCTCCGGACTGGTCCGATTTGAAGTCCTCGATGGAAGAGTGTTCCATGACAGCCTGGGCTTCCTGATAGAGTTTTATGACCGTCTGGATATACCCGGTCCGGTAGAACAGGACGCAGACCCCGATGAGGACAGAGATCATGACAAACTGGGTGAGCCTGAAGAAAAAGGAACCCATGTCCTTCCGGGGCCTTTTTGTTTTTCGTTTTTTCTTTGCTTTTATCGTACGGTTGGATGGTCTGCCCATGGCGCCTCCTTCTTCTTTATCGTATTTGCGGATGGATCGATTTCTGAATACAGGAATCATCAGGGCTGATCCATCAGTTCCTTGAGTGTGGTATCCGGCGATAAACTCCATATCAGTTCCATATCCGGCGTCATGTCTTTCACTGACTGCACCATGGATTCCCCGGCGTCTTCCCCTGTAACTGTTATACCCAGGCGGTATTCTGCCAGATAGATAAATCCTGCCGTCATGATCCTGTTTTGCTCATCAGAGTCGGCGGAGAGGTACTGATCGTAAGTGAAAGAGAGATAGTTTGTGTATTCGCCGATATCCACATCCCGAATATCTTCCGGACCGGGTTTTGTCTGAGCGGTGGTATTGTTTGCATAGTCCATGGCTTCCTTCACATTGGCTGTGCCCATGTCATTCATAGCTTCAAAAAAACGATCGCTCAATGCAAACACTTCATCCAGGTGATTTTCAGCGTATTCTTCTGCGCTGTCGATATCATGAAATGACAATTCTCCCTCCGCTGCCTGCCCGGATAAGATCGACTGATACATCATCACGGCGGCCGCGGCTTCCAGGCGATCTTCATCGTCGGCGTTCAGGTAATCTTCATAGTCCCACCGTAGAAGGTAATGGTCGTAATGGCGGTTTATAATATAATCCAGGGGCAGGGGGATATACGCAGGGTCCAGAAGACCTTCCGAAACCAATGTTTCCTTCGCCGGTTTTCTGCCATATAAGATCATGACGGGTTTACTGCCATATCCGGTGCCGGTGGAGGTTAACCGTTCCCGTTCAGAAAAGACGGATAACTTACATTCCCTGTTGTAAAATTCCGGGAGTTGTATCTGAACGAATCCACTGTCCGCCGTGCTGGTATCCGCAATTTTTTCATAGGAGTACAGAGTGGAGTATGCATTAAAATTGTTCTGTACCACAGCAGTCAGTCCGCAGCCCTCCCCGGTTGTGGCATTGGAATAGCGAAAACTGCAGATGTCCCCGTCAAGGCTGACATCCTCTATGGTCACGTGCTGAGCGGAGGAGGACAGGACAAGGCTCCATTCGCCGGAGGGTTCCTCCTGTTGTTCGTCGAAACCGGAGAGTGTTGTGGACAGTTCGTCGGAGAGAGGAAGCGATGCATCCTTGCAAAACAGGATGCGGTTACTGTCTATATACAAAAGTGGTCTGGCAGCTACGTCTGTCTGAGACAGAAATTCACGCGTTTCGTTGAGGGAAGCGGAATGGTATTCCCCGTAAGAGCCGTCTGCCTCCACTCTGATAAACTCGTCGGCTGCAGGGCACGCCCACCAGGGTTCACTGTAGCGGAGGCCTTCGCCGTTTTCGCCAAATCCTGCTTCGGCCCAGTTTTGTTCTAACTGTTCAAATGAAAAGAGAAAAAGCTTATCCACGCAGTCATTGTTATCATTTACCGCGGAATATACGATAAGATTCTGTTCTTCGCCGGAAAATGCTTTCGCCAGAAATTCCGTGTTCAAATACCGGCGGATATAGCTTTCTTTCCATTTCAGGGCATCGTATATGTCTTCCTCCGGGGATATTTCATCAAGGACAGGAACTTTCAGATCATTTTTATACCTTTCCGGGATGTCATCCAGAAATAAAAGGATATATCGATCATCGGTCAGGCAGCGCCATTTCATGCCGCCGAGATAAACATAATTTCCGCTCCATTCGCCGTCAACAGGAGCTTCCGGAAGTATTATGCCATCGTTTTTCGGGTAGATCGTCTGTGAGGTAGAAAAAAAGGTGCTGTCGCATCCCGTGAAAGTGATTATTATGAACGCGAAGATAACTGCTGACCATACATTTCTTTTCATAGAGAAATTCCTTTCCGAAAAATAGTATTTTCAAAAACAGATATTATCATAAATTCTATCAGAATCGCAGGAAAGAAGCAATGCCTGATCATGAATATGTATGAAGCGTCTCTTTTTTTAATATTGTTTGACAAATCCATTATACAGGCACATAATGGATTACACAAATGTATAAAGCAGTGAAATGGCGGGTCTGATTTTCTGGAGGTCCTGTGTTATGAAAAAACACATGTTCTAACCGCAAAACTCTGATCGATTTTCATACATTTCTGGGCAGGGACATGGAAAATGAAAGGCTCTATCAGGAACAGCTGGAAGAGATTTTTATTAACAGAAAACAGTAGTACAAGAGATATTATTTCCGGGTACAAAGACCTGATCAGGTATTACTTACATATGGGTGATTATGGGAATGCGCTCTGTTTCTGCAAAAAGGTAATAGAAACCACGGATTATAAGCAGATCAGGACCCTGCGGCTGTTCAAGGATATCCTGGAAATCTGCTTTGAACTTACAGCCAGGGATACCAGGGCAGGCGGCGCCTTGTGGAGCTGGGCAAAGGCAGAACTTCAGAAAGTGCCGCATTCAAGCCGATACGGAAATTTATATACAAAGGGGATTGCGGCGGCGAATGCCATGAATGATCCTTATGGAAGACAGTTAGAGCAGGAATATGAAAATTTCAGAAGGCAGTTTTTCTGCAAGTTTTGAAAAAGCCTTATTCTGCGGGCTTTCTTAGATTTCAGCTTTTTCTATATTTTGCGTAAATCAGAGGCTGAACCGGTCGGCTGGAAATATGCAGTAAATTGTGGTAAAATATGATACAGTAAAAATGATAAAATTCAATGAACATACCTGACCAATCAGGAGGTGTTTTTGTGAAAAAAATGATTGTCTTTACCTTGATTATCGTTTGTCTTTTCAGTATGACAGCCTGTGGCCAGGCAAAAGAAGAAAGAAAAGACATAGAGGATATCATTGTCAACAGGACGTTTGTTTATGAAAAGGAAGGCTTTGGTGGAGAATTTACAATTCAAATCAATGATGATGGTACATTTGGCTACTATGAAGGGCTTCTGAGCAGCTATATCGGGATGGGCAGCTGGATCGTAGACAACGATATCCTTGTGCTTTCAGACGATGGCGGCATGGGATATCCGCTGGTAAATCGTTTTGAAGTCAAAGATGGCGACTTGGTATTTTTATCTGAAGATTCAAGTAACTTCATGTACGTTCATGTTGCTGACGGAGAACATTTTGTGAGCATGCCGGATCAAGAATCAGGAAACAGTGACATGGTAGAAAAATAATTTGGCAGACGTTGATCTGAGCGTCTGTTGTTTTATATATTCTGACGAGGAAGATTGACAGCATGTCAGAGAGGAGCCTGTTGACTATGAAAAAAGAACCACTCTCTTTACTTACGATTCTGCGGAACGGCATATGCGCCATCCTCGCGCTTCTGGTGCTGTTGTCTGCTCCTACCGGCTGGCTGTACGACCTGTGGGCCGGGGAAGGAACGGAGCAGGGCCAGCGGCCCGGCGCAGATGTCCAGCGGCTCCGACGGCAGGAGGAGATTGAAACCTGCTTTTTAAACAGTACTCCGGTCACCGTAAACGGCGGCGAACTGGCGGCCTGCCCGCTGGCCCGCCTGCGGGATGCGGGGCAGGCGGGTGTGCATACGCATCATAACAGCGGCGTGAAAAGGTCGGTGAGCGTTTCGGAATACATTTACGGCGACTACCCGTTTCCGCTTTTACAGCGATTGCTCCAGGGCTTTGCGGGCGGCTACTATAACCGTTATTATCTGACAGAGCTGGAGGACGGTTCCTGGCTTTGTATATATTTTGACGATTACCTGGCATGGTCGGGGGCGGACAATTATCCGACCGGCTATGTCCGTTGTACCACTGCCGAGGAGCGCCGGATGCTGAATCAGATGGCGGAGGACTATGACGTTGATCCGGTTTATATGCTGGATATGTATCGGTATGGGAAAGTAAGCTGGAGGATGGATGTCCTGCTCCGGCTTGCCGTGTGCGCGGTTGCTGCCGCAGTTGTGGGGGGCATCAAAAAGGCTGTTTCAAAACGCAGGCTCCCTGCCTGCGGCGCGTGAGCCAAAACATAACTGCAGTGGTGTATTTAACAGCCTGAACGGATGGTGACAGATATTTCCCGGAGGTGTGTATGGCAAAGTTAAAATCAGTCGTTTTTGTGACAGGGGTGATGCTGCTGATCTTAGCGGCGGCGGTGGGCTATCTCTCCGTCAAGTATCTGGCTGCTGTTCTTCCTGCTGACAGCTACGAGGACAAAGGTGTTTATACATTTTTGCCTTATCAAGTCCTGCCTGTCCAGGTGCAGAATACGGGAGCCGGCGGACGTGACCGCCGTATGAATCCTACGAAAACCGCCTACATGGTCTGTTACCAGGACGCCGGCGGGAGCGGCTGTCAGTGGAGCCGGCAGGCCCTCACCCGTGAACTGGGCCAGGAGATCGTGGACGAAGGGGCCGCTGTGGAGCGGCGGGTGCTGTCCATCCCCGCTGACCGATCCTATATCACCGTGGAGCCGGGCCAGACCGCCGAAAGTTATACCGCCGGACTTCGGCAAAAGTATATCACCGCCCTTGTGACGGCGGGAGCCTATGTGATACTGTACGCGGCGGCGTGGTGCGTGACAGGAAACATAAAAAGGAGGATGGGGTAGATATGAAAGCAAAGGCCGTGCGCCATGTTGTTTCTCTATGCTGGGCGGCAACAGTTGCTCTATTATTGACTGGCTGTAATCCAACAGCAGGCGCAACAGAATATGAAGTCATATATCCGTCCGGTTACAGCAGGGATTCCTATGCGTATGATGAAAAATCGCCTATTGAGGGAAGTCCCTGCTGTCTTCAGTGGGAGGAAGCGGATGATTACAAGAAAACCTATGACTACGATATACATATTCTGGATGAAAATGGTTCTGTATTGTATGAATATCCCGATATGGGGAGCAAAGCCATGCGTGGGAGTGTGCAGGAAGATGGTAATACCTGGGTTTGTGCGGAGCATTGGACGGCTCCACACCACAATGGCTATGTGGAAGGCTGGCTGAAAGAAAGCGATCTGCTCTTGATTGATCTGAGTGGTGGAGAGATCCTGTTTCAGGACAAGGCAGGAGAAAATGAATTTTACATCACATCAAATGGAACACGATGCTATTTCTATCTTCCCGGAAAAGAAGAAAGCGGGAAACTGTTTGGCATGATAAAGATACCTGCGGAAAATGCAGTAATTTATTACCGGGATACTTCGGACTGGACGCAGAAACATACGGTTTACACGTTTGATTATGTGGCAGAGCCGGATATTGATACAAGCGACGGTGTTTTAACACGTATCAAATTTTATATATCTGAAAACCAGCTTAAAGTGGCATGGACATCTTATGAATCGGTTGGGAATGGAGATTGGGAGTACCTGGAGAAAAAGGCTTATGATATCTCGCTTGCCGAAAATGCTTTTCAGTGACAGGTTTGTTTGGAATTGTTCGGCATTATAAACAAACAGGACGAAAAAAGGGAATATGGAGGTCTGAGTCATATGAATATCTCCTTAATTGACGAATATGTGTATTTAGTTCTGGTCGATA
Organism: uncultured Lachnospiraceae bacterium; assembly: GCA_910584205.1. Taxonomy (GTDB): domain Bacteria; phylum Bacillota; class Clostridia; order Lachnospirales; family Lachnospiraceae; genus Hominiventricola. The sequence goes on from CAJUAA010000025.1 coordinate 60,190, forward strand.
ATGGCTGGACAGAAAAAAGGGATTTTCTTTTAGCAGATTGCTGGATAGAGAAAATAGAACGAAAAAGTGATATGCAATGTTTTGAGTATGCAGGGAAAATTTTACACCTGTTCGGCGGCGTAAAGTTTAAGGAGTTCTCACCGAAAACCGGACAATATTTTCTGGAGAAATGTGGCGGTGATGTCAACCGTTTGGAGAAAGGGTATTTGCGTGCCCTGGAGCGGTTGAATAATTTAAGCGAAAAGAAATCGATTGATACCTATCATGGAGCAACGTTTACCTTTGATGCGTGGACTGCTTTTTTAGACTTTGAAATTGTAATGGATTTGAAAACGGCAGAACAGGTGATCGGTGAAAAACTGTTTCCCATAGGCACTGTTGAACCGGATGGAATAACCTGTGCCGCTGAAAGCGGAAACATTTACACTTTATTTAACAACAGTATTTTCTTATCAGGTGATTGTATAGAAAGCTATTTGAATATGTTGTTTATTCATGGACGAAAACCGAAACAACTAATGTAAAATACTGGACAGTAAAAAGTTTTAATAAAAAGAATAACCCTTTCATTGAGATTTATG
>CAJUAA010000026.1 GCA_910584205.1 uncultured Lachnospiraceae bacterium
GGAAAGGCTGATTGCAGCATAGCCGCAGACGGATTTACTACTTCTTTTACTACCACCCAGAGGGAAAACCTAAGAAGTTATAAAGGTATATGTGAACTTCTCCCCATATCTAAAATGCCGGGAAAGCCCGAAAATACGGGCTATACCGACATATAAGAACTTCTAAAGAGATAATCTAAATTCACCATAAATTTTCAATAACAAATCCGATTTCTCGGATGGAAAGTGACGGAAGCTTCAGTTTTTCTTACTCCTGGTCAATGCAGTCGCAGTTATTTAAGCCGGCATCATCTTCTATCAAGGTGTATGCAAGAGCAACATCAACTTCGTCAGATAAGTCATATTCTATTTGGCTGTACAAATCTGGTGAGGATGAACCGGTACAGAAAGTAAATTATACGGCTAATGGAAAAGAACAATATTATCAATTTACAGGTTTAAATACAAATTCGTATTATTATCTGTATTTTACAAAGTCACTGCTTAATGATGGAAAAGTGACAGGCTCTGGAAGAATAGACCATATTCAGTAAAACAAAAATAAGTTCACTGCATAGAAGTTACATTAAAATATACAATTTTCAAATCTCCAAACTGGTATTCAAATATTTTTTCAGTTTGGAGATTTCCATTATGTTTACTCGATTTTTCCAACAGATTTCTTTAAGTATGGAATCCATGTATAAAAACAGCCATGATGACTTGTTGTTTTCTGCTAAGCAATTGGTGCTTTTCAGTTGATGGAAGACTCTGGAAAGAGTGCCGGAGAGTGCAAATGTGCTGACAGATCAGCAGGAAATGATATACAAATATATAAAAGAGCATGGACAGATTACTTCGGCAGATACAGAGAGAATTTTGAGCATAAAGCAGCGCAGGGCGCGGGCGATTCTAAGGGAGATGGTAAAGAAGAATGTCATCCGGAAAGTCGGGGCGGCGCAGAAAACAAGGTATATCCTGACTTGAGGTTAATATCATTTTTTATGAAAATGAAGCAGGATAAGGGTAGAATTTTCAGCAACTGCATACTTTACACGAATATTTCTCTGCCGTATAATAATAAAATACACATAGAAAATCATGCCTGCCCTGGCCGGAAGATACGGTCCGGGCAGATTATGAGTTTTCAAGAGGAGGATATTGAATATGCTGGATAAGAAGGTTGTAGAACTTTTAAATCAACAGGTGAACAAGGAATTTTATTCCGCGTACCTGTACCTGGATTTTTCCAATTTCTGTTACGATCAGGGACTGGACGGGTTCGGGAACTGGTACCGGGTACAGGCGCAGGAAGAGCGCGATCACGCCATGCTCTTTGTACAGTATCTGCAGAACAACGGGGAAAGGGCGGTTCTGGAAACCATCGAGAAACCGGCCGTTGCGCCGGACAGCGTCAAGATGGTGCTGGCAGAGGGCCTGAATCACGAGCGCTATGTGACCAGTCTGATCCACAACATCTGCGACGCGGCGCATTCCGTGAAGGATTTCCGTACCATACAGTTTCTGGACTGGTTTGTGAAGGAGCAGGGAGAGGAAGAGACCAACGCGGAAAGCCTGGTGAAAAAATACGAACTCTTCGGCGACGATCCCAAGAGCCTGTACATGCTGGATAACGAGCTGGGAGCAAGGGTATATTCGGCGCCGTCACTGGTACTGTAAAGATGTACAGAACCTGTAGGAAGCGACACTGGAAACCAGAGGCATCGCAAAGGATCGGATCCGGAAATACGATTTTGCCTTTGAAGGGAAAAAGGTACTGGTAAAAGGGTAGATGTCAGGCAGTCTGACAGAGTATCTGATACTCTGACGGACTGCCTGCTGCTTATTGTGTCTGTTATTTTATAGTCTTTTCATATTCCTTCAGTGACGCCAGCGCCTGCCCCGACATAGGGATCAGCGCGATCATATTGAAGATGGTCATCAGCCCGATGCCCACATCTCCCAGATCCCATACAAACGTATAGGCTGCCAGACCGCCGATGAAGAGCATCACCAGAGCCAGAATCTTATAGAGCGTCTGCGACGTCCAGTTGTCTCCGAACAGATAGGCCACGTTGGATCTCGCGTAGAACAGGATCCCGATGAAGGTGGAGAAACTGAAGAGCCACAGGACGATGGCGATGAAGATCACGCCGAAGCTTCCCATGTGGAAATCCATGGCCTGCTGCAGAAGGTCCATGCCTTCCAGTCCCTGGGTCATGGATTCCGGAGTCAGAAGCATGATCATGGCAGAGCAGCTGCAGATGACGATGGTGTCAATGAAGACGCCGAAGGCCTGCAGAAGCCCTTCTTTGGCGGGGTGGCTGATATCCGCTGCCGCCGCCGCGCAGGGAGCGCTGCCGCTACCGGCCTCGTTGGAGAACAGGCCCCTCTTGGCCCCGTTCATGAGGACGGCTCCAAAACCGCCCGCTACCGCCTGTCGGAGGCCGAACGCTTCCGAGAAGATACGCGCAAAGACCGCCGGAACCTGACCGATGTTCATCAGGATGATGATTACCGTCAGCAGGAAGTAAAAGCCTGCCATAATGGGAACGACGATATCCAGTACCTTGACCGTGGCGTTTTTCCGCAGAACGATCACCGCCGCGATGGCCACCAGCACCGCCGTGGAATAGAGCGGAGGAATGTGGAACGCATTTTCAAAAGCGGAGGACACCGAGTTGCCGATGACCTGGCTGATGCCGCACCAGCAGATCAGGCCGGATATGGCGAACAGGACGGCGATGACGGATTTCCTGCGGCTTCCGTCTTCTTTTATGAAAAAATGATGGATGTAGTAGGCGGGGCCGCCCCGGTATCCGCCGTACAGAGGATCCTCCTCCTTGTAAATCTGCGCCAGAGTGGCTTCGGCGAAGGCGGTGGAAGAACCGAGCAGGGCCGTAACCCACATCCAGAAGACGGCGCCGGCGCCGCCGATGGAGATGGCGGCGACCACCCCCACCAGATTACCCATGCCCACCCGGGTGGCGGTGGAGATAATCAGCGCCTGCAGGCCGGAGATGGAATTTTTCTGTGTGGGATTCTTTTTCTCAATGGCGATCTTCAGCATATCCGGAAAACGCCGAAAAAGCAGAAAGCGGGTCCGGACGGTGAAATAGATGCCGGACGGGATCAGAAGCAGTACCAGCAGGGAAAGCCCCAGAGAGCTCCCGCCCGGGAGCGGGACCGTGATCAGGTCTCCCCATAGGATCCAGTATACAAATCGAAAAACAGCCATAGTATCTTACCCCCATATCATTTGCATTTCTTATCTTTTTAGTATATAGTAAAAGAGAATATCTGTAAAATTGATAATGATGATGCACAGGATTGAAAAAATGGATGTTAAAAATCTGATCACTTTTATTCACGTGGCGGAGAGGAACAGCTTTACCAAGGCGGCCCGGGCGCTGGGCTATTCTCAGTCCACCGTGTCTTTTCAGATCAAACAGCTGGAGTCGGAGCTGAATGCCCAGCTGTTTGAACGGATCAACCATACGATCGCTCTCACGGAACGGGGCAGAGATGTATTGAAATATGCCCACCAGATCAGTAAGCTGACTCAGGAGCTGGAGCAGGGGATGCAGGCAGAGCAGGAGGTGTCGGGCCATTTTCGTCTGGCGGTGCCGGATTCTCTGTGTGATTCGCTTCTGGAAGAGGGCTTTGCGGAATTTCGGAGCCGGTATCCGGGCATTACGCTGAAGATCATCGCCACGGGGACGGAGGAAATGTTCCGGCTGATCGACCACAATGAGGCGGATGCCATCCTGACGCTGGACAACCACATCTATGACGCGGAATATGTGATCGTCCGGGAAGAACAGGTGGGGATGCATTTTGTGGCGGCGTCCGGCCATCCGCTCAGCGGCAGAGAGAATGTATCTGTGAGAGAGTTGGTTCAGGAGCCCTTTGTACTGACGGAGAAAGGCATGAGCTACCGGCGGCTTATGGACGAGCGGCTGGCTGCCATGTCTCTGGAGATCCGGCCGGTGCTGGAGGTGGGAGGCACCAGGATCATCTGTGCTCTGGCGGAGCAGGGTGTGGGGATTTCGTATCTGCCGGACTATGTGACTGCGAAGAGAGTAAGGGAAGGAAAGCTTGCCTATATCCATGTGCAGGATTTTGAGATCGAGATCTGGAAACAGCTCCTGTATCATAAGGACAAATGGGTGTCGCCGCAGATGGAGTCGGTGATTAATTACTGTATTCAGCGGGAATTTGGGGAGAGGGTGTAGTATAAAATATGGAGACAACACACAAACGGCGTGTCCGTTACAAAGGAACACATCCAAGAAATTATCAGGAAAAATACAAGGAGCTGCAGCCGGAAAAGTATGCGGATACCATAGAGAAGGTCATCCGCAAGGGAAGTACTCCGGCGGGGATGCACATCTCCATCTGCGTGCAGGAGATCCTGGATTTCCTGCAGATCCGGCCGGGGCAGACCGGGCTGGATGCTACGCTTGGCTACGGCGGCCATACGGAGCGGATGCTGGAGCGTCTGGAAGGACAGGGCCATCTCCACGCGCTGGACGTGGATCCTGCGGAATCGGAGAAAACGGAGAAAAGGCTTCGGGCGCTGGGGTATGGGGAGGACATTCTGACCGTGCATCTTCTGAACTTTGCGCAGATGGACCAGGTGGCAAAGGGAGCTGGAGGCTTTGATTTTGTACTGGCGGATCTGGGCGTTTCTTCTATGCAGATCGACAACCCGGACCGGGGTTTTTCCTATAAGACAGAGGGACCGCTGGACCTTCGGATGAATCAGCAGAAGGGGATCAGCGCGGCGGAACGGCTGCAGAACATCAGTTTGGAAGAACTTGCGGGAATGCTCATGGAAAATGCGGACGAGCCCTGTGCCGGGGAGATCGCCCGGGAAATCATCAACAGGCAGAGAAGGGGCGGAAAGATCGAGACGACCACGCAGCTTCGGGAGGCCGTGGAGGCAGCTCTTTCGTTCCTGCCGGAGTCAGAGCGGAAGGAAGCTGTGAAAAAGTCCTGCCAGCGGACGTTTCAGGCGCTGCGCATCGACGTCAACCACGAATATGAAGCGCTGTATGAATTTCTGGAAAAGCTGCCGGAGGCGCTGCGGCCGGGAGGGAGGGCGGCGATCCTGACCTTCCACTCCGGAGAAGACCGTCTGGTGAAAAAATCCCTGAAGCATTTTCAGAAGGAAGGGCTGTACAGTCAGATCGCGTCAGATGCCATCCGACCGTCGGCGGAGGAATGCAGAAGAAACAGCCGGGCGCGTTCCACGAAGCTGCGGTGGGCGGTCCGGACGCAGTAAATCTGCCGGAATGGAAACAGGGAGGCGGATGCAATGGCTCATTCAGTAGAGATCATAAAAACAGAGGGGACAGGAAAATGAAAGCAGTCGTACTGGTGGACAATCTGACAAAGGGCACACTGGCAGCCGAGTGGGGCCTTTCCATATATGTAGAATATCAGGGCCATAAGATCCTTCTGGACACCGGCGCTTCCGATCGGTTTGCCCGGAATGCGCAGACGCTGGGGATCGGCCTTGGAGAGGTGGAGTTCGGTGTTCTGTCCCATGCCCATTACGACCACGCGGATGGAATGGGCGCATTTTTCGAACGAAATGCGGCGGCGCCGTTTTACATCCGGGAAGGGGCAGGGGAAAACTGCTATGGAAAAAGGTGGATCTTTCATAAATACATCGGTATTCACAGAGGTTTTCTGAAAAAATACCGGGACCGGATCCGCTATGCAGAGGACGGCTGTGAGATTCTTCCGGGCGTGAGCCTTCTTGCGCACCATACGGAAGGGCTGGAAGCACTGGGTGCGCAGAACCACCTCTATATCCGTCAAAACGGAAGGTACAGGCCGGATTCTTTTGAACATGAACAAAGCCTGATCCTGGATACGGAAAAAGGGCTGGTCATCTTAAGCAGCTGTTCCCACGGGGGTGCGGATCAGATTATCCAGGAAGTGGCGGCAGCGTATCCGGGCAGGAGGATCTATGGGATGATCGGAGGATTTCATCTCTATCACACCTCTTCGGAGGGCGTGCGCGCCCTTGCGGGCAGGATCCGTTCCACCGGGATCGAAAAGATATATACCGGGCACTGTACCGGGCAGCCTGCCTTTGAGATTCTGAAGGAAGAACTGGGAGATCAGGTATGCCAGCTTCGTACAGGAATGGAAATCGTGTTATGAGATGGAAAAAGAGACATGTGATTTCCGGGATTCTGCTGTTTCTGCTGATCTGGATTCTGGCCAGTGCATGGCAGATTGTATCGTTCGGCAGAAAAAGCGAACTTCGGGAAGCGGATACGGCGATTGTTCTTGGAGCGGGTGTTGTGGGAAGAGAACCCTCTCCTGTTTTTCGGGAGCGGATCCGTCACGGTATCTGGCTGTATGAAAACGGCTATGCGGGCTGCATCATCATGACAGGCGGCTATGGGGACGGCACCGTCTGTTCGGAGGCACGGGCAGCAAAGGAATATGCGGTCAGCCAGGGGGTGCCTGCAGAGGATATTTTTGTTGAAGAGGAGTCCCGGATCACACAGGAAAATATGTATTATGCCCGCCTTCTGATGGATGAACATGGCTTGAAGGACGCGCTGATTGTCAGTGATCCGCTTCATATGAAGCGTGCCATGCTGATGGCGTCGGACTATGGGATTCCGGCGTATACAAGCCCCACACCAACCACGCGTTTTGTCAGTCTGAGGACGAAGCTGCCCTTTCTGGCGCGGGAACTGTTTTTTTATACCGGCTATCGGATATACCGGATCTTCTGACGGGCCGGGGCCTGCCGAAGAAGCATGCCGGGATGCCCGGCGGGGAGTGAGGCGTCCCAAATGCAGGATGTGTTATGATTCCTTCGATTCAAAAATAATATGGAAAGAGGGCTCATAATATGGGAGACATTGCAAATATCATACTGGTAGGCATTATGGCGCTGCTGGGAGGAATTCCTTCGATTTGCATGTTTGTGAGCATACCGGTGATTTTAGCAGGAAAGATCAGCCGCAAGATAAAATATGGAAGTTCTCTGTACGACTGATCGGGAAAAAGGCAGGGGACCGCAGGAAAAGGCGGTCTCTTTTTATTTTGTCCTGCAAAACGGTCAGGGGCAGAAAACAGGATTGATTTGCAGCGGCCGCATAAGGTTCTTAGCGCATTCTTAGCACCTGAATGTGGTATAATAAAACATACTATGTGCCATCCGTCTGACAGAACCGGATTTGGCAGGATCAGCAGAAAGATTTAGTTTATGAAGCGAAAAAAACGGGACAATGTGATAAAAAACACCATGATCACTCTTGGGATATTGACGGCTGCCGCACTGACTGCATTTCTGCTGCAGCATTTTGTGTCTACAGATACCCATGTACCGCTGCTGTTTGTGCTGGCGGTACTGTTCATATCCCGGTTTACAGACGGCTATATCTATGGGATTGCCGCATCAGCCGCTGCGATTATATGCGTTAATTATGTGTTTACTTATCCATATTTTGAGATTAATTTTACGCTGACGGGTTATCCGCTGACGTTTGTGGCCATGCTGGCGGTTTCATTAAGCGTCAGCACACTGACGACCCAGATCAAGCAGCAGGAACACATCCGCCTGGAGGTGGAGAAAGAGAAGATGAGAGGCAATCTGCTGCGGGCCGTGTCCCATGATATTCGTACCCCCCTTACCTCCATCGTCGGTTCGGCTTCCGGCATTTTGGACAATGAGAGCGTACTTCCCCGGGAGCATATGCTGGAACTGGTGAAGGATATCCGGGAGGAGGCCCAGTGGCTGATCCGTATTGTGGAAAATCTCCTGTCTGTCACCCGGATCAACGGGGAAAATGCGCAGATTCATACGGAGGAAGAGATCGTGGAGGAAATCGTGGGCAGCGCGGTGCTGAAATTTCAGAAGCGTTTTCCGGAGGTGAAGGTGGAGGTTCTCATGCCGGAAGCATTTCTCATGGTTCCCATGGACGGGATACTGATCGAACAGGTGCTCGTGAATCTTCTGGAAAATTCAGTTCTGCACGGAAAGACCATCGATCGGATCAGGATCATCGTGGGAAGCTGCCGGGCAGGCTCCTGGTGGCAGTGGAGGACGACGGTGAAGGTATCCGGGAATCAGTCCTGCCGGTTATCTTTGAGGGAGGCCTGCATTCGGGGGAAGGAGAAGAATGTGATTCCGGACGCAACATGGGAATCGGCCTGTCCGTCTGCATGAGCATCGTCCGGGCCCACAAGGGCGACATGGAAGCGGAAAACAGAAAAGAAGGGGGAGCGAGGGTTTCCTTCTGGCTTTCCATGGAGGAGAAGGATGGATATCAAAGATAAGGTGCTGGTGGTGGAAGATGATAAGAGTATCCGGAATTTTATCCGGGCAGTACTGGAGGCAAACCATTACGACGTTATTATGGCGGAGACAGGGACGTAGGCATACAGCCTGATTACATCCAGATGTCCGGATGTGGTAATCCTGGATCTGGGGCTTCCGGACATGGACGGCATAAAGATTCTGAAAAATGTGCGGGAATGGTCCAGCATGCCGGTCATTGTGGTTTCTGCCCGTACCCACGAAAAGGATAAGGTGGAGGCGCTGGATCTGGGAGCCGACGACTATATTACGAAGCCCTTTGACACCTCTGAGCTGCTGGCAAGGATTCGGACGGCCATCCGTCACGCCAGGGCGGCCTGCATGGCGCCTGAGGGGCTGCAGACCGGAACCTATCGGTCCAAAGGAATGCTGATTGACTATGACAAGCACAGGGTGTATATTGATGACAGGGACGTGAAGCTGACCCAGAATGAGTACAAGATCGTGAGCCTTCTTGGAAAATACGGGGGAAAGGTGCTGACCTATGATTTTATCATCCGGGAAATCTGGGGGCCCAATATGAAGACGGATAACCGGATCCTGCGGGTGAATATGGCTAATATCCGCAGAAAAATGGAGAAAAATCCGGCATAGCCGGAATATATTTTTACAGAAGTGGGAGTGGGTTACCGGATCGTGGATCCAGATTAGGCAGTTTGTAGGAAGTAGACATAGATCAGTTGATTTTGCTGAAAAAATTTAGTAATATTTTTATAAAGGAGGTGAACAGATGGATATATCGGGCTTATCGGTGTCGTATACTTCGGGTACGATAAATACAGGTCTGGAGATTGCCATGTTATCGAAGGCGCTTGACACGGCGGAAAGCGCGGCTCAGGTGCTGACGGAGATGATGGGGCAGGCGGCGATCATTCCAGGATTGGGCGAGCATATCGATATCCGGGCATGACCGAACGAAGTTGTGGGAAAAGTCCGGGAGACCGCAGGAGTGCGGCTCCCGTTTTTTGACAAACTCCATGCAGGAGGCAGGAGCAGGAAACTGTCTTTGAGAAGGGCTGTTTGCCGGGAAACGGGAACCGCGCTTTTGCATGGATTCTGGTTGCCGCTTCGGAAGGACTGTGCGATAATGGATACGAGGTGAATTGAGATGGAAAAAGAGGCACAAAAGAAAAAACTGACGCTGGAACTGATCAGGCGACTGAAGGAAGCCTATCCGGATGCCGGCTGTACGCTGGACTATGACGATGCGTGGAAGCTTCTGGTCAGCGTGCGTCTGGCGGCGCAGTGTACGGATGCCAGGGTCAATGTGGTGGTGGAAAAGCTGTATGAGAAATTTCCGGATGTGGACGCCCTTGCAGGGGCAGAAGTGGAAGAGATCGAAGAGATCGTCCGGCCCTGCGGACTGGGAAAGAGCAAGGCGAGAGATATCAGCGCCTGTATGAAGATTCTGAAGGACCAGTATGGAGGAAAGGTTCCCGGGGATTTTGACGCGCTTCTGAAGCTTCCGGGCGTGGGAAGGAAGAGCGCGAATCTTATCATGGGGGACGTGTTCGGCAAGCCGGCCATCGTGACCGATACCCACTGTATCCGCCTGGTGAACCGGATGGGGCTGGTGGACGGCATTCAGGAGCCGAAAAAGGTGGAAATGGCTCTTTGGAAACTGATCCCGCCGGAGGAAGGCAGCGATTTCTGCCATCGCCTGGTTTATCATGGAAGAGATGTATGTACGGCGCGGACAAAACCGTACTGTGACCGGTGCTGTGTGAGCGACCTGTGCGCAAAGTCAGGAATCTGACAGAAAACGACGGAAAAAGAAGGAGAGCAGGAGCTCTTCTTTTTTTGATGTCCCGGCCAGACGGACGGCGTCGGGGGCTGACTGGAGCGGATGGGGAATTTCCCCCTTGACATCTGGCCAGATGGGACTATAATATGAGAGTAATTCTCATATTTGGAGGAGGAGAGATGGCCCGTTATCAGACGGAACAGAAGAGAATCGTTCTGGCATATATGAAGGCACACAGCGAGGAAGCGTTTACCATCGAAGAGCTGTGCCGAAAATTGAAGGAGGAACCGGAGATTACAGCGGTTCCCGGGAAAAGCACAGTATACCGCATCATACCGAAACTGGTGGAGGAAGGACTGGTGAAGCGTTTTGTCCGGGGAAACAGCCGGCAGTTTCTGTACCAGATGATGTGCGGCGAGCACTGCAGCCGGCATCTCCATATGAAATGTTCCGTATGCGGAAAGCTGTATCATATGGAAGATACCGAGAGTGAGGCGCTGTTTCTGCAGGTGATGAAAAAACATCATTTTCAGCTGGATGAAGGGAAGACGGTGCTGTTCGGGCACTGTGAAGGGTGCAGCGGGCAGAAGGAAGCGGGTTCGAAAGGAGCGGAGGATGAGTAGGAAAAGGCGGATGGCCGCGGCGGTTCTGGCGCTGCTTCTGGCGTTTGGGATGACGGGCTGCGGGGGCCGGGAGGAGGCGTCGAATGCCGGGGAGGACGGCCGCCTGAAGATCGTCTGTACGATTTTTCCGGAATATGACTGGGTCCGGGAGATTCTGGGAGAACAGGCGGAGGAGGCGGAACTTACGCTTCTTATGAAAAACGGCGCCGACCTGCACAGTTACCAGCCCACGGTCTGGGATATGAGGAAGATCGCCGAGGCGGATCTGTTTCTCTATGTGGGGGGAGAATCGGATTTCTGGATCGAGGCGGCGCTTGCGCATACGGAAAATCCGGGGCAGATTACCCTGAACCTGATGGAGGTTCTGGAGGAATCTGTAAAGAAAGAGGAGCATCCGGAGGGCGTGCGGCCGGCCAGGGGGCATGAACATACGGAACACGGCCATTCCGGAGAGGAAGAGGAGCACGGACCGGAAGCATATGACGAGCATGTCTGGATGTCTCTTCGGAACGCGCAGACGGCCTGCCGGGCAGTGACGGAGGTGTTGTGCCGGCTGGACGAAGCGCATGGAGCGCTGTATGAAGAAAACAACAGAGCGTATAAGGAAAAACTGCAGGCGCTGGATGAGGCTTACGAAGAAGCGGTGGGGCAGGCGTCTGTACCGGCCCTTCTCTTTGGAGACCGTTTTCCGTTCCGGTATCTGGCGGAGGATTACGGGCTCACCTGCTACGCGGCATTCGCGGGCTGTTCTGCGGAGACGGAGGCAAGTTTTGAGACGATTACGTTTCTGGCAGAAAAAGCCGGAGAACTGGGACTTCCGGCGGTGATGAAGATCGACGGATCGGACGGCAGGATCGCCCGGACCATTGCCGGCAATACCAGAACCGGGGATCAGAAGGTGCTGCTTCTGGATTCCATGCAGTCCGTAAGCGGACAGGAGATCGAGGCGGGAGAAACATATATGGGCATTATGGAGCGCAATCTGGAGACTCTGAAGGAAGCGCTGGCAGTGACAGGAGGAAGATAATATGGCGCAGCTGTCGTGCAGAAATGTGGTATTGGGATATGAGGGAAAGACGGTGGTGCAGAACCTGAATTTTGAGGTGAACAGAGGAGATTATCTGTGCATCGTCGGTGAAAACGGTTCCGGCAAGAGTACGCTGATCCGGGCGCTGCTCCGCCTGAAATCGCCCATGTCCGGGGAGATTCTGACCGGCGACGGACTGGAGGCGGACGGGATCGGTTACCTGCCGCAGCAGACTATCGTACAGCGGGATTTTCCGGCGTCCGTCAGGGAAATCGTTTTAAGCGGCTGCCTGGGACGCTTTGGCTGGCGGCCGTTTTACGGAAGGGCGGAGAAGGCCGAAGCAGAGCAGAATATGGAAAAGCTGGGGATCGCCCATCTGGCGGGGAGATGCTACCGGGAGCTGTCCGGAGGCCAGCAGCAGAGGGTACTGTTGGCGAGAGCGCTCTGCGCCACCCGTTTCATGCTGCTTCTGGATGAGCCGGTGGCCGGGCTGGACCCGTCCGCGGTCCAGGAGATGTACGGCCTTCTGGAGACGCTGAACCGGGAGGAGCGAATCACGATCATTATGGTGTCCCACGATATCCAGGCGGCGGTCCGGTATGCGGACCATATCCTTCACATCAGTGAGGAGCCGCTGTTTTTCGGCACAAAGGAGGAGTATCTGAAAAGTCCCGTCGGGAGGAGATACCTTTCCGTTACAGGAGGTGAACAAAATGCTTGACATGCTTGCAGTGTATTTTCATTATCCGTTTGTCCGATACGCCATGCTGGTGGGGGTGCTGATCGCCCTGTCCTCCTCGCTTCTGGGCGTGTCTCTCGTCCTGAAGCGCTTTTCTTTCATCGGGGACGGGCTTTCCCATGTGGCGTTCGGCGCCATGGCGGTGGCGACGGTGATGGATGTGGCAAGCGATACGGCAGTGGTCCTGCCGGTCACCATAGCGGCGGCCGTCCTGCTGCTGCGCACCGGACAGAACGCCAGACTGAAGGGGGACGCCGCCATCGCCATGATCTCCGTGGGTGCGCTGGCGTCCGGTTATCTGCTGCTGAACCTGTTTTCCCGGTCGGCCAATCTGAGCGGCGACGTTTGCAGCACCCTCTTTGGGTCCACGGCGATCCTGACCCTCTCCGAGACGGATGTGTGGCTCTGCGTCATCCTGTCGCTCGTTGTTGTAATTCTCTTTACGATGTGTTATCACAGGATTTTCGCGGTGACGTTTGACGAGACGTTTGCCAAAGCCACCGGGATGAAGGCGGATCGGTACAATCTGCTGGTGGCGGTGGTGACCGCTTCCGTTATCGTGCTTGCCATGAAGCTGGCGGGCTCCCTGCTCATATCCGCGCTCATCATCTTTCCGGCGCTCTCCGCCATGCGGCTGTTCAAAAGCTTCCGGGGCGTGATTCTGTCGTCTGCCGTCCTGTCTGTCGTCTGCGCGGCAGCGGGGATCCTTCTTTCCATTGTGGCGTCCACGCCGGTGGGGGCCACCATCGTCTGCATGGACATGGCCGTATTTGCCCTGTGCAGCCTGGCGGGAATGGTGTTGAAACGCAGCTGAGAAGGGATTGCCGGATGGACAAAAACAGAGTATACTGAATCTGGATCTGTCAGAGAACGGCGGACGTTTTTGCAGATTGACAATCGACCTGGAGGAGTAGATACGATATGCGGCTTACAAGAAGAATATACTGCAGGATATTTCAGACTGTTTTTCGGGCGGCGCTGCCCGTGCTGCCCTATCGGAATCCGAAGATCATCCCCTCGGTAGCGGGGATTGCGGATGTGTGCAGGAGGAAACATGTGGATTCCGTCATGATCGTCACAGACAGCGGAATCCGAAGCCTGGGGCTGACCCGGTTTCTGGAGAAGACATTGGAGGAGAACGGAATCGCCTTCTGTATCTACGACCGGACCGTGGCGAACCCGACGATCTGGAATGTGGAGGAGGCAAGAGAACTGTACCTTGCCCATGGAGCCCGGGCTATCATCGCCTTTGGAGGAGGCTCGTCCATGGACTGCGCAAAGGCGGCGGGAGCCAGGATCGTGAAGCCCCGGCAGAGCATCAGCCGGATGAAGGGACTGCTGAAGGTACATAAGAAACTTCCGCTTCTGATCGCCGTGCCCACGACGGCGGGAACGGGCAGCGAGACGACGCTGGCGGCGGTCATTACGGACAGTGAAAAGCACCATAAATATCCCATCAATGATTTCAGCCTGATCCCGCGCTACGCGGTGCTGGATTATCACGAGACCCTGGGGCTTCCCAAAAGCATCACAGCTACCACCGGTATGGATGCGCTGACTCATGCGGTGGAAGCGTATATCGGGAATTCCACCACGAAGGAGACCCGTATAATGGCGGAGGAGGCCGTCCATCTGATCTATCAGCATTTGAAGGCGGCGTATGAAAACGGATCGGACAAGGAAGCGAGAAGCGGGATGCTGAAGGCGGCGTACTGCGCGGGAGTGGCATTTACCAAATCCTATGTAGGATATATTCACGCGGTAGCGCATTCTCTGGGAGGACAGTATGGAACGCCCCACGGACTGGCCAATGCAGTGATTCTGCCCATCGTGCTGCGGATGTACGGTCCGGCCTGTGAGAAAAAGCTGGCGAGGCTGGCAAGAAATGCGGGCGTGGTGGACCGGAAGATGAAGGACAAAGAGGCGGCCGGCTGTTTTGTGGAATGGGTTCAGTGGATGAACGATACCATGGAGATTCCGCGTCATTTTCCGGAGATCCAGGAGGAGGATATTCCGACCATGGCCCGCCATGCGGATCAGGAAGGAAATCCTCTGTATCCGGTTCCGGTGCTCATGGACCGGAAGGAACTGGAGCAGATCTATCATGAAGTGAAGGGAAGATAACACATGCGGACAGAGGTGCTGATGGAAAAACAGAGAACATTTTTTGAGTCCGGAAAGACGCAGAATATGGCGTATCGGATGAGAGCGCTGGAACGGCTGGAGCAGGCGTTAAAAGCGTATGAGCAGGAACTGTGCCGGGCGCTTCAGGAGGATCTGGGAAAATCCCGCGGGGAATCCTACATGTGTGAGATTGGCCTTACGCTCTCGGAACTGCGGTATATGAAACAACATCTGCGGTCTTTTTCCAGGGATCGACGGGTGAGGACCCCGCTGGCGCAGTTTCATGCCGGAAGCTTTACTGTACAGGAGCCTTACGGGGTCGTGCTCATCATGTCCCCCTGGAATTATCCGGTGCTTCTGACGCTGGAGCCGCTGATCGGCGCCATCGCCGCAGGCAACTGCTGCGTGGTAAAGCCGTCGGCCTATGCGCCCGCGGTATCCCGCGTGCTGGCACGGATGCTGGCAGAGGCGCTGGAGGAAGGGCACACTGCAGTGGTGGAAGGCGGAAGGCAGGAAAATCAAAGTCTGCTGGAGCAGAAATTTGACTACATCTTTTTTACCGGAGGCGTGAAGGTGGGGAAGCTGGTCATGGAAAAAGCGTCCGCCCACCTGACTCCGGTGACGCTGGAGCTGGGCGGAAAAAGTCCGTGCATCATCGACCGTACGGCGGACATCCGTCTGGCGGCCAGAAGGCTGGTGTTCGGAAAATATCTGAACTGCGGGCAGACCTGCGTGGCGCCCGACTATGTGCTGGTGGAGTCGTGTGTGGAGGAGGAACTTCTGTCCTGCATCCGGCGGGAGATCGTCCGGCAGTATGGGGAGCATCCTCTCCAGAATCCTTCCTGGGGAAAGATGATCAACAAAAAGCATTTTGACCGTGTGCTGGGGATGATGAACCGGAAGAAGCTGGCCTGCGGAGGAGAATGGGACGAAAAGGCACTGAAGATCGCGCCGACTGTGCTCAGGGGAGTGACGGCAGAGGACCTGGTCATGCAGGAGGAGATTTTCGGCCCTGTTCTGCCGGTTCTGACGGTTGCTTCTGTGGAGGAGGCCTGTGCGTTCGTGAGAAAACGGCCCAAACCGCTGGCGCTGTATCTGTTTACCGGGGATCGGAAGACGGAGAAGCATGTGCTGAAAACGGTATCTTTTGGAGGCGGGTGCGTGAACGATACGATTATCCATCTCGCCACCTCACAGATGGGTTTTGGCGGTGTGGGAGACAGCGGCATGGGAGCCTATCATGGAAAAAAGAGCTTTGAGACCTTCAGCCATGAAAAAAGCATTGTTAAAAAATACACATGGCTGGATCTGCCTTTGAGGTATCAGCCATACAGCGGAATCAAGGAAAAGCTGGTAAGAATGTTTGTAAGGTAGGGACGGACCGCGTCCGCCTTCTGAAAAAGGACGGAAAGCAGGAATGATATGAGGGAAGTGGCAGAATATTTTATCGAGAACAGAGATCTTACGAAGGAAGAGTTCCGGGAACTGATCGGCTGCGCGGAAGACCCGGAGACCGTGAGGGAACTGGCGAATGAAGCGGTGCGCATCCGGAAACAATATTATGGAGACGGCGTGTATACCAGAGGACTGATCGAATTTACCAATTACTGTCGGAACGACTGTTATTACTGCGGGATCCGCAGAGGCAACCTTCGGGCCAGGCGCTACCGTCTGACGAAGGAGGAGATTTTGGAATGCTGTGCCGGAGGATATGAACTGGGTTTCCGTACTTTTGTACTGCAGGGGGGTGAGGACCGCTGGTTTACGGATGAGCGGACGGCGGATATCATCCGGGCCATTCGGAGCGGTTATCCGGACTGCGCCATCACCCTTTCCATGGGAGAACGTTCCTATGAATGCTATCGGATGTGGAAAGAAGCCGGGGCAGACCGGTATCTTCTGCGCCATGAGACGGCGGATGAGGCGCATTATGGAATGCTTCATCCGTCCGAAATGAGTCTGGCGGTGCGTAAAATGTGCCTTTACGACCTGAAGCTTCTGGGCTATCAGGTGGGAGCCGGGTTTATGGTGGGCTCTCCGGGCCAGACGGCGGACTGCATGGCGGAGGATCTTGTGTTTCTGAAGGAGCTGCAGCCACATATGGTGGGAATCGGGCCGTTCATCCCCCATCATGATACGGCGTTTGCGAAGGAACCGGCGGGCAGTGTGGAGCTGACGCTGTTTCTTCTGTCCGTGATCCGTATCCTGCTTCCCAAAGTGCTGCTTCCGGCCACGACCGCCCTGGGCACGCTGGATCAAAAGGGGCGGGAGAAAGGGCTGGCCGCCGGGGCCAATGTACTCATGCCCAATCTGTCTCCTCTGAAAAACCGGAAGCAGTATGAGCTGTACGACAACAAGATCTGTACCGGGGAAGAGGCGGCGGAGGGCCTGAAGTCTCTGAAAAAAAGAGTGGAGCAGGCGGGCTTTCGCCTTGTCACCGGACGGGGCGACGCGGTCTGAGGAAGAGAGGAAAGGAGTTTCTGTTATTATGAAATTTATGTATCCGGCCATTATTCGAAAGACGGAGCAGGGGACCTGGAAAGCGACATTTCCGGATCTGGAATGCTGTGAGGCCGAGGGAGAGACACTGGAAGACGCGGTGGAACGTGCCAATGAGGCGGCCTGTGAGTGGATCAGTCTGGAACTGTCGGAGGAAGACGGACATCTTCCGCCCATAACGGATATGCGGGACATACACCTGCAGGAAGGAGAGGTCGTCCGGAATATATGCGCGAATATCCGATTTACGGACGGCTGGGACGAATAAGCAGAAGAAGGCCCAAAAGAGACAGGAGCATAAGGCTCAGGAGTTGTTCCACATGCCGGCCGTCACCGGTGGGCGGAGAAGGAAGCGTACGGATATGGGGGTCGGGACCGGAGGCAGGATTCTGCTTCCGGTCCCGGCCTTCTGTCCGGTTCGACACTGCTGCATTCAGAATGGCGGCAAGAGTCTCCTCGATTTCGTGTTCCCGGACGTATTCGGCGAGAGCCAAATATCGTGTCTCCGGGCTGCCGCGGTCAGCCGCCTGCTGAGGCGTGTCAGAAACCTCTTCCGCGGATAGCGCGGCCCCCGATTCCGGGAGAGTATCCGTACCGTATGCCGTCAAAGCGTCTTCCGCCAGTGTAGTCATACCGGTGTCGTATGATGTTTTATTTTCTGAAAACAAGACTGTTTTTAAAGTTTTTAAACTTTTTTCAATTGCTGTATGTTGCCATGTATTCGGAAAAACGTTACAATTACAGTAATTGAGTAAAAGGTGTTCAAAAAGGAGAGATACGAGATGGCAGACTATACTTATCAGACCAGAAAGGCGATTCGGGACCGCCTGAACCGGGATCAGGCGGAGAGGATCGGGAAGCTGACAGGGAAGGAACAGCTTCTGGCGAGGAGGATTGCGGACGGAAAATGGCCGGAGCTTTGGGAGGAGCTGGGCAGAGACCGGGAGAGGATCTGCAGAAAGCCCTCCGCCTGGTACCATCCGGAAGGGCTTCAGCGGCTGATCTCCTCTCATCAGGCGCTGCTGGATGCATTTGTGCCGAAGGCTTACCAGCAGTCCTATCTCTATATCATTGACAAACTGAACCGGTTTCCGTTTACGGGCGGGATGAGCCGGAGGTCCGTGCGGACAGCGGACTACCGGCCGCAGTTTTATCAGGTGTTCCACCTTCTGAAGGCGTATGAGAAGCTGTTTTTCTGCAACGGAAGGCTGGAGGACTATATGCTCCGGCGGCTGGACGAAGAGAAGCGGGATTACATCCGGTTTGATTACGGGTTTGATTCGTTTTTCAGCTGCCTCTATGCGGCGGAGATCGACCGGGGAAATCAGGCGGTCATCGGGGCGTTGAAGGATCTGATCTTAAGCGAGAACAATACCTCTTATCTGGACCGGCAGATGATTCTCGGCATCCTGCGTTCGGATCATGAAGAACTGCAGGAGCTGCTTGGAAAGCTTCTGGTGGCGGCCAGGCTTCAGGAGGGGCTTCGCCAGGCCATCTGCGAAAGTATGGACCAGGGGACGCCGGAGGCGTTCCTGCGCATGCTGAAGGTGGTGGAGGAGCACGATCTGATCCGGTTTTCCTCTGTCAAACGCGCGGTGTCCGCCTGGATCGGGATTTTCAATGAGAACAGTGTGGACCGAGTGAACGAAAAGCTGTTAAGGCTCATGGGACAGTGCCTCCGGGACGACGCGTTCTGCAAAGACCAGCTTGCCACCAACGATGCGGTGGCGGTCAATACCGC
This sequence comes from uncultured Lachnospiraceae bacterium, assembly GCA_910584205.1. Classification (GTDB taxonomy): domain Bacteria; phylum Bacillota; class Clostridia; order Lachnospirales; family Lachnospiraceae; genus Hominiventricola. The sequence continues at coordinate 18,830 of CAJUAA010000026.1, forward strand.
TCTCTGGGCGCTGGGCTTTCGGGAAGCCGGGGACGCGATCCGGGCCATGGGAGAGCTGGTGGATCATGGAACGAAGAACCAGAAGCTGTCCGCTTCTTACTACAATCGATGCCTGTACGATAAAGACCTGGAGCTGCAGACTTCCAGAAAGGTCCTGCTGGAGCATGCGGAGGATCTGGAGCTGGTGACCGCCTTTATGCCCGGCTTTTCTTTCAGTATCCGGAACTGGATCCAGGAGTCTTTCGAGGAACAGTCCCTGTATGCCGTAAAGCTGGGTACGCCGAAGACGCCGGAGCTTACGAGATATTACCGGGACCGGCAGGAAGCGGAGGCGCTCTATACAGCCTTTCAGTCGGTGTGCGACCGGCTGCCGAAGAAAGGAATCAGCTTTCACCCGTTTATTTTTCCATGGTATGACGCGGAGCTGCATCCGTCGGAGCTGCTGATCCAGATGGCGTATCTGGCATGGCTTCTGCAGGATGAGGAAAAGATCACGGCCATGGCGGGACGGCTGGGAGAGATCAAGGACGAGTATCTGCGGGTAAACCTTCTGAATCTGCTGCTCTATGAGCCCTCCGGCCGGGAGCAGCGCAGGCAGATCATCGGATATATGGGAAATACCCATACGCGCACTTCTCAAATGGCAGTTGAAATTGTCAAAAAGCTCCGTCTGGAACAGGAGGAATACGGGCTTCTGGAGGACATGCTCCGATTCAAGAGAGAGGGCCTGCGGGGAATCCTGATCGGGCTTTTGATGGAGCAGCCGGAGGAACGGATGCCGGAATGCCTGAGACGGCTTTTGTCGGATAAAAAGGAGGAGAAGCGGAGCGCCGGACTGGACATGCTGCTGCGGCTCTCCCGGGAACCAAAGAGTGCCGGCCTGTATGAGAGCGTCCGGACCATGACGGAGCTGGTGGAAAAGCCCACCGATAAGGAGAAGATCCTGATTCAGGAGCTCCAGGGAGCTTCGGGTGAAAAAACGGAGGAGAAAAAGGGATACGGGTTCTATGATCCGGAGGCGCCGGAGGAGCTTCTGATCCCGGTGCCGGAGACGGAAGCGCCTGCGCCGGAGGAACTGTTCCGGCTCTGCATGCCTGTGACGGAAGCGGAAGCCGTGCAGACTGCGAAGAAGCTGGACCGCCTGATCGCACAGCATAAGGACTATGAATATAAAGCGCACAATGGAGAAACTTATCTTTTGGGGAACCGCCTCTGGTGTATGGAAGAGGGAATGCGCGCCAGTCTTAAGGGCTCGGGAAATCCTTATGATTCTCTGGACTACTATCCTCTGGCAGAACTGTTCCGGCAGTTTTATGAGGAAGAGATCAAAGATTACCGTACCATGATCGTTCTGGAAGCGGTCATGCTGGGATACAGCGCGGACGCGCTGAAGGCGGCCAGGCCTTTCTACGAGCGGATTTTCGGACAGATGCGGCTCACGGGAAAGGCGCCCGGACTGTCTTATCCGAATCAGGCCGGAACGCTGCGGACGGTCTACCATCGTCAGTATCTGGATAAAAAAATGCTCTTCGAGACCGGAATGCAGGTGGTGTCCGCGCTGCTTCCCCATATCAGTTCCGGGAACAAGCAGCTGAAATACCAGACGCCCGGATGGAACGGACGCATCAACGATGTCACAAGGCTGATCTGCGAGCTTCCGCTGTTCAACCGGTATATGGAAGGGCTGCAGTACTGGGAGACGGACGAGGAATTTACCAGAGCCTTTGCCCTTGCCTGGAGATTCGAAATCCGCTGCCGGGAAGGCCGGAAGCGGCGGGATTTCATAGCGCCCAGAGGCGGTTACGGACAGCAGGACGAGACCATGACCGGAATCCGGCCATACTGGTTTCTGAAGGCCTTCCATATGGGGCTGATTACGGAGGACAGCCTGATCAAGGCGGTCATGGAGTATTTTGCCCGCGAGGACACGCTGGCAGTGCTCTGCCATGTGACGAAGTGCGAGGGGGTCAAGCCTCTGAACGGCCGGATTATGAATCTGTTCTTCGGAGATCAGCTGACGAAGGAGATCTACGGGACAGGAGAGGCGTATTTTGCGGAGGATACGTGGATTGGGGCGCTGATCCGCAGGCTGTATGAGAAGATCGTGCCGGTGCTGGTGGATACGGAGCTTCGAAGAGGCGAGGCGGAGACGGAATTTTCCTGGGATATGCGGGGCGTCACTTACATCCGCGGCGTGGATTATCTGGTCCGGATTCTGATGGCGCTGGGAAAGGACAAGCTGAGCAGGGATTCCTATTATTTCTGGCAGTACGGCAATGGGCAGCGTACCAAACGGTTTGTGCTCTGCAGCCTCCTGAGGGTCTGTTATCCGCTGCCTCAGGAGACCGGGGCGGATCTTAAAGCGGCGGTGAAGGGGACCAGGATCCCGCCGGACCGGTTTGTGGAAACCGCCATGTACGCGCCTCAGTGGATCAACATCATTCAGGAATATCTGGGCTGGGAAGGCTTAAAGAGCGGCTGTTATTATTTCATGGCCCATATGAACGAGCGGTTTGACGACCAGAAGAAAGCGGTCATCGCCCGCTATACGCCGCTGACGCCGGAGGAACTGCAGGACGGCGCCTTTGACGTGGCGTGGTTTGAGGAGGCGTACGGCCAGCTGGGCGAGGAAAACTTCAACAGGCTGTACGAGGCGGCAAAATACATCTCGGACGGCCAGAAGCATTCCCGCGCCAGAAAATACGCGGATGCGGCCAGAGGAAAGGTTTCGCTTTCCGAGGTAGCGCAGGAGATTACGGCGAAGAGAAATAAAGACCTGCTTATGAGCTATGGCCTGGCGCCCTTCCGGAAAGACCGGGAGCAGGATATGCTGGAGCGCTACCAGTTTATCGAGAAATTCCGGAAGGAAAGCCGGCAGTTCGGTGCCCAGCGGCGAACGAACGAAGGCAAGGCGGCGGATATCGCTCTGGTGAATTTGAGCGTCCGGGCAGGTTATACGGACGTGACGCGGCTGAAGTTGACCATGGAGGCGCGGCTGATCGAGGCCATGAAGCCGCTCATGGAATGGACGGCCGTGGAGGATGTGGAGGTCTGCCTGTGCGTGGATGAGGAAGGAAAGAGCGCCGTCCGGTGCCGGAAGGAGGAGAAGGAGCTGAAAAGCGTACCCTCCAGGCTCGGAAAGCATCCGCATGTGCAGAAGCTGAAGGAGGCGCACAAAAATCTGAAGGAACAGTATGCAAGGACCCGGAAGATGATGGAAGAATCCATGGAAAACGGCGCCCGGTTCCAGGGCTCGGAGCTTTCCGCGCTTCTTGGCAATCCGGTGGTGTGCGCGATCATAAGCCCGCTGGTGTTCCTCTCGGGAGAACGGAGCGGTTTCCTGAAGCTTTGGCCGGATGGGACGCTTCTTCTGGAACCGCTGCAGGGAGAAGCGCATTCCGTGGAGCCGGGAGAAGAGCTTCAGATCGCCCACCCGTTCCACCTGTATCAGTCCGGTACGTGGCATGCGTATCAGAAATATCTGTTCGATCACCGGGTCCGCCAGCCCTTTAAGCAGGTGTTCCGGGAACTGTACGTAAAGCTTCCCGAGGAGCTGGGACAGAAAGCGTCCCGGATGTTCGCCGGCAATCAGATCCAGCCCCAGAGGACCGTGGGCTGCCTGAAGGGGCGCCGCTGGGTGGCGGATTATGAGGAAGGGCTGCAGAAGGTCTACTATAAGGAAAATATTGTCGCACGCATCTATGCGCTGGCAGACTGGTTTTCGCCCAGTGACGTGGAGGCTCCCACGCTGGAGTGGGTGGAATTTTTCAACCGGAAGACCTTTGAGGCGCTGACCATCCGGGAAGTGCCGGAGCTGATCTACAGCGAGATCATGCGGGATGTAGACCTGGCGGTGAGCGTGGCCCATGCGGGCGGTGTGGATCCGGAGACCAGCCACTCTACCATAGAGATGCGCCATGCCATCGTGAAACTCAACCTGTCCCTGTTCGGCTTTGCCAATGTGACGCTGACGGACAGCCACGCCGTCATACAGGGGACCAGGGCTTCCTACAACGTCCATCTGGGAAGCGGAGTCGTCCATCAGGAAGGCGGCGCCATGCTGCACATTCTGCCGGTTCACAGCCAGAAACGGGGCAGGATCTTCCTTCCCTTTGTGGACGAGGACCCGAAGACCGCGGAGATCATGTCCAAGATCGTACTGCTGGCGGAAGATAAAAAGATCAAGGACCCGTCCATCTTAAGCCAGATCCGGTAAAAAAACGGTTGACTTCGTTTGAAAATTATGCTATGATCGAAGCGAATTCAGGATGGTGATTGCGAAGCAAGCCAAACCTATATGTGCAGATATGTCTTGAGACGGTTCAGGATGTATTTGTGCGTATAGGTTTTTTTATTTCCTGAAAACAGCAGTCCGATGAAGGGGAGAAGGTCATGAAGATATTTAAGATACTGAATAACAACGTGGCGGTGGTGCTGGACGAAAAAGGGGAAGAGAAGATCGTCATGGGACGGGGGATCTGTTTTAAGAAAAAGACAGGAGAGGAGATCCTTCCGGAGGTAGTCGACAAGACCTTTTCCCTGGCGGAGGGAGAGGTCAGCAGCAAATTTCAGGCGCTGATTCAGGACATTCCGCTGGAACACATGGAGCTGGGCGAGGAGATCATCGCAGAGGCAAGGCGCCGCCTTGGGAAAAAGCTCAATGACATGATCTACATCTCCCTGATCGACCATGTACATACTTCGATCATCCGGTTTCTGGACGGAGTGACGGTGAAAAATGTCCTTCTGTGGGATATCCGCAGATTTTACCGGGATGAGTTTCAGATCGGCCTGTGGGCGCTGGAGCGGATTCGGGAAACGTGCAAAGTGGAGCTGCCGGAGGATGAAGCCGGATTCATCGCCCTGCATCTGGCCAATGCCCAGATGGATCAGGAAATTATGCATAACATGTATGAGATTACCCGGATCATGCAGGAGGTGGTCAATATTGTAAAATATTATTTTCAGCTCACCTTTGATGAGGACGATGTGTATTATTACCGGTTTATCACCCATCTGAAATTTTTCGCCAAACGTCTGGTGGAGCAGAAAATCTATACGGAGGATGACAACGACGATCTGTGGGAGGTCATCCGGGGAAAATATCCGAAGGCGTTCGGATGTGTGGAAAAGATCATGCAGTTTATCCAGAAAAAATATGAATACGGGCTGTCAAAAGAAGAGCAGCTCTATCTGACCATCCATATTGAACGGGTGGTCAACAAGACAAAGCAGTAGATTGTTTCGTATGCCAGGATGGTGACATTCAGTTGGCCAAACCTTCCAAATATATACAGCCGGTGAGCAGAAGCGCCGGCCATATGCTGACCCGCATGAAAGAGAATAACAGAAGGAGGAAATCAGAATGGGTAAGTATGGAGATCTGGCAAAAGAAGTTGTAAAACAGGTAGGTGGAAAGGAGAATGTGATCAGTCTGACCCACTGCATCACGAGGCTGCGCTTCAAATTAAAAGACGAGTCCAGAGCCAACGACGATGTGCTCAAAAACATGAGCGGGGTCGTGACCGTCATGAAGAGCGGCGGACAGTATCAGGTGGTCATCGGCAACCATGTGCCGGAGGTGTATGCGGATGTGCTGCCGCTTCTGGGACTGGAGGAAGGAGGTTCTTCGGACCGGCAGGAGGAGACGGCAGGAGGCAGCCTGTTCAACCGCGCCATTGATATCATTTCCGGCATTTTCCAGCCGATTCTCGGGATCATGGCGGCCTGCGGTATGGTAAAGGGCCTGAACGCGCTGTTTGTGGCGCTGGGGCTGTATCCGGATACGTGCGGCGGATATCTGATCCTGAATGCCATCGGCGACGGCCTGTTCAACTTTATGCCGCTGTTCCTGGGCTACACGGCGGCAAAGAAATTTCAGCTGAAGCCCATGGTCGGCCTGGCCATCGGCGCCATCATGTGTTACCCCACCGTACAGAACAGTGCGCTGTCCGCAGGCGGGGAGGCGCTGTATACGCTGTTTACGGGAACCATGTTCGAATCCGCGGTCTATACGGATTTTTTCGGGATTCCGCTGATTGCCATGGACTATACGGGGACGGTGATACCGGTCATCTTCGTGGTCTATTTTGCATCCAGATGTGATAAATTTTTCAGCCGGTTTGTACCGGACCTGGTGAAATTTTTCTTCGTGCCCATGCTGACGCTGTTCGTCTCCATTCCAGTGGGATTTCTGCTCATCGGACCGCTGGCGACCTTTGGTTCCACGATTATCGCGGAGGCGGTCATGGGCGTACGGAATTTCAGCCCCATGCTGGCCGGCGCCATCGTCGGGCTGACCTGGCAGATCCTTGTCATCTTCGGCCTTCACTGGGGATTTATCCCGGTGTATATCAACAACATTATGACCAACGGCTATGACAATGTGATGATGCCGTTCTTTGCATGTACCTTTGCAACCTCTGCGGTGGTGCTGGCGATCTTTTTCAAGACCAGGGACAGACAGTTAAAGGAGATGGCGCTTCCGAACTTTATCTCGGGAATCTTCGGCGTGACGGAGCCGGCGATCTACGGGATTCTGCTTCCATTAAAAAAGCCGTTTATCATCAGCTGTATCGCAGGCGGCATCGGCGGCGGTTTCTACGGAGCCTTTAATTTCCGGAAATTCATGATGGGCGGCATGGGGATCTTTGAGTTTCCCGCAATGATCGAACCGGACGGAAGCATGGGCAATCTGATGGTGGCAGTGGCCGGCGTCCTGCTCACCATGGTGATCGCCTTTGCGGCGACCATGCTTCTGTATAAAGAACCGGAAGCAGAGACGGGCCAGGAGGACGCGGAGCCGAAAGGCGCTCAGGAGAATTCAAAGGAGCCCGGTATGCTGAAAAAGAGCGGGATCGCCAGCCCCATCAAGGGGAAGGTACTGAAGCTTGCAGACATCAAAGATGAAGCATTCGCTTCCGGGGTACTTGGAAAAGGCGCGGCGGTACTGCCGGAGGAAGGAAAGGTCTATGCACCGGCGGACGGAGAGATTACGGCGCTGTTTCCCACTCTTCACGCTGTGGGCATTAAGACCGACGACGGTCCGGAACTTCTGATCCATATCGGGCTGGACACGGTGCAGCTGAACGGCGAGGGCTTTGAAGCCCATGTGCAGAACGGCGACCGGATCAGAAAAGGACAGCTTCTGATCAGCTTTGACAAAGCGTTTCTGGAAGGAAAAGGCTACTGCCTGGAGACGCCGGTGCTGGTCACCAATTCAGATGAGTATCTGGACGTGGTGGAGACGGCGGAAGGCAGCGTCGCGCCCGGAGAAGCGTTTCTGCAGGTGCTGAGATAAGAGAGGAGGCGGTTTGATGGGATTTCCGGCAGGATTTATGTGGGGCGGCGCTTCGGCGGCCAATCAGTGTGAGGGAGGCATCTTTGAGGGCGGAAGGGGCCCTGCCAATGTGGATGTCTGTCCGTCCGGAGCGGACAGACACGCAGTTATCACCGGACACCGGAAGATGCTTCGCATGGATGGGGAGCATCGGTATCCGGCAGCGGAGGCGGTCGATTTTTATCACCGCTTCCGGGAAGATATCCGCCTGTTCGGGGAGATGGGATTCCGGACATACCGGATGAGCATCGCCTGGACCAGGATTTTTCCAAAGGGAGATGAGGAATACCCCAGTGAAGAGGGGCTGCGGTTCTATGACCAGGTATTCGCGGAGTGCAGGAAATACGGGATCCGCCCGCTGGTGACGATCTCGCATTTTGACTGTCCCATCCATCTGATCGAGGCATACGGCGGCTGGCGGGACCGCAGGATGATCGAATGTTATCTGCGTCTGTGCCGGGTGCTTTTTGAGCGGTACAGAGGACAGGTGCGTCACTGGCTGACCTTCAATGAGATCAACATGATTCTGCACGCGCCGTTTATGGGGGCCGGGCTCTGCTTTGAAGAGGGAGAGAACGAGGAGCAGATCAAGTATCAGGCGGCGCATCACGAGCTGGTGGCAAGCGCGCTGGCAGTAAAGCTTGCCCATGAGATCGACCCGGAGAATCAGGTGGGATGCATGTTCGCGGCGGGAGCGGCCTATCCGTATTCCTGCAGGCCGGAGGATGTGTGGGAGGCCCTTCTGACGGATCAGGAAAACTATTTCTTTGTGGATGTGCAGGCAAGAGGAGCTTATCCGGCCTATGCGGTAAAGCGCCTTCAGAAAAAGGGCGTGTATCCGGTGATGGAAAAAGGGGATGAGGAGATTCTTGGAACCTATCCGGTGGATTTTATTTCCTTTTCCTATTATAACAGCCGGTGTATTGCTTCCGAGGAGCAGGAGAGCGCGGAGGGCAATCTGTTCCGATCCGCCAAAAATCCCTATCTGAAATTCAGCGAGTGGGGCTGGCCTATCGATCCTCTGGGACTGCGCATAACGCTGAATCAGGTGTACGACCGTTATCAGAAGCCGTTGTTTGTGGTGGAAAACGGACTGGGGGCACTGGATCATCCAGATGAGACAGGATATGTGGAGGACGATTACCGGATCGACTATCTGCGGGAACATATCTGCGCCATGAAAGCGGCGGTGGAAGAGGACGGCGTGGACCTGATGGGCTACACTTCCTGGGCGCCCATCGACCTGATCAGCGCGGGCACCGGAGAGATGAAAAAAAGGTACGGGTTCGTCTATGTGGATAAGCAGGAGGACGGAAGCGGGACGCTGAACCGGACGCGGAAGAAATCTTTCTACTGGTATCGGAAAGTCATCGAGACCAACGGGGAAGTACTGTAACGACACACAAGAAAGAGGGATGCCGTGCAGAAGGTCTGTGCGGCGTCCTTTTTTGTCCGAATACCCAAAGACTGCCAGAAAACGTTTGTCCATAATGTATTGGCAAAAGGAGCGGCTTAATGGTATACTGGGTTTCAGATTGAGAGGACAGGAGAACAACAGTATATGGAGAAGAGAGTATTGTACCTGGAATGTGAAAGCGGGATCAGCGGGGATATGACCGTGGCGGCGCTTCTGGATCTGGGGGCGGATCAGGAGAAGCTTCAGAAGGCGCTGAAAAGCCTTCTGGTGGGCGGTTTCCGGACCGTGATCAGCCGGGTGAAAAAGTCAGGGCTTGATATGTGTGATTTTGACGTGGTTCTGGATCAGGCGCATGAGAACCACGATCATGATATGGAATATCTGCACGGCCACAGCCATGACCATGAGCATCATGGTCACGACCACGAGGAACATGATCACGGTCATGAGGGACATGATCACGGTCATGAGGGACACCATCACGGCCACGGACCTGAGGGGCACGGCCACAGCCATGACCATGTGCATGAACACAGGGGGCTTCCGGAGATCCTGCATATCATTGCGCATGCGGATCTGACGGAGCGGGCAAAGGAGACGGCCGCCCGTATTTTCCGGATTCTGGCGGCCGCGGAGGCGAAAGCCCATGGAGTACCGGAAGATCAGGTACATTTTCATGAAGTGGGCGCGGTGGACTCCATCGTGGACATTGTGGCGGCAGCGGTTTGTCTGGATGATCTGGATATCACGGACGTGGTCATAACGAAGCTGAACGAAGGGCAGGGAACCATCCGCTGCCAGCATGGAATCCTGCCGGTGCCGGTGCCCGCGGTCATGAATATCGTGCAGGCGCATGGGCTTCCGCTTCATATTACCGGGATACAGGGAGAACTGGTGACGCCCACAGGTGCGGCCATCGCGGCGGCGGTCCGTACAGGCGCAAAGCTGCCGGATGTATTTACCATAAAGAAGACCGGTATGGGAGCCGGGAAGAGAAACTACGAGGGCCCCGGCATGCTGCGGGCCATGCTGATCGAAGAAGGCGGGGAGGACCGGGACCGGATCTGGAAGCTGGAGACCAATATCGACGACTGTACCGGGGAAAGCCTTGGTTATACCATGGAACGGCTCATGGAGGCAGGCGCCAGGGATGTACACTATCTGCCGGTCTATATGAAGAAAAACCGTCCGGCTTACCAGCTGAACGTGCTTTGTACGGAAGAAGATGTGGAGCGCATGGAACAGATTGTCTTTGAGGAGACGACGACCATCGGGATTCGGCGGGTCCCCATGGACCGCACGATCCTTAGACGGGAATCCCTGACGGTGCAGACGCCCCTTGGCGAGGCAAAGGTGAAAGTATGCAGATATGGGGGTACAGAGCGGTATTTCCCGGAATATGACAGTGTAGTATCCCTGTGCCGGGCCGGCAAAAAGCATTACCAGGAAGTATATCAGATGGTCCGGAAGGCGTGCGGGGAATGATAAGACATTCCAAAATTCTGCCTGCGATTTGCAGTAGTAAATCAACATACTGATTTGTCCGGCAAAAACGGTGATATATTCCACAGCCCCTTTTAAATGGGGCTGTGCGGACAGAGAGCCGCTGCCGCAATGACAATTCGATATGTTTCAAAGAGTTTTTTCATCAAACGGAAAAATTGGATAATTCAGGTAGAGGCCTCCGTCTTCCCTATGCCGTTATAACCGCTGTGACCTCTGGATCTAACAACATCATGTCCATGTCTAATGGAAATCGCAGGGGATTCAGGAAAGCGCTGCCGTTTAATTTTGGAATTTCAGCAGGTTTTTCCGCCGTTATGATTCTGTGTACTGTTGTCTCTGTTTTTGACATAAACGCCGCATCTGGAAAATATCCGGGACTTTGCATCGTATATGCCGGGAAACGCCTTTTTCAACAGTAACTGCCGCATGAACCGGAAGATTCCGGCCATGCGGCAGATTTGTCTTGTCAGGTATTCAGTTTAACGAAAATTCCTGTTGAACCGTTTCTACGATCTCCTCAAGCGCGGAGGATTCATCCGGACCGTCCGCCAGGATATCAACAGAGCTGCCTTTGGGATGACTCAGACGCATGAGGGAAAGCGCATCTTTGGCATCGGCAATCTCCGTCCCAAGCATCACCATGATGACACTTTCGCAGGATCTGGCCTTCTCGGCAATCCTGGCAGAAGGTCTGGCATGGAAGAAATCGTCCGGTCCTAATATAATCGTTCTGGTAGTCATGGAGCAATCCTTTCCGGCTGCTGTTCGGCAGAAGATCTGCGAAACAGATACGCGCACTGTTTTCCGACAGAAACCCTGCGGGACAGGGATTCTGTCATTGATAAACGGTTATTTAAAAAGTTCCGTTACCTGCTCGTAAGCCTTTGTCACCTGCTCAAGCAGTGCGGCATCGGTCACGCCGGAGATCTCGGAAAACGCAGCGGCAACGCCCTTTGCAGCAATCTTTTCCTGAAGCTCTGCGCTCTGTGCATCTTCCGGATTGTGATAGCGGAGTGCGGCGCCGATGCCCAGTACCAGTTTGTCAACCGGCAGTCCGTAGGACATGGCGGTGGTCAGCGGGCTTACCAGACGATCGTCTGCGGAGAGTTTCCGGAGCGGTTCGCGGCCTACGCGGGTCACATCATCCTTCAGATAGGGATTCCTGAACCGGTTGATGATCTTGTCGATGTATTTGTAATGTGCTTCCTTGTCGAAGCCGAATCTCTGGATCAGGCCGTCGCCGGACTGGGTCATGGCCGCTTTTACCAGATCGAAGATTTTCGGATCCGCGATGGCCTGGTCGATGGTTTTGTGGCCTGCCAGAATGCCGGTGTAGGCGGTGATGCAGTGGCCGGTATTCAGCGTGAAAAGCTTTCTCTGAATGTACGCCATCAGATTGTCAGCCAGGTTCATGCCGGGGATCTCCGGGATTTCGCCCTTTAAGGAAGCTTTTTCCACGTTCCACTCGCAGTATTTCTCCACAACCACATCCACCGGGTTTTCGCTGCGCACCGGCGGAACGATCCGGTCTACGGAGCAGTCCGCAAAGCCCACGTACTGCTCACAGTAAGCCTTTTCCTCCTCGGTGAGAATGCCGTATACGTGTTCCTTCAACTGAGAGGTTGCGCGGATGGCGTTCTCGCAGGCGATGATGTTCAGCGGTTCTCTGCTTCCGTCAGCGATCCGTTTCTGGATCCCTTTTGCGATGGTGGGGGCGATGAAGCCCAGGACGCGCAGGCCGACGGCTGTGGTCAGGACATCGGCTTTCGCGATCTCATCGATGATCGCCTCGCCGTTGGACATGATACCGGTGATGTTGGTGATTTCCACATCCTCTACTTCCGTGTCCATTACATGGACGGTATATTTCTGATCGGCTGCCAGACGGTCGATGATGACCTCGCTGACGTCTGCGAAGACGACGCGGTAGCCGGCCTGTGCCAGCAGCATACCGATAAAGCCGCGTCCAATATTGCCTGCGCCGAATTGAATTGCTGTTTTCATGATTACAACACCTCTTTCTTAAAAATGTTTTATGAACTGGAGTTAACAGAATTATCAGGTAAGCTGTTTCAGAATCCATTCCACATCGTTGGTGGTCTTCATCTCTTCCAGTACAGTTTCATCTTCCAGTACTTCACAGATCTTGGCCAGCAGATCCAGGTGCTCGTCGCCGATACCGGCGATACCGAAGACAAGGTTTGCTTTTTCGTCGCCGAACGGAACGCCGTCTGGATACTGGAAGAGGACGATACCGGTCTTCTTGACCGTTCCCTTTGCCTGCGTGGTGCCGTGGGGGATCGCAATGCCCATACCCATGTAAGTAGTAACCAGTTTCTCACGCTCCTGCATGGCGTCCACATAGGATGCGTCTACATAACCGAGTTTGCACATCAGCTCGCCGGCAGCCTGGATCGCTTCTTCCTTCGTGCCCGGAGTCTGGTTTAACTTGATGCCTTCCGCAATCATGACTTTTTTGTTCGGAACGGCAGTCGGAACGATAGGATCTGTATTTTCGCCCGTGGTTTCCGCTACTGCCTGATCGCCGGTGGTCAGCTGGATATAGAGGGCATCCAGCGCCGGGTCTGCCAGGAAGTTGCCGATGGTGACCATCTGTGCCTGTGGTGCGGATTTCTTCGCCCGGTCCACCAGAGTGGTCTGCACAACGGCGATATCGCAGTCAGCCGGAATATTGTCCACGGAGGTATTGATCACCGTCAGATCCGGACGTGACGCTTTTACACGGTTGCGGAATTTGGTTGCGCCCATGGCGGAGGAACCCATGCCTGCGTCGCATGCGAAGACGACCTTCTTCACCTTACCTGCGTCCTTGACAGCGGATGCAGAGGTGGTAAGTCCCTTGGACTCCGCTTTCATGGAAGCGGTCTGTGCCTGTGCTTCTTCCAGATTCTTGACGCCGGACATCTTGATGATCGGACTCGCAATCACGAAGGAGACTCCGGCAGCGATGGCTACGCCCAGAAGGGTCAGGAGCATCTGCGGCCTCGGGCTCATGGACATGAATGCGATGATGGAACCCGGTGAGGACGCGCCTACCAGACCGCATCCGGTGATGCTGTAGAAGAAGATCGCGCAGATATTTCCGACGATCGGCGCGATGATGACCATGGGGTTCATCAGCACATACGGGAAATAGATCTCATGGATGCCGCCGAAGAAATGGATGATGATCGCGCCCGGTGCGGAATCCTTGGTCATTTTATCTTTGGAGAAGATCCAGTAAGCAAGCAGTACGCCAAGTCCAGGACCCGGATTAGCCTCCAGCATGTACATGATGGATTTGCCGGTCTCCAGCGCCTGAGTAGTGCCGATGGGTGTAAAGATACCATGGTTGATGGCATTGTTCAGGAACAGTACCTTTGCAGGTTCAATGAAGATGGCCACAAGGGGAAGCAGGCTCATGCTCATCAAAATTTCCACGCCTGCGGTCAGGATCGACAGGATGACGCCCATGATCGGACCGATAATGTAGTAACCGATGATGGCCATGATCATACCGAAGATACCGACGGAGAAGTTGTTGATCAGCATCTCGAAGCCGGCGGGCATATGTCCGTCCATGGCCTCGTCAAATTTCTTGATGACCAGACCGGCCAGAGGTCCGATGGCCATGGCAGCCATGAGCATCGTATTTTCAGAACCGGCGATACAGCCGACGATGGCGATGGCGCCCATGACGCGTCCGCGGTCTCCGCCCACCATCTTACCGCCCTGAGCGGCAATGAGGATCGGGAGCAGATAGGTCAGGATCGGCGGGTGGATGGAGGCAAGGCCCTCGTTGGGAATCCATCCGTCCGGAATGAAGAGTGCGGTAATAAATCCCCATGCGATGAACGCCCCGATGTTGGGCATGACCATGCCGGAAAGGAATTTACCGAATTTCTGTGCAAAGTTTTTCATAGTGTTCCATCTCCTTTTCTTTTTATGATGAGATTTTGAAAATATTTTAACAGGGCTTCTTCTGTCAGGGCGCGTCCCTCATTCGCGTCTCCATTTTGAAGCGCCTGTAAAAACCGTTTGTCTTCCACCAGAAGCATGCTGATCCTGCTGATGACTTCCACGCATTCATTCTGGCCGGACTGGGGCGCCAGAAGAAGGATCGCTCCTTTCACGGTGCCGTCCGGGACAGAGAACGGAGTGTCAAGCCTTAAGTAAGCGCACCGGCAGTGGGGGACCGCCGTGGTGCGGCAGTGCAGCAGATGGATGTTCAGTTCCGGAATAAAAGTATTTTTGATCCCTTCCCGTCTGGCCAGATCCTGACTGATGATCTGACGGCTTAAGATGCTGTCGGCAAAGATGCCGGCGGCCTGGCCCAGCAGGGCTTCGGTCTGCCGGATACCGGAAACTTCTTTGATCAGAAAGCTGTGGAGCAGCTGGGAGATCTCTTCTCCGGTACAGGTCAGGGAACGGACGTCCTCAAGCGTAAGATTCGGTTTTGGCATCGGCGCCTTCCGTTCCGGCCGCAGCGCCCCGGTGCGTTTTCTGCCGATGGCTTCCAGGGCGTGGCCCAGAAGCAGCATATCCTGTGCCTGCGGGATCGGACTCACACAGACTGACGGGAAATCAATTTCCAGCGGCACGGTGGAGATAACCAGGTCGATGCCGTCTTCCTTCAGCTTCTCCGGTTCCAGGCTGAAAGCGGACATGATCTGCCGGATGTCAATGTTATGTAAGGAACGGATCAGGTTGGCGGCCAGCATACGGGAGGCTCCCATGCCGCTGGGACAGACCACAGCCACGGCGATCCGTTTCTGCTCCACCCGGAGAGTCTCGGCGGCTGCTGCAAAATGCATGGCCACAAAGGTGATCTCCGACGGAGAGATGTCGTCGATGTACAGTTTTTCGCGGAACAGGCTGCAGGCATGCTCCACGGCTTCGTAGATGTCCGGGTATTTCTGCCGGATGGCGTCTCCCTGAGAATTGTCCAGCTGGATATTCATGGAGAGGCGGCTGATCATGGAATCCATGTGGCTGGTCAGCTCTTCGATCATCCGGTTGCACGTATGAAACGGCAGATTCAGTTCCTGTTCCACACGTTCTACAATGGACATAACAAACTGCCGTGTGTTGATGGACTGAAGCTGGCTGCGCATCCGTCTGGTCTGGGGCCAGATCCGCGCGCTGGACAGGTGCATGGTGATGAAGCCGATCTCCTCCCGTGGGATATCGAGCAAGAACTGATGTTCAATTCTCCCTGCGATCTGTTCCGCCACCGGATATTCCGGAAGTCCGGACAGATTCTCCAGTTCCTCCGGGTCCATTTCGATCTTCTCGCCGGAGTGGAGCCTTTTGATGGAAAGGGACAGATGGACGATGAGCGCCATATAGCCGCTGTCCGTATATTTAATATGAAGCTCCTTTTCCGTATCCGCCAGGATCTGCTCCACAAAGGTGACGATCTGGGGATCGATGAAGCTGAACAGCCGGTTCTTCAAAAGCTCCGGTTCAGAAGGAAGCTCTTCCTTCGCGTCGCTCCTGAGCATCCGCAGGATCTCGCCGTTGTCCATGAATTCCAGCGCGGCGTTGGCGATGGCCTGGCGGAAGGCGGTTTCGCTGCCTTCCAGAAGAATCCCGATGCCGGGACGGCGCAGGATCCGTACCTGATAGGAAGAAAGCCACTCGTCCAGCGCGTCCAGATCCTTGCCGAGGGTTCCCTCCGAGATCTGGAAACGGGACAGGAACACATAGGATTTGATCGGTTCCCTCACAAAGAGAAGCTCCCCCAGGATCTGCCGCCTGCGCTCCTTCTGGCTGAAGCCCGACGAGGCCCGCTCCAGGCCCAGCAGCTCTTCCAGCAGCCGGATGGACTCCGGACCCTCTTCGATGGCGAGTCCCACGCCGGGTTTCCGGATAAAGGTGAAATCGTTCTCCTGAAGC
This sequence comes from uncultured Lachnospiraceae bacterium, assembly GCA_910584205.1. GTDB lineage: Bacteria > Bacillota > Clostridia > Lachnospirales > Lachnospiraceae > Hominiventricola. The sequence goes on from CAJUAA010000026.1 coordinate 34,990, forward strand.
CAGCGTTCGATGGCGGGAAGCTCCCGCAGGACCGTTCGGGAGGAGACGTTCAGCTTCTCGGAGACGGCTCCTACCGGGATCGGGTTGCCGGCGGTCTTTGCCAGGATCCGGACGATCTCCCGCTGCCTTGCGGTCAGGGTATGGGAAAATGACGTGTTGGAATGTTCTGATGACATATGATCGTTTCCTCCCTCCCCTTTTTCTATATTTTAGCAAGAGATTCCCCATTGTGCAATGTGATCTTTTGTCACTTTTGTCCGTAATGCTTAGTGACAAAATGCGGTTTTGGTCAGGATGACGAACAGCTGCCGGAAAACAGAGGATCTGGAAAGGGCAGAAAAACGGTATCCGGACCCCTGCGGACGGGCACGGTTGTCAAAAAAAAGGTGTTGTGATATAGTGGAGGAGCAGACCAAATGAAAGGAATTTACAATCTATGTGCGGAATAGTTGGATTTACAGGAAGCGGCCAGGCGGCTCCGGTACTGCTGGACGGACTGGCAAAGCTGGAATACCGGGGGTATGATTCGGCGGGGATCGCCGTGAAAAGCGATGATTCCAACCGGATCGAGATCGTCAAGGTAAAAGGGCGTTTAAAGCAGCTGGCGGAGAAGACGGACAGCGGAAGGGCGGTGCCCGGATGCTGCGGAATCGGTCACACCCGCTGGGCGACCCACGGAGAACCGTCCATGGTGAACGCGCATCCCCACTGCAGTGACGACCAGAGCGTGATCGTGGTGCATAACGGGATCATTGAAAACTATCTGGAGCTGAAGGAGAAGCTGCTGAAAAGGGGGTATGAGTTTTATTCCCAGACCGATACGGAGGTTCTGGCAAAGCTTCTGGACTATTATTATAAAAAATATCAGGGAAATACGCTGGAGGCCATTACAAAGGTCATGCTCCGGGTGCGGGGGTCCTATGCGCTGGGTATCATGCTGAAGGAAGAACCCGGCGTCATCTACGCCGTGCGAAAGGACAGTCCGCTGATCGTGGGGCGCAATGGCCAGGGAAGTTTTATCGCTTCCGACGTGCCGGCGATCCTGAAATACACCCGCAGTGTCTATTACATCGACAATCTGGAGATCGCCCGTCTGACCGGAGAGGGAGAGACTTTTTACAACATAGACAGAGAGGAGATCCAGAAGGAGCCGGTGGAGATCAAATGGGATGCGGAAGCGGCGGAAAAGAGCGGATATGAGCATTTCATGATGAAGGAGATCCACGAGCAGCCGAAAGCAGTCCGGGATACGATCAATTCCTATGTGACGGACGGACGGATCGACCTGAGCTCCGTAGGACTGTCGGACGACGAGATCAGAGGCATATCAAGACTCTATATCGTCGCCTGCGGAAGCGCCTACCATGTGGGGATCGCGGCCAAATATGTGATCGAGGATCTGGTAAGGCTTCCGGTGGAAGTGGATCTGGCATCGGAATTCCGCTACCGCGATCCGATTCTGGAGAAAGATTCGCTGGTGGTGATTATCAGCCAGTCCGGGGAGACGGCGGACAGCCTGGCGGCGCTTCGGGAGGCGAAAAACAGGGGGATCCGCACGCTGGCGGTGGTCAACGTGGTGGGCTCGAGCATTCCCAGAGAGGCGGATAATGTGTTCTATACACTGGCGGGCCCGGAGATCGCGGTGGCGACTACGAAGGCGTACAGCACGCAGCTGGCGGCCGGCTATCTGATGGCGGTCCATTTCGCCCTTGTGCGGGGAACCATCGACGAGGCGTATTATGAGAAACTGGTGGCGGAGCTTCTGGCGCTGCCGGATAAGATCAGCAAAGTGCTGGAGGACAAGGAGCGGCTTCAATGGTTTGCCAGCAAGTTCTCCAACGTACATGACATCTTCTTTATCGGAAGGGGCATCGACCACGCCATCAGCCTGGAGGGGAGCCTGAAGATGAAGGAGATCAGCTACGTGCATTCCGAGGCCTATGCGGCGGGAGAACTGAAACACGGAACGATCTCGCTGATTGAGGACGGCATTCTGGTGGTGTGCGTCCTGACGCAGGAGAAGCTGTTTGAGAAAACGCTGTCCAATATGGTGGAGGTCAAGAGCCGCGGCGCGTATCTCATGGGACTGACCAATTACGGGAACTATTCTATAGAAGATACGGCGGATTTCACGGTCTATGTGCCGAAGACCGATCCGCATTTTACCACGAGCCTTGCCATTATTCCGCTGCAGCTCATGGGATATTATGTGAGCTGCGCCAAAGGCCTGGATGTGGATAAGCCGAGGAATCTGGCGAAATCCGTCACGGTGGAGTAGGAGGCTGCGGGCCTGAAGACTGCGTTTTCGTGCAGGGAGACAGATTTTTTCGGAAATATTTATAAATTTTGTGTAAAATCAGACTTGCAAGACTGTAAAATTTACAGTATACTACAGGAAAACTGAAAAATGTACATGAAAGGGCATGGAAACGAAATGGGTGTTCCATGCCCTTTTTGGGTTTCCTGCTTGAAAAGGAGAGTGAAGTATGGACAGTACAGACCGAAGCATATTGAAGTGCCTCAGTGAAAATTCCAGGCAGTCGGCGACGGAGATCAGCCGCAAGGTGCACCTGTCGATTGCGGCGGTCATCGAACGGATCCGGAAGATGGAGAGAAGCGGTGTGATCCGGCAGTATACAATCGTCATGGACCAGCATAAGGTGGGAAATGAGGTCACGGCTCTTATGGAGGTATCTCTGGAGCATCCAAGGTATTATGAGGAATTTACCCGGGCCATGAATGAAAACGTCAGCGTGGTGGCATGCGACTATCTGACCGGGGATTATGATTTTATGCTGAAGATCCAGACCCGTTCGTCCGAGAGCCTGGAGCAGCTGCACCGGGTCATCAAAAGTATTCAGGGTGTGTCCGGAATCAAGACCTATTTTGTGCTGAAGGAGATAAAAAACGGACTGACCGCCATGGCGGAAGCATAAGTATTATAAGGTGTGAGAAAGCCGGGCTGTCTTCAGAATGGGAAAACAGCGGAAAAATAACGGAGGGAAATGTGGAATGAAGGATGTTACAGCCATAGTGGAGCAGGTAAACGGAGTATTGAACAATTTCATATGGGGACCCTATATGCTTGTCTTTTTCCTGATTGTGGGCGGAATGTTCACCATACGGAGCGGATTTTTCCAGATCACGCAGTTCAGGGAGTGGATGGATACAACACTGATGAGTGTTTTTAAGGACCGAAAGGTACGGAAGACCGACGACCGGCATTCGATCTCCCAGTTTCAGTCCCTGTGTACGGCGCTGGCCGCCACCATAGGGACCGGCAACATTGCAGGAGTGGCGACGGCTATTGCGCTGGGCGGGCCGGGCGCCGTGTTCTGGATGTGGCTGTCCGCCTTTTTGGGCATGATGACGAACTATGCGGAGAACACGCTGGGGATCAAATACCGCTACCGCAATGAGAGAGGCGACTGGGTCGGAGGTGCCATGATCTATATGGAAAGAGGGCTTCACTGCAGGTGGCTGGCGGTCATCTTTTCCGTCTTCTGTTTCCTGGCTTCCTTCGGCATCGGCAACATGACGCAGGCGAATTCCATCGCCAGCGGCCTGAAGGATTCTTTTGCGGTGCCTGCTTGGGCGACGGCGGCGGTGATTATGTTTTTCGTGGCGCTGGTGATCGTGGGAGGCATCAAGCGGATTGCGTCTGTAACGGAGAAGATCGTGCCGTTCATGGCGGTATTTTACATTGTGGGCGGCCTGGTGGTGATTGGCATGAACATCACGGCAGTTCCTGCGGCTTTTGGGATGATTTTTCGGGAGGCATTCCATTTTAAGGCGGCGGGCAGCGGTGTGCTGGGATACGGGATTGCCACGGCCATGAAGCGCGGAATTTCCCGGGGTGTCTTTTCCAACGAGGCGGGACTTGGTTCTTCGGTCATGGTGCATTCCGCGTCGGATGTGGAGGAGCCGGTGATCCAGGGGATGTGGGGCGTGTTCGAAGTGTTCGCGGATACCATTGTGGTCTGTACGATTACCTGCCTGACGATCCTCACATCCGGAGTCTATGATATGGACGCGTATCTTACGGCCATCGCGGCAGGCGGGGAGGATGCGGTCATATCCGGAACAACGTTGACCGCCAACGCATTTGCAACGGTCATTCCCCAGGGCGACAAATTTGTAGCCATCGCCATTATGATGTTTGCGTTTTCCACGATCCTTGGATGGTCCTATTATGGGGAGCGGGCCGTGGAATATCTGTTCGGGATCAAAGGGATCCTGCCGTATAAAATCGTCTTTGTGCTGGTGATCTTCTTCGGGTGCACCGGTTCCCTGTCGCTGGTGTGGGACATTGCGGATACGCTGAACGGTTTCATGTCCGTGCCGAACCTGATCGCGGTCACCCTGCTGAGCGGCGAGGTGATTCAGATGACAAAAGCATATCAGGAGAAAAAACGTATGCGTTAAATGGTTGCCAATTTGAATTATATGTGATATGCTGTAATATGTAATATATTGGGGTTGTATAAGGGGAACAGGTATTTTTTAAATGACAGATGAGATGTCAAATGTATGGAAGCACATGCAGTCTGTAAAAGAACTGCCGTTGTATGAGCGGGCGGCTGTCTTTGCAGTCATTGCGCATTGCGGAGTGACCCGCAAGGGGAACCGGATTCCGTATGTGTCCCATCCCATGGAGGCGGCGGCGATCGTGGCGGAGATGACGGACGACCAGGAACTGATCGCGGCGGCGGTGCTGCATGACGTGGTGGAGGATACGGAAGTGACGATCCCGGATATCCGGGGGCTTTTTGGCGAACGGATCGCATTCTATGTGGCAGGTGAATCGGAGGACAAGAGAAGGGACCTTCCGCCGGAGAGCACCTGGCTGATTCGGAAGAAGGAGGCCATTGAGTTCCTGAGGACGCGGGCGGATACGGGAGCCAGAATGCTGGCTCTGGCGGACAAGCTTTCCAATCTGCGCTCTGTTGCACGGGATGTAAAGATCCTGGGCGACCGTCTGTGGGAGCGTTTTCATCAGAAGGAAAAGTCCATGCATGGCTGGATGTACCGCGAGACGGCGGAGGCGCTGCGGGAGCTGCAGGATTATCCGGCGTGGCAGGAATATGACCGACTGATCCGACAGGTATTTGAAAAGGAGTGATGATGGGGGACTGTATGTTGGATACAGTCTCCTGTTATTTGCGACAATAGAAGATTCGCGAAGCATGTATTCTATTGTTCGGGCGGGTATCTGCATGCGATACGAACGGATATTCGAACTTGGAGAGAAAGTAAGGAGGACGTAAGAGATGGTACCATATTGCAAATTGGGGAAGGAAGAGCTGACAGCGCTGCAGAAGGAGTTTTCGGCTCGGTATGAAGAGGCGAAAGGAAAGGGGCTGAAGCTGGACATGTCCAGAGGAAAGCCGGCCGCGGAGCAGCTGGATATGACCATGCCCATGATGGATATTTTCAACAGCAGCTTTGACATGCGGGATGAACAGGGTGTGGATGTGAGAAACTACGGCAACCTGGAAGGAATTGTCGGTGCCCGCAGACTGCTCGGTTCCATGCTCGGTGTGGACCCGGAGCATGTGATTGTATTCGGGACGGCCAGCTTAAGCGTTATGTACGATACGGTCTCCCGTTCCATGACCCATGGCGTCATGGGCAGTACGCCCTGGTGCAGGCTGGATCGGGTGAAATTTCTCTGTCCGGCGCCGGGATATGACCGGCATTTTGCGATCACGGAGCATTTCGGGATCGAGATGATTCCGATCCCAATGAATGAGGAAGGGCCGGATATGGATCTGGTGGAGCAGTATGTACAGGACCCGGCGGTGAAAGGCATCTGGTGCGTGCCCATGTACACGAATCCGCTGGGCATCACCTATTCGGAAGAGGTATGCAGAAGGATGGCGGATCTGAACCCTGCCGCAGAGGATTTCCGTATCTACTGGGACAATGCGTACTGCGTGCATCATCTGTATGACGACCGGCAGGATACGCTGCCGGAGATTCTCTCCATGTGCAGGGCCAACGGCAAAGAGGATATGGTGCTGATTTTCGCATCCACCTCCAAGATCAGCTTTGCGGGAGCGGGTATCAGCTGTATCGCGGCGTCCTTCGGCAATCTGGAATGGGTGAAAAAATCCATGACGATCCAGATCATCAGCCACGACAAAATCAACCAGCTGCGTCATGTGCTGTATTTCAGGGATCTGGACGGGGTAAAGGAGCATATGAGAAAGCATGCGGCGATCATGAGGCCCAAGTTTGAACTGGTGCTGGATACGCTGGAGCGGGAGCTGGGCGGCCTGGAGATCGGCACCTGGACGAAACCGCTGGGCGGATATTTCATCTCCTTTGATTCCATGGATGGATGTGCGAAGGCCATCGTTGAGAAGTGCAGGGATGCGGGAGTGACGCTGACCGGAGCGGGTGCGACATACCCATATAAGAAAGATCCGCGGGACCGCAACATCCGCATCGCGCCGTCTTACCCGACACTGGAGGAGCTGAAGGTGACGACGGAACTGTTCGTGCTTTGTGTGAAACTGGTGAGTGTGGAAAAGCTGCTGGAGGGTTAAAGGCAAAAGACAAAATCAGAAAAACGGGGGAAACAAAAGAAACAGCGGCGGATGCCGCCGCTGAAAAGAAAAGGAGGGACAGCGGATGTACAGGGGCGGACGCCTGCAGGGAACAGGCAGGTCCGCGTTCGGTTCGGCTGTCCCTTTTCTTAATGAAAAAGGGGGAAATAATATGCCGGTATATCGGTTGAAGGAACACGAAATCAGCTTTCCGAATCCGGTGCTTGCCCGGGAAGACGGTCTTCTGGCAGTGGGAGGGGACCTGAGTGTGGAGCGTCTTCTGCTGGCATACTGCAACGGAATCTTTCCGTGGTACAATCCGGAGGAGGAGATCATGTGGTGGTGCCCGAAGGAGCGCTTCCTGATCTATCCGGAGAAGGTCCATGTATCTCACTCCATGCGGAAGTATCTGAAAAAGCATCGGCTGGAGATCCGGCTGAACCGGGATTTTCAGGACACGATGCATCGCTGCAGGATGATACGGGAGCAGGAAGGGACCTGGATCGGGGATGATATGGAGGAAGCCTATCTGAGACTTCACAAAAGCGGCTACGCGGTCAGTGTGGAAGCCTATGAGGATGGGGTGTTGTCCGGTGGACTCTACGGAGTGACCATTGGAAAATGTTTTTTTGGTGAGAGTATGTTTTCGGAACTGGAAAACGGCTCGAAGGCGGCGCTGATCGGGCTGTCGAATCTGCTTCGGAAGAAAAGTTTCTTTTTTATAGACTGTCAGTTTCGCACAGAGCATCTGGAGAGCATGGGCGGGACCTATGTAAGCTGGGAAGACTACAGCAGGATGCTGCAAAAAGGAACAGAAGGATAGAAAGATGTATGGAACAAAGATATGATGCAGAGGAGCTGCGCCGGCTGCGGCGTGCCCGCAGAAGGAGAGAACTCCAGCGCAGAAGGAGACGTCAGGAGCTGATCCGGAGGATTGTGATGTCGGTTGTGCTGCTCCTCCTTCTGGCTGCGGTCGCTGTGGCTGCGGTGGGCCGGATGATGCGAAAAGAGGAGAACACCGGAAGGAAGGCGGGCCGGCAGGGACGAATATCGGGGGGCTCGGAGACAGGGGATCTGGAAGAACCTTCAGACGACGGGGAAGACCCGGGGACTTACGGGTCAGGAGGAACGCCCGGCAGCTTTGCGGCCGCCGAAGATATGGTTGTTCTGGGGGAAGCGGATATTGTCAGCAGCTATGCGGTCTTTGTGGATATGGAGCATAAGACGATCATGGCGGGCAGAGGCGAGAAAGAAAGGATCGTTCCGGCTTCCATGACAAAGGTGCTGACGCTTCTGGTGGCGGCGGAGCATCTGGAGGACCTGGACATGCCGTACACGGTCCCGGCGGAGGTGCTGGACTATACGCTCCGTCACGACTGCAGCGGCGCCGGATTCGAAAAGGAGGAGACGGTGACCGTCAGGGATCTGATGTACGGCGCGATCCTGCCTTCCGGAGCGGATGCGGCGCTGAGCCTTGCGTTCTGCGTGTCGGGTTCACACGAGGCGTTTGTAGATCTGATGAATGAAAAGCTGGAAGCGCTGGGATTGTCCGGGTCCGCCCATTTTACCAACTGTGTGGGGATCTACGAGGAAAACCACTACTGTACTGTGTACGATATGGCGGTCATCATGGCGGCGGCTGTGGAGAATGAGGTGTGCCGGGAAGTCCTGTCTGCCCATACGTATCAAACGTCCAGGACGGATCAGCATCCCGACGGAATCCTTCTGTCCAACTGGTTCCTGCGACGGATCGAGGATAAAGACACCGGCGGAGAGGTCGTATACGGCAAGACCGGATATGTGGACCAGTCAGGGAGCTGTGCCGTCAGCTGCGGCGTGGGAGCAGACGGAGGAATGTATGTCTGCGTCACTGCGAACGCCTATAACAAGTGGAAGTGTATCAACGACCATGCGGCTTTGTACAAACGTTTCAGCTGAAGGGAATACGAAGGATGAATACAGATACCATGTTTTTTGCGGTGCCGGCAGCCTTTCTGGCGCTGGGCGCTCTGTGGCTGATTCTGAAACGGCGGAGATTTGAAAAGAACTATCCCTACGAAAAAAAGATGCTTCTGACAGCTGCGGAGTACCGCTTTTACAGAATACTGAAAGAACGGTGTGACCATTATCACCTGCTGATCTGTCCCAAAGTAAGGATGGAGGATTTTCTCTATGTGACAGACAGGCGGAATGTGAATAAGTACCGGGGGTATATCAAATCACGGCATATTGATTTTATCCTGTGCGACAGGGATCTCCATATGCTGGCGGGGCTGGAACTGGACGACGCTTCCCATGAAGCCCGGGCAGCGGCAAAGACGGACGCATTGAAAAATAATATCTTTAAAAAGATAGGGGTCCCACTGTACAGGATCCCGGCGGAGCCGGCGCAGTACCGGAAAAGAATCGAGGAGATGCTCCGGGATCTGGTGTGAAACAGGTGGGGCAGGATGCAGATAGGAACCAGGCGCCAGGGGTCTTTATGAAATCTTAATATGGACGGAAATATTCTTTTACGTTCTTTATCAGGATTGCTGTATGATAAAGGTCAGATAAAGAAGGGTAAAGGAGTACCGGATGTATGAGCATCGTAATGTGTAAAAGAAAAAGGCTGACGTCGTCTCAGATCATTATTTTTGGTTTTTCGGGCGTGATACTGCTTGGAACCATTCTGCTTATGCTGCCTGTTTCCAGCAGAGAAGGGCTCTGGACATCGTTTCCGGACGCCCTGTTTACGTCCACTTCCGCCGTCTGCGTGACGGGGCTGGTAGTTCATGATACCGCTGCCTACTGGTCGGGTTTTGGGCAGCTTGTTCTTATGCTTCTGATTCAGATCGGAGGTATGGGCGTGATTACCGTGGCAGCGTCGTTTGCCATGATTTCCGGCCGCAGAATCTCCCTGATGCAGCGCAGTACCATGCAGGAGGCCATTGCGGCGCCGAATGTGGGCGGTATTGTACAGCTGACCGGTTTTGCCGTGAAGGTCACGCTGTTGATCGAGCTGCTGGGCGCGGCTGCCATGGCTCCTGTATTCTGCAGGGATTTTGGGATTCGGGGGCTCTGGATGGCGCTGTTCCATTCGGTTTCCGCTTTCTGCAACGCCGGCTTTGATCTGATGGGCACCAGAGGGGCATTTTCTTCCCTGACTTCTTATGCGGAAGAGCCGGTGGTCAATGTGACCATTATGCTCCTGATCATCGTGGGCGGCATCGGTTTCCTGACCTGGGATGACATCCGGATCAATCGTTTTCGTTTACATAAGTACCGCGTGCAGAGCAAGGTGATTTTCTGTACGACGGTTGTTCTTCTGGCCGTTCCGGCAGTTTATTTTTTCTTTTTCGAATTTCATGAGTTTGCTCCCGGTGAAAGGATTCTGTGCGCCCTTTTTCAATCGGTAACTCCAAGGACGGCGGGATTTAACACTGCGGATCTGACTGCGTTCAGTGAGCCGGGGCAGTATATTATGATTGCGCTGATGCTGATCGGCGGCAGTCCTGGTTCCACGGCAGGCGGCATGAAGACGACTACCATAGCCGTACTGTCTGCTTCTGCGCTTTCTACTTTTGGAAGAAAAGAGTATACGCATTTTTTCGGGCGCCGGATTGACGACGCCGTGGTGAAAAACGCGTCGACCATTCTGTTAATGTATCTGGTACTGTTTTTTGGAGGAGGACTGGTGATCAGCATGGCGGAACGGCTTCCCATGCGGATCGTTCTGTTTGAGACGGCTTCCGCAGTGGGGACGGTCGGACTGACGCTGGGGATCACGCCGGAGCTTCATATGCTGTCCAGACTGATTTTGATTCTGCTGATGTTTTCCGGCAGGGTGGGAGGGCTGACCCTGATCTTTGCGGCTTTTTCGGGCACCAGAAAAAGAGCAGCCCTGCTTCCGCAGGAAAAAATAGCGGTTGGATAAAGGGAGAACGACGATATGAAAGCAATCTTATTGATTGGACTGGGGAGATTTGGAAAACACATTGCCATGCATTTAAACCAGCTGGGCCATCAGGTCATGGCGGTCGACCATGTGGAAGAACGCGTGGATGCGGTGTTGCCCTTTGTGACAAATGCACAGATCGGCGACAGTACGAATGCAGATTTTCTGAAATCGCTGGGGATCCGCAATTATGATGTCTGTATTGTTGCCATTGGAAACGATTTCCAAAGTTCTCTGGAGACAACGTCTCTTTTGAAGGAGCTGGGAGCGGAGCTGGTGGTATCCAGGGCCGCCAGGGATGTGCAGGCGAAATTTCTCCTGCGCAACGGGGCGGATGAGGTGGTATATCCGGAAAAACAGATTGCCAAATGGACGGCGATCCGTTACAGCGCAGACCATATCCTGGATTACATGGAACTGGACGAGGATCATGCCATGTTTGAGATACCGGTTCCGAAAGACTGGTCTGGCCGGACGATCGGACACATTGATATTCGGAAGAAATTCAACATTAATATTATCGGCATAAAAAGAAACGGGAAGCTGGGACTCTCGGTTTCGCCAAACAGTGTATTGGGAGGGGAAGATACCATGCTGGTGCTTGGCAGAACCAGAGATCTGCAGAAATGCTTCCGTATTTAAAAAGGTGTCGTCTTAGGGAGGTGAGCATATGCAGGATCTGTTATTGCTGGCAGTTGTAGGGGCGGCGGCCGTTTCCGGCTGGCTGTTGATGGAAAGGCTGGACTGCATTCTTGAGAACATACGTTTGGTTCGGGGGCCGTATGGACAGATATGTCCAAAAGATATTTTTTCTGCGGAACCTGCTGACATTCCTGTGAAAATGCATTATAATCCGGGGAGTGATCAGCAGGATCACAGTTCTGTGATTATAAAATACGGCGGTTCCTTTTACAGTTCTGACGCTGTCAAAAGAGAAAACGATCGTCAGAAACCGTCGGAGCAGAATCTGGGTCCGCCGCATACGGTTCGGAAGGACGGAACCGCAGGAACCCGGGGAAAGCTGAAGATCTTTTTTGGTTATGCAGCCGGGGTTGGAAAAACCTGCGCCATGCTTCGGGCGGCTCGTCAGGCAAAAGAGCGGGGAACGGATGTAGCAGCGGGATATATAGAAACCCATGCCTGTCCGCAGACAGAGGCGCTGCTGGCCGGACTGGAACGGATTCCGGAAAGACAGGCGGCGCATGGCAGGGGCGCGGTTCGGGAATTTGATATTGACGCCGCACTGAAAAGAAAGCCGCAGATCCTGCTGTTGGATGAATTTGCCCATATCAACGCCGCAGGCTGCCGCCATGCCAGACGCTATCAGGATGTGGAGGAGCTGCTGAATGCGGGAATTGACGTGTATACGACGGTCAATGTCCAGCATATCGAGAGCCTGAACGATATGGTTGCTTCCATTACCGGAACCCTGGTGGGGGAGCGGATTCCGGATTTTGTATTTGATCAGGCAGATCAGGTGGAACTGGTAGATATTGAACCGGAGGACCTGATGGAACGTCTGTCCGGCGGAACTGTCCGGGGGAAAGATCCGGGAGGGTGCGCATCGGCCCCTTCCATGTCCATCGAAAATCTGACGGCTCTGCGGGAGATTGCTCTGCGGCGCTGTGCGGACAGAGTGAATCTGCTGACGGAGCATGCCCGGATGCAGAGCCGGAGTGATTATCATACCGGGGAACATATTCTGGTGTGCCTGTCTTCTTCGCCTTCCAACGCCAGGATTATCCGTACGGCTGCCAGAATGGCAAGGGCGTTCCGGGGAACCTTTACGGCGCTCTTTGTGGAAACGCCGGGGACGCTGTCCATGAACGGGGAAGATAAAAAAAGGTTGCGGGAGAACATGCATCTGGCAAGGCAGCTTGGAGCAACGGTGGAAACAAGCTATGGAGAGGATGTTCCTTACCAGATTGCAGAATTTGCGCGGCTTTCGGGCGTTTCGAAAATAGTGATCGGGCGGAGTACTGCAACCAGAAAGAGCATATTCAGCAGACCGCCTCTGACGGAACGTCTGATCGTTGCTGCTCCCAATCTGGATATCCATGTGATTCCGGACGCCAGCGCCGGAGGCGGGTACCGGTCCGCTGGGCTGAAACACGCATATGCCGTACCGGTTCGGGATATCGGGAAAAGCGTGGCGGTACTTCTGGCGGCTACAGTGATTGGCTGTGTATTTTATTTCCTTGGATTTACAGAGGCAAATATGATTGCGGTCTACATTTTTGGAGTCCTGGTCACTTCGATTGTCACAACAAACCGCCTGTGCGGATTTGTTACTTCCATCGTAAGCGTGCTGGTGTTTAACTTTTTCTTTACGGTCCCGCGTTTTACGTTCCATTTTCATGATCCGGATTATCTGGTGACGTTTACGATTATGTTTATGGTTGCTTTTTTGACCGGTTCACTTGCCACAAAGCTGAAAGACAATGCGAGGCAGTCTGCCCGTGCAGCGTTTCGGACCCGAATTCTTTTTGAGACGAATCAGCTTCTTCAGAAGGAGGAGGATGAGCAGTCGGTCCTGCGCGCGGCGGCCGGACAGCTCACGAAGCTGTTGAGAAGAGATCTGGTGATCTATCCTTCCAATGGAGAAACTGTCGGAGAACCGGATGTCTATCGGGCGGAAAAGAGCGATCTGTCGGATCTGGTTTCTGAAAAAGAAAGAGAAGCTGCGGCGTGGGTGTTTCGAAACTGTGAGCAGGCAGGAGCTACAACCGATACCCTGTCTGACGCAGGATGCCTGTATCTGGCCATCCGGGCGAGCCGTCAGGTGTACGGCGTGGTGGGAATCTCCATGGATGGCGTACCGCTGGATCCTTTTGAGAACAGTGTTCTGCTGTCGATTCTCGGAGAATGTGCACTGGCGCTGGAGAGCATGAAAAACGCAAGAGAGAAAGAGGAAGCCGCGGTTCTGGCGAAAAATGAGCAGCTGAGGGCGAATCTGCTCCGGACGATTTCCCATGACCTGCGTACGCCGCTGACCTCTATCTCCGGAAGCGCCGGCAATCTTCTGACGAACTATCAGAAGATGGATGAAGACATCCGGATGCAGACCTTTACGGATATTTATGATGATTCCATGTGGCTGATCAATCTGGTGGAAAATCTTTTGGCGGTTACCAGGATCGAGGGAGGGCAGGTCAGCCTGACGCAGTCGGTAGAGCTGATGGACGAGGTGATTGCGGAGGCGTTGCGGCATGTGAACCGAAAAGCTGAAGAGCATGTGATCCAGGTTCATGCTTTAGAGGATCTGATGCTTGTCCGCATTGATGCCAGGCTGATCGTTCAGGTGCTGATCAATCTGGTGGATAATGCTGTCAAATATACGCCGGCGGGGTCTGTCATAGAGATTGATACAAAGAAAAAGGACAGGTGGGTCGAGGTATCGGTTTTTGACAATGGTTCGGGTATTCCTGATGAGCAGAAGCCGCGTATCTTCGACATGTTTTACAGCGGGGCCAATCAGATCGCGGACAGCAGGAGGAGCCTGGGGCTGGGGCTTTCGCTGTGCAGATCCATTGTTACCGCCCATGGGGGAGAGATCTGCGTAACAGACAATCAGCCCCATGGCGCTGTTTTCACATTTACATTACCGGCAGGGGAGGTTGAACTGCATGAATAAACCTTTGATACTGATTGTGGAGGATGATCCTCCCATACGCAACCTGATTACGACCACGTTAAAAACCAATGATTACCGCTATCTGGTTGCCGCCAACGGGGAGACGGCGATTTTGGAGGCTTCCTCCCATAATCCGGATATTGTGCTGCTGGATCTGGGGCTGCCGGACATGGACGGGGTACAGGTGATTCAGAACATCCGTTCCTGGTCAAACCTGCCGATCATAGTCATCAGTGCCAGAAGCGAAGACAATGACAAGATCGAAGCGCTGGATGCCGGCGCGGATGATTATCTGACCAAGCCTTTTTCGGTGGAGGAGCTGCTGGCAAGATTGCGTGTGACGCAGCGCAGGCTGGCGATCATGACGGCGGAGATGCTGGCGGCAGGTTCTGTTTTTGTCAATGGAAAGCTCAGAGTTGATTATGCCGGCGGATGCGCCTTCCTGGACGGACAGGAGCTGCATTTGACGCCGATTGAGTATAAACTGCTGTGCCTGCTTTCCAAAAATGTGGGAAAAGTGCTGACCCATACGTTTATTACACAGAATATCTGGGGACGGAGCTGGGATAATGATGTTGCATCTCTCCGCGTCTTTATGGCGACGCTCAGGAAAAAGCTGGAGCCGGAATCGGATTCGCCCCAGTATATCCAGACGCATATCGGGGTCGGGTATCGGATGATGAAGGTGGAGTGAAAAGGCTCTGTATATTGTAAAGGGAAAGGAATGATTCCTGTGGATCATTCCTTTCCCTTTTAGTATGCTGAAGGCACAGCTGCATGAATACAGATGTTTCAGCTGCTGGCCAGTGTGAAACGGTCCACCAGCTGTTTCAGGCTGGTTGCTTCTGCAGAAAGCTCTTCGCTGGCTGCGGCGCTTTCTTCTGCGGTAGCGCTGTTGGTCTGTACAACGGAAGAAATCTGATCGATACCCTCGGTGACCTGTTCGATGGACACCGTCTGATTTTCGACTGCTTCTACAACAATATCCATCTTGGAAGTTACATTGCCGGCAAGCTGGCTGGTAAGCTCCAGAGCTTCCGTAACCCGGTTCACCGCTTCGTTTCCTTCGTTGACGGTGGCGATGGAGCTTTCAATCAGCTCCTTGGTAGCCTTGGCTGCTTCGTCGGATTTGGAAGCAAGGTTCCGTACTTCATCAGCCACAACAGCGAAGCCTTTGCCGGAAGCGCCTGCCCGGGCAGCTTCTACAGCGGCGTTGAGGGCCAGGATGTTGGTCTGGAACGCGATGTTCTCGATCGTGGCAATGATGCGGGAGATCTCCTGTGACGAACGGGAGATCTTATCCATGGCAGTATTGAGATCCTTGACGTATTCTACACTGGTGCCAAGCTGCGCACCTGCCTGCCCGACGAAACTGCCTGCTTCTTCAGCGGCAGTGGAGGTCTTTTTGGCGCTTTCGGAAATATCATTGATTGTAGCTGCCAGTTCCTGAATGGAGCTGGCCTGCTCAATGGAACCCTGGCTCAGCGTCTGAGCTCCCGTGGAGACCTGGCCGCTGGCAGAGGAAACCTGGGTGGCGGAATTGTCGATCTGGCGTATGGTATTGCTCAGTTCAACCTTCAGGGTGCGCATGGACAGCAGGATATTCTGGAATCCGCCCACATAATCTTCCCGGTGGGAGGACTGGATATCAAAGTTCTGGTTTGCCATCTCGGTCAGCAGGAAGCTGATATCATTGATGATGGTATTCAGCCCGGTTACCATCTCCGCAGTAGAACGGGTCAGTTCTGCAGTTTCGTCCCGGCCGGTGACCTGAGGAACGGGAGATTCCAGGTCGCCTTCCACCAGAAGCTTCATCCGCTTTGCGCAGGCACGCATGGGTGCGCTGATATTGGTGGACAGCTTCAGGGCCACCACGATGGAAGCCAGGATGGACGCGGCGATTACAGCAATATTAATATAGAAGCCAAAGTATGTATCTGCCAGGTATTCTGATTTCAGCGAAGTGACAGCAACGCTCCAGCCATCAGTACCGTTCACCGGGGCATAGGAGGTAAAACGTTCGCCGTCTGTATCATGGAAGCTTCCAAAGCCGTTCTTTCCGGCTCTCATATCCGCGTGGATGGAAGCCAGCTCCTTCAGAGAAGCGTTGCTCTGGGCTTCCTGTTCGATGTTCTGGGTGGTAATGGTATCCAGTGTGATGTCTGCGATTGTGTCGCCGGATTTATTGATCATGTAGGCACGGCTGCTTTCGCTGATCTGGATGGAGGAAACGATGTCATTTAAAAAAGTCTCCTGCGGTACAAAATAGACTACGCCCACAATCTGGTCGCCCTGGTTGCCGTTCAGGTAGAGAGGGGCTGCCACCATGATAGACAGTTCTCCGGTGACCTTGCTGATCAGCGGTTCGGATACATAGATATTGCCCTGCATGGCCTGTTTGACATATTCCCGGTCTGAGTAATCGTTTCCGTCAAAGATGCTGTGGCCGTCAGAACCGATGATATTACCCCTCTGAAACCCGTGCATGCGGACACGCTCGTCAATGACGGCGCGTTTTTCTTCTACAGATACGGTTTCATCGGACAGCTGAGGGATACATCCGGTATCCATGGCAACATTCCGATAGGCGGTCAGCTCCTGTTCGATGCGCTCTGCCGCCAGCACAGCAGTCTCGCTCATCATCTGATCCACAGTGGCGATCGTGCTTCGGTAACTCAGTGCGATACTGGATGCTCCCACCGCAGCCAGAGCGACCAGGACAGTTGCCATCAGGCATACGGTGATTTTCTTGCGAATACTGTTCATTTCTCTTCTCCTTCGATCACGTAATAATAAAAATATTTATGTTTTATTATACCATAATATGAAGTCAGAAGTCCATGCAAAATGAATGATATTATGGGGATTTAAACGTTCATTCCGCACTGTACGATTCGTTTCGGAGACAGTTGACAAAATTTCGGTGAAATAATACAATATTAATAAAAGCGTATGTGAAATGTACAAATTTACGGACATGGGTAAGGGCTAAAGTTGGAGCGGTATTGCTTTTAGCCCATTTATTATATGGAGGGTTATACTGTCTTTTATGAAGGACAGAATGGAGATTAAACATGAAGCTTGGATTAAACAGGAAGGATAAAGGGATTCCTCTGTTTCTTTCCGTCATTCTGGTATTTTTTGCTTTGGGGATGGTTGTTTTTTCTGTTTCAAAAAGGACATCCTACGAGATGTCTGCATCGGCCATCCATAATCTGAATGAAAGTCTGAACCTGATCAAAGGAACCATTGAGTCTATTCTGATCAAAGAAGCGGAATTTCAGATACTGCTCACCGGGGAAATTGCGGCCGCTGAAGATCCGGAAGCGTATGTCCGTTCATATAACAGTAACCAGACCATGGTCAGAATTTCGTTGATTCTGTCCGGACAGACAGAAGGGATTTCCAATACGGGAGAGGTATTTACGGCAGAGGATCTGGACTTTTCCGGCGGGAGGTCCATAGAAGGGCTGGCACTTTCCCAGTCCTATATCAACAGTATGGGGACATGGGCTTATACGATGAAATGTCCGGTTGTAAAAGACGGTGAAGAGACGGCGGTGCTTTATATCGAATATATCTATGAGTCACTTGCAGGATCGCTTCCGAATAAATTTTATAACGGGAGTGCAATGCTTTATCTGATGGACCCTAAAAGTGAACGTTTTGTCCTGAAACCTACCGGCATGGGGGAGCGTAATGCCGGTCATCTGAATCTGGAAGATTTTTACCGCGCCAACAGTATTCTGGAAGAAGAGATTCAGGCATCTGTGTCAGACGGTATTCAGGCGGGAAAGAATATCATGTTCTATCATGATATTCAGGGAAAAGCATCTTTAATCTACATGTGGTCTGTTGATGACGGGGCAACGTATCTGATTGGCTATGTTCCCATTGAAGCAATTCAGCAGGAAGGAAAAGCGGTTAACCAGAATATTCTGACTGTCGTTGTTGTTATGATGGCGGCGTTTTTTCTGTGCTGTATTCTGTATTATTTTAATTACAGGCAGCAGGACAGGATTCGAAAGGAACGGGAAGCAGAGCGGGAAGTACATAACAGACAGCTGGCGGAAGCTCTGAGGGCGGCACAGGCTGCAAGTAATTCCAAAACCACATTTCTTTCCAATATGTCTCATGATATCAGGACTCCGATGAATGCCATTCTTGGTTTTACGACCCTTCTGGAAAAGGATGCGGATAATCCTCTGAAAGTAAGGGAATATACCAGAAAGATCTCAGCTTCCGGCAGGCATCTGCTGAGCCTGATCAATGATGTTCTGGACGTATCTAAGATTGAAAGCGGAAAAATGATCCTTACAATTGGAGAATTTACGCTGAATGATCTGGTATCTTCTGTGGACACGATTATACGCCCCATGGCAGCAGCGAAAAAACAGAATCTTCAAATCCAGGTGACGGGGATCAGGCATGAGTATTTAACAGGCGATGAAACAAGGTTGAATCAGATGCTGATCAACCTTTTGTCCAATGCTGTAAAGTATACACAGGAAGGGGGCAATATCTGGTTTCGTATTGCGGGCCTTGGCAAGCGGTCCAGCCAGTTTGAGCATATACGGATTGAGGTGGAGGATGACGGATATGGAATGACGCCGGAATATCTGGAGACGATTTTTGAAGCATTTACCAGGGCAGAGAACAGTACAACCAACAAAGTTCAGGGAACAGGACTTGGGATGGCCATCACTAAAAATATTGTGGAACTGATGGGAGGAACGATTGATGTATCCAGTAAAGTAGGCAAAGGAAGTCTTTTCAGAGTCGAACTGGAGCTTCGGATACCGGATGGACAGACAGATGAACAGTTTTGGGAGAAGAGGCATATTTCAAGAATTCTGGCAGTGGATGACGATGCGGAGACCTGCGAGAATATAAAGATGCTTATGAAAGATACGAAAGTACAGGTTGACACGGCACTCAGCGGAAAAGATGCCCTGTGTATGGTTCAGAAGGCATATGATACCGGATACGACTATCATATGATCCTGATGGACTGGAAAATGCCGGATATGAATGGTTCCGAAACAGCGGGTAAGATCCGCGGGCTTCTGCCGTACCCGGTTCCGATTCTTTTCCTGACTGCTTATGGAGGGGATGAGGTACAGGAGGAAGCATTCAGAATCGGATCTGCCGATATTCTGAGCAAGCCGTTTTTTGCGGCTGCATTGAAAGAAGCGGTCCTGCGCATGGAAGCGGAGCGGAATCACAAAACAGATACGGTATCAGAAACAGACAAGGCTGACAGCCTGAAGGGGTTGAGGCTTCTTGTGGCAGAAGATAATGAGATCAATGCAGAGATTTTGTCTGAGTTGTTGGATCTGGAAGGAATTACCTGCGAGATAAAGGAAAACGGCCAGCTGGTGGTCGAACGTTTTAAAGCCTCTGAGCCATATGAGTTTGACGCAGTTTTGATGGATGTTCAGATGCCGGTCATGAATGGCTACGATGCCACGAAAACGATTCGTGCCCTGGACCGCAGGGATGCCAAAGAGATTGTAATCATTGCCATGACAGCCAATGCTTTTGCGGAAGATGTAAAAGATGCGTTGGATGCCGGCATGAACGCTCATATAGCAAAACCAATCGACATGGAATTATTGAAAAAAACATTAGGTCAATCTATTCAGGGAAAGGAATTAAGAAAATGAGAAGGTGCAGGGACAGAGGATTGAGAAAAATCGCTGTCTTCGGATTGGCTGCAGGCACGATGTTTGTCATGGCTGCCTGCGGATCAAGTATGGGTTCTGCTGATAATCTGGTTTTGGAAGACGAAGAAAACGGCAGAGTCGTAAGGCTGTTCGGCCCTATGGAAAAGTCAAAACCGGATGCGGAGAATATTTTGAGAAGTGCTTTTGATGAAACGATTCGGATGGCGGAAGAACGTTTTGGACTGACAGTAGAATATCAGACTTACACGGCAGAGAATTATCAGGAAAAAACCTATGATGACGTGTCGATGGACCGGGTTCGGAACAATATGGATGACCTGTATCTGCTGAATCCGGACGCGATTCAGATTCTCGGTTCGGAAGGGTGTCTGGTGGATCTGTCACAGATTGAAAATGCCGGGAATCTGAGAGATGTTGTAAAAACAGCGAATACGGTTGACGGTAAACTGGTGGCGATTCCTCAAGAGGTTGTGGTGCATGGCCTGTTTGTCAATCAGGATATGTTTGACCAGTATGGGCTTTCTCTGCCGGAAACCCCGGAGGATCTGATGGAATGCTGCCGGATATTTAAAGAAAACGGAATTGAGACTCCTATTGGGGCAAACCGCTGGTGGCTGGAAAATTTTGTTTTTGCGCAGGCCTATGCGGATCTATATAACGGGGAACATACGCAGGAGGAGATTGACGCCCTTAACAGTGGGGAAAAGAAATACAGCGACTATATGCGTCCTGCCTTTGAATACTTGAAGGAATTGATGGACAAAGGCTATATTGATGCAAAAACTGCTTATACATATGAAGCAATTGAAGGTGAGGGACCGGATTTTCTGGCACAGAAAACGCCCATTGTCATGGCCTACTGGAGTGCTGCAAACTCAGAAACCGCTTACGGAAATCCGGATTTTAATATGAAAGTGATTGGATTTCCAAGTCATCTGGGCCAGATGCCGGTGGTGTCCATTACAGGATACGGGATCGGCGTCAATGCGGAACATATGCAGGATACGATGAATGTCCTGAATTGTATTCTGTCTGATGAAGCGCTTCAGACTTATGCAGAGATCAATAAAGTCATCTCGCCATCTAAAAATGTTGAAGTGGATTATATTCCTGCGTTACAGCCATTGAATGACCGGATACAGGATAATTATTATGTGCTTGGTTCCAATGCGGGTATGAAGCTGGAGCAGTGGGGCAATACCTGCCTCATTGTGCGGGAATTGATGAACGGAGCGACTGTGGATGAGTGCATGGCGGAATTTGACAGACTACAGGAAGAGACACTGGAGAAGTGAAAGGCAGGCCTTATTTTATGGAAAAGATCGTATGGGATGATAAATTTAAAATTGGCGTAGAAGCAGTCGATAAAGCGCACGCCAAGCTTTTTCGGATCATAAACAAACTGTTTGAAATTTCTCAGGATGCATCAGGCAATCAGGCGGCATATGGAGAAGGAATCAAGTATCTGGAAGCTTATACTATGACACATTTTTCAGAAGAAGAGGCATATATGCGTTCCATCCGGTACAGCGGGTATGCGGAGCACAAGCGGCTTCATGACAATTTCAGGAACAAGACGCTGGTTTCCCTGAAAAGGGATCTGGAACTGTCCGGTTATTCCTCATCGACGATTCAGCGCTTTGTGGGAATTATGGGCAACTGGCTGACAGAGCATATTATGCTGGAAGATCAGGCGATTGTGGGAAAGGCCATCCGCCAGAAAAAAAGGGACCGTTCTTCGCAGATTGACATTATATCGCGGATGGTTAACCGAACCGTACAGGACGTTCTTCAGGCGGAGACAAAGCTGGTCAGTACAGACTATAAAGGGCAGAATATCGGGAACGGGTACTATTGCTGCCAGTATTACGATATGGGGGGCGGAGTCATGCTTCAGCTTCTCCTGGGAGTGGAAGATATTCTGTTTCTAAGAGGGATCGAAAGGATTCCAGGCATCCGGAAAAGAGAGATGACAGAAAGCGATATTCTGCATGTGTTTAAACAGCTTTTTGAGAAAATGGGACGATTGTTTAAAGTAGAGACGGAACCGGAATTCGGTATGGAGAACCTGCTGGACCGGGATCAGTTCCGGAAGGAGTTCATGAAAGGCTGTCCCTGCAGCCTTTTGTTCGGCACCCGGTCCGGGGCGCTGGTGTTCTGCTACCGGAGCTGGAGGGAGAAGAGGTAGAAAAGGTCCGGTTTCCGTGTCTTTCCGGCGACAGTTAAATATCTGCCGCCGGGCGGTTCCGTCTTCTGTACTCGGAAGGCGGAACCGTAAATGCTTTTTTAAAACTTTTGGTAAAAGCAAGCTGGTCCTCGAAACCCAGGGAGGCAGAGATTACTGCCATGGACAGTTCCGTGGTTGTAAGGAGCCGGCAGGCTTTTTTTAATTTCGTATTACTTTGCTGACTTGACAACAAAGAGAAAACTGGTTACAATAAATCTGATATAACTATGCAAGAGGTGAGTACGATGTTGTTCGGAAAATTTTGTATTGACTTCGGCTCCACACAAGTTTATACCACGAAACATTGTGCGGAGCCTTTTCGGAAAGTTGATCTATAAAGCGGAAAGGCCAAGGCAGAGATAGGACTGTCTTTGGTTTTTATACCCTTTTTATCAGATCAACGATAGATAATTGACTGTTTAGGCCACAGACAATGTTTTGTTTGTGGCCTTTTGTTATGCTTATTTATAAGTGATTATGCAAAGGGCGCACGATGTAGTGTGCCCTTTTTCTTTTTGGAGGAAATAGATATGACTGAAGAACATAGTTTGTTGACCGGAAGTGTGCCGAAAAAACTGGCCGCTTTCGCTTTCCCGTTGCTTTTAGCAAATACACTGCAATCATTTTACAATGTAGTAGATATGCTTGTAGTCGGCCAAATTGTAGGCGATACGGGTCTTGCGGCCATTGGTAATGCTTCTAAATTGTGCTATATCATCAATTCAATTTGTATTGGTATGACGATGGGCGGAGCCGTGTTGATTGCTCAATATAAGGGGGCAGACGATAAAAAGGGACAGACGGAGTCTTTTCAAATGCTGGCCTTGCTCTCGCTGGTATCTTCCCTGCTTGTGACTATTGTGAGTCTGGCAACCTGCCAGCCGTTATTCAAGATGTTAAATGTTCCAGCAGACGCATATCAAGATGCCTGCGACTATATGAAAATTATTTGTTGTGGAACTGTGTTCGTCTTTGGATATAATGCTGTCTGCTCTGTGCTCAAGGGGCTTGGGGATTCTAAATCTCCCCTCTATTTTGTGGGAATTGCTACCGTCATCAATATCGTTTTAGACATTATCTTGGTGGGCCCATCAGGAATGGGAACGGCAGGAGCGGCTTACGCAACGATTACCGCGCAAGGAATTTCCTTTGTGATTTCTCTATTCTATTTGAAGCGGCACAAAATATTTTTCTCTATGGAAAATCGCGGAAAGTTTACGCTTCAATGGGATAAGCTGGCCGCCATCGTGAAAGTCGGACTGCCCACGGCCATCCAAATGGTCGTAGTCAACACGGCCTATCTGCTTGTGGCAGGGATGCTCAATCAGTTTGGTACTGCTGTATCTGCTGCATCGAATGTAGGTTTGCAAATCAACACCTTTGCTGGTATGCCCTGCTGGGCTATTGGACAGGCAGTTACAGCGATGGCAGGGCAATGCATGGGAGCTGGACAAATTGAACGCGCCCGTAAAGTGGTAAAAATCAGTTTAGTGATGAATGTTGCTGTAACGCTCGTTGTCGTAATTGGCGTACAGTTTTTTGCTGAACCATTGATTTTGCTTTTTGGTAGTACCACCCCGGAAGTAGTAAACGATGGAGTTTACTATCTGCGTGTCTGTTGCAGTATAAATAGTTTGATTTATGCCGTTATGTACACTTTGGACTCCTTTGCTATTGGTGTCGGTGCGGCAAATGTTGCTATGATTAACGCTTTACTGGACGCGGTTATTGTGCGTTTGCCTGTGAGCTGGCTCTTGGCCTTTGTACTTAATATGGGCTTTTCCGGGATTTATTACGGCCAGGCGCTTTCTCCAGTCTTACCTGCTATTGTAGGTTTACTCTATTTCACAAGTAGAAAATGGGAACACAAAACGCTCATTCAATCAAGCCACAAGGGGGAAAGTCTATGATGGATCGGATGGTATGGCTTCTATGCCCCATATGTGGGAACAAGACCAGACTTAAACTGCGTCAAGATACAGAGCTTATCAATTTTCCACTGTATTGCCCGAAATGTAAACAGGAAACTTTAGTGAATGTCAAAAAATCAAAACTATCTGTCATCCGCATGGCTGACTTGATTTCTAAGGAGGATAACGAATTATGATGGACAAACAAAAAATTTATCCCCGGTCAAAAGATCGGGAAACTGTATATTTGAAAAATGTCGTTACTGATCCCAGCATCATCGTGGGCGACTACACCATGTATAACGA
The DNA here is from genome assembly GCA_910584205.1 of uncultured Lachnospiraceae bacterium. Lineage (GTDB taxonomy): Bacteria > Bacillota > Clostridia > Lachnospirales > Lachnospiraceae > Hominiventricola. Next base: position 59,242 of record CAJUAA010000026.1, read on the forward strand.
CTTTGTAAATGATCCTGTTGATTTTCAAAAGAATAATGTTCTTTACCATTATCCTATTAACCATGACAGGCTGATTATCGGTAAGTTTTGCTCTATCGCCTGTGGCGCTCGTTTCTTGTTCAATAGCGCCAACCATAGCATGACTTCACTTGCGACTTATCCGTTTCCCATTTTCTTTGAGGAATGGGGACTTGATGTTAGCCAAATAACCGAGGCATGGGACAACAAAGGGGATATTGTTGTTGGAAATGATGTTTGGATTGGATATGAGGCCGCAATCTTCGCTGGAGTTACCATAGGGGACGGTGCTATTATTGGCACCAGAGCTGTTGTAACAAAAGATGTCCCGCCTTATACCATTGTGGGCGGCGTTCCAGCTAAACCTATCCGAAAACGCTTTTCCGATGAAACTATTTCGGCGTTGCTGACAGAACGATGGTGGGACTGGCCGGAAGAAAAAATTGCTCGTAATCTTGCGGCAATCCAATCGGGCCATGTCGATCAATTTAAGTAAATATTGAAAAGAGCCAGACGCACAGACGCAGAGCCATCACAACAAAACCGTTGTTGATTGGCTTATGTTTCAAAGAAAACGGCGGTTTTGAGTTTTATCAAGCCGCCGTTTCTTTATGAGTATATAGTCTAACGGAGTACGGCGGCCCCCTTTGGAGGTGTCGCTGTGCTCTCGCTCATTTTCCATCCCCCTAACTTGTCAAAAAAAGCCCACCCGCCCCGCAGGATCAGTCTGGTGGTAAATATGCAATTTGGCAGTACATAAATGAATATATTACTTCGTGCGTCCGCATGGCTTTGTGTCATGCGGGCGTTTTGATTTTGTCAAGATTAGTTGACACATTTTCCTCAAGGATTTTGTATCCTATGC
>CAJUAA010000027.1 GCA_910584205.1 uncultured Lachnospiraceae bacterium
TCCCGGTTTTGTACATCTGGTGTGTATTCTGATCTGGCTGATGTGACTGAATATGCATTATTCAACACGTCCTAACTATAATGATGGGCACAGGAAGAATTTCTTTTGTGTGTCAGTCAATTTATTAAAGCTTTCGGAGATACAGGAAGCAGTAAAGCAGATACAATCCAATGACGGATTGTCCTCACTGCCATTTAAGGAACAATGCCTGTATGTGGCAGAGGTATTTCAAAAGATTGCTGATAGAAGAGATATAAAATTGAAACTTTTCAGGAAAAAGTAAGGTGCTGAAGGGGATAAAGCGGCACCGGGGAAGGATATGTTTTTAAGGGGTTTTGGAAAAAGATGAAAGCGGTCCTGGGGCTTACCGGATTAGTCTGGGCGCAGCCGGTGGCCGACATCCTTTCCATACTGCTTGCCGCTGTATTGTATGTCAGCACATACCAAAAGTTAAGCGCAGAGAAAACCGGCGCGGCAAAGGAAGCATAGAAAGCAAGAAGCAGCAAAGGACACGCCGGGTTCGAGTACCGGATAAAATCCCGGAAATGCCGATAAAATGGGCGTTTCCGGGATTGCTGTATGCCTGCCGGCTCTAATTATTCAAGTCAATAGAAAGTTTGCGAAGCGGATATACTCTGCTCAACAGCGCCCTGGCTGTCTCTGTGTTTAGATACCGTCTTTGGAGAACAGTTCTCCGATCTTGGAAAAAAATCCTTTTTCCTTCTGCTGTATTTTCTTATCCAGTACCCGGATGTCATATTCGAGGATCCGGAGCCGTCTTGTGGCGTCTTCCATTTCTTTTTTCAATCCTGCCAGGCAGTATTCCGTCAGCTCTTCCATATAATCTCTGTCTACGCAGAGGGGATAAAGGCGATTCTGCTGTTTCCTTTTCTTCAGCCGCGAGCAGATGTCTTCCATTTCTTTTCTGTTCAGATTTGCCGTATATTTTTCTTTTTTGAATACCTCGTATTCCAGCCGGTTGATATAACAGACCGGCACTTCCCGGAAATGGTCTTTTACATTGGAACGGTCGTTGGCCCAGAGGATGATGGGGTATACCTTCAGTTTTTTCTTCATCTGCGGCTGCTTTTTGTAAATATCCTCCAGGTAGCGGCTCAGGGAGTTGGTGTGCCGCCGGATCTGTTCGATAAGGTTTTCCGAATGGGCGCCGCTTTTCAGGATGCCTTTTTCGGATATGGTGCCGTTGTTCCGCTTGTTTTTCACTTCTACGGAAAAAATACCGGTGGGTGCAATGATGACCAGGTCATGTTCGATGTCCAGGTTGTCATACTTCAGCCTCAGATTCTGCAGGCACAGAACCCGGCTGCCCAGAAGTTTCATGGCTTCCGCCGCCCGCTCTTCCCCTTTCTGTCCGAATTCCAGTCCCCGGTTGGAATCCTGGATGGCGCGGGTGCTTCGGCGGAATTCTTCCGGAAGCCCGTCCACATCCACCTCGTATTTTTTCAGCAGATGCAGAAGGCCGGAGTACTGCTTTCGGGCCTGTGCATTGTCATATCTGCTTTCTTCCAGCAGATGGAGGCCGCGGATATAGTCTTTTCTTTTTTTGATTTCCCTGATGATACCGGCAAGCGTCTCTTTTTCCTTTTCTGCTTCGCCTGCCAGCAGGAATCGTTCTTCACTTAATCTGTTGATATCCATATAGTTCCTTTTCATAATGATTGCTGTGGATGCTTTCTTTCTGAAAGAAAGCCCTGTGGGGAGTTCCCGGCGGAACTCCCCCCTGTATTCTCTATCATAACATTATTTTTCCAAAACAGGTAGTAGGAATTTGCAAGTATTGCAGAATTCTTGAAAAAAATCTTTTCGGGCTTCTGTCCGGCGGGGTAGACAGAAGAAAAAGTGCATACTATAATAGAACCATTCAGACACCACAGTGTGTCCAGAAATGAGGTTTTTTATGTTTGCAAAAATACGGAATCGTCTGACCCGTACGCAGTGGATCGCGGTGGGATTTCTAATTATCATACTGTGCGGAACGGGGCTTCTCATGCTCCCTGTATCCAGCCGGACGCCCGGAGGCACCGCCTTTCTGCCTGCGCTCTTTACGGCGACCAGCGCTACCTGCGTGACCGGGCTTGTGGTGGTGGACACCTATCAGCACTGGAGCCTGGTGGGCCAGTTGATTATTCTGCTTATGATCCAGGTGGGAGGCCTTGGCTTTGTGACCATCGGCGTCACCATCCTGCTCATGATGGGGAAAAAGATCGGACTTGCGGACCGGGGCCTCCTGAAGGACAGCGTCAATACGCTGGAGATCGGCGGGATCGTGCGTCTGGCAAAATTGATTGTCAAAGGGACGATTCTCGTGGAGGGGACGGGGGCGGTCCTGCTTGCCCTTCGGTTCGTGCCGGAGTTCGGGCTGCTGGAAGGCGTGTACTATGGGATCTTTCATTCCGTCTCGGCCTTCTGCAATGCCGGCTTTGACTTGATGGGGCGTTTCGGGGAATATTCTTCCCTGGTGCGCTATGCGGACGACTGGCTGGTCAATGTGACGGTCATGGCGCTGATCCTCATCGGCGGCCTTGGTTTTGTGGTGTGGCGGGATCTGTACGAGAAGAGGCTGCAGTTCCGGAGATACACGCTTCATTCCAAGATGGTCCTGACGGCGCTTCTGGTGCTGGTAGCGGTACCGGTGCCTTTGTTCTGGATTCTGGAGAGGAACGGAGTCCTGGCGGGCATGAGCGGCCATGGACAGTTTTTGAGCGCGTGTTTTGCAGCGGTCACACCACGTACAGCCGGCTTTAATACAACGGACGTGGCGGCCATGGGGGATGCGGGCAAACTGCTCACTCTGGTGCTGATGCTGATCGGGGGGAACCCGGGCTCCACGGCCGGGGGCGTCAAGACGACCACCATCATGGTCCTTCTGTTTTATATTGTGTCCATGATCCAGCACCGGGACGGGGTAAATGTATACGGACGCCGGTTGGAGGACGGTCTGATTGAGAAAGCAGCCATCGTATTTACCCTGACTCTGACCCTGGCGGTGACTGCGTCATTCCTGATCTGCGCGGTGGATCAGCTTCCGCTGACGGATGTGCTGCTGGAGACATTTTCCGCGGTGGATACGGTGGGGATGAGTACCGGAATCACAAGGCAGACGGGGACATTCTCCAGAATCCTTCTGATTCTGCTCATGTACTGCGGAAGGATCGGAAGCCTGTCCTTTGCCCTTGCCTTTACGGATAAAAAACAGAAATCCGGGCTGCGCCAGCCCATGGCGCGCATCAATATCGGCTGAGTCCCGGAGAGGGAAGCCGAAGAACAGTTACAGGAGGAACAGTTATGAAATCGTTTATGATCATCGGAATGGGCAGATTCGGACACTACCTGTGCAGGGAGCTGTCGGCGCTTGGCAATGAGATTCTGGCTGTGGACATGGTGGAGGAACAACTGGAGCCGTGTCTTTCTCTGGTCACCAGCGCGCAGATCGGCGACTGCACCCGACAGGAGGTGCTGCAGGAGCTGGGAGTCAGAAATTTTGACGCTTGCTTTGTATGTATTGGTACCAATTTTCAGAACAGTCTGGAGATCACAAGCCTGCTGAAAGAAATGGGTGCGAAAAAGGTGGTCAGCCGTGCCAGCACGGATGTGCAGGCGAAATTTCTTCTGCGGAACGGGGCGGACGAAGTGGTCTATCCGGAGCGGGACATTGCGGAACGGATCGCCAAAAAATCCAGCGCCAACCACGTCTTTGACTTTGTGGATCTGGGGGCTTACGGGATTTACGAGGTGCTTCCCCTGAAAAGCTGGGTGGGGAAGAGCATCAGGGAACTGAATGTGCGCGTCAGTTACAACATCAGTATTTTGGGCATCCGCGGAAAAGACGGCTCCCTGGTCATGCCGGATGCAGAATACTGTTTCCACGAAGACGATCACATGATGGTTATGGGCAGCGACGCAGATCTGGCGCGTTTTGTCAGAAAGCTGTAGGTCCTGCCTCGGACCGCCGGTCAGAAAGCTGCAGGGCATGCCGGCGTTTCACCGGATCGGCCGGTCAGGTAGTCAGATCCAGAAGTTCTGCCTGCTTCAGGAGAAACCGGTACCGCATCTGTACGGCTTTCAGTTCGTAGATTGAGCAGTCGATGAGATCCGGGTCCACTACATTTTCAAAATTAGAGTATGCGCAGTCCAGGGCATATTTGGTCTTTCGGATGTCCTCCATAAGCTGCTGTCTGCGGGGATCGGTACCAGCATTGGATTCTGTGCGTTTCATCTGCATCTTCCTTCCTGTTTTTGGGAATCAGTTATTATCAGTATAGTCGCCCATTGGAAAATTTATACGGGAACTGGAATATTTTTCAATGGTTTTCATATAGTGAAGCAGAGAGGAAGGTGTCAGATATGGAAAAACAGGCGGGAGTACTGGTGATCGCGGGAGCCTGTCTCCTGGTGCTTTTTATGGTGACGGTGAAAAGCAGGCTGGAGGTCTTTCTGAATTTCTGCCTGCGCGCGGTCATGGGAGGGATCGCCATCTATGGGATCAACCTTCTGCTGGGATCCTGGGGAATCTCCTGTGCGGTGGGGATCAATCTGTGGAGCCTTCTGACCTCCGGCCTTCTTGGCTTCAGCGGGGTCTTTCTGCTGTACGCGGTGGCGGCGTTCGGTTTTTTGTGATATATCTCTAAAAATTGTGAACAAACTGTAACAGGCATTTACATTTCAATTCAGATTCTCTATAATGAATCATGTGATAAACGTTTATCTAAAAGGTGGCATTCGCCATGGGCTCAATGTAGTTTCTGAGTCAGATTCCATTAAAAAATTGCAGCATGAAGAAACCGGATCTTGTGTTGCGGGAGGTTATCGTGAAAAACACAAGATTGTGGATTGCGGATCTGGAGGTATCCTATGCGGATGCGTTCAGAGAGTACGTCAATCTGAAAAAAAGCCATTTATTTCAGGTAAGAATGTGTACTGAAAAGGAACAGCTCCAAAAAGCGCTGGCCGAGGAAGAGATCGAAATCCTGCTGATATCAGCAAAATGGTATGAAGAGGTCAAAGACTTCATCCGGAATGAATGCGTGATTCTTCTGTCCGAGGGCAGCCTTCCGAAGGAGCTGGGCAGGTATCCGGCTGTGTACAAGTATCAGTCCGTGGACAACATTCTCCGGGAGATCATGTACTACTATTCCGATCAGAACGGGGAAGAAGAGTATTACGCGGGGATACACAGGGAAAACCGGGTGATCGGGGTATATGCTCCATCGGACGGAATCAGGAAAAACAAGTTCGCCCTGACACTGGGGCAGATCCTCGCAGAAGAACGGAGTGTTTTATATCTGAATCTGGAAGAGTGTTCCGGACTTTCTGAGATTCTGGGCGGAAATCACTGGAACTTGTCGGATTTAATATACTATCTTAGACAGCAAAAAACATCGTTTCTGTATCGTCTGAACAGCATGGTTAAAAAGCTGGATCGATTGGACTATATCCCTCCCTGCGAATCTTATACGGATTTTCGGCAGATCACTGCGGAAGAATGGCAGCGTCTGCTCCATCTGATACGTACACAGAGTACATATGATGTAATCATACTGGATTTTGGCAATATTACGGGCCACGAGATCGAACTGCTGAGGCAGTGCAGCGGCATCTACGTACCGATCCGGCAGGATATGATATCCCAGGGCAGAATTGCGCAGTGGGAGAGGTACATCCAGATATCAGACGGAATGGATGTGCTGGAAAAACTCCAGAAGCTGGAGGTGCCGGGATGCGGCGACGGACCGTACAGCGAGGAAGATCTTCTTGTGCTGCAGCAGCAGGAACTGGGATGTTACATCCGGGGACTGCTGAAGGAATAGGAGGTACCATGGAACATGGATCAGCGGATTCCGGAAGATTTGAGGAACTGAAGGAACGGATACTGGAGCAGGTGGATCTGAGCCGGGAAGTGCCGGATGATGAGATGCGGGACCTGATCGACGAGGTGGTGCTTGCCAGCGGGAGAGAAAACTATCTGCCGCTGAACGAAAAGTGCCGGTTGAAGAAGGAACTGTTTCATGCGCTCCGGAAGATGGACGTTCTGCAGGAACTTCTGGATGAACCGGGAGTGACGGAGATCATGGTCAACGGCATGGACGGCATCTTTCTGGAACGGGATGGAAAGCTGATGCGCTGGGAGAAGAATTTTTACTCCCGGGAGCGGATACTGGATATCATTCAGCAGATGACGGGCGCCTGCAACCGGGTGGTCAATGAATCTCAGCCCATCGTGGACGCGCGGCTGGAGAACGGAGACCGGGTGCATGTGGTCCTTCCTCCCATAGCGGTGAACGGGCCGATCATCACGATACGACGATTTCCTGAAACGCCCATGACCATGGACAGGCTGCTCCGGATGGACAGCCTGTCGGAGGAAGAAGCATTTTTCCTGAAAGATGCAGTCCGGTCCGGATATTCCATTCTGATCGCGGGCGGCACCGGCTCCGGCAAGACGACTTTCCTGAACGCGCTCTCCGAATATATTCCGGAGGATGAGCGGGTGGTGGTCATCGAGGATACGGCGGAACTTCAGATTCAGAATGTACACAATCTGGTGCGTCTGGAAACCCGTTCGTCGGGGACGGAGGACTGCCGGGAGATTACGATCCGGGATCTGATCCGGGCGAGCCTGCGCATGAGGCCGACCAGGATTATTGTCGGGGAAGTGCGCGGTGCGGAGACTTTCGAGCTTCTGACCTGTCTGAATACGGGCCATGACGGAAGCTTCTGCACCTGCCATGCCAACAGCACCCAGGATACCATCGGGCGTCTGGAAACCATGGTGCTTATGGGGATGGAACTGCCCCTGCAGGCCATACGGAGGCAGATTGCCTCCGGCATTGACCTGATCGTTTATCTTGGAAGGCTGCGGGATAAGAGCCGCAGGCTTCTGGAAATCACGGAAGTGACCGGTATGGAAGGGGATCAGGTGGCGTTAAACCCACTGTTTCTCTTCCGGGAGACCGGTGAGGTATCCGGCAGGATCTGCGGGATACAGGAAAGGACAGGAGAGATGAAGAACATTGAAAAGTTTCAGCATGCCGGAATTGCGGCGGATCAAAAAGGAGCAGATCCTTGATCTTGGAAAAGGACTGTTTCTGATCCTGCTCTTTGCGTGGCTGTTCTATGATTCGTTTCTGGCGGTCCCGCTTCTTGCTCCTCTTCTTCTGGTCTGGTGCCGGGAATGCGCGGCGTCCAGAAAAGAGAAAGAGGAAGAGCGGTTTCAGAGGATGTTTCGGGAATGGATCCTGCTCTTATCTTCGTCCCTGTCAGCCGGCTATTCTGTGGAAAACGCCATGGGGCAGTCGTATCGGGAACTTGTGATGATGTTCCCGGGCGGCGGGGCCATGGCGGACGAACTGCGGGACATGCTGGCGAAGCTTGACAACAATCAGCGTCCGGAGCAGCTTCTCCGGGAATTTGCCGGGAGGCACGCCTCGGATGAGGTGGAGAGCTTTGTGGAGGTATTCTGTACTGCGCGCGGAAGCGGGGGCAGTCTGAATGCAGTCATCAGGAACACGGCAGGCCAGATGGCGGAGATCATGGATACCAGAAGAGAGATCGGGACGATTCTTGCCTCAAAGGTATACGAGCAGAAGATCATGATGGCCATGCCGTCAGCCGTTCTTCTGTATGTGAGGATCGGATCAGGAGAATTCCTGAAAGGGCTTTACCATAACACGGCGGGCGTGCTGGTGTCCAGCGTATGCCTGGGGATTTATCTGTCGGCCTGCCTGCTTGGAAAGAGGATGGTGCGGTTTGAAATATAAATCGAAATTGTATCTGGCTGTATTGACGGGAGGTGTTCTGACCCTTGCCTGTTTTCTGTACGGCATGAAAGAGCGGAAGGAACTGCAGACGCTTGCCAGGCCGGCCATGGGCGCAGACGACCGGGAAGAGAGGCTTCAGGTGGAGATTGGAGAAGAGAGCTATCCGTTTTCGTTTCTGCTTCAGGCACTTCCTTACGGAGAAGAGGAGCAGGAGAAAATCCTGCAGGATGCCGTTCAGGGAATGGAGAGACTGTTTCTGAAGGAGAATCGCGACTGCAGGCATGTGATGAAAGAGGTATGCATGCCGTCCGCGTATCCGGGGACGGATGTGGCGATTGAATGGTATCTGGATTCCTGGGACTGTGTGGAACCGGATGGAACCATCCGAAATGAGTTTCTGCAAAAAGAAGTTCCGGTGAAAGTACGGGCGGTTCTCACGTTTGGAGACCGGAGCATGGACTGGGAACAGGAAATTGCGGTATGTCCGCCCTCGGATCCGGACCCGGAGCAGAAGCTGAAGATGCTGGAGTACAGGCTTATGGAGGCGCAGCAGGGAGGAGAGGCGCAGATCAGGCTTCCGGACACGCTTCTTGGGGAAGCCGTTGCCTGGTATCCGGAGGCGGACGACCGTTGGGTCTGGATGCTGGGACTGACCGTGCTTGCCGCAGGCGCTCTGCTTGTGGGCCGGAGGAGGGAGGACGACTCCGAACGAAGAAAGCGGGAACGGAGCATGCAGCTGGACTATTCGGATATTGTCAGCCGTCTGAGCCTCTATATGGGGGCGGGGATCAGCACGAGAAAGGCATGGGAGAGGATCGTTCAGGGAGGAAAAAGCGGCCGCCCGGCCTACGAGGAGATGGCGACCACCCTGCGGGAAATGGAAAGCGGCGTGTCAGAGGCGCTGGCTTATGAGCGTTTTGGAAGGCGGTGCCGGTTACAGTCTTATCTGAAGCTGGGGACGCTTCTTGGACAAAATCTCCGAAAGGGTACAAAAAACCTGGCGGGGCTTCTTCAGGAGGAGTCCAGAGAGGCATTTGAAGACCGTAAGGCGCTGGCAAAACGGATGGGGGAAGAATGCGAGAGCAAACTGCTGTTTCCCATGCTTATGATGCTTTTAACGGTTCTGATCCTTATCATGTATCCGGCGGTTGTATCATTTCAGGTGTAAAACGGTATCGGTCCGGCATATCCTGCCGGACAGGTACGGAACTTTGACAGGAGGTAATATATGAGCAGATGTATGAACAGATTGAAAATATTCTGGAACCGGTTCTGGAACGACGAGAGCGGAATGGGGGTTGTGGAGGTCATACTGATCATTGTGGTATTGATCGGCCTTGTGATTATCTTCAAAAACCAGATCACAGGAGTGGTAAATGATATATTTGAGAAAATCGTCTCTCAGAGCAGCAGCGTGTAGGAAGAGAAGCGGCCAGATTACTCTGTGGATAGCGCTTTGCTTTCTCGTGTTCTTGGGGCTGTATCTTGTCTGCCTTAAGTCGGTCCAGATACAGTATCAGAGAAAACAGGCGGAGCAGGCAGTGGAAGCAGGAGTCTTTTCTCTGTTTTCGGAATTTGAACCGCATATTCTGGAGCAGTATGATCTTTTTTATCTGGATACTTCTTTTGGAGGCAGGAGTGAGAGAAAGGATGCGCTCTGCAGCCACCTCTGGCAGTTTACCGTGAACAATATGACGAAGGTATCCGGAGCGCCCAGATATGGCCTGTCTCTTCAGGGAGTGGACATTAAAAGTATGGTTCGAGCCACGGATGGTTCCGGAGCGGCTTTTTACCGCCAGGCAGTGCAGGTCATGAAGGAAAAGACAGGGATGCCGCTGGCGGAAGACTGGATCCTGCAGGACCGGTTTTCCATGAACGCGGAGGAAAACAGCCGCAAATTCCAGGAGGACTGTGAAACATATGAGGGCAGGGTACGGGATTACGAAGACGAAGATGACGAGGAAGACGGCGAAAGCCGGAAGATGGATCCGGAAGCCAGGCAGTGGGACGGACTGTGGAACCGGTTTATCCTGTCCCAGGCAGTTCCAGGGGACGGCGTTATCTCAGAAAAGGCGGCGGCAGCATCGCTGACGCCGTCCCACAGGGAGCTCTCCGTGGGAGCGGGACTGCCGTCGGGTACAGAGAACCGGCTGACGGAAAAACAGTGGTTTATCAGCTACCTGTGCGAATACTTTACAGATGCTGAAGAGATGCTGAAGAGCCGGCGGGAGGAAGGATATCTTGATTATCAGCTGGAATATATGGTTGCCGGAAAGGAATCGGACCGGGAAAACCTGGAAGCGGTCATTACCAGGCTTCTGCTTCTGCGGGAAGGTTCCAACTATCTGTTTCTTCTGAGCACGCCGGAATTGAGAAAAAAGGCCGAAGGGCTGGCGCTTCTCCTGGCCGGTATGACCGGTAATCTGGAACTGGTTGAGAGCCTGGAACATCTGATCCTGCTGAGCTGGGCGTACGGAGAAAGCCTGGTGGAGGTGCGGCAGCTTCTTGGCGGTTTTGAGCTTGCGCCTGTCAAAAGCGTGCAGGAGTGGCAGGTTCCTCTGTCGGGACTGCTGGCCGCGCTGGGGGATCCGGGCAGATATGACGAGCAGGCGAAAAGACAGACGGGGATCAGCTACGAGATGTGCCTGAGGATCTTTCTTTCGCTGGAATCGGCAGAAAGGCTTTCCATGCGCGCGCTGGACCTGGTGGAGGGTGAATTGAGAAGCACCGGCAGATGCCCGGAGCTGCACATGGATCATTGCGTAGATTATATGACCGTACAGGTGTGGATCAATGACCGCTGCCTGGAGAGAAGCTATGGATATGAGTGAGAAAGGAGGCGTGGAGGGATGTCCTTCTGCAGCAGGAATCATCAGAAAATTCTCCAGATACCCCGCGTACGAAGGCGCCGGCGCATCGGCGCCCGGACAGGCAGGAGGGCTTCCCTCGGCGTCTTTGCAAAAGGGAGCCTGACACTGGAGGCTTCCCTTGTGCTGCCGTTTCTGTTGTGTGCGGTCACGGCGCTTCTTTATATCTTCGCTTTTACATCGATGCAGGCGAAGGCGAACCGGACGCTTATGGAGCGGGCGCAGACGCTGGCCATAACAATCGGACAGGGCTATGGGACGGATCCGTATGTAAGGCTGTACGGAGGAGGAACAGCAGCGCTTCCTTTTTCCGCCATGTCTTTTGGAAGGCGTATGACGGCGGATCAGGTGGTGGTACGCGCATGGGTTGGATATACCGGGGAGTCTTTTTCCCATCCGGCAGGGGAAGAGATCGTCTATATCACGCCGGGAGGATCGGTATACCACAGGGACAGGGACTGCAGCCACCTGCGGCTTTCGGTCCGGCAGATCTCACAAGACGAGCTGGACGGGGAGAGAAATCAGTCCGGAGGAAGGTATTATTCCTGCGAATACTGTGTCAGGAGCGGAGAGAACGGCGGAACGGTATACATTACGGACCATGGCGGCAGCTATCACAGCAACATCAACTGCCAGGGGCTGAAGCGGACGATTGAGGCGGTCCCGCTCTCTCAGGCAGGAGGACGGCCCTGCTGCTCAAGATGCGGCAGATGACGGGGGCGGGCGGCCTGTGGATCCTGCTGCATCTGCTGTATCTGTCCGTGGAGGACATAAGAGAGCGGCAGGTTTCCCTGTTCGTGATTGCGGAGTTGGGCGGCACGGGAATGATATATGCTTTGATTGTCGGTTATGTACCACAGCCGCTTCCGGGAATCCTGATTCTGCTTCTGGGCCGTTTCAGCAACGAGCAGATTGGTTACGGCGACGGGTGGCTGCTGCTGGCCCTCGGTATGTGGCTGCCGCTGAAAACGCTTTTGTGGATACTGTTTCTGGGGATTGGGCTGGGCACTCTGTATGCCCTTGTGTTCCGTGTCAGAGAACTGCCGCTTGTTCCCTTTCTGGCAGCGGCGTATGCGGCAGGAGGATGGTTATGAAAAGAAAAGGAAGATATGTCCTGGAGGCGGCCTTACTGGTTCCGGGCGTCTGCATACTCCTTGTATATGTGGTGTTTTTTACTTTGTATGCCCATGACTGTGCGGTATGTGTCCACACGGTTCTGGAGGCGGGCATAGAGGGCTGCTATCAGGATGGGCGTTCTGGAGAAAAGATCCGGGCGGATGTGGAACAGGAGATAAGGAAGAAGCTGTCGGAACGGCTTCTGTGGCTTCAGGATGAGACCGTGGAGGTGTCCGTCAATCCGGTAAGGCTTCAGATCCGGATGGAAGGTGTTGGGAGCTTTCTTCCGGTGGACGGGATAGAAGTACGACAGGCCGTGTACAGGGTCCGCCCCTGTGAGGTGATCCGAAGAAGCCGGTGGCTGCGGGCGGATGGAGGAGAAAAGAATGGAGATACGCTATAAGAGAGACCTGAACAGCAATTATATGATACTGACGGAAGAAAAGACGGCGGCGGAAACCTATGAGACCCGGATGCTGACCGAGAACCGAATCCACGGTTTTCTTCCCTGTGTAAAGCAGGAATATGGAGATCGGGTGGAATACTATTATGAGATTACGGGACGGCAGAGCATGGAGCTTATGTATGAGCGGAGGAAACTGGGGTATAAGGAGCTCCGAACCCTTCTGAAAGAGCTTCTGAGGGCGCTGGAGGCGGCACAGGAGTATCTCCTGAATCCGGACCATCTTATCCTTGCTCCGGAATCCATGTATCTGAATACCCGGTCGGAAAAGCTTTATCTGTGCTGTTATCCGGGATACGAAAGGGAGATCCGGGAGTCGTTTCTGGATCTGGCAGAATATTTGTTGGGAAAGATTGATAAAAGCGATGCCGAAGGGATCGAATTTGGCTATGAGCTGTATCAAAGTGCGCTGGAGCCTAATTTCGGCCTTACAGAGGTCCTGCGCAGATACACGGAAAAGGATCGGGAGAGAAGCGCGGCGGAGCCTGCGAAGAGGGCGCCGTCTCCGCCGCCTTCTTCGGTACGGGAGGAAGTTCTGGAGCAGACCGGGAGCTGGAAGAATTTCTTCAAAAAGAAAAACAGAAAACCGCAGCTGGAGGATTATGTGGCAGAGGCGGATCAGATGGGAAGCGGTTCCGCTCTGTTTTTGAAAGAAGAGGCTCCGGTGATGGGAACGGCGTATCTGGAAAAGGAAAAGCGGGAAGGACTTCTCCTGCACAGCCTGAGCGGGGACTATCCGGACCTGCAGATTCAGGAGGAAAGCTTTCTCATCGGAAAGAAAAAGGGAGCCGTGGACGGATGTATCCCGGCTTCCACGGTCAGCCGGATCCATGCGAGGATCACGTATGACGGGGCGGTCTATTATGTGGAAGATTTAAATTCCACCAATGGAACATGGGCGGATCAGGTGCAGCTGAATCCCTATGAACTGTGTCCCCTGCGGGACGGAATGTTCGTTGCCTTTGCCGGTGCAGAGTATGAGGTAAAACTGTAGGGCGCCGCATCTTCTGGTTGCATTGGCCGGACAAAACGGCTATACTGTTATCAAAAATGACAGGACAGGAGAGACGGAGATGATATTTGACAGCCACGCGCATTATGATGACGAAGCCTTTGCGCACGACCGGGAGCAGGTGCTTGACGCACTGGCCGGGAAAGGCGTGGGAACGGTCGTCAATGTGGCGGCGGGCCTTGAAGGAACGAAAAGGACTGTGGAACTGACGAAAAGGTATCCGTTTGTCTATGGAGCCGCAGGCGTGCATCCGGATGAGGTGGGAGAACTGAATGAAGATACCTTTGCATGGCTGAAAGAACAGTGCAGACAGGAAAAGATCGTGGCGGTGGGAGAGACCGGGCTTGACTATTACTGGGACCGGGAAGACCATGAGATTCAGAAAAAATGGTTTCTGAGGCAGCTTTCTCTGGCGAAGGAGCTGTCGCTGCCGGTTATCGTTCACAGCCGGGAAGCGGCGGCGGATACCATGGAGATTCTGAAAAGAACCTGGGACCCGAAGGTGCCGGTGGTAATCCACTGTTACTCGTATTCACCGGAACAGGCAAGGGAATATGTGAAGATGGGCTGTTATCTGGGTGTGGGAGGCGTGGTGACTTTTCAAAATGCCAGAAAACTGAAAGAGACGGTGAAGGAGACGCCCCTTTCGCGGATTCTTCTGGAGACGGACTGCCCGTATCTGGCGCCTGTGCCTTTCCGGGGCAAACGGAATGATTCCGGGAATCTGATCTATGTGGCCAGAGCGGTTGCGGAAATCAAGGGGATCACGGAAGAGGAAGTGATACGTGTAACAGAAGAAAACGCAGAAAGCTTTTACCGGCTGGAGAGGAGACAGTGAGATGGCAGGACCGGTTCCGAGTCTGGGGAATCCTCAGAAAACCATAGAAATTCTGAATCAATACCGGTTTGTGTTTCAGAAAAAATACGGACAGAATTTTCTGATCGACGGGCATGTGCTGGATAAGATCATCCGGGCGGCTGAGATCACGGAGGAAGATTATGTGGTGGAGATCGGCCCCGGCATCGGGACCATGACCCAGTATCTGGCATATGCGGCAAAGGGAGTGACGGCGATCGAGATCGACCGGGCGCTGATCCCGATCCTTCAGGATACGCTGGCAGGCTATGAGAACGTGGATATTATTCACGAGGACGTATTGAAGGTTGATCTTAAGAGGATCGCAGAGGAAAAGAACGGCGGAAGGCCCATCAAGGTGGTGGCCAATCTTCCCTATTATATTACAACGCCCATCATTATGGGGCTTTTTGAGAAGCATGTACCGCTGGCCAGTGTAACCGTCATGGTGCAGAAGGAAGTGGCGGAACGGATGCAGGCGGGCCCGGGATCAAAGGATTACGGTGCGCTGTCGCTTGCTGTGCAGTATTATGCCGAACCGTATGTAGCAGCCAATGTGCCGCCTAATTGTTTTCTGCCGAGGCCCGGCGTGGGATCGGCGGTCATCCGGCTTCGGGTCCATGAGGAACCGCCTGTGAAGGCGGAGAATGAAGCGCTTTTATTCGGCGTGATCCGGGCGTCCTTTAATCAGAGGCGTAAGACACTTCAAAACGGCCTGGCCCATGTGCCGGAGCTTGGAATTTCCAAGGAGACGACGGTGCGGGTGCTTTCGGAGATGGGGCTTTCCGGGTCCATCCGGGGAGAAGCCATGACGCTGGAACAGTTCGCCGAATTTACAAACCGGGCGGCAGGCTGCCGGAAGGACTGAAAACAGCGGCGGCAACTGCAGCTGCCCGCAGCCGTCTGCGAACCGGGAGCCAGGACTGTAGAAACCGGAATCCCAATGGCATAAGGGCTTCCGGACGGGCATAGAATATCCGATAGGATCGGAGGGACATTCTATGCAGGATTACAGACGTCAGATTGCGTATCTTTATGCGTATGAACATGGAAAACAGGTGAAAAATGCCGGATTTGTGAAAGCCGAGGTGCGGGGAGGCAGCTGCAGGCTGGGGATCCATCTGAAGGGATATTGTCGGGAGGGCCAGGATGCCGGAACGGCATATATCTATTTTTACCACCGGGACCGGATCGTAGGCATCTGCCTGGGGGAACTGAAGAGCCAAAACGGCGCACTGGAATGGCAGGGGCTCGTGGACCCGGAAAATATACAGGAAAAAGGAATCCGTTTTTCAGAAACGGGCGGAGTGTGGATCCGCCGTCCGGGAATCCGGGATTATGTGGCGGACTGGGAAGACGATCCGGTGGATGTGGACCGGTTTCTGCTGTATCCGGAGGGCGGGGAGCGCTGCATCCGCTGTCCGCGGTTCGGGAACTGTAAAAGGAGTGGAGAAAATGCCTTTGACGAAAGAGGAACGATATATGAAGGAAGCCATCCGTCAGGCTCATAAGGCGTGGAAGCTGCAGGAAGTTCCGATCGGATGCGTGATCGTGAAGGAGGATCGGATCATTGCCAGAGGATATAACCGGAGGAATACAGATAGAAATACCCTGGCCCATGCGGAGCTCCAGGCAATCCGGAAGGCCAGCCGGGCGGTGGGGGACTGGAGGCTTGAGGACTGCACCATGTACATTACGCTGGAGCCATGCCAGATGTGTGCAGGTGCGATCGTGCAGGCCAGGATCCCGCGGGTCGTCATCGGCAGCCGCAATCCCAAGGCAGGCTGTGCGGGATCGATCCTGAATCTTCTGGATGTTCCGGAATTCAATCATCAGGTGGAACTGACGGAGGGGATTCTGGAGGAAGAGTGTTCCGCCATGCTGACGGATTTTTTCCGGAAACTGAGGGAATGCAGGAAAAAGTCTTTGACAAATATATAAAAAAAGGATACAATAAATTATCCGTGCAGCTGGGGAGGCGGCGGCGCCCTGTACCTGCAATCCGCCATAGCAGGAGTGATATCCCGCCCCGGGCCGACTGGCCGGAAGCTGCCCTGTATAAGTGACGTTGATGTTCGGGTCCTGCGCAACAGGAACCCGTGAACCGTGTCAGGTTGGGAACAAAGCAGCACTAAGCGGGACCTTCTGTGTGCCGCAGGGGTGCCTGGGCTGAGTTAACTGTACAGGTAACGTTCCGGTTTGAGGTTCAAAGCGGGATGCACGGTTTATAAAAGGACAGAGAAAAGACACTGCTTGGGCGGTGTCTTTTTTGCAGACTGCTTTTTGAAACCCGTCGAAGCGGAAAGAAACTTTTTGCTTCTACTTCTTTGGAACCCTTTGAACCCCGTCCGCAAATTACTTGTGAAATGGTTCCGGTTGGAGTATAATAAATACAGATGCGCTCAGGATCTGCCCGGTGCATGGTCCTGTTCAGGCGGAAAAAGGTGAAAAGGAGAGAAAGCTATGAAACGTGTAGGACTTTTGACAAGCGGAGGAGACTGCCAGGCTCTGAATGCGACTATGAGAGGTGTGGCAAAGAGTCTTTACAATGAACTGGGTGGAGATGTGGAGATCTACGGGATCGAGGAAGGCTATAAGGGACTGATTTATAATGAGTACCGTCACATGTCCGGTAAAGATTTCGCGGGGATCCTGACCAAAGGCGGCACGATTCTGGGAAGTTCCAGACAGTCTTTTAAAAGTATGCGGACGCCGGATGAGAACGGCCTTGACAAAGTGGAGGCCATGAAGAAGACGTACAGGAAGCTGGATCTGGACTGCCTGGTAATCCTGGGCGGCAACGGAACCCAGAAGACGGCGAACCTTCTGAGAGAGGAAGGGCTGAACATCATTCACCTGCCGAAGACCATAGACAACGATATATGGGGAACGGATATGACCTTCGGTTTTCAGAGCGCGGTGGATATTGCGACCGAGTGCATCGACTGCATCCATACGACGGCGGCATCCCACGGACGAGTATTTATCGTTGAGGTTATGGGACATAAGGTCGGCTGGCTGACGCTTCATGCAGGTATCGCAGGCGGAGCGGATATCGTGCTGATCCCGGAGATCCCCTATGACATTGACAAAGTATGTGCGGCGATTCAGAAGAGAACGAAGGCAAAGAAGGGCTTTACGATCCTGGCAGTGGCGGAGGGCGCCATTTCCAAAGAGGATGCAAAGCTGTCCAAGAAAGAGTACAAGGCAAAGATGGCAAACTACCAGTATCCGTCTGTATCCTATGAGCTGGCGGAACTGATCAGCCAGAAGACCGGCGCGGATGTGCGTGTGACCGTACCGGGCCATACCCAGAGGGGAGGCTCTCCGAAGCCCTATGACCGTGTGCTTTCCACAAGACTGGGCGCAAGAGCGGCGAAAATGATCATGGATGAAGAGTATGGTTACATGGTGGGAATTGTCAACGGAGAGACCTGCAAGGTGCCTTTGGGCGATGTGGCCGGCAAACTGAAGATGGTGGACCCCAATGCGGGCATCATAGAAGAAGCAAAACTGATCGGTATCAGTTTTGGTGATTAGACAGGAGTGAAAGCATGTCTTATACAGCGCTGTACCGGAAATTCCGTCCTTCGGAATTTTCGGATGTAAAGGGTCAGGACCATATTGTGACGACCCTGCGGAATCAGATCGGTGCGGACCGTATCGGGCATGCCTATCTATTCTGCGGGACAAGAGGAACCGGAAAGACGACCATCGCGAAGATCTTTGCCCGGGCGGTCAACTGTGAGCATCCGGAGGATGGAAATCCCTGCGGGACATGTGCATCCTGCAGGGCCATTGCGTCCGGCGCGTCCATGAATGTCATTGAGATCGATGCGGCGTCCAACAACGGCGTGGACAATATCCGGGAGATCCGGGAGGAGGTCGCCTATTCTCCCACGGAAGGAAAATACAAGGTCTATATCATCGATGAAGTGCATATGCTCTCCATCGGTGCTTTTAATGCGCTTTTAAAAACGCTGGAGGAGCCGCCTTCCTATGTGATCTTTATCCTGGCCACCACGGAAGCGCATAAGATTCCCATCACGATCCTGTCTCGGTGCCAGCGGTATGATTTCCGAAGGATTTCGACAGAGACGATTGCCGGCCGTCTTCGGGAGCTGATGGAAGAGGAACAGGTGGAGGTGGAGGACCGGGCTCTGACCTATGTGGCGAAAGCAGGAGACGGGTCCATGCGCGACGCACTGAGCCTTCTGGACCAGTGCATTGCCTTTTACCTTGGGCAGAAGCTTACGTATGACCATGTGCTGGAAGTACTGGGAGCTGTGGATGTGGACGTGTTCGGCGAGTTCTTCCGGAAGATCTGTGAACAGGATGTCATCGGTATCATCCGCAGGCTGGAGGAGATCATCCTGCAGGGAAGAGAGCTGTCCCAGTTTGTGACGGATTTCATCTGGTATCTGCGAAACCTTCTGATGCTGAGGAGTGACCAGGGGATGGAGGAGATGCTGGATGTATCCAGTGAACATCTGCTCCGTATGAAGAAGGACGCGGCTCTGGCAGACGTTGATACGCTGATGCGCTATATCCGCGTATTCTCGGAACTGTCCGGCCAGATCCGTTATGCAACGCAGAAGCGGGTGCTGGTGGAGATTGCACTGATAAAATTATGTAAACCGTCCATGGAGCGCAGCTACGATTCGATCCTTCAGCGGCTGGCTTTGCTGGAACAGAAGATGGAGGAAGGATTTGTGCCTGTATCGCAGGGAGCGGCCGCACTGTCCGGGCAGCCGACGGAAGATGCGGTAGCCGGCCGGAAGGCGGAGAAGATCATTCCTTCGGCGCTTCCGGAGGACATTCAGCTCTTCATCGGCCGTTTTCAGGAGCTTAGAAAAAAGACCGGCAGGTGGGGGCAGATGGTGCTG
The DNA here is from genome assembly GCA_910584205.1 of uncultured Lachnospiraceae bacterium. Taxonomy (GTDB): domain Bacteria; phylum Bacillota; class Clostridia; order Lachnospirales; family Lachnospiraceae; genus Hominiventricola. The sequence continues at coordinate 18,979 of CAJUAA010000027.1, forward strand.
AAAGACGCGCAGCTTCGGGAACTGCCGGGGCATGCAGGCATACAGATCATCCTGTGCAAAAATCACGCAGTGGATGAAGACGGGCTGGCGGAAGAGATGGAGCAGGTGATCCGGCGGGAGCTGAACGTGGAGATGAAGGTGCAGGTGTGTACGCCGGACAGCGATCAGAGGCCGGAAGAACCGGTCATCGACCTGACGGGACTTGTGGATATGGAGATCGACATCGACGAATCTCCGGACGAATCATAAACACGGACGAACCATAGAAAGGAAAGAGAGATGGCAAAAAGAGGAGGATTCCCCGGAGGCGGTATGCCGGGAAACATGAACAATCTGATGAAGCAGGCGCAGCGGATGCAGCGTCAGATGGAGGAAAGCCAGAAAGAGCTGGAAGCGGCGGAATTCACGGCGGCGGCCGGAGGCGGAGCCGTGGAAGTGACCGTAACCGGTAAAAAAGAAGTGACAAAGGTGAAGATCGATCCGGACGCGGTGGACCCGGACGATGTGGAGATGCTGGAGGATGTCATCATGGCAGCGGTCAATGAGGCCCTTCGCAAGGCGGAGGATGCCAGCGCGGCCAGCATGTCGAAGCTGACCGGCGGCCTGGGCGGAGGATTTCCGTTCTGATGGAATATTACAGCAATCAGATCAGCCTGCTCATCGAGCAGCTCTCATCCCTGCCGGGGATCGGGAGCAAGACGGCTCAGCGGCTGGCGTTTCATATTATCGACATGCCGAAAGAAAAGGTGGAGAAGCTGGCGGATACGATCATCCGGGCGAAGAGCACGATCCGTTACTGCAGCCAGTGCCTGACGCTGACCGATCAGGAGACCTGTCCCATCTGCAGCAACCCGTCCAGGGACCATAAGACGATCATGGTGGTGGAAAATCCGCGGGACATGAGCGCTTATGAGAAGACCGGAAGATACGAAGGGGTTTATCATGTACTCCATGGGGCGATTTCCCCCATGTTGGGGATCGGCCCTGCGGATATCCGGCTGAAGGAACTGATGCACCGTCTGGAGCAGGACGTGGAGGAAGTGATTATCGCCACCAATTCCAGCCTGGAGGGTGAGACGACGGCCATGTACATCAGCAAGCTGGTGAAGCCCGCGGGAATCAAAGTGACCCGGATCGCCAGCGGCGTGCCGGTGGGCGGGGATCTGGAATACATTGATGAAGTGACACTGCTGCGTGCGCTGGAAGGCCGCGTGGAATTGTAGGGGAACAGGGAAGCGCGTTTCCCTGCCCGATTACGGCAGGACGCCGGTCCGGACCGATCCGGAGGACGGGCGCAGAAGCCATAGAAACAAGGAGGAAGATCATGAGTGTTACCAGAAAAGAATTCGGAGTGACGAAAGATGGAAAACAGGCATACTTATATACGATCAACAGCGGGACCGGCATGGAAGCTACGGTGACAGATTATGGAGCGATTCTGGTAAACCTGATTGTGCCGGATGCGGAAGGAAACAAACAGGATGTGGTCCTGGGGTACGATAACCTGGCAGACTATGAAACCAATGGATGCTTTTTCGGCGCCACCATCGGGAGAAATGCCAATCGGATCGGCGGTGCGGCCTTTACGCTGGACGGTACGACATATCATCTGCCTGCCAATGAGAACGGCAACAACCTGCATACGGATTTTGAACATGGGTTCCATAAGGTGCTGTGGGATGCAAAGCCTCTGAGCGACGGGAACGGCGTACAGTTTTCCTGCGTGAGTCCGGACGGTGAGAACGGTTTTCCCGGAACCGTGCAGATGTCCGTCACCTACAGCCTGACCCTGGACATGGGGATTCAGATCACCTATGACGGAGTCAGCGATAAAAAGACTGTGCTCAATCCGACCAATCACAGCTATTTCAATCTGGGCGGACATGACGCCGGCAGCATCCTGGACGAAAAGATGACGATCTATGCAGACGGATTCGCGGAAATTGTGCCCGGTGCCATCACCACCGGCAGAATCCTGCCCGTGGAAGGGACGCCCATGGATTTCCGCAGGGCGAAGCGGATCGGGGATGAGATCGGAGCGGACGATGAGCAGCTTACCATGGTCCAGGGCTATGACCACAACTGGGCGCTGAATACCACGTTTGGAAAGGTGGAAAAGATCGCGCAGGTGGAGGATGAGAAGGCCGGGCGTACGATGGAGGTCTGGTCGGATCTGCCGGGCGTGCAGTTCTATGCAGGCAACTGCATCACGCCGCAGACGGGCAAAGGCGGTGCCCACTATGACAAACGCTGCGCGCTGTGCCTGGAGACACAGTATTTCCCCGACAGCGTCAACCGGCCGGAATTCCTTCAGCCGGTATTCGAGGCGGGACAGACCTGCCATACGACGACGGTTTATAAGTTTCGTTAAAGGATAAAATGACCGCAGAACAGAAGAAAGGATGTGTTCCGTTTGATCAGGAGAGAAAAAGAACCATGCTGAAAGTGTTTTTAGTGGAAGATGAGATTGTAATGCGGGAGGGCATAAAAAATAACATAAGCTGGGAAGAGGAGGGGTTTGAATTCGTTGGGGAAGCCAGTGACGGAGAGCTGGCCTATCCGCTGATCCAGAAGACGCAGCCGGATATTCTCATTACGGATATCAAGATGCCTTTTATGGACGGATTGGAACTGAGCCGTCTGGTTCGTCAGGAACTGCCGGATACCAAGATCATCATTTTAAGCGGATATGATGAGTTCGAATATGCTCAGGAAGCGATCAGCATCGGGATCACCGATTATCTGGTCAAACCAATCGCCGGGGCAAAGCTTCTGGAAGCGGTCAAAAAAGTTGGAAAACTGGTACAGGAGGAACAGCAGCAGCGGCTGTTCCTCAAAACCTTTGAACAGGAGCGACTGGAAAATATCCAGCTGAGCAGGCAGAAGCTGTTCCGGAGTCTGGCATCCGGGAAAAGGCCGGTATCTGAGCTTTTGAAAGAAGGCCGGGAGATTGGGCTTGACCTGGTGGCGGACCGCTATAATATTGTTCTCCTTCAGATTTTTTCTGACCATCAGGTGGAAGGATACTCCGAGGAACGCAATGCGGCGGAGCAGGCCATCGAGAAGATGACGGAGAAGATGAAGAATATTCTGATGGTGGAGCTGGGACTGGAAGGCTGGGGATTTATCATAAAGGAGACGGATGAGGCGAGAAGCGTGGAACAGACACTGGATGAATTCCTGGAAAAGCTGCAGGAGATGATCGGCACTTATGAAGGTATCGAGTATTTTGCCGGAGTCGGCAGGGCAGTGGCGCGTCTGAGTGAGTTGAACCGTTGTTTTGAGGAGGCAAACCGGGCGTTCGCATACCGGTATCTGCGGACGTGGAATCAGGTAATTTACAGCGAGAAGGAACCGGGAAATGCCTCGGTGGATGAGAATCTGAATCTGAGCGCCCTGAATGTGGAGAAGATGGACCGCAAAAGCGTGGAACAGTTTCTGAAGACTGGCTTAAGAGGAGAAGTGCATCATTTTATTGATGAATATTTTGCCAGCTTGGGCGAGAAGAATATCCAGTCGCTTCTGCTCCGGCAGTATGTGACAATGGATATGTATTTTGCTGCGGTGGCCATGTTGGAGCAGCTGGGTTATGACAGGGCGGAACTGGTGCACAGATGCGGGGATTTCCAGACGATGACGACGGTATTTTCCACAGTGGAACAGACGAAGGAGTACCTGCAGGGGGTATTTGAGTCGGCAGTGGATTTAAGGGAAGCGGTGTCACAGAAGAAATATAGTTCTCTTCTGAAGGATGCAAGGGCCTATATCGAGCGGAATTATGATCAGGAAGACATCTCTCTGAATAAGGCAGCGGCCAGTGTGAATCTCAGCCCCAATCATTTCAGTACGATTTTCAACCAGGAGACTGGTCAGACCTTCATCGAGTTTCTGACGGAGGTGCGGATGGAGCGGGCAAAGGAGCTTCTGCGGAGCACATCCATGAAAATGTCGGAGATCGCCTTTGCAGTGGGTTACAAGGATGCCCATTATTTCAGCTATCTGTTCAAAAAGACGCAGGACTGTACACCCAGAGAATACCGTTCGCGGGCGTAGGAGAGAAAGAATATGTTCGGAAAAGGTTCTACACTGGACAAAAAGCTGTATATGCTGATGGTGGTCTGCCTGTTTCCCCTGCTGATCATGATAATCTATCTGCTGGTACTGGTCAATCAGTCTTCTCAGCGTTATGATCATATTGTTAAAAAAATCACCATGGCCAATGCCTATAACATTGATTTTAAAGAAGACATGGATTACATCATGTACATCATCGTGGTCAACTCTGAGCGTGCGGGAGAACTGGTGGATACTCAGAAACCTCACCGGATGCTTAACGAAGCCAGGGAGGTCTTTCAGAATCTGTATGAAATCGCGGATAAGGAGTATGCCAGAAACCAGATCAATCGAATACTGAAAAGTCTGAATACGCTGGAGGACCGGGTGGCTGAGATCGAACGGGACGTCAAGGTGAGTGGATCTTATGATAAGAACATGGAACGCCTGGATCTGAATATTCGGATTCTGACGGATCTGATCCAGGAACAGATTCAGAAATATATCTATTATGAAGCTACAAATCTGGAAATTCTGCGGGAAGGGATCCGTTCCGATGTGGACACGGGAATTCGTATCAGCCTGATCCTGTGCCTGGTGATCCTGGCGGGAGCTTTGTTTATCAGCCGGAAGATAACGGACAGTATTACGATACCGATTCGCAGGCTGTGCGAGGTTGCCGGACAGGCAGGCAGCGGCGATTTTGCGGTCCGTGCCCAGGCAGTGGAGGCAGATGACGAACTGTCCGTGCTGAGCACCAGCTTTAACCAGATGGTGGAGAAGATCGGAAATCTGGTGGAAGATATCCGCGTGGAGCAGTTGAATTTAAGGGTTGCCGAACTGAAACTTCTGCAGGCACAGATCAATCCGCATTTTCTGTACAATACGTTGGATGCGATCATCTGGCTGGCGGAGGCGGGACAGAAGGATCAGGTGGTTATGATGGTATCGTCCCTGTCCGATTTTTTTCGCACAACGCTGAGCAAAGGAAAAGACTACATTACGGTAGGGGAGGAGGAAGCGCATATCCGCAGTTACCTGCAGATCCAGCAGTTCCGTTATCGGGACATTCTGGAATATGAGATCCGCATTCCAGAGGAGCTGCATGGTTTCCTGATTCTGAAGCTCACCCTTCAGCCGCTGGTGGAGAACGCATTGTATCACGGGATTAAGAACAAACGTGGGATGGGCCGGATCCTGGTAACCGGGGAGGAAACAGGAGGAAGGCTGGTCTTCCGTGTCCGGGACAATGGCAGGGGGATGGATGAGGAGGAACTTGTTCGGGTGAGGAAGATGATTACCGGGGAGCTGATGGACGAAAACAGAGCCTCCGGCTTCGGCCTGTTCAATGTGGAACAGAGACTGCGTCTGAATTACGGACCGGAGTACGGACTGGAGATCGACAGCTGCTATGGAGTGGGGACCGAAGTAAAAGCAGTGATTCCAATCGTAAAAAAATGAACATTTTTCGTAAAAAATTAAACTTTGTTCAAAAAAAGTTCAAAAAATAATAAAAAATTGTACTTATTCCCGAAAGAATTCCATTTTCTTTTTGGGAAAAATGGTGTATGATAGATGCGTACCCGGGAAAGACCGGTACAAATATAATACATAGGGAGGATAAAACCACTATGAAGAAAAAGTTAGTCAGTGCACTGGTATGTGCAGCAATGGTAGCAACGATGGTAGTCGGATGCGGCGGTGGAGACACCCAGACAGATGCTCCGGCAGCAGATGCAGGGACAGAGGCTCCGGCGGATAGTGCAGCAGAGGATGCAACACCGGCAGACGATGCGGCGACAGACGCAGAGGATGCAGCACCGGCAGCATCCGGAGAAATGCTTTCCATCGGTATCATCAACAATGACCCGAACGAGTCCGGATATCGTACTGCGAATGTAAGAAATCTTGAGGAGACCTTCTCCGAGGAAAACGGCTATGTAACTCAGACCTTCTATGGCAAAGAGAATGACAAGCAGGTAGAAGCAGCACAGAAGATGATCCAGGATGGTGTGGACTATCTGCTCATCTCCGCAGCAGACGTTGCAGGATGGGATACCGTGCTTCAGGATGCGCAGGACGCAGGCGTACGCGTGCTTCTCTATGACCGTATTGTCAACGCAGACGAGAGTCTGTATGAGGCAGGCGTTGTGTCCGATATGGCAAAAGAGGGAGAGACCGCAGTGGCATGGCTGGAAAAGCAGGGGCTTGAGAAATACGAGATCATCCATCTGCAGGGTCTGATGGGTGCGGCAGCTCAGGTAGGCCGTTCCGAGGCTCTTACCGCAGCAGCAGCAGAGAAAGGCTGGACGCTTGTAACACAGCAGACCGCTGAGTGGAACGCAGAGAAGGCACAGCAGATCGTGCAGTCCGTGATTGATTCCGGCAAGACCTTCAATGTAATCTATGCTGAGAACGACGACATGGCGAAGGGTGCTGTTGCAGCTCTTGACAAGGCAAATATCTCTCACGGTGTAGGCAAAGACGTCATCGTTATGGGCTTTGACTGCAACAAGTGGGCACTGGAAGAGCTGAAGGCCGGCAACTGGAACTATGACGGACAGTGCAATCCGTTCCAGGGAGAAATGCTTGCAGAACTTATCCAGAAGATCGAGAGTGGCGAGACTCTGCCGGAGAAATTGATCTATATGGAGGAGAAAGGCTTCGACGCAACGGAGATTACTCAGGAAGAGATTGATCAGTTCGGAATCTAAGGTCCGAAAATATATGTACATTAAGTAAGTGCTTGTGAAAAAGCGCGGTGCGGTAAGGGATATTACAGGACTGCACCGTGCTTTTTCTATGAAAAGGTTACCGAAAAGCAAGCCGGATGACGTGTGTGTACATGCACACTTCATATATTAAATAATTTTACAGGAGGTGAACTTTAGGGTGGCAGAAAATGTTGTATTGCAGATGAGAAACATTCACAAAAGCTTTCCTGGAGTACGTGCCCTGCAGGGTGTGGATTTTACCCTTCGAAAAGGTGAAGTTCATGCACTGATGGGAGAGAATGGAGCTGGAAAATCGACTTTGATCAAAGTTCTGACCGGTGTCTACAGCAAGGATGAAGGGCAGGTCTCCATCGAAGGAAATGAAGTTGCGATCCATTCCCCGCAGGAAGCACAGAAAAACGGCATCAGTACCGTGTATCAGGAGATCACGCTCTGTCCGAATCTGTCCGTTGCCGAGAACATGTATATCGGCCGTTCGGAAAGCATCTGCCAGAACTGGAAGAAGATGAATACGGATGCGGACAAGATCCTGCAGTCGCTGGATATCCCGGCAAAGGCGACCCAGCAGCTTTCCACCTGCTCTCTGGCGGTTCAGCAGATGGTAGCCATCGCCCGTGCGGTGGATACGGACTGTAAAGTGCTGATCCTTGACGAGCCGACCTCTTCTCTTGATGAGCAGGAGGTAGAGAAGCTGTTCAAACTCATGCGCGATCTGAAAGGCAGAGGCGTGGGTATCGTTTTTGTAACCCATTTCCTGGATCAGGTGTATGAGATCTGCGACCGGATCACGGTTATGCGCGACGGCCAGCTTGTAGGAGAGTTTGAAATTGAAAAACTGCCGCGTGTTCAGCTGGTATCCAAGATGCTCGGTAAGGAGCTGGATGATCTGTCGGATATCCAGGGAGAATATTCCACTTACGAGAACAAAGAGGGAGAAGCACCTGTCTTTGAGGCAGAGGATCTTTGCAGCGATGCGGGAATCAAACCATTTAATTTCCACATCAAAAAGGGAGAAGTGAATGGATTTACCGGTCTTCTTGGTTCCGGAAGGAGCGAAAGTGTCCGTGCGATCTTCGGTGCGGACCGGATCACCAGCGGAAATGTCAAGATGAACGGAAAACCGGTGAAAATTAAAAAACCGATTGATGCTATGAAGAATGGCATTGCCTATCTGCCGGAGGACCGTAAGAGGGACGGTATCGTGGGAGACCTGTCGGTCCGCGACAATATTCTGCTGGCACAGCAGGTTCTGAGAGGCTTCTTAAAGCCCTTCTCAAAAGCGGAATCAGACAAAATAGCGGACGAATACATCAAGCTTCTAAGCGTCAAGACCGCATCTGCGGATACGCCGATCAAGTCGCTGTCCGGCGGAAACCAGCAGAAGGTTATCCTTGCGCGCTGGCTGCTTACTCATCCGGAGTACCTGATCCTGGATGAGCCGACCAGAGGTATCGATGTCGGTACCAAGGTCGATATACAGAAACTGGTATTAAAGCTTGCTTCAGAGGGAATGAGCGTTACCTTTATCTCGTCCGAGCTGGACGAGATGCTCCGTACCTGTTCCAGACTGGTTGTCATGCGCGACGGCAGGATGGTTGGAGAACTTTCAGGACAGGATCTAAACCAGAATAAGGTCATGAATACCATAGCCGGAGGTGATAAATAATATGGGAAACAATGATGCGAAAAAATCCGGAGGGAGCAGCTTTTTTGCCGAGCTTACCAGAAATCAGCTTTTCATCCCCATGGCGGCGCTTCTGCTGCTTCTGGTATTTAACCTGATTATGGACCCAGGCTTTTTCAAGATCACACTGGGATATAACAGTGCAGGCTATCCGGTTCTGTCCGGTTTCCTGATCACGATTCTGGACAGCGGTTCTGAGCTGGCGATCCTTGCGATTGGTATGACGCTGGTGACGGCGGCTACCGGCGGACAGGATATCAGTGTGGGTGCGGCCATCGCTATCAGCGGCAGCGTGCTTCTGCGCATGCTCTGCGGGACCAATACCCGTCCTGAGACGCTGGTGATGCCGGTGATCTTGGCATTTCTGATTACCTGCGTAGTGGCCATGCTCTTCGGTGCCTTTAACGGCACGCTTGTGGCCGTATTCGGAATCCAGCCCATGATCGCAACACTGATCCTCTATACGGCGGGACGTTCTATCGCCGCATGGGTCAATAACAATGAGCTTCCGATTATTACAGAGCCGTCTTTTGCATATTATGGCAATTACATACCGGGCTGTCCGATTCCGACTCCGTTCTTCATTGCGATGATCTGTGTCGTCGTGATTGCGCTGATTCTGAAGTTTACTACTCTGCGGCTGTATACGCAGGCGGTCGGTATCAACGAATATTCCGCAAAACTGAATGGTCTGAATCCGGTTTTTATCAAGATTCTATCCTTCGTGATTTTGGGCCTGTGCGTGGCAGTGGTCGGATTGATCAAAGTCAGCCGTTTTTCTACCATCAACTATTCCGTTATTGCAAAGGATATTGAAATGGATGCTATTTTGGCAGTGGCTCTGGGCGGGAATGCACTGAGCGGAGGTAAATTCAACATGACGGCTTCCATCATCGGTGCATATGTGATACAGTGCCTGACTACGACACTGTATAAGTTTGATGTACAAGCGGATGCACTTCCGGCATACAAAGCGGTTGTCGTTATTGTTCTTGTCGTCTTAAGCGCTCCGATTGTGAGAGAGAAGCTGGCGAAACTGATGCCGAAATCCGGAAACAGGGAGGTGGCATAATGAGTAAGAAGTTTAAAAACATGAGCGATACGAATCTGCTTCTGACTATTACGGTCGTTGTATTTTTCGTAATGTATCTGGGAGCCATGCTTTTTCTGGGATCCGGCTTCCTGAAACCACAGACATTTTTCAACATTTTAAATGCCCAGGCGGCGCTGATTATCCTTTCCTGCGGTATGAGCCTTGTCATGATCACCGGGGGTATCGATATTTCTGTCGGCGGGGTGACTGCGCTGGTCAGCATGTGCTGTGCGGTTTACCTGGATTTTAAAGGCGGCAATGTGGCTATGGCAGTTGTGATCGCACTGCTGATCGGTCTGGCATTTGGGCTGGTTCAGGGTTTCCTGGTGGCTTATCTGGAGATTCAGCCTTTCATCGTCTCTCTGGCGGGAATGTTTTTTGCAAGAGGTATGACGACCATTGTCAACAGTAATCCGTTCAATGTGGAGAATGAGGCGTTTGTGGCGCTGAAAGGAACCCGTATCATTATTCCGGGTCTTGGATCGGTCAACAAAATTGGAAAATATGTGGATGCCTATATAGAGATCGGCGTGATCGTGGCGCTCCTGGTAGTGCTGGTTCTGTTTGTCGTGCTCAAATGGACGAAGCTTGGTCGTGCCTTCTACGCAGTAGGCGGCAACAGCCAGAGTGCTCTGATGCTTGGAATCAATGTAAAAAGAACAAAGTTCCTGTCACATTTGATCTGCGGATTCCTGGCAGGACTGGGCGGCTTTATCTATTTCCTGCATGTAGGTTCCGGATCGCCGTCCCATGCAAGCGGCGCGGAGATGAACGCCATTGCCTCCTCGATCATCGGCGGTACCATGCTGACCGGCGGTGTGGGCAATATTATAGGAACTTTCTTCGGCGTGCTGTCTCTGAGTACGATCCAGAACATCGTGTCTTCCGCCGGACTTGACGAGCCCTGGTGGATCGGCATTACGATCGCAGCCATGCTGTGTCTGTTCTTGATTATTCAGAGTGTGGTTATGGCTATTCGGAAAAAAGGTCTGACGAAATAAAACAGGTATCTCAAAATCCCCGGACGTGTGCCGGGGATTTTGATTTGGAGCTGATTTGACCAGTGACAAGGAAGTGAATCGATATTGGTATAATCCGGTAACGGCAATTTATAATGGTCAGGGAAGCAGTCCCATGATCATTACCGGTGGAGGGATCGTTTCTTCCAAAATGGCATTCAGCTATACCGGAATTAATTCACCTGGCGAGGTTCAGATCTCCAATGCGAAGATCAGTGCAGGGAATGCGCTCTTCTATACGGATGCAGACAGAGATGATTTTGCTCTTCTGTATGTATAGAATAAATACATGTTATTTACTGTGAAAATACAAGGATTATCAAAAAAATGTACAAATTTAAAACAAAAGAAGATTTTCAGGAATAAAAACATAAAAAAATGAACAAAAAACGTAAAAAAGTCAACTTATTTTGTGCAAATTGTAAATTCGGGCTGAAGATCGTAAAAAACCGAAATTAATTCAGAAGATAATCCGTATCGGGGAGAGAAAAAATAACGTAGAATAGAAAATGGAAGAAATTATGCATTGGAATCCGTGCGGATGGCTCTGTTCAGGAACCGATAAGCGGATTCCGGCAGATAGGAGGATGCTATGAGAAAAAGACGGGTTCTGGCATTATTGATGACTGCGTCTGTACTGGTATCGACGGTGTCGCCGTCGCCGGCAGTATCGGCAGCAGGCATGGATAATGCCCAAGATCAGCAGACATCCGGCGAGGAGGACTCTCAAAAGACGGATGAGGATTCTCCGGTGCAAAAGCCGGACACTGGCGATCAGCAGGACGGTGGGGGCGAAACGCTGAAGCCGGATGACAAGAATCCTGCGGACGGGCAGGATGATCTGAAAGATCCGGCAAAACCCGAAGAGACGGGTCCGGGGGATGCTCAGGACAAGCCGGATTCCGAGACTCCGGCGGAAGATACGCAGGATCCGGAGGAAGAGACAGAGGGTTCCGGGGAAGAGACGGAGAACGGGAAGACGGACGATACGGGGGAACAGGAAAATGACGCGCCGGTGCAGGATCCGGAGATTCCGGCGGAAGAGGCAGATGGAACGAACTATCTGGCAGAGCCGAGGGAACGCGAGCTCCTGATGGATCTGGATTTTGAAAACCTGCAGGAAGGTGAGACGATCACTTCCAATGAGGCGGAAGCAAAAGGAAATTATACTCTGACGGACAGCTATTCCGGCGGCGGCAAAGCGCTGCATCTGGACGGCAGCTCCAGCCAGTTCCTGACTGTGACGGACGCGGACGGAGGAAGCCTTCTGACCGGGGTCAAAGAGCTGACGGTATCTTATGAAGCAAGGCATGACCGCGACGGCGCCAACTGGGTGATGTATGCGTCCAATTCCGGCGCGGCACCCACCTATCAGAAGGAACGTTACATTGGAGTCCTGCAGCAGGACGGGAAACTGACCGCAGAACGCTACAACAATAACGGGCCGCGTCCTGCCAGCGCCAATGCGCCGGTCAGCAACGACTGGGTGCATGTGGATGTGGTACTGACGGAGACGGATACGACGGTCTATGTAAATGGATCAGAAGTATCCAGAGTTGACAGCGCCCATACGGTAGACGGGATTCTGGGAGACAGCAGCATCCTGCAGATCGGAAAGGCAAACTGGGGAAGCGGAGAGTATTTCCAGGGAAGCATCGACAATTTTCGGCTTTACAGCTACGCGTTGTCCGAGGCGGAGATTGAAGAACAGTTTCAGGAATATGTAGACAGAGGAACGGCGGGAGAGTACGAAGGCGGCCTGACGCTGAATGCCGGATACATTTCCGAAGATCTGGTGCTGCCGACAGAGTTTGAAGGGGCGCAGATCACGTGGACCTCTGATCAACCGGAAGCAGTCACAAATGAAGGAAAGGTGACAAGAACCGAAGAAAACCAGGCGGTGACTTTGACGGCCGAGATTACAGACGGGGAGAAGGTTTCCCGAAAGGAATTTCCGCTGGTGGTCCTGGCTGCAGGACAGGATGTGCTTACCTATGTGAGCGACGCTCCGGCAGTAGGACAGAAGGGTGGTATGAAGCTGGCGGCAGAGACCGGGGACGGCTACATGGTGCTGCACAAGGACCAGCCGGTTCTGTACACGGCAAAGGGGGCGAAGGCGTTCGTGTCTCCGCAGATTTTCCGGAAGGCGGACGGGACGTTTGGCGTGATCGCGGCGGACGGCGGCAACAGCGGCAGCGTGCTCATCTATGATTCAGAAGATCTGATTACTTATACGAATGAAAAAGTCTGCTCGCTGCCGGGCGTTACAAGCATTGCGAAGCTGGCATGCGTCTATGACATGGCAGGCCAGGAATACCGGATCTTTGCGGAGAACGCAGGCGGAAGATGTTATGTGGCAACGACGAAGGATTTTGAAGAATTTACGCAGGCCCAGAGCGTCAGCTACAAGTTTGAGGAAATTGACGGGATGCAGGACGCCATATGGGAATCCTCCGCGGCGCTTACGCAGGCGGAATACGACCGGCTTGTGAAGAAATTCACAAATCCGTCGCTGACTTCCTTAAGCGGACTGCCGGGCGCTGTAACGCTTCAGGCAGGAGAGGATCTGGAGGAAACATTAAAAATGGACCCGGTGACGGCGACGTACTCGGACGGAACGGTCAAGAAGCTTTCCATTCGGTGGAATGCGGCGGATCTGGAGAAGATTGATACCAGAAGGCCCGGGACTTATACGCTCCATGGAACGGTCGGCGGTTCGGCTTATTATACAGAAGCGGAAGCGCCTCTGATCCCGGAGCGGGCGGATCCGTTTATTACCTATAATGAAGATGACGGATATTATTACTTTACAGCGTCTTATCCGATGATGCGTTCCGGCGATCCGGAGGGTTATGACCGTCTGGTACTGCGCCGGGCGGAGACCATCAGCGGTTTGGCGGACGCGGAAGAAGTAACGATCTGGGATGAGCGTGAGAGCGGTACGCTGGGACGCTTTATCTGGGCGCCGGAGCTGCATAAGATCGGTGATTACTGGTATTTTGTCAGCACGGCGGGACTGAACTCCGGAACAGGGACGACCTTCAATATTCGTCCGTTTATGATCCGCTGTAACAACGGGGACGACATGATGAACCCGGACAGCTGGGGCGAGCCGGAGCTGGTGAAGACGACGGCGGAGGACAAGAATTCCTATATGGATGCCATGTCTCTGGATATGACCTATTTTGAAGCCGGAGGAAGCCATTACCTGGCGTGGGCGGACATTACGAGGCGTAACAGCAGTATTGCCATTGCGAAAATTGATCCGGCAGACCCGACGCAGCTGATCAGCCGGTGCGCGGTGATCAGCGGTCCGGAGTATACCTGGGAGTTGGTAAATAACCGTGTGGATGAAGGTCCGGCGGTGCTCCAGAGGGACGGAAAAGTCTATCTGGCGTTCTCGGCGTCCGGAACCGGTTCCGAATATTGCGTGGGCCTTCTGACCGGCGATGCGGATTCGGATCTGACTGATCCGGAGAACTGGACCAAGACGCCGTATCCGATCCTGACCAGTACGGATTTTGATAATGAAGTATCCGGCCCGGGACACAATTCCTTCACGGTGGACGAGAACGGCAATCCGGTCATCGTCTATCATGCGCGTCCGTATCAGACCCATTCCACCGCAGGCGGCGTACATAACGGCGATCCATTGTTCGATCCGTGCCGTCACTGCTATGTGAAGCCGGTGTTCTTTGACTCCGAAGGCATGCCGGTGCTGAATCAGTCGGATGAAGAGTTTGCAGGCGCGGAAGGTTCCGTCTTCAGCGTGCAGCTGACCATCGAAGGCGAGGCGGCGTCCAGTGACCCGATTCTGGAATACAGGTTTGACGAACATGCGCAGGCGGGGACCGTACTGGATTCGGTCAGCGGAAATAACGCGGAGATCTCAAAGGGCGCTTCCTATGTGCAGGACAAGCAGTACGGCCAGGTGCTTTATCTGGACGGCGGTACCGCAGTGGGCGGAAGCAACAGTTTCCTGGAATTCCCGGAAGGCTTCTTCGACGGAAAAGACAATCTGACCATCTCCATGGATGTGAAGGAAGTGACCCGAAGCGGGAACTACTTTACCTTTACCATCGGACAGGACGATCAGAAATATCTGTTCCTGAAGACCATGCCCACGGGTATGAAGCTTGCCATCACGAAGGAAAGCTATAACGACGAGAAAACTGCGTCGAAGAACTTTAAATATCCCAATAACAGCCGGACCTGGATCAATGTGAAGATGGTCATCACGAAGAATTCCATCAGCCTGTATCAGGACGGAAAGCTGATGGCGCAGAATGCAAATACCGGGCTGGCGCTGTCCGATCTGGGAACAAATCTGAAGGCTTATCTTGGAAAATCCTTCTACAGCGACGATATTTACTTCCGCGGATATTTCGACAATGTCAAAGTCTACGACTGGGCCATGACGGACGACGAGGTGAAGACGTTCACGGAGCAGGATGCGGCGGCGCGCAAAGCGGCGATGGAAGACCTGCAGCATGTGGCTGACAGCTTTGAGATTCCGAACGCGGACGCGGTCAAGGGAAATATTGCGCTTCCCTCTGAGAAAGACGGCGTATCCATCCAGTGGACCTCCAGCGACGAGAAGATCGTCAGCACGGCGGTTGTGAAAAATGACGGATACGACGACACGCCGGCCGGCGTGGTGACCAGACAGAGCGCGGATGCGTCCGTGACCCTGACGGCGGAATTTTCCAAAGACGGCGCGTCTGTGGTGAAAACCTATAATCTGACGGTGAAGGCGGCGCCGAAGCCGGTCAGTGAAAAAGATTATATCGGCTATCTGTTCGTCCGCTTTACCGATACGGAAGAGAACGGAACGAAAGAGCAGACCTATTTCTCTGCCAGTGAGGACGGATTCCACTGGGAGAACTTAAACGGGGGCAAGGCAGTGCTGACCAGCACCATCGGCGAGAGCGGCCTGCGCGACCATTATATCGCAAGGACGGCGGAAGGCGACAAGTTCTATATGATCGCCACCGACCTGAGTATTGCGCACAACAGAAGCTGGGCGGAGGCCGGCTCCAACGGAAGCCACAGCATCGTCGTGTGGGAGTCCGACGATCTGGTAAACTGGAGCGAGCCCTGGCTGGCGGAGATCGCGCCGGAAGGAGCGGGATGTACCTGGGCGCCGGAATTCATCTATGACGAGAAGACCGGTGAATACGTGGTGTACTGGTCGGCGACGACTCTGAAGGTGGATGAGAATGAGAACATCGTGGAGGACTACGAGAACCATGCCATCTACTACTGCAAGACCCGTGATTTCCGTACCTTTACGGATGCGAAACTGTATCACAAGGGAGAGGGCGTGAAGGTCATTGACTCCACGATGATCGAGCACGACGGAACCTATTACCGTTATACAAAGAATGAATCCATCGGAAGCATTGCCATTGACAAGTCGGATTCCGTGCTGGGAACCTTTACGGATATTGCGTCCGATACCCTGTCCAATCAGCTGCCGGCGCAGCAGGGCGCTGTGGAAGGACCGATCATCTTTAAGCTGAATGACCGGACGGAAGAAGGCAAAGAACAGTGGTGTCTGTTGGTAGACCGTTTCGCAAGAGGACAGGGATACTATCCGCTGGTGACGGACGACCTGGAGTCCGGTGAATTCCGGATGCTGTCCGGTAACGAATTTAGTATGCCGGGCAAATTCCGCCACGGCTATGTGATGCCGGTGACAGAGGAAGAATATACCGCGCTTCAGCATAAATGGGGAGATCCGAATTACGGATATATTGATGAGGATGACTTCAAGACGCTGGATAAGAGCACGGCGGGCAATCCCATGCTGGGCTTTGACGCGGACGGCAACATCCTGTACGGCGGAGACCCGTCGATCCTGGTGGACGGCGATACCGTATACTGCTATGTGGGTCGCGATACGGCTGCCGGCGAGTATTATCAGATGCCGGGATGGTACTGCTATTCCTCCAAAGACATGGTCAACTGGACCTTCGAAGGAGAGACCTTAAGGGCGGACCGCGCGCATATCACCTGGGCAAAGGACGACGTGTCTGCGTGGGCCGGACAGGTGGCAAAGGGCAGCGACGGAAAATATTATTTCTATTACTGCACAGAGACGATCAGCGCCTACGGCGGCGGCAAATCCATCGGCGTGGCGGTATCCGACAGTCCCACCGGACCGTTTGAGGATATCGGACATCCGCTGGTAAGAAATACCGATACCTATAACGGCGTACATACATGGGAAGACATTGACCCGACCATCTGGATCGAGAAAGACGACGAGGGCGTGGAACACCGCTATCTTGGCTGGGGCAACACCCGCTTCTTCGTCTGCGAGCTGAACGAAGACATGATTTCCGTGAAGGACAGAGACGGCGATCCGAACCGTCTGTCCTGCGGATATGCTTCTGACGGAACCTTTGACATTGTGGTAGGAAAGATGGACGGGAACGGCGTCGGCGCAGAGAATAAAGTCTGGTTCGACGGACATTTCTTCACCGAGGCTCCGTATTACTACCGTCAGCAGGATGAAAACGGTAACTACTATGGTCCGTATTATATGTTCTTTGCCTGCGACTGGAGAGAACAGATGGCGTATGCGACCACCGACGACATTATGAGCAATGAGTGGGAGTTCGGCGGAATCCTCATGGAGCCGTCAGCGACCGCCAACACAAACCACATGGCAGTGTTTGATTTCCAGGGAGAGACTTATTTCGTCTATCATGACGGCAGCCTTCCCCATGGAAGCGGATTCCGTCGGGTGGCGTGTGTGGAGCGATTCAAGATCAACAGCGACGGAACCATCGATCCAATCCGTAAGACGGCGACGGGCCTGAACGGCACGATCAGCTACATTACAGATAAGGACGGCAACTATCTGGCGATTAAGGATTTTGAAAATACGTTGAACGATGCAGATTATCCGATCAGAGGAAAAGAACTGACCGTGGAATTTTTCAAGAACGGCCATACGGCGGAATGGGTGCTCCGCCCGGGCAAGGCGGACGCCGGAAAGGACGAATATGTGTCCATCGAGTCTAACGCCAAACCGGGACTTTACCTCTGCGTGGGCGATCCGGCGGCTGACGGGACGATCCCGCTGGTACTGTCTCAGGATGCAGGAGGAACAACGGAGGAAGCGGCCAGGATGACGTTCCGTACCCTGAAGGGAGTAAGCGGAGACGGCGTCCGTCTGGAAAGCGTTCAGTATCCGGGATACTTCCTGGTATTCCGGGATGGAAAGCTTCTGGCAGTCAGGGATGCGCAGGAAGAGGAAGGCACCATTTATGTGTCTACCGATGAGTCCATGCCTGAGGTGCCGACGGATCCGGACCAGCCTGAGAATCCGGATGCGGCAGCCCGCAGAAGCGTTCTGAAGACCGTGCGGTTCTATACGGCGGGCGAGACGCTGGAGACGGACGATATCCGGATTCAGATGGTTCTGGACAATGGAAAAACGAAGCAGATTACGGATTATACCACCAATGCGGACGAGATCGACATGACTGCCGCAGGCGGAAAGACGCTGACCGTCACCTGGGACTATCAGGGCCGCACCTATACGGACCAGATCGGCCTCTGCGTGGTGGAAGAGGAATACAGGGAGCAATAAGGCGCTGCCGGAAAGGAGAAGTAAAATATGAAAAGGAATAAATTATTATACGGTTTCCTGGCAGCAACGCTGCTCATGACCTCTGTCGCATGGCCTGCGGCGGAGGCGAAGGCCGAGACCCCGGATCCGGAACGCGGACTGACCGCTTATTATTCGTTTGACGACACCACGCTGGAAAACGGTGTGGAGGGCGGAAACGACGCGACGGCGATCGTGACCGGACTGGGCGCATACGGCGGCAGCCCGGTGTACGACGAAAACGGCAGAGAGGGCGCGGCAGTCCGTCTGGGCGATTATGGACTGGAACTGAATCAGAAAAATCTGGGTGACAGCTTTACCGTGTCCATGTGGGTAAAGCCGGACAGGACATTTGCGGAAAACCAGTGCGCGCTGTTTCTGGGCTATCACAACCCGGAGCAGTGGGTGGCAGTATCCGGAAAAGCGAACAATTCCCCGGTGTGCAAAATCTGGGCCAACGGGAACGGCTATGGCTGGACTGGTTTCGGGGAGCTTTCTCTGAAAGCCGGGAACTGGTATCAGCTGACGGTGACCGGCGACAGCCAGAACGTGACTGCTTATCTGGATGGAAAACAGGTGTCTTCCAATAAGACCAACCAGCCTCTGACAGGAACCAATCAGGATGTCTATATCGGCGCAAATAACTGGGATGCGGAATTTACCGGCCTGGTGGATGAAGTCAGAGTCTATGGCCGGACGCTCTCCTCCACGGAAGTCCTCATGCTGTACGACGGACGTACGGCGGTTGACGTACTGAAGGAAATGATGGATGACATTACCGCGGCGGACAGCCTGAAGCTGTCTGTGAACCGTACAAAGAGCATTGATCTGAAGCTTCCGGAAGGTATTCTGGAGGCGGGCGCTTCGGTAAGCTGCGAAAGCAGCGATCCGGATGTCGCGTCCGTGGACAGTGAGGGAGCGGTCACCGGCGGAAAAGCCGGAACGGCGACGATCACAACGACCGTCAGCCTGGACGGAAAGACCGTAACCCGGACCACCGCCGTAACCGTATCGGACAGTCTGGAAGACGAACTTGCGGCATACTACAGGTTTGAAGGCGGACTGAACGATGAAAAAGGCGGGGCGTCTGCAGCCGCGGTCGTGAAAGGACTGGGCGCATACAACGGCACAATCAGCTATGACGCGGCGGGAAAAGACGGCCAGGCGATTGCTCTGCGGGACTTCGGACTGAAACTGAACCGGGCGGCTCTGGGAGAAGAGTTCACGGTATCGCTCTGGCTGAAGCCGAACAGCAGTTTTGCGGAAAACCAGATTCTGCTGTTCCTCGGACATCATGATCCGGAAAACTGGACGGCGGTGTCGGGATCAGGAAACGCTTCGGAATGCAAAATCTGGTCAAAAGGAGATATTTACAGTACCTGGACGACCCATGGAACGGCGAAGATCAGCGCCGGAGAATGGCATCAGCTGGTCCTGACCGGTACGTCCTCGACGATGACCGCTTATCTGGACGGGCGGAAAGCAGCGTCTGCAGCCACCAATCATCCGCTGGCGGGAAAGAACCAGGATATCTATATCGGAGTCAATAACTGGGACCGTACATTTGACGGCCTGGTGGATGAAGTCAAGGTATATGCGGCGGACATGACAGAGGATCAGGTTCAGAATCAGGACAGAGAGTATTTCGAACAGATGCTCACTTCCTGGATGAACGACACGCTGGCGCTGAAGCCGCGGAAGATTCTGGGTGAGAATAAGTCTGTCAACGAGATCAAATATGATCTGAAGCTTCCAAGCGAGGTGGACGGACTTCCGATCATCTGGTCCAGCAGTGACGAATCCATTATAAAGCCGGATGGAACCGTTGCGAATCCGGAACAGAAGACCACCGTTACGTTGACGGCAACGGTGAATGCCGGAATGCTCAGTGCGTCCAGAGAGTATCAGCTGACCGTGCTTGGCCTGGACCGTACCGGTCTGAACGAGCTGATCGCGAAGGCGGAGTCCATCCGGACGGAGAAGCTGGCGGAGGTGTCCAGAGCGCGTCTGGAGCAGGCGCTGAAGGAAGCGAAGGAGGCGGACGGCTATTCTTCCATTCGGACGGCTTACGCACATCTTCAGCAGGCAGTGGAAGAACTGTGCTATCTGGAAGATTACCGGAATCCGTTCCCGTCCGTAGTGGCGCCGGAGCTCTATACCGCGGTTAAGGAAGACGCCGGCGTACAGCTGTTCACGCTTCCGGGCAGTATAAAGGACGCTGTGGAAGTCACCTATGTGTCGGAGAAACCGGAACTGGTGTCCTATACGGATGGCGTGATCCGCGGTCTGAAGCCCGGGAAAGCTGTCGTCACTGCGGTTGTGACGTCTCAGTATGATCAGTGGCAGATGGAGTATTCCACTGCGGTGACCATTGAGGAGAAGACGGAGGCGCCGGGCGGCAATCCGTCCACAGGAGATTCTTCAGGTACGAACAATTCCGGCAATTCTGGTAATACCGGCGGCACCGGATCCTCGGGCGGCTCCGGAAAGAGCAGCAGTTCTCACAGAGGTTCGTCCGATGATGCGGCGCCGGCAGCAGCTCCTGCCGCTGTGGCAGCAGGTCAGGGAGCGGCCGTTACGACAGCCGTAAGAGGCTCCGTGGGCGAGCAGCTGACCGGAGGAAACGCCGGTGTTCAGGGAGAGACCGGAGAAACGGCGGACGGAACGCCTGCAGAGACGCTGACGCCGGACGACGGAGAACTTCAGAAAAATGAAGAAACACCGCCGGAGATTCGGGACATTGAGGATGAAGAAGTGCCGCAGGCAGGTATCGAGAAGCCGGAAGGATCTTCCTTCTCCATCTTCCCGATCATACTGATCATCGCGATTCTGGCCTGCATGATGATTTATTTTCTCATTGCGAAGAAAAGCAGAGAGGAACAGGAAGAAAATTAAGACTTGATTTTCGGGGAGTCTGTGGTATAGTAAACATAAAAAGCTTCGTCCCCTGTGGGACGAAGCTTTTTAAAAACGGTTTGGATCAAGGAGGGCGCTATGAGGAAGAGATGGATTGCCGCAGCGGTGTTCTTTCTGGCTTTTCTGGCCGGAGGATGCAGAGGTGCTGCACCTGGCACTGCAGATTCCGCTCCGTACGAAGAAGAACCGGAAGGCAGCCGGGAGCATATTGTGATCGGATTTTCTCAGATCGGTTCAGAATCCGATTACCGAACAGCCAATACAGAATCCTTTAAGGATACATTTACGATTGAAAACGGATACTATCTGCTTTTTGAGGATGCGCAGCAGAAACAGGAAAATCAGCTGAAGGCGATCCGTAACTTTATCCTTCAGGAAGTCGATTATATTATTCTGGATCCCATCGTGGAGACAGGCTGGGACGCGGTTCTTCAGGAGGCCAGGGACGCGGGTATTCCGGTGATTCTGGCAGACCGGTCAGTGGAGGTGTCTGATACAGATCTGTATACCTGTTGGGTGGGAAGTGATTTCGAAGAAGAAGGTCATACGGCGGGAGAATGGCTTGTGGGTTATCTGGACGAACAGGGGCGTTCGGAAGAGAAGATCAACATCGTGACTCTGCAGGGAACGCCGGAATCCACGGCACAGATCGGACGCACTTCCGGCTTTGCTCAGGTGTTGGACACGCAGCATAACTGGAACATGCTGGAGTACCAGTCCGGAGATTTCACGCAGGCAAAGGGAAAAGAGGTCATGGAATACTTTCTGTGCACGTATGAGGATATTGATGTGCTGGTGAGTGAGAATGACAATATGACGTTCGGAGCCATAGACGCGATTCAGGAAGCGGGGCGGACCTGCGGACCGGACGGAGAAATCATTGTCATCTCTTTCGACGGCGGCCGGGCGGCGTTTGAAGCCATGGTCAGAGGAGAGATTAACGTCGATGTGGAGTGCAATCCGATCTTTGCGGAACAGGTGGCAGAGATCATAGACAAACTGGAAAAAGGAGAGAAGGTGGAAAAGATCTACTATGTGGACGAACAGTATTTTGACACTTCCATGGATCTGGAGAAAATCATGGAGGGGAGAAGTTTCTAAGTGAGAAAATCATGCCGCGGAGCCATACAGGTGTCCGCGGCATGGTTTTTGTGGATAAAATGAGCGGGCCTGCCTACGGAATTCGTCAAAAATGGGACAGCTTCTGTGCTACTATGTAGCAAAAAGTGAAGGTGGGTGAGGAGATGGAACTACTGGAATCTCAGAAGACCAAAGAGGAGTGGAAGTTTCCCAAAAATATCCGGCAGATCGGGGAGCCCGGAACGGGCAGAAGGATCCTGATACATTTATTATGAAAGAAATGACCGGATGCAGGAATATATGAGCAGGAAAAAGGGCGGACGGGGAATTGAACCGGAAGGGATTCTGAAGGACCGCGCAGCTGCGAAATTCCGGAATGTCATGCAGGAAAAAAGGGAGCAGAATTCACAGAAAAAACTGCTGGCGTTCCTTTACACCTCCTGCATGTTTCTGGTGCTGGTCATCCTTGTGATCGGAGTGACGATGGTCAACAATTACGACCGCATGGCAAATATGGAGGATGCGCTCTATCAGATCTCGGAAAGCCTGGTGACCGGTGAGGAAGAGGATCAGCCGGAAGGAGCCGTGCAGGAAGAGCCGGAAGGAACCGCACCGGAGGAGGCGAATGAGCCGGAAAAGGCGCAGGAACCGCAGGAAGCGCCTCAGGAGAAGGAACCGGAGCGTTATCAGGTCAGGGTCGGAGGCACGCTCCTGAACATCTGCCGGCAAAGATACGGGAATGACGACATGGCGGCAGAGGTCTGCGAACTCAACGGACTGGAGGATGGCGATATCAGAAAAAGTTTGCAGGGCTGAATGCATAAAAGAAAATGCAGAACCATAGATCGGGCTATATGCAGGTGCTGTTTCCTGTGGTACAATGTAGTCAGACGTATACAGGGACGCAGAGAAAGAGCAGATCAGTATCATATGTAACATGACCGCGTGCGGCAGAGAGGCGGAACAGGTACTGCTCAGTTGGGGCAGCAGGCATGCAGATACAAAAAAGAACTGGTATATGAAGCAGAACTGCAGACTCTGGGACGAAGCACAGGAAATTATCAGCGAATTTAACGGGTAAGAGCTCCATGTATTTGTACAGGTGTAACCAAAATGGAAGGAGGTCTTTATGTTTGGCAGGAAAACTATAGAAAAGAAGGAATATGACAGGGAAAATCTGCGACCGCTTCTCAGATGCAGCATCTGCACGGGCGAGCAGGTTGCAGGATTCAAAAACAGACATACCGGAAAATTTGAGGAAGTCATGCTGATCCGCAACCAGAAAGATTTGGATCTGTTTATGGAAATGTATGGAATTGATACGGTTACGAAGGAATATTAAGGCGGTAAAGGAGGAATTGTTTTCAGGATGGAATGTGAAAAACACAAATCTGAATGGAAAATGACATATGCTGCGGGGAGTGAGAGATTATGATGCAAAATCCTCTGATTGAGCTTGATGTACACGGCCTGACCGTGGATCAGGCCATTGTAAAAATAGAGGAACAGATCAAAAAGGCAAATGCCGGCATCTATCGCATTCGGGTGATCCATGGTTTCCATCGGGGAAATCGCATTCAACAGGGAATCTACCGGGAAATCGGGCATGGTTTGAATCCAAAGGTACTCCGCATTACGGGCGGAAACAATCCGGGAATCACAGAGATTATTTTAAGGGAATACTGAATATTCAAAAATGGTGAACATTCAGAAACAGAGACCATTCAGAAATGTCAGGAAGGACCTTATATGGGATACGAAATGCTGCAGGTGGATAAAAATACATGGCGCAGAAAGGACAGCGGTCAGGTCCGCTTTTTCTGCTGACAGGAACAAAAGAGACGTTTTTGATTGACCGCGTTATGGTCATAAGGAACGCAAAAGAGCGTACTGCAGAATGAGGTGATAAATCATAATGGGAGATGTATTCAGAATACTGGACCGGTTTAAGATAACCGGCAGAGGCACTGTCTACGGAGTTAAAAACCATGCGCATTCAATTGTCCGCATTGGCGACGTTTTTTATGACCTTCAGAACAATCGTTTTAAGGTTACGGGAATTGAGCTGCTCAGCCGATTCACTGAGAGGACGGACTTTGAAAATATGCCATTGTGTCTGTTGTGCGAATTGCTGGATGGAGTCGAGGCTGAGGGTAATATGCTTGTCAGAAGCCTGGAGGATGTCAATTTCATCTTCTGCAGCCATCCGCTGAATCCGAAAAGGGTAGATGAGGATTACGAGGAAGAGTTTCAGGCAGCAGGGTTGGAACATGCCTGCGCATTGTTCAGCTATGAAGATCTTGAGGCGGGGAAATTGTCCTTGTATGGAGACGATATTTCCGGATTGACGATATATCGCGGATGGATGATGAAGCCGGATATGTACAGGCTGTTTTACGAGAAGCTTGAAGCAAAAGGCATGATACTCATCAATACGCCGGATGAATACGAAAGATATCATATGCTTCCGGGGTGGTATGATGACTTCAAGGAGGATACGGCAAGATCTGTATGGGAGGATCAGGGTACGGTAGATTCTGCATTATTGCTGACAAGAGGATTGGAAGGTCCATACATTGTCAAAGACTATGTGAAAAGCCGGAAACATGAGTGGTACGATGCGTGCTTTATCAATAACATCGCTGATGAAGCAAATGCAGAAAGAATCATAAGGAACTTTGTTCAACGGCAGGATTCTGATCTTGCGGGCGGAGTGGTTCTTCGTAAGTTTGAGAAACTGAAGCCGATCGGATTTCATGAAAAGAGCGGGATGCCGATATCGGAGGAATACAGAGTATTTGTGTTTGCCGGAAGGGTCATAATCATAGATGATTATTGGCAGGCAGACAGGAACGTCAGCTTTACTGATGAAGAACGGCTTTGGATCGAAACATCCGTGAAGAAACTGAAGAGCAATTTTGTTACGATGGATATCGCACGCCGTGAGGATGGAAGCCTTATCATCATGGAATTCGGAGACGGTCAGGTATCAGGACTTCAGCAGATAAAGCCCCCGGACTTTTACCGGGCATTTAAGCCTGAGCCCTTAGAACTGGTGGTGAAAGATTGAAAGCAGATCATGAAAAAACCGTATATATTATGATGGGAATCCAGGGCAGCGGGAAATCTACATTTTGTTCGATATTCCTGTCTGATGCTGTACGAATCAATCTTGATACTTTACATACCAGAAATAAAGAAGCTCTTTTGATTGCAGACTGTCAGAGAAAGGGTTGTGATTATGTTGTAGATAATACCAATCCGACTCGCGAGGATCGTGCCAGATATATTCCGGTTGCGAGAGAAGCGGGTTATCGTGTTATAGGATACTTCCTGCAATCACGATTACAGGAATGTATTCAGAGAAATAATCAACGCAGTGGAAAAGAAAGAATTCCATCAAAAGCCATTGCCATGACATCGAATAAGTTGGAAATGCCATCCCGCTCGGAGGGATTTGACGAATTATATTTTGTAAAGAATAATGGAGAAACCATGTCCATCAGCGAATGGAGGGAAGACGATGAATTTTGATGAACTTGACAGTAAAATGCGTGTGTATGAGCAGTCCATAGATCAGGTGTTGTTACCTGAACTGTATTTGGCAGCAAGATTGGACGGGAACAGATTTACGCGCCTGACAAAGGAACTCTGTCATTTTGAAGCTCCGTTTGACATGAAGTTTCGGGATATGATGGTAGAGACGGTCAAGTCTCTTATGAATTATGGGTTCAGAGTAATCTATGGATACACGGAGAGTGATGAGATATCGTTGCTGTTCCATCCGGAAGAGAATACTTTTGGAAGGAATGTAAGAAAATATAATTCGATTCTTGCGGGCGTTGCGAGCGCTTCTTTTTCCATGAGTCTTGGTCAGCAGGCTGTCTTTGACTGCCGTATGGTGCCGCTGCCGACATTGGAAAGAGTTCAGGATTATTTTCAGTGGAGACAGGAAGATGCTCACAGGAATTCGTTAAATTCGCACTGTTACTGGTTGCTTCGTAAACAGGGAAAAAGTGCGGCGGAAGCCACTGCGATGTTGGAAGGACAATCGGTTGCATTTAAGAGTGAATTACTGTTTCAGAATGGGATAAACTTTGATAAACTTCCAAGCTGGCAGAAACGGGGCATGGGAGTTTACTGGGAAACCTATAAGAAGCAGGGCTTTAATCCTGTTACCAGAAAGGAAGAAACAGCTGAACGCAGAGCATTGAAAGTAGATGATGAGTTGCCGCTCCGTGAAGAATACTCTGATTTCATTGCAGATTTTCTGAGAGTGTGACATTTCTTTTGGAGAGTGTGAAACAAAGGAAAAACTTCGCTGTCCGAAAAAACAGCTGAAAATGCGATTATTACGTTTCGTATGAAACATTCCTGAGGGATGCCATCAATATAGGAATACGCTTCCCTTCCGCAGGAGGAAAGTCAGGTAGGCCTTTCCTCCTGCTTTTTGGTTGTAAAGAGCCGAAAAATCAATTATAATAGCGTAGAAGTTATAAATTCCGGGTATACGGACAACGTTATCGTCATGGGCATGGCTTACCGGTAAAATCAACGTAATAAGGGGAAGTGTATGGGCGGCTTTTCAGAAAATCATATCAACAGTTACGAAAAGAAAATATCGCTTTATCAGCTGCATCGGATGTATCAGGATGGCCGGCTTGTATTTCCGCCGGTGCCTGCCAAAACATCGAAAAAAAAGGTAGAGAAAGTTTCATCTGCACTGGAAGCGATTTTAATGGGAGTGATATTGCCGGTAGTGTATGCATCCGAACGTCAGGATGGAAGCCTGCTTGTGCAGGATTCCAGTGACCGTCTGCAATGCCTTATGGAGTTTTTGGAAGGGCGCTTCCCGGCTGCAGGGCTGGAGTTTTATCCGGAGTTGGATGGCTGCAGGCTGAACACACTGGAACGGCACTTCCCCCGAATATCTTCTTTGATATATGATAGTAAAATATTTTTACAGGTAATAGAATATACCACTCCAAAGTATATGCATATGCAGGTTGGTAATTATATGGAAAAGAGAAGTTTTACCAGAGAACAGGGGGTCAGGAATGAACTGTACGGAAAAGACCTGCTGGCTGTTTTGGATTATCTGGAGCGGAGCCTGGGACGACCCGCGGTATTTTTCAGCCGACAGAAATTGAATCGCCAGTACATGATCCTTAGAATCCTTATGTATCGTTTTGTATTTACGGAAGAGATTCCGGAGGAATACGGAGAAGAGATGGGGTTGCAGCAGCTGCTGGACAGAACCGTGGAGTGTCTGAGGAAAAAAGATGATGATGAAATCGAAGAGCTGGCAGAAGATTTCGAAAGTGCAACGAGAAAGCTTATTAAGCAGGGAGAACAGGTGATTCCTGAGCTGGTCTGTGAAAGAGGAAAGGAACGTCAGGCGAAAACGCTGGGTTATTTATATCATGTAGTGTGGATGTGCAGAGAGAGAGGGTACAGGTCGGGAAAGGGACTGAAGCAAATTCTTTCGGACCGTGAGCTTTGGGAACAGATAAAGAGCGATAAAGTGACGTTTGCGAACATCCGAAGACATTATCATGAAATGGAAATGAGGTTGAGGTGACATGCTGAACAGTATAAAAATACAGGGGTTTAAGTGTTTCAGGGAAGCCGATATCAAATTCTCTAATTTTACACTTCTTGCAGGGAAAAATTCTACAGGAAAATCGACCGTTATCCAGTCTGTGCTTGCGTTGTATCAGGACAGTGCCAGTTCGTTGGCGGGAAAATATATGAATATTGGAACTGTCAGCGAAGTGAAAAACTGGATTACGGGAAGCCGGATGATTTCTCTGGAAGCGGAATATGAGTATCAGGGAGGGAATGGTTTATATCGTAAAATTTTTACGGAAGATGAAGAGGAGAAAAAAACAGGAGTCAGCTTCTCAGATAAAATGAATATTCGTTATTTGACAGCCGACCGAATAGGTGTGGAAGATACCTATCAAAAATCACTGGAAGGGAGAGAACAGATCGGGGTCAGATGTGAGTATGCGTTTTTCTATCTGTCCAGTCACCAGGATAAGAGAATAGAAGAAAAAGAATTTATTTATGACAGTACGACCAAAGTAACATTGGGAGGACAGGTAGATTACTGGCTGGAGAGAATTCTGGGCTATCGAGTGAGTGCCGAAGAGATTCCGGGTACGGAACTGATTCGGGTGGCCTACAGCCATAATAAAGTTGGCAACAGCATCAGGCCCAAAAATGTGGGAACGGGTGTCAGCTATATAGCGGAAATTATTATTGCGGCATTTTCATGTAAAAAAGGAGATATGCTGATGATTGAAAATCCGGAGATTCATCTGCATCCATCCGGGCAGGCAGAATTGATGGAATTTCTTGTGTTTTTGGCTCAGAAGGGGCTTCAGGTGGTAATGGAAACCCACAGCGACCATGTTTTTAACGGTTTGAGAAGATGTGTCAGTAATGATCAGATTGCCGGCGACAGAGTCAGAATTTATTTTTTTCAGCAGGATGAGGACAGAATCAGTGTGCCGGTGGAAATTCTTCTGGATGCGGACGGCCATGTAAGGAATCATCAGGAAGGATTGTTTGACCAGATTGAAAAGGATCTGGATGTGATTTTGGGGTGGTAAGAATTGGATTTTATATTAAATGAAAGATCTTTGCATGGGCAGTTTGAAAGTGTGGAGGAATTTTTAGAGAGTTTAAGAGCAAATCTGCATTGTTTTCAGCTGGTACACAGTCAAAAGAATGGGAAAATCAGAAAAATCACCAATTTTTACAATTGCCAGGTTACACCGGAATGGAAACTGGGGGATTTGAAACGATATCGGAAGTCCGATGAATTGACCCGGTTGAGAATTGCACTGGATAAAGAAACAATGACGGAACCATATTGGGACCTTCACCCAATCCATGATTATGGAGTGCCATATTTGATGGATGACATAGATGTGTCAGCTACTGCAGTGGCAGAAGCAGCAGAGCGGGGAGAAAGTCTGTTGTCCTTTAACTCCGCGTTTTATTCGGATCGGGAGCTTTTGGTGAAACGGAACGGAGAAGTGCATCAGGTGATTTCCATATACCGCCCGTCTTATCTGGCGGAATGTTTTGGGGAGCAGATGGGACTGGAACGGGATGTGTGCCTGAAGGCACGATATGCCGGAACGCGCATGGACTGTTCCAGGCTGGAGAAAGCATATGGAGCGAAAAATCTGGAAAAAGAAGAGTATCGTCTTCTTTTGGGAACTTTGGATAAATTTGTAAAACATGAATCATGGGAAAGCATTGGCTTGGATGATGGACTGGAATATAAAAAATACACGCCGTCATCGTCGGAGAAGGACTGGTTTCATCATTCGGTTTATAAAGACAGGACCATTATGAAATTTCGGTTCAGCAGCAGACTGCGGTGTTTCGGATATCGGAGCGGAGATCGTTTTCGGTTGCTGCGGATTGAACGGGACCACAAAAGAAGCGATCAGGGCTGACCACAAACCTGTGCCCCTCTGGAACGGCGGTCCGGCCCCGGAAGAAAGGAGAAGCCATGCGCTACTACATTTCCGACCAGCATTTTTATCACGACAACCTGAATCGGTGTATGGACTGCCGGGGATTTGAAAGCGGGGAGGCCATGAACGAATACATGATCAGCCGGTGGAATTCCAGGGTGCGTCCGAAGGATGAGGTCGTGATCCTGGGGGATTTCTGTATTTCTCCGAAGGGAGAGGATGCCAATGCGGTCCTTGCCCGGCTGAACGGCAGGAAATATCTGGTCGTCGGGAACCATGACAAATATCTGAACAGTAAAGAGTTTGACGCAGGGCATTTTCAATGGATTACGCCATATCGGGAGCTGAAGGACCAGAAGCGAAAGGTGATCCTGTCCCATTATCCGATCATGTGCTACAACGGCCAGTACCGCCGGGACAGCGGGGGCATCCCCAGGACGTATATGCTTTACGGGCACGTGCACAATACGTTCGATGAATATCTGGTCAACGATTTTCAGAACCAGACGAGACAGTATCTGCGTGAAGTCCGCGGTTCGGAAGAAGCGCTGCAGGTGCCGTGCCAGATGATCAACTGCTTCTGCATGTTTTCTGATTATGTGCCGCTGACGCTGGATGAATGGATCCAGGTGGACCGGGAACGCAGGGAGAAGATGGAGACGGCCGGCGACCGGTGTTTCCGAGCGGAAGAATGAGGGACGGCCTGCGGGCAAAAAGGGCGGTTCATTCCTTTGGAAGTTATGCGGGTCAGCAGCTGTACCGGCTTCGGCAGAAATCCGCCGGTACGATGAACCAGAGGGATCTGGAGCAGCATATTTTGAAGACCCTGAAGCGTATGCAGTTTGATCTGGTTCCCAGATATTCCGCCATGCCGGAAGACTCCATGAAGCTCTATATCGATCAGGCGGTCCGGGATGGATATGACACGGAGATTTTCATGGATGTGCGCCTGACGCATTATCCATTGCGGGATTACTGCAGCCTGTGGGGCGAACTGCAGAACACGGTGAAGTCCTATGGAAAGATCGGAAAGAGAAATGAGCATGCCCTGACCCATAACAAGATCGGAAAGCACAGCATGCATCTGATCCGGCTCTGTCTGATGTGCCTGGATCTCCTGGAAAAGGGCGAGATCGTGACGTTCCGGGAAAAGGAGCATGACCTTCTGATGGATATCCGGAACGGAGCCTGGCTGGATGAAAGCGGGAAACCGACGGCGGATTTTTTTGAGATGGTAAATGAGTTTGAAAAGCGTCTGGAATATGCCCGGGAGCATACCAGTCTGCCGGATGAGCCCGATTATAAAGAGATTGATGAGTTTGTGATGAGCGTCAATGAGAGAGTTGTGCGGGGAACCATATAGACGGAAAAGGACGGATCATTATGCTGTACAAAATATGAAACCGTTTCCAGAAAAGTTTTTGCGGGGGAGGAGCAGGCGCTTTCGTCTGTCAGGCGGAGAGCGCCTGCTTTCCGGACGGCAGGAGTCCGTCCTGTCAGGACGTAAAAGGGGCTTCCGCAGGCCTGCATGTCAATACGGCGAAAGAATACGATATTTTTTGTGGATATCATATATTGACAATCTGCATATTTTTCCGTTAGACTGTGATCATATGATGATAGAACCGGTTCCACATTTTGCCGGAACCGCGCTCCGATATTGGTGAAAAAGGAGCTGCGGAAGAATCATAATCAGGAATTTGATCAGGAGGTTCTAAAAGGTTTTTATGACAAGTCAGACATTACGGGAAGCGCGCAAATACGAAGAGGTAACAGGGAAGGCGATCCGGGAGGAAGACCGGCCGGCGTTCCATCTTTCCTCTTATGTGGGATGGATGAACGATCCCAACGGTTTTTCCTATTATGATCACAAATACCATATGTTTTATCAGTATCATCCCTACGACTCCATATGGGGCCCCATGCACTGGGGACATGCGGTGAGTGAGGACCTGCTCCACTGGGAGTATCTTCCGGCCGCGCTGGCGCCGGACGAGCAGTACGACCGGGACGGGTGCTTTTCCGGGAGCGCCATTGAACTGCCGGACGGAAGGCAGCTTTTGATGTATACGGGAGTGATGAGGGAGCGCACGCTGGAGGGAGGCTTCTGCGAACTGCAGACCCAGTGTCTGGCAGTGGGCGACGGCCGGGACTATGAGAAATACGAACAGAACCCGGTGCTGGACCGGACGGACCTGCCCGAAGGCGCCAGCGTCCACGACGCCCGGGATCCGAAGATCTGGCGGGCAAAGGACGGAACCTACCGCTGCGTCATCGGTAACCGCCCGGCGGACGGAAGCGGACAGATCCTGCTTTTTGAGAGTGAGGACGCGTTTCACTGGAAATTCCGCAAGGTGCTTGCAGAGAACCACAACCGGTTTGGCCGGATGTGGGAGTGCCCGGACTTTTTCGAACTGGACGGGAAGCAGGTGCTGCTGGTCAGCCCTCAGGATATGCTTCCTCACGGCTTCGAGTACCACAACGGCAACGGCACCCTCTGCCTGATCGGAAGCTACGACGAAGAGACGGATACGTTTACCGAGGAGGCGGATCAGGCCATTGACTACGGCATTGACTTCTATGCGCCCCAGACCGTGCTGACGCCGGACGGCCGCAGGGTCATGATCGGCTGGATGCAGAACTGGGATACGTGCGCAGTATCCGGGCCGACTTCGAGAGAGCTGCCCTGGTTCGGCCAGATGAGCCTGCCAAGAGAGCTTTTTATCCGGGATGGGCGGCTGTTCCAGAAGCCCCTCCGGGAGCTGGAGGAGATGAGGAGCCATGAGGTGCGTCATGAACAGGTCACTTTCAGCGACGTCATCCGGCTTCCCGGCGTGGAAGGCAGGCAGATCGATCTGGAAATCGAGCTGAAGGCGGGCGATCCGGAGAAGGTCTATCAGAAATTCGCGGTCCGTTTCGCGCAGAACGGCCAGTACCATACGGCTGTCAGTTTTCGGCCCCATGAGTCGGTACTGAAGATCGACCGGAAATTTTCCGGTTCCAGAAGGGCGGTCATCCATCAGAGGAGATGTCTGGTCCGTTCGGAGGAGGGAAGGCTGAAGCTTCGAGTGATTCTGGACCGGTTCAGCGCCGAGGTGTTCGTCAACGACGGAGAACAGGTCATGTCCGCCACGATCTATACGGATCAGGCAGCGGACGGGATCTCGTTTTTCGCGGACGGCAGCGTGATCATGGACGTGACAAAATACGATCTGGTCCGCGGACAGGTATAAGGGAACGGCATATTCTGCAGGTGCATATACAGAAGCGTCTGCAGAATATTTATCTATACTGCATAATATTTCGATGTGTATTCTGCGAAAAATAATGCAGAATGACGATAATCAATCTAATGTATTGACATTTGGTAGATGAATTGTTATGATGTCTGCAGTGAAATACAGAAGTTCGTTTTTCGGCTTGTTACTGTTCAATCAGGCAATACCAAACGTCAGGCAGTCCGCATTGTGAGGGGGGCCTGTGTTTGGTGTTTTTTTATGCCTGGAATCAAAGGGGGATGCGGTGTTATGGTGGTTTATAAAGTTCTCAATAATAATATCGTGAGTTCTCTGGATGAGCGGGGCCGCGAGGTGCTTCTGGTGGGCCGGGGTTTGGGATGGCAGGCAAAGGCGGGAGAGCCGGTGGATAAAAAGAAGATCGACAAGATCTTCCGGATGGATACCGGGGCATCCGCGGAAAAGCTGAAGCAGCTGTTTCTGGAAGTGGATGTGGAAGTCATTGAACTCTCCGCGCAGATTATTGACCATGCGCGGGAGGTGCTGAAGAAGAAGCTGAACAAAAATGTATACATTACGTTGACGGACCATATCAGCTTTGCCATCGAACGTATGAAGCAGGGGATAACGTTCCGCAATGCGCTTCAGTGGGAGACCAGCAAGCTGTATCCGGCAGAGTATGAAATCGGACTGTACGCCCTCCGCCGGATTCAGAAGACCATGGGGATTGAGTTTCCGAGGGATGAAGCAGGTTCTATCGCACTGCATCTGGTCAATGCGGAGTATGACTGCAACATGAACTATACCCAGCAGATGACGGAGATCATCCAGAATTCTCTGAATATCGTCCGTTACGCGTTTCATGTGGAATTTGACGAGGAATCCCTGGATTACCAGCGGTTTACCACCCACCTTCTGTTTTTTGCACAGCGGGCGCTGGACGGGAAGCTCATGGGCGGAGGCCCGGATGAGATGTATGAGCTTATGCGGGTGAAAAATCCGAAACAGTTCCGGTGCGCGGAAAAGATCAAAACCTATCTGGAACAACAGTTTCACTGTTCGCTGAGCGCGGAGGAAATCACGTTTCTCACAGTACATATCGTCCGCGTTACGACAAATTTGTAA
Organism: uncultured Lachnospiraceae bacterium; assembly: GCA_910584205.1. Taxonomy (GTDB): domain Bacteria; phylum Bacillota; class Clostridia; order Lachnospirales; family Lachnospiraceae; genus Hominiventricola. The sequence goes on from CAJUAA010000027.1 coordinate 53,037, forward strand.
AATTCACAGGACCGCACAGAGAGGGCTTGTAACTGTATGGCAGGCAAAACCCGAATGTGTCTTTTAGAAGCTGCGCAGCAGGACTGTGCCGCCTTTTAAGAGCGCATTCGGGTTTTCTTTTGGAACCGGCTGTTTTGATGGAATGATCCGCCTGAAAGCAAGGTGTTGGAACCGGCTGTTTTGGCGGAGCGATCCGTCTGAAAGCATAGATAGATTCGAACAGGCTGCGCAGCTTTCGAAAACAAAGAAACGATAACTGTCTCACGAGGAGGAAAAGTGTATGGCACAGGGAAAAGTAAGAGATTATGGAAAACTTGCCCGCGGCATTAAAGACGCGGTGGGAGAATCCAACATTGTCAGCGCGGCGCACTGCGCCACCAGACTGCGTCTGGTGCTGAAGGAGTCGCCGTCTGCGGAGGTCACAAAGCAGATCTCCGGTATGCCCGCCGTCATTCAGGTGGTGGAAAAGGGCGGACAGTATCAGATCGTCATTGGGACGCATGCAAAGGATGTATACAATGAACTGATCCAGCTTCTGGATCTGGACGAGAGCGCTCAGCCGGAGATCAAACAGAGCCTGGCAAACCGGGTGATCGCCACCATGTCCGCGGTATTCGCGCCGTTTGTCTATGTGCTGGCGGCTGCCGGGCTGGTACAGGGCGCGCTGATTCTCATTAACCTTTTTGCTCCGGCATTTGCACAGACCGGTACGTACGAAGTATTGAGCTTTATCTCATGGACGCCGTTTACGTTCCTGCCGGTACTCATCGCCGTAACGGCTTCCAAACATTTTAAATGCAATACGTTCATCGCCATGTGGTGCTGTATGGCGCTGGTCAACAGCAGCTGGGGCGAGATCGCGGCCCGCATCGCAGACGGGGAAACGGTGAAATTCCTGCTGTTTGACATGGCGCAGACCACCTATACGTCCACCGTTCTGCCGCCGCTGTTCCTGGTGCTGATTCTGTCGTATCTGGAGCATTTTCTGGAAAAACATGTGCCGGATGTGGTGAAAGCGCTGGTCGTTCCCTTTATCTGTGCCATCGTCATGGTGCCTGCCACGATCCTGATCATCGGACCGGTTTCGGACGGACTGGCAAATGCCATTGCTTTTGGGTATAATACACTTGTGAACACCGTTCCGGTACTGGCGGCGGTGATCGTAGGCGGAATCTGGCAGGTATTCGTCATTTTCGGCGTTCACTGGGGCGTTACCCCCATGGTAATGGCAAATTTTGCCAACAATGGCTGTGACACTTTCCAGGCGTTTCAGACCTGTGCGGTTGTGGCGCAGGCGGCGGCCTGCCTGGGCGTATTCATCAAGACGAAGAAGAGCGATATTAAAAATGTGGCGTTTTCCGCGGGACTGACCGGTATCTTCGGTATCACGGAGCCGGCCATCTACGGTGTTACCCTGCGCCTGAAAAAGCCTTTTATTGCAGGCTGTATCGGAGGAGCTGTAGGAGCCGTCATCATCAGCTTTTTCAACACGGCATATTACGTATACGCCGGGCTTCCGGGCCTTTTGACCACGGTAAATGCCATAGGCGAAAACCCTTCGTCGTTTACCGGTATGATGATCGGCGTGGCGGTGACCATTATCGTTACTGTCCTTCTGGTCCAGGTCATCGGCTGCGACGAGAAGGAGCCGGAGCATGTGCCGGAGGATAACGCAGGGGAAACGAGCGGGGCGCCGGAGAAGACAGAGGCTTTTGCTGCAGGCAGCGAGGATATCTTCTGTCCACTGAACGGCGAACTGAAGCCGCTGAAAGAGGTGGGCGACCCTACGTTCTCCGGGGAGATCCTGGGCAAAGGCGTGGCGGTCATCCCTTCAGAAGGAAAGCTGTACGCGCCCTTTGACGGCGAGGTATCCATGGTATTTGAGACGAAACATGCCATCGGCCTTGTGAAGGGGGATGTGGAGATGCTGATCCATATCGGACTGGAGACCGTATCCCTGGAGGGAAAATATTTCAACGCAAAAGTAAAGGCAGGGGACCGGATCAAAAAAGGAGAACTGCTCATCGAATTTGACCTGGATGCCATTGCGGAGGAAGGTTTTGACACGATCACGCCGGTGATCGTCAGCAATGCGGATGATTTTGCGCAGATTACGGCGGACCGGACCTCCGGAACAGCGGCTGTGGGAGCGCATCTTTTGACTGTAACACGATAGACCAGGACAGCGTCTGTCCGGACCATGCCCGGATGCCCCGGGGATGGAAAAGGAAAAGGGCAGACGCAGTAGTTCAAAAGGAGGTTTCATATGAGTTTACCGAAGAATTTTCTCTGGGGCGGCGCGGTGGCTGCCCATCAGCTGGAAGGCGGCTGGAACTGCGGCGGCAAGGGGCCGAATGTATGCGACGTGCTGACCGCCGGCGCCCATGGCGTTCCCCGCCGGATCACGGAGACGGTGCTGGAGGGTGAGAGCTATCCGAACCACGACGCCATTGACTTTTACCATCATTACAAAGAAGATATTGCGCTGTTTGCCGAGATGGGTTTCAAATGCTTCCGGACCAGCATCGCCTGGACGCGGATTTTCCCAAAAGGTGATGAAGCAGAACCCAATGAAGAAGGGCTGAAGTTCTATGACGACATGTTTGACGAGCTGCTGAAATACAACATCGAGCCGGTGATTACTTTAAGTCATTTCGAGATGCCGCTGCATCTGGCGAAGGCGTACGGCGGCTGGATGGACCGCAGGGTCATTGATCTCTTTGTGCGGTTTGCAGAGGTCTGCTTCAAACGGTATAAAGATAAAGTGAAATACTGGATGACCTTCAATGAGATTAACAACCAGATGAACTATAAGAACGACATTTACGGATGGACCAATTCCGGCGTGATTTTTTCTCAATATGAGAAACCGGAGCAGGCCATGTATCAGGCGGCACATCATGAGCTGGTGGCGTCCGCCCGTGCGGTGAAGCTGGGGCATGAGATCAATCCGGATTTCCAGATCGGCTGCATGATTTCCATGGTGCCCATCTATCCGTTTTCCTGCCGTCCGGCGGATATGGTGCTGTCGGTGCAGGAAATGCACATGCGTTATTTCTTCTCCGATATCCACTGCCGGGGACATTATCCGGCTTACGCGAAAAAGCTGCTGGAGCGGAAGGGCTATGAGATCCGGATGGAGCCGGAGGATGAGAAGATCCTGGCGGAGGGCACCGTGGACTATGTCGGATTTTCCTACTATATGTCCAATGCGGTCGATTCCCAGTCTTATGTGGACGTATCGGAAAGGGTGGAAGCCAGCAGCCCGTACACGGTGGAAAATCCCTACGCCAAGGCGACGGAATGGGGATGGACCATTGACCCGGAGGGCCTGCGCTATGCGCTGAATATCCTGTATGAGCGCTATGAGAAGCCTCTGTTCATCGTGGAAAACGGTTTCGGAGCCATTGACGAGCTGAGGGCGGACGGCACCTGCCAGGACCCGGCGCGGATCGCATATTTGAAAGCGCATATCGAGGAGATGAAAAAGGCGGTGGAGGAGGACGGCGTGGACCTGATGGGCTATACCCCCTGGGGGTGCATTGATCTGGTGTCCTTTACCACGGGAGAGCTGCGCAAACGGTATGGGTTCATCTATGTGGATAAAAATGACGACGGCTCCGGAAGCGGAAAGCGGTATAAGAAGCAGTCCTTTGACTGGTATAAAAAAGTCATCGCCTCCAATGGAGAAGAACTGTAAAGGGAAAAGCTGTACGTACAGAGACATAAAATTAAACAGGAAAATCGGAGAGAAAAGACGGCTGAAGGGCCGTCTTTTCTTTCTGTGAATTGTATGTTATGATAACATACAGGAAAACAGACGGGAGGCGGTCATATGAATATACGAAAACACATTCAGTTCTACGGAAGAGTGCAGGGTGTGGGATTCCGGTATCATGCCACATACAAGGCGCGGTTTCTCGGACTGACCGGATGGGTCCGCAACTGTTATGACGGCAGTGTGGAGATGGAGGTGCAGGGGGAGCCGGAGATCATTGACGATCTGCTTCTGTATCTGCACAGGCAGAGATTTATCCGGATCGAGCGGATGGATGAAGAGAAGATCGATCTGAAAGAAGAGAGAGAATTCAAGGAGAGATGGTAAAGGCGCCGGGTTTTGGCGGAAAGGAGCATTATGAGTGTAAATTATCATGCCTCCCAGAGCAGGGGCGTACTTTTTTCCAATCATGAGATGGTCTGCCGGCAGTGGCGGGAGGAATTTACGGCATACGATCCGGCGAGGATCAGCCGGATTCTGCATCTTGCGTCGGACGGGCAGTATCTGTATCTGGCCTATTTCGGATGCCCGTTCAGGCTTCGGCTGGCGGACGGCGTTCTGGAAAAGCAGGAAGACAGGGAGTGGACGGAGGAGCTGTATTTTAATGAAGCCATGTCTGTCTATCATCTGCTGCATTTTACGAAAGACCTGCCGACCATATCCGGAAAATGGGTGTCTGGCCAGCGGATTGACGGGGTGGTGAGCCGGAACCCGGCAGTGAAGGACCCGCTGCTTGCGCCCTTTGAGGCAAAATATTCCGGCAGGGTGGAAGCGCTCCGGGCAGCCTGTCTGGCAGCAGGCGGGCAGGAGATTTCGGCCGGAGACGCGGCATATGAGTTTGAAGCATTTCCTCAGGTGCACCTGCGTCTGGTGTTCTGGGACGCGGACGAGGATTTTCCGGCACAGGCGCAGGTACTGGTGGATCAGTGCGTGACGGATTATATCCATTATGAGACAGTGGGATGTATGATTGCGGATCTGCTGGACCAGCTGTAGAGGACGGCCATATCCGGGGTTTTGCGGCCGGGAGGCAAAGGGACTGGACAGATGCCGGGATGGCCAGGCGGCAGCAGAAAGAAGAAAGGTGAGAACATATGTTTGTTGCGGAGAACTGGAACGATTATGAGGTGATCGACACCTCGCGGGGAGAGAAGCTGGAGCGGTGGGGGGACTATCTGCTGGTCCGTCCGGACCCCCAGGTGATCTGGGATACGCCGAAGAAGCACCGGGGCTGGAAAAAGCGGAACGGCCACTATCACAGGAGCGCGAAGGGCGGCGGGGAATGGGAGTTCTTCGATCTGCCCGGACAGTGGAGCATCTCTTATCCGAACCTGAAGCTGACGTTTCAGCTGAAGCCCTTCAGCTTTAAGCATACGGGGCTTTTTCCGGAGCAGGCGGCAAACTGGGACTGGTTCTCTGAGAAGATACGGACGGCGGGACGTCCCGTCAGGGTGCTGAATCTGTTCGCTTACACGGGCGGAGCCACGCTGGCGGCAGCGGCGGCAGGAGCCAGTGTAACCCATGTGGACGCGTCGAAGGGTATGGTGGCATGGGCAAAGGAGAATGCCAGATCCTCCGGCCTTGAGGACGCGCCGATCCGGTGGCTGGTGGACGACTGCCAGAAGTTCGTGGAGCGGGAGATCCGCAGGGGAAATCACTATGACGCGGTCATTATGGACCCGCCTTCCTATGGACGCGGGCCAAAAGGCGAGATCTGGAAGATCGAAGATGCCATCCATCCTCTGGTAAAGCTGTGCGTGTCGCTTCTGAGCGAGCGACCCCTGTTCTTTCTGATCAATTCCTATACCACCGGCCTTCAGCCTGCGGTGCTGGCGTATCTGCTGGGGACGGAGCTGAAGGGCCGGGGCGGGACCGTGGATGCGCAGGAAGTGGGGCTGCCGGTCAGCGAAAGCGGCCTGATCCTTCCGTGCGGAGCCAGCGGACGCTGGGAAGCGGGAGCATAGATGCGGAGACGGTGGAAAGCGGGAGCACAGGTCCGGCCGTTTGACCGAAGGCAGCTGCACAGGTCCGGATGCAGAGATATACTAAGCACCGATTGGATTTGCAGTAAATAGATATGCCCATTTAGGCCG
>CAJUAA010000028.1 GCA_910584205.1 uncultured Lachnospiraceae bacterium
AGCACTCGGCTGTTAACCGAGTTGTTGTAGGTTCGAGCCCTACTCGGGGAGTTGAACGAAGCCCGTAGACATCAGTGTTTGCGGGTTTTTCTTGTTGTATCCAAAGGAGGTGTTCTATTTGAAGGTAAAAATCAACCGGGAGATCCGGAAATATAGCCGGGTGATCAAATTGCTTCCAAAAAGGTCCGAATAAATGGAATTGCCGCACCGGCGGCTACGGCGTTATTTTCCTGTGTACCAATACATATAAAGTTTTCTTCTTCTGGAAAGGCGGTGCAGTCCTGCAATTCTGAGAACAGCACATCAATGTCCTGTTTGATTAAATAGGGGGCGATGTGTCCGCCCAAAACAATCGTACAATCCAGGACCATATGAAGATTATTCAGCGCTGTTGCCAGATAATTAAGATAGTCCATCCACCTCCGGACCTGCCGGGAGGCTCCCTGTCGAAGTTCTAAGAAGAAGTCCGTCAGATTTTCTCCTTCTTCCAGGAGGGCATTTACGGAACAGTAACATTCCATGCATCCAAGCTTCCCGCAGTAACATGGCCGCCCGCCTTCCACCAGTGTCATATGCTCCACAGTCCCTGTCCGTCCGGTGCGTCCCCGCTGGATTTTGCCGTGCATAATAATTGCCCCGTCTAAGTGAACGCCGAGGGAAAGATAGATCACGTCAGTCAATTCCGGGTTTCTCCACAGCTCTATCTCAGCGGCGCACTCGGCATCATGGATCAATCGAACCGGATAAGGGAACCGCTCTGACAGCGGGCGGATCGTCAATCCGGTGCAATCCAAAATTTTTCCATACAGCATTCGCTGGCCATCCTCCGATACAAGCCCCTGCATACCGATACCGGTTCCAAGCACAGCATCGTTTGATATCTTTGACTCCTGAAGCAGCTCACAAACGGTATCATACAATGTCTCGAAATATTCGTCCTTCTTAGAAAAAGATAATGAAACTTCTTTTTTTCCTATGACTTCCCCATACAAGTTAAGCACAACGGCGGTGATCTGATCAGGCAGTACTTCCACACCAACGGAAACCCGTGCCTCCGGCCGGATGGAATAGGCGGCTGCCTTTCGCCCGATACCGGATGCCATCTGCCCCTGCTTTTCAATTAACCCCTCTGTCTCCAGTGCGGACAGATGCTGTGTGACAGTGGGCAGGCTCATTTCCAAAGAGGAGGCAATCTTGGACTTTGAGATGCGCCGCTCCTGATAGATCAGGCGATAGATATCAGAGTAGTTTTTCTTCCGAATATCGTTCATCGAGATTTTTTCCATGGTTTGAGCACCTTTCTGGTGCTTCATTTTATAAAATGAGTATAGTTTATTTGCCAAAAAAGCAACAGTTTTGTGAATATTCATAAGAATTAATTAAAATTTGTCTATTATAGACAAAATGGACTTTTTATTTTCGATTATTTTGCTAATTGCATAATAGAGTTTGGCGTATTATTGATATAAAATCATTTTATGTAATGAATTTAATAATCAAGAGGAACAAAAAATGGGAATCATCGAAAAAATGAGACTGGACGGTAAGAAAGGCTTCGTTACCGGCGCTGCGCGCGGTATCGGCAAATGTACGGCTACTGCTTTTGCTGAGGCGGGTGCGGATGTTGCTGTCGTGGATATGGACATTTCTGCTGCAGAGGACACTGCCAGGGAAATCGCTGCATCCACCGGCCGCAAGGTCATCGCTCTGAGGTGCGACGTGACTGACGAGGCCCAGGTGCAGGCCATGGTGGACGAGGTCGTTAAGCAGCTGGGCGGACTGGAGTTCTATGCCAACGCGGGCATCTGTATTAATGCGGCGGCGGACGAGATGACTTATGCCATGTGGAAGAAAAACCTTGATGTGAATCTGAACAGTGTCTTTTTGACCGACACCATCGCAGGCAGGTATATGCTGGCGCACGGCGGCGGTTCCATTATTAACACCGCTTCCATGTCCGCCCACATCGTCAATGTCCCCCAGCTTCAGTGCGCCTACAATGCCTCCAAGGCCGGTGTCATCCAGCTCACCAAGTCCCTGTCCGTGGAGTGGGCTAAGCGGGGCGTTCGGGTGAACAGCATCAGTCCCGGATACATCGGTACGGACCTGACCCTCTCCTCCGAAACTCTCAAACCCCTGATCGCCCAGTGGAATGTCATGGCTCCCATGGGCCGCCTGGGCAAGCCGGAAGAGCTGGAGTCCATCTGCGTATACCTGGCAGGGGACACCAGTACCTTTACCACCGGCGCGGACTTCAGACTGGACGGCGCATTTATCTGTTTCTGATCCTGTTCAGCACCAGGAGGGCGGCTCTCCCATAAGGTATGCCGCCGTTCATACGACTACTTCTCAACAGAAGAGAAAAGATGAGGAAAAGCTATGAATTATTTACTCGGTACCGATATTGGTACCTCTGGAACGAAAACCATCCTCACAGACCTGAAGGGGAATGTGATCGCTCAGGATTTACAGGAGACAGATATTCTTACTCCCCATCCTCTATGGGCAGAACAGTGGCCGGACGTGTGGCTGAATGCTGTCAAGGCCTCCGTCAAAAACACCGTGGCAAAGTCCGGCGTGAAGGCGGAACCGGCGTTGCTGTTATAACCTATCCGGACGGTATTCAGTGGGGCGGTGAGGTCGTTCGTCTGGTAATTGGTATTGCATCCAAGGGCGAGGAACACCTGGAATTTCTAAAACGCATCGTGGAAATGGTTAAGTCTGCGGAGGACACCGATGCTCTGGTAGCTAACGCTACAGAAGAGGAATTATACAGGCAGTTGAACGGCTTGACATAAGTTCCAATCTTTAAGCAGACCTCTTTTTGCTCCGCATTTCTCTGTGAATACAGATTCCAGATTGTTGGATCGTCCCTGCGCTTCCTCCTTCCAAACGGAGGAGGCGTGGGGGGCGGATCTGTGCAAAAAATCAGCCGCGCTATGCTGGACCGCCAGCCCGTCAACCCAAATCTACCATTCTGGAGATTACATGGCAGTGGGCAAAAAAGTTGTAAACTGGTGTTTTTAAATATTATGATCCGAAAATTTTCCAAAATTCAAAAAAAGTGCTTGCAAAAGTTACGGAAACATGATAACATATAAAAGTCGTGAGAGCGACACACAATCAATACGGCGCAGTAGCCAAGTGGTAAGGCGTGGGTCTGCAACACCCTGATTCACCGGTTCAAATCCGGTCTGCGCCTCTTGGAAAACCTCGAAAAACGTTGATTTTCGGGGTTTTTGCTTTGCGTGAATTTTTAGCTTGAAATTTTTAGATCTTTGTCTCTGGTCAATTTTACCCACATTTTTTCATAATTCTTAAATTTTCAATGCTTCGTTTAAAACCGTTTACAATCGAATAAAATCAGGTCATAAGGTGGCCACGGTAGTGTCTTTTGGTTCTGAAAGGAGAATGAAGGATTGAAATGGGCAGAGAAGATGGATGTACATTAAAAAGTGTTTCGTGACATTTGCGGCATCCAGGATGCATTTCACTGCAAACAGGTTGTTTAAATGAATCAGACAGACTACAATAGCAAATAACCAGGAAGTAAGAAATTTTATGAAACTGAAAAAGGCAATGATAGTATTCGGTACTGTCTGTATATTCAGCACAATGATTACGGGATGCGGTTCCGGTTCTGAATCTGCTGCTAAAACAGAAGAAATCCAGATAAGCGAAGTATTATCAGAGGATTCAAATAGTGCATCAAAAGAGATTGATGAGGACACGGAGGAACCACAGGAAAATGCAGAAAGCAGATGGCAGGTTTTAGAGCCGGATGCTGCTGCTGTTGATGCAGATTTTCTGGGCAAGGTTTGGAAAATAGAAGAGGATTCATTTTTTATTGCCGAAAAGAAAGTGAAAATTCTTGATGACGGTTCTTTATCGTATAGTTCTCCAAGCTCCAATGCCGATCTGCTTGACACCCAGTTGATTCATGTAGTTTTTGAAGAAGATACTCGTTTTTATTTGAAAGACACTGATGAAAATGAAGAAGGCCATGGGAACATAGAGGCCGGATTTCAGGATTTGAAAGAGCATATGTCCGTTGAAATGAAAGGCAGCTTTAAAAATGATGAATTTCATGCTGCAGAAATACGGTTCTTTTAGAAAAAGAGGAGGAAGATTATGAAAAGGAAATGTATTCTGATATTTATGATAGTTTTGGCGATGGGGATGACCGCCTGCTCATCCGTATCAAAAGAGGAAGCAGAAACGAATCTTGTGGAATCGTCAAAGCCGGAGATTGCAGAAGAAGATGGAAAAGTTTCTCCGGAAGACGAGGAAATTACAGAAGGCGATCCCATTGCCGGAATTGTTGAAAAATATGAAGGCAGCAAAATTACAATCAGGACACCGGAGGATGACATGCTCTATTATTTTTCTACGGAAAATGCACAGATATTGGAAGGATTTTCCACAGAAAATGCACAGGCAGCAGAAGGAGATTCCCCGATTGCCGTGGGCGATAAAGTAGAGATCAGTTACCGCGGGCTGATTGATTTTGATGAAGAGCATCCAAGTGAAGCTTTAAAAATTGTAGTAATCACAGCTGAATAAATTTGCTGATACAGGGAAAGTTTACAAAGCCAGTTTTTAATATCTACATAGCCATATACAAAGATCCCGTCGCCAAGGCAATGGGATTTTTGTAATTCTAGAGGGTTGCTTCAATGATGCGATAGAAATTGCACGTATGAGAGGAATACCGCTTGATAAATTAGTCAGCTTATTAACATTATTGTACGAGGAGGATTAACGATGACAAACGCGTCCCATACCGGTTCCCGTTCCTGCAAATGGGGCTGTTCCTCCTTGTGCTGTTTGGCATGGAGGTGATCCTGTCCGTCTGGATGGTACGCAGGCAGAAAAAGCAATCCCTGGTAGAACGGATGAGGGCACAAGGGTAAAATTTTCTGAGTGATTGCAGGTGGGTTTTGAAATACCCGGACATTTCACGTCATTTAGAAAACCGTCTGCGGCATGCAGGTTGTTCCAGTGTTTTGGGAATGATAAAATTAGATTTCACAGGAAAGATACATAAAAAGAAAAATCGGCATTTTCAGAAGGAAAAATACTATGTGTAATAAAAATCTTAAAATATTAGGCTGTATGGTTCTTGTAACTGGCGCTTTATCAGGATTGGCCGGGTGCAGCTGTACGCCATCCAAACCAATCCAGACAGAAGAAAAAACAATTACCTTTGACGTTGATGATACTACAACAGAATGCGATGCAGATGGGCAGGGTCAAAAAAGGGACTTCGATGCAGAGAAACCGGATACGAGAAGGGATTCTGAAGGCCTGGCAGGAGATGATACCGGTCCGGGCGAAATGGAGATTGTGAATGCAGCCGAATTTGGCAACCCAAAAGAAGTGTTGGATCATATGCCGATTGTATCAAATGTTACAGTTATAAAAACAGGAGAGGATGAGTTACAGATTGAGTTTGAATTAGAGAATGTGGGACTCTGCACGTTTGCTGCCGGTAAAGGAGAAAAATTCGTTCTGCCGGATGAAGTTTTTGTGGATTCCACCAAAATTGAATGGACGGCATCCACCGCAGACGGGGAATATCTTTTTCCTTATATGAGAGTTAATGAAACCGGGGATATGTTTATGATAGACTGGACATATAACGGATACAGTTTTGCTGTCTATGGGAGGTCACCGAAGGATACAAGTGACAGGGATATGGCCGGAAAGATTGCGTTGGCAATAATATACAATTTGAGTGAAGCGGAATAATGGTGTTATCAGATTTGGTAAATTGAGATTGAAAATTAGACAGGGACATCTGGCTTAACTTTACGACTCTTTTTGTGCTGTTATGCATCATCAATACTGTCATTTATGTTTTTATGAAAAAGAGGGGAGAAAGGCAATGAGTAAATACAGCGCATTATGGGAATATGTTCAGAAAAGCGGAAAGGAATCATTTCATTTGACCTTTGAAGAGATTCAGGAGATTGCGGGGATACCGATTGACCACTCTTTCCTGAAATATAAGAAGGGGCTTGCAGATTATGGCTGGCAGGTCGGGAAAATATCCATGAAAGAGCAGACGGTACTTTTTCATAAGGTTAACTGATTGCCTCCGTTTTCTTAAAAGTCAGGGGCAGAAAAATATGTGCAATAGGAATAAGTTGGCAGTTGCAGCGAGAGAAGAAACAGAACGATCCGAAGGCAGCAAAGGAATATGCACAGTGACTGGGCCGATTCTTTTGAAACTTGTAAAACTGACACACGAAAATATCGAAAAGGAGCACATCTGCTGTGCAATCTCCAATAACAAGGATATTCAGGTCATGTCCAAAAAGAACTGGCTGAAAGACAGGCTGGACGAGGGGCTTGTAATCCTGTCCTCCAGGAAAAAGATGGGATTCCTTTCGGACCCGAAATATATGGATTATAAGGGCTTTCAGACTGTGGATACGGCAGAGCCTTATTTGGAGCTGATGGTCCTGCCTTTTGGAGAGGACGCACCGCTTCCACGCTTCCGGGACAGCGTGCGCAGGCATGAGGATATGCCGGAGGGGTTCGTGCTGTATTACACAAACCAATGCCCCTTTACGGCAAAGTATGTACCGATGCTGGCAGAGATGGCAAAGGCCAGGAACGCAGTGTTCCGGTCCGCATATATCCAGACCAGGGAGGATGCGCAGAATGCCCCTTTACCACTTTTTCCCTTTTCTATGACGGGCAGCTCGTGACCCATAAAATTTTGTCGGAGAAGAAATTTGATAAAATCTTAGCAGATAAAGGAGTGTGAAAAATGATTCAATTAGTCAGACCAACAGAAGCGATATGAGCGCAGCTTTGAAATTGATGGAGAACAGGCGGATATTTACAGAATCGCTCTGTTGGAACAGCCATACTGGTACAACGGATACGGCAGAGCTGCAAGCTGCCTGGGGAGAAAAATGACAGATTAAAAAGAGGAAGTGTGGCGCTTTTTGCCGCTGTTGATATCCGGCATGTGGGAAGCGCCGTGATTCATTCCATTTATGCAAAACCAATTATTGACATTGTGATTGGCCTCCGTGATTCGAATGATATTTCGCCTTATGTGAAACGGTTGGAAGAACTGCCCATTGTGGATACCATAAAGCTGCAGCAGTGACACATGGATAGGCTGATGGATCACAATATGTATCTGCTTTCCCTTTGCTTTGCTCTCATGGGTGTTTCGGAACAACCGGGGATTCTCAATAATCGTTTCCTTATCCGCCGCACTTCTGCCCTACGGCCCGCATCTGATCGGGGGCAGGCTCCCAGCCGAATCCGATCTCTACGATTCGGTTCGGATAGCAGAGCAGATACCGGTTTCTGGCTCTACTATCCGAACCGTATAACTGATAAGCTTCCCGGGCGCCCCAGGGGGCAGCGTCGCTCTCCAGCCATACCGAATCCATCCCCGGGTCTCCAAGGAGCGAGCGCAGGCAGAGCTGATAGAGGGCCGGGAATTTTATCTGGGTGATCGTGTAATCAAGGTCCGGCAGTTCGGAGAAATTCTCCGCGTCAAACCGGGGATGCTGCCGCATGTCATACTGGCCGAGCAGCAGGGACTCGTTCCCGCTGTGTTCACGGATGTAGAGGTTGGAAGCAGGCGGTGCTTCCAGCAGATCTTCCAGAGTCAGGGGCAGTTCATCCTGCCGGACAGTCCAGATGCGGCCGTTGTATTCGTAAGTCTCCTGCCCGGCCTCCTCCTGGCCAAACCCCTCGGAATGGAGGACTGCGAAAAGGATGGCTCCCGCCAGAAAGAGGGTGAGAAAGACGGCAGAAAGCAGAGTTACAGTCCGGTTGACATTCCGGGGTGCTTTCCTGCGTTTCAGGAATTCCCGGATGGTAAGGATGACGGCATTCAGGGCGACCGCGTAATAAAGGAAGGCAAAAACCGTAATCACCCGGATGGATACGGGCGCGGTAGTCAGTACGGCGGCAAGCCAGTAGAGAACGAACGGGACAATGAGAAAAAGCAGTATGCGCAGTCTCCAGGAGCGGCCGTTTGTGTTTATGAATTCTCCTCGTGCCGCCGCTTTGACTGCCCGGGCATGCCAGCGGTAATAGCCTGTGATCTCGGACGCGCACAGAAAGAAAAGAATGATCCAGGCGACGCCGGTGCAGGGCGCCGACGGGCTGGAGAGGATCCGTATGGGATCGTTCCGTATCCCGATGAAAAACAGGGCGCACTGGAGGACTGCCACCGCCAGAAGCAGAAAATAAGCCGGCAGGAAGGAACGTTTAGCCGCCCGGTGGATGGTGTCCGCCTTTACAGTCGGATCGGTCTCCAGAGGGATGGGATGTTCTCCTTCGTGACAGAAGATCTGCATCTGGGCGGAAGTACAGGTGGGCTGCCAGCCGGTGTGCCTGCAGTAATCCTGGAACGCCCGCTGGCCTTCGGTCAGACCCGGGTCAAATCCGGACGCTTTCGGATAAAAGGTGACGGCAAAATGAAGGCGTGCAGGCTCGATCCGCCGGTACACCCATCCGAAAGAAGAGATCCGTTCGATCATCCAGCCCTCTGCCGCCATTTTCTCAAGACGGGCTTCCATGCCCGTGTAATCATAAAAAGAGCAGGTTTCAAAACAGCGTTTTTTATTCTTCATCCAGTCCGCACTCCTTTCCAAAGACCTTCCGGTAATCCAGCGCCTGGGCGCAGATCCGTTCATACTCCCGGTCCAGCCGTTCCTGTCCCCGGTCCGTGAGGAGATAGCTCCGTTTCCGGCCGTCCACCTTCGTCTCCCGGATCATCCCCGCTTCCAGAAACTGTTCCAGCAGCGTATATAGCGTTCCGGAACCGATGCTGACACGCTGTCCTGTCATGGCAGGCACCCGGTCCAGAATATCCATTCCATAGCATTCTTCTTTCAGGCAGAGCAGGGTATAAAACATCTGCTCCGTCAGTGTCCGAAATTTTTCCCGCGGCATGCGCTCCCTCCTTTGCCGGCGATACTTCCATTGTGATCCCTGTTCTCGATTATCGAGAATGTATGGTTTATTATAAACTCGATATTCGAGAATGTCAACCCTGTTGAGAAATCTTCTCCATAGTTGGCGATGATCATTCCCTATGGCATGGGGGGTAAAAATTTTTAAAAAGTTAGTTGACAATAACTTCCTGCATGTGTATAATATAAACGTAAATGAGATTCATTTTCATTTGCAAAAAAACACAGGATTATGACCGGAGAAATTCCCCGGGACAGCAGACGCGGCAGGAACCCCGGCAGCAGCCTGCACCATATGTTGGAAGGGAGGAAGTATTATGGCACTGGCGCTTATGAACATCGGTGAGAGGAGAACCGTCATGAAGCTTCGCGGAAAGGATGAAGTGATACGCCATCTGCAGGACCTGGGATTTGCGCCGGGTTCGGAAGTTCAGGTACTGGGTGAAAATGCCGCAGGCATGATCCTTCTGGTAAAGGGCGTACGGATCGCTCTGGACCGGGAGCTTGCCGGCAAGATCATGGTGGCCTGAAAGATGTAAAAGGTTTAAGAGAATGAAAGGATTTGAACGGTTTCAGAATTGATTGTGAAGGAGAGGGAAAGATGCAGACATTGAGAGAAACAGCGGTAGGAAAGACCGTCTCTGTGGTGAAGCTTCATGGAGAGGGCGCGGTCAGGCGCAGGATCATGGATATGGGGCTTACGAAAGGGACAGAGGTTTATGTGCGTAAGGTTGCGCCTCTGGGAGACCCGGTGGAGGTGACCGTCCGCGGATATGAGCTGTCTATTCGGAAGGAAGACGCACGGATGGTGGAAGTACAGTAGTGTCTGTCGGATGCCTGCCGGCTTCAAGGCAGGCGGATATCGTGGAAATGGCGGATGCACAGTACAGTCTGTCTGATTCGGCTGCAAACGCAGTCTGTTTTTAAGAATATTGGTTAGTAAAAACTAACCACGAGGAGGAGAACATGTCGATGAAAATTGCACTTGCCGGAAATCCGAACAGCGGCAAAACCACATTATTCAATGCATTGACCGGATCGAACCAGTTTGTCGGAAACTGGCCGGGCGTCACGGTGGAGAAAAAGGAAGGAAAATTAAAGGGACACACGGATGTGATCATCATGGACCTGCCGGGAATCTATTCCCTGTCGCCCTATACGCTGGAGGAAGTGGTGGCGAGAAACTATCTGATCGCCGACCGGCCGGATGCGATCCTGAATATCGTGGACGGCACGAATCTGGAGAGAAACCTGTATCTGTCCACGCAGCTGATGGAACTGGGGATTCCGGTGGTCATGGCGGTGAACATGATGGATCTGGTCCAGAAGAACGGTGACCAGATCCATATGGAGAAACTGAGCAGAGAACTGGGCTGCAAAGTGGTGGAGATCTCCGCCCTGAAAGGCACCGGTTTGAAAGAAGCGGCAGAGCAGGCGGTACAGGCGGCGTCCGCTGGCCGGGCGCAGCAGGCGGTACATACCTTTGACCAGAAAGTAGAGCAGGCCCTGTCGGCCATCGAAAAGCAGCTGACCGGTGTGCCGGCAGAGCAGCAGCGCTTCTTTGCCATTAAGCTGTTCGAGCGGGACGACAAGATCGGTGCGCAGATGAACAGCGTTCCCAATGTGGAGTCCATCATCAGCGACTTGGAGCAGATGATGGATGACGATTCTGAAAGTATCATCACCAATGAACGATACCGCTTTATCACGTCCATTATCGGAGCATGCTGCAAAAAGGCGAAGAGAGGCGGTCTGACCACCTCCGACAGGATTGATCAGGTCGTGACCAACCGTTTTCTGGCGCTGCCGATTTTCGCGGCGATCATGTGGATCGTATATTATGTGTCTGTGACCACAGTGGGAACCTTTGTGACGGACTGGACCAACGACGTGTTGTTCGGGGAGATCATTCCGCCGGCCATCGAAGGCGTTCTGGTGAGTATGAACTGTGCGGACTGGCTGCAGGGACTGATCCTTGACGGTATCGTCGGCGGTGTGGGCGCTGTCCTTGGGTTTGTGCCGCAGATGCTGGTGCTGTTTATCTTTCTGGCATTTCTGGAAGCGTGCGGCTATATGGCAAGGGTGGCGTTTATCATGGACCGGATCTTCCGGAAATTCGGACTGTCCGGAAAATCGTTCATCCCCATGCTGATCGGCACGGGCTGCGGCGTTCCCGGCGTTATGGCGTCCAGAACCATTGAAAATGACCGGGACCGTAAGATGACGATCATGACCACGACGTTTATTCCCTGCGGCGCGAAGCTTCCGATCATTGCGCTGATCGCCGGCGCGCTGTTTGACGGAGCGTCCTGGGTGGCGCCCAGCGCGTATTTTGTCGGCATCGCGGCCATTGTGTGTTCCGGTATCATTCTGAAGAAGACAAAGATGTTCGCCGGAGATCCGGCGCCCTTTGTCATGGAGCTTCCGGCGTATCATATGCCGACCGTCGGCAATGTACTCCGCAGCATGTGGGAAAGAGGCTGGTCATTTATCAAAAAAGCTGGTACAATTATTCTGTTATCCACGATCCTTGTATGGTTCGCAACTTACTTTGGCTGGGTGGACGGACAGTTCCGCATGCTGGAGGACATGGAGATGGACCACAGCATTCTGGCGGGGATCGGAAACGCGTTCGCATGGGTCTTCGTTCCCCTTGGCTGGGGAGACTGGAAGGCGGCAGTGGCGGCCATCACCGGACTGATTGCCAAGGAAAACGTGGTCGGTACCTTCGGCATCCTGTATGGATTTGCAGAGGTGTCTGAAGAAGGAGAAGAGATCTGGGGAACGCTGGCGGGTTCCTATACGACAGTCGCAGCTTATAGCTTTCTGGTGTTTAATCTGCTGTGCGCGCCCTGCTTTGCGGCGATCGGCGCTATCCGGCGGGAGATGAACAACGCAAAATGGACCTGGTTTGCCATCGGCTATCAGTGCCTGCTGGCGTACTGCGTATCCCTGTGCGTCTACCAGATCGGCACCTTCCTGACCACAGGCGCTTTAAGCGCTGGCTTCTTTGCGGCGCTTGTGATTCTGGCCGGATTTGTGTGGCTTCTGGTGAGACCTTATAAAAACGGCGGAAAATTAAGGGTAAATATGAAAGGAATGGCGAAGGTATAATGGGAACTTTTCTTGTAGGGCTTGTAGTACTGCTGGCGGCGGCAAATGCGGTGCGCTGCATTTGGAGAGACAAAAAAGCCGGTAAGAGCTGTTCGAGCTGCGGCGGCGGATGCGGAGGGTGTTCCGGGTGCAGGACGAAAAACTGATACGGGTTGCCCGGGAAAAAGATCAGATACTGGATCTGTTCCGGCAGAGGGGCATGCGCATTACAAAGCAGAGAAAGCTGATCCTGGACATTGTCTTCGAGCATGACTGTGTCTGCTGTAAGGAAATTTATTACCAGGCGTTAAAAAAAGATAAGAACGTGGGGATTGCCACGGTATATCGGATGGTCAACGCATTGGCCGACCTGGGAGTCTTTCAGGCTAATGTGCCCTGGCGGCTGACAGGTGCGGCATCGTCGGGAGGTCAGGACGGCTGCCGGGTTGTCTTGAAAAATCGGACGGTCGTGGAACTTGACCGGCACGAATGGCAGAGCCTGCTGGAAGATGCGCTCCGGAAAAAAGGTTACACTGAAGCACTGGAGATCGAACGAGTGATATTATAGAGGGGTTTGTCCATATGGAAGGAAAAGGAGTACCGCAGAGCCGGCGCTCCTTTTTCTTTTGGGTTTCCGAAAGATTCCGGAATCCAGACGGACATTGTTCTGTTCCGGGCATTTGTCCATAAACCATTCAGAAACCATTTTCAGAAAAGGTCTTGACTTTTAAATATTACATATGTAAGATATAAATACGGAAAATGATGTCAGGAATCGGGCGGTGCCATATGCGGAGGTGTATGATGGGAAGACGCGGAAGGAGAAGAAACAGAAGGCAGGGCGGCAGCAGACGCTGGCGGTATATCTTGGCCGTCCTGGCAGGTCTGGCGGCAGTCAGCGTGGGGATCTGCGGGATACGGTATATACAGATGAAAAACAGCATGCCCTTGCCGGAGGAGCTGCTGGTATCTTATATGGAGCACATCGAACAAAAGGAATATGAGGAAATGTACGCGATGCTGAACGTGGAGGCATCCGGCAGCATTTCTCAGGAAGATTTTATAAAACGCAATTCCGCCATCTATGAAGGAATCGGGATGGAGCATATGGAAGTACAGGTGACGGGATATGACAAAGAAAGGGAAGCCGTTGCCTATGAGACTTCCTTTGATACGTCCGCAGGGCCGGTCCGCTTTGACAACGAAGCGCTCTTTCTGAAAGGGGAGGAGGGCTATGGGCTCATGTGGGAGGATACGCTGATCTTTCCGGGGCTCCGTCCTGCGTATAAAGTCCGGGTGTCTGCCGCGCCGGCGAAACGGGGAAATATCCTGGACCGGAACGGTGAGGTTCTCGCCGGGCCAGGGCTGATGTCTTCCGTCGGCATCGTTCCCGGCAGGCTGGAAGACCGGGAGCTGTCGATCGGGGCGATGGCGGAACTTCTGGAGATCATGCCGGAGGAGGTGGAGAAAAAACTGTCCGCCTCATGGGTAAAGGACGATTATTTCGTACCGGTGAAGACGATTCCCAAAGTGGATGAGATCGAGTGGCTGATCCCGCTGCAGCCGGATGAGGAGATCGACCGGGAGAAAGAGCGTCAGGAAAAGCTTTTGGAGATTCCGGGCGTACAGATCGCAGACGTGGAAGTGCGCCGGTATCCGCTGGGAGAGGCGGCGGCGCATCTGATCGGTTATGTTCAGAATGTGACGGCGGAAGACCTGGAGGAACATAAGGGAGAAGGCTACACGGCGTCCAGCGTCATCGGACGGACCGGTATGGAAGGGTTGTTTGAAAAGGAACTGAAGGGAGAGGACGGATGCCGGATCTGCATCGTCAATGCGGAAGGGAAGGAACAGGAAGTGCTGGCAGAACGCCCGGTGCGGCATGGAGAGGATATCCGGCTGACCATCGACGCCGGGCTCCAGCAGGCGGTCTATGAACAGTATCTGGATGATAAGAGCTGTACGGCCGCCATGGACCCGTATACCGGGGAAGTGCTGGCGCTGGTCAGCACGCCGTCCTTTGACAACAATCTGTTTCTCGCCGGCATGTCGCAGGAACAGTGGGACATGCTCAATGAGAATGAGGACAGGCCCATGTACAACCGGTTCCGCCAGACCTGGTGCCCCGGTTCCACCTTCAAGCCGGTGACGGCGGCCGTCGGACTTGTGTCCGGCGCGGTGGACCCGGCGGAGGATTACGGGCAGGAGGGCTTAAGCTGGCAGAAGGACAGTTCCTGGGGCAATTATCATGTGACGACTCTGCATACGTACGAACCGGTCGTTCTGGAAAATGCGCTGATCTATTCCGACAACATCTATTTTGCCAAGGCGGCGCTGAAGATCGACGCGGAGCCGTTTGCGGATTCGCTGGACCGGCTGGGGTTCAAAGAGGAGCTGCCCTTTGAGATCCGGATGGCGCAGTCCCAGTATTCCAATTCCGACGGGATCGAGACGGAGATCCAGCTGGCGGACAGCGGCTACGGGCAGGGCCAGATTCTTGTGAACCCGCTGCATCTTGCGTGTATCTATTCGGCTTTCGTAAACGATGGGAACATGTTAAAGCCCCGCCTGCTTTTGGAGCAGGGTGCGGAGCCCGCATACTGGATTCCGGAGGCTTTTTCGCCCGATGCGGCGGCGCGGGTGCTGGAGGCGCTTCGGAAGGTGGTAAATGATCCTCGCGGCACCGGATACCGGGCCCGCCGGGACGACGTGCTGCTGGCAGGCAAGACCGGGACTGCGGAGATCAAGGCGTCCCAGACGGACACCACCGGCACGGAGCTTGGATGGTTCGCAGTCCTCACTCCTGAAAAAGATACGGAGCGCCCGATTCTGCTTCTGACCATGGTGGAGGATGTGAAGGAGCGGGGCGGGAGCGGTTATGTGGTGGGAAAGAGCAGCCGGGTGCTGGATGCGTGGTTTCAGAGCTTTGCAGGCATTTTCGGCGGCATGGGTCTGAAAAGCGATGACTAACAAAAAGGAATACCTGCATCCCAAATCGAAATGCAGGTATCACCAGCATTAAATTTTAGATATTTTACCTGTCTACCTGACAGGGGC
The DNA here is from genome assembly GCA_910584205.1 of uncultured Lachnospiraceae bacterium. Taxonomy (GTDB): domain Bacteria; phylum Bacillota; class Clostridia; order Lachnospirales; family Lachnospiraceae; genus Hominiventricola. The sequence goes on from CAJUAA010000028.1 coordinate 15,105, forward strand.
ATATCATATGCAGGGGATCATCATACAGGAAACGCAGCTGCGCATGCGGATGAGAACAGTTGAAAAAATTTATCAGCAGCGCGGTTGTCTTTTCTGTAAAATTCTGTTATCATTAGTTAGTAATAACTAATTAGCCAGAACTAACCAAATGAGGACATGGGGAAGATCCAGGAACATATCGGAGGTGTAGAAGATGAGCGTTGTCATTATCGGGGGACATGACCGGATGGTCTGTCAGTACAGAAAGATCTGTAAAAACTATCAATGTAAGGCGAAGGTATTTACCCAGATGTCCGCCAGTCTGGACAAGCAGATGGGGACGCCGGACCTGTTCATTCTGTTTACCAATACCGTCTCTCACAAGATGGTAAAGACGGCGGTGGACGAGGCGAGGAGAAAAAACGTGGATGTGGTGCGCTGTCATACCAGTAGCGGCGCGGCGCTGGAGAACATTTTAAGGGAGTATGCGGCGCAGGCAGGATGAGGGGCGGACAGACCCCGGATTTTTCAAGGAAATCTGCATAAATTTGTGAAAAACCTGCGGATTTCCTGAATTTTACCTTGTCAAATGAATGGAATATGCGTAAAATGGAAAAGGCAGACGCCCTGCGGGTACAGGAGGCGGCTGTTTTTTCCATTTTTTATGTATACAAGGAGGACGGGTATGGCAAAGCAGTACTGGAAACCGGGCAATATGCTCTATCCCCTGCCGGCGGTCATGGTGAGCTGTCAGAGGCCGGGAGAGAGGCCGAATATTATCACTGTGGCATGGACCGGGACCGTCTGCTCCTCGCCCGCCATGGTATCCATATCGGTCAGAAAAGAGAGGTACTCCTATGAGATTTTAAAGGAGACCGGAGAGTTTGTCATCAATCTGGCGACAAAAGAACTGGTGCGCGCCCTGGATTACTGCGGCGTACGTTCCGGAAAAGATGTGGATAAATATAAGGAGATGCATCTGACGGAGCTGCCCTCCAGGATCGTGGGAGCGCCGGGGATTGCGGAGAGTCCGGTAAACATCGAATGCAGGGTCACGGAGGTAAAGGCTTTGGGGAGCCATGATCTGTTTCTGGCAGAGGTGGTCAATGTGACGGTGGAGGACCGGTATATGGATGCGGACGGAAAGTTCGGGCTGAATCAGGCAGGGCTTGTGACCTATTCCCACGGAGCATATTTTGAACTGGGGAAAAAGGTGGGAAGCTTCGGATACTCGGTCCGGAAACCGTCGAAAAAACCGCGGAATCAGAAGAGAAAGGGAGTATAAAAGGATCTCATGCAGAAGAAGAGGCTGTTTGGAAAGAACTTTAAACTGAAATATGCCATGTCGGCGGTGGGATGCTGTCTGGCGCTTTTGTGTTTTGTGCCGATTTTGGGCGATACCTATGGTCTGGAGACCACTTACTGCGAGGTGCTTCTGGATGGAGAAGTCATCGGAGCGGTGTCGGACCCGTCGGTGGTGGATCAGGCGTTTCTGGACGCGAGGGCGCAGATCGCCCGGGAGACCAACGGGCTGGTGCTGGCCAATGTGGCCTGCGATTTCCAGCAGGTGGAGAAGCTGGTGGGCAGCACGCTGGAGTCGGAGGGGCTCCGGACGCTGATCTATGATCTGATGAAAGAGAAGGTCAAGACGGCAAAGCAGAAATATTATCTGGTAAAAGTCAATGAATTTACCGTAAATCTGGCGAGCATGGAAGAAGTGAAGGAGCTTCTGATGGCGGCGCTTGCCCCGTATGACCCGGACGGAATGTTTGATGTGGAGGTGGTCTCGGATACCAGCCGGGAACTGAACGCATTTACGGTTCAGGTGTCTCCGAAGGGGGAGATCCCGGAGGGAGACGGGCTGAAGGCGCTGGATTTTCTGGAAAAGGTGGAGATCGCGGAGGCGTATATCGATGCGGACCAGCTGACCAGCCTGGGGGAAGCCATCGACGCCGTGACGAAAGAGAAAGAAAAAAATCAGACCTATGAGGTGCAGGCGGGCGATACGCTGTCCGTGATCGCCAACAGCAGAGGTTATTATGTGGATGAGGTGCTGGCGCTGAATCCGGGTCTTACCAGGGACGCCATGCTTCAGATCGGAGATGAGATCATCATCAGCGTGCCGGAGCCGGAACTGTCCATTTCCTCCACCGTGCAGTCCACGTATGAGGAAGACTATTTCGCGGAAACCCAGTACATAGACAACGACAGCTGGTATACGACGGAACGGGTGGTCCGCCAGGAACCGGCAGCAGGGCATCATGAGGTGACGGTTCTGGCTGCCATGAAGAACCAGACGGAGGTCGGACGGGAGATGATCGCGGAGAATGTGATCACCGAACCGGTGCCGGAGATCATCGAGAAAGGGACAAAGATCCCGCCCACATACATCAAGCCGATTACAGGAGGTACGCTTACTTCCACATTCAAATGGCGCTGGGGCCGTATGCACAAGGGAGTTGACTGGGCGACGCCGACAGGAACGTCAGTTCGAGCTTCCTGCGGCGGTACCGTGGTCAGCGCCGGCTGGTCCAGCGGCTATGGGTATTGTATCACCCTGCGCCATCCGGACGGCAGGCAGACACGGTACGCGCATCTGAGCCGGATTCTGGTGTCCGCCGGACAGCATGTGGACCAGAACGAGCGGATCGCCCTGAGCGGAAATACCGGGCGGAGTACCGGGCCGCATCTGCATTTTGAGATCCTGATCAACGGGGCGCAGGTCAATCCGCTGAAATATCTGGATTAGGCGGATATCCGGAACAGAGAAATACTGGAATCAGAGAAACAGCAGAATCAGAGAAACAGCGTCAGCCGCCGGATTGGCGGCTGACGGACGTTTACCGCTTATTCAGAAGACTGGTATCCGAGCAGCCTTGAGATCCAGGCGGCTTTTTTTCGGATCAGCTGTCCCACTTTTTCATAATCATCCTCCGGGCGGTAGAAGCCGGAGATGCTGACCGCGCCTTCCAGTCTGCCGCTTCTCTGGTAGACGGGGGCGCTGGCGCAGACCATGTGTTCTTCGTACTCGCGAAAATCAAGCGCATAACCGCGTGCGCGGATGAGACTGAGATCCCGGGAGAGTTCTTCCGGGTTTTTCAGCGTGTAGCGGGTACGGGGCAGGATTTCCATGCGGGAAAGGAGTTCTTCCGTCTGCTCCTTTGGGGAGAAAGCCAGCAGGGTTTTGCCGAGGGAGGTGCAGTACAGAGGTGCAGTGCTTCCCACGGTGGCGGTGGTGATGATGGGATTTTCCGGAACCTCTTTCAGGATGTAGACAACCTCCTGTCCGGACAGCTTTCCGAAAAACGCGGTCCGGTTGGCTTCTTTTGCCAGTTCAGACAGCGCCGCTCCGATGAGCTTTAACGGGTCGCTGGCGTCCGGATAGGACATGCCGATCCGGTAGGCGTAAAGCCCGATCTGGTAAAGCTGCTTCGGACCCGGCTTTATGGACAGCATCCCTTCCTGCACCAGCGTGACCAGGATGTCGTATGCGCTGGTTCGGGGCAGCCCAAACTGCCCGCACACCTCGTCCAGGGAGACGCCCTCCGGATGGGCGGCGGTATAGGAAAGTATCTGTATGGCGCGCTGTACGGTTCGGTTGATCTTCAAAAGCCTTCCTCCTTTTCTTACCTGTATGTTATCCTATCACAGCCCCTCTGATTTCGCAAGTGGAGCGCCTGATAAAAGCCTGCGGCCGGCTTGGCGGTATACGAAAAGCCCGGGGAACAGAACCTGTGTTCTGCTCTCCGGGCCTTGTCATCTCTGTCATTTCACCTCATAAGCGCAGCTTCCTCTGGTGAGTACGTCCACCACGTTTTGCGCGGCCATAAGCCCCATTTTGCTGGCGGCCTCTCTGGTGGCCGCCCCGGCATGGGGGGTCAGGATACAGTTCGAAAGGGTGCACAGCGGGCTGTCATAGGGCGGTTCCTCCACCGTTGCATCCAGAGCGGCTGCACGTATCACTCCATTTTTCAGAGCGTCGTAGAGGGCCGTTTCATCCACGATGCCTCCCCGGGCCGTATTGACCAGGATGGCGTCCCTTTTCATGGCGTTGAACTGCTCCGCGCCGAACATGTTCTCGGTCTCCGGCGTCAGTGGCGAATGGATGGTGATAAAATCCGATTCCCGGATCAGCGTGTCCAGATCCACATACTCCGCGCCGCATTCCTTTTGGAATTTCTCGTCTTTATACTGGTCATAGCAGAGAATCCGCATGCTGAAGCCGGTGCAGCGTTTTGCCACGCCTTTGCCGATCCGTCCCGCGCCGACCACGCCCAGGGTTTTGCCCCACATCTCCACGCCGGAGGGGCGCGCCTGATCCCGGCCTTTGATGCCGTTGTCCATGACGACCACATTTCTGGCGCAGGACAGCATGAGCGTCATGGCCAGATCGGCGACGGAATCTCCGTTGGCGCCGGGAGTGATCGTTACGGCCACATGATTGTCGGACGCAGCTTTCAGATCCACCTTGTCATACCCCACGCCGTAGCGGGAGATAACCTTCAGATGTCCGGCGGATTCGATCAGCTCGCGGCCATAATCCTCCAGGCCGGCGATGACGGCGTCTGCGGCGGGCAGCTCTTTTTTCAGCTGCTCCGGGATGGGCCCGTCCTTTTCCTCCAGTTTCTTTATTTCACAGTCATGTTCCTGCAGTAAATTGACCGCCAGATCATCCACGGTTCCGAAGGAACGGGCGGTGACCAGCACGTTGTATTTTGCCATAATTTCTCCTCTGCCTTTCCGGCATTATTTCCAGTTCGGATTGTCGATGATCGCCGGTTCGCCGTCTTTTTCCACCAGAAGCTTCCGGTAACCTTTAGTCTCAATGGTGCCGTAGTCGTGTCCCGCGTCCGCACGGAAGACAAAGAAGGTGATGAGCTGTTCGTCCGCACTTACGTTGATGCTGCGGTGCGCATACCTTTTTGGTACATAGACCGCTTTTCCGGCGGTCAGCTCCAGCGCCAGCCAGTCTCCTTCCGGGTTTTCCATCATCATATATCCATGCCCTTTCAGGCAGTAATAGACTTCTCCTGTATCCAGGATCGTGTGAAAATGCCCTTTGGTAAAATAATATTCGTCTCCGACTTTTCCGGGATTCACGATGGAGCAGCCGAAAGCCAGGTCTCCGTCCGTCTCCGGAACCGGCATGGAGTGAAATTCATAGACCAGCGGATCGCCGTTTTTCATGATTTCGTCATAGGCCTTCTGATCTGCGAACATGCCGTTCATCTGTCCCAGATATCGTTTTCCGGTGTCCAGCATCTTCGAAAGGCCTGTCTGCAGATCCAGATCGATGACAAAGCCTCTCTCAAAATCCATCGGTTGTTCAGAACTGTTAAAATGTGCCATAACGTACCTCCTCGTTTTATGCCCGGTTATTGAATTTTGCCGCGATTGCGTCCATTTTCTTCAGTTTTTCTCCCAGAATCTCCTGATGGAAGACTTCTGCGATGACCTGGGTCCATCCGTAGATAAAATACATCCAGCCGTCATTGACGGTCAGGTTGCGGCTTTTTGCCTGTGCTTCCGCCTGATGCTGGAATAAAAGGTCGCCCCGGTAATTGATCTCCCAGACCAGCGCGTCCTCCGGAAATACCGCGGCGTCGGACAGGGGGGAGCCCGGACGGTCTTTTCCCAGCCCGGTAGCGTTGATGATCAGGCTGCCTCTGCCCATCTTCGCCAGAACAGCATCGTTGTCGGCGGTCTCCGGAGACAGATAGTATTCGGTGGGAATGCCTGCGGGATTCATTTTGCTGTTGATCTCCCGGATCGCGTCCAAACGCGGCCTGCTGCGGTTGGAGACAACGATTTTCGCCGGATCATTACCCTTTCCGGCATTCCGCATGTAGTAGGAGCACATGGAGATGGCGCTTCCGCCCGCTCCGATGATCAGGACGCCTGCTTCCGGATGTTCTTTCCAGTAATTGTCCGGAACAAATTCTTCCATGGCCATACCGCAGGTGATGGGATCTTTGGCGTGGCCGCACAATTTCCCGTCCAGCTTGGAGATGGAGGACATCTCTTCGAACTGGAGCGCATAGGGATCCAGATATTCAAACATGTCCTTTGCCGCGGCGTAGATGTCCAGCTTGTGCGTGGTCACCAGCGCCCCCATGGACAGCGGGTCGTTCTTGATGAAGGAGACGACTTCCCGGTATACTTCCGGCTTTTCGTGGATGGCGATATCAATGCCCTTCATGACCGTATCTTTCAGTCCCAGCGCCTCCGCCCATTCCGGAAAGACCTTCATGATGGAGGACGCGCCTGTGGTTACGCCAATAAAGTACATGGTTGGCTGGGTTGCTTTTTCGAGTTTCATTTGTGATACCCCTTTCTGGTTAAAATGAATTTAACAGTTTCCCGGCGTTCGTGCTGCACATCTGCCGGATCTCCCCATCGGTAAAACCGTGCGCTTTCAGCTGCGGGATAAACGTTGTCCGTATATAATCAAGTCCCATATCCTCCGCGTAGTAGGATCTGAGCCGTTGATTCGTGGTGTCCAGGCTCAGGACGATCTGTCCCAGGAGCCCTTCCTGCTTCATGAATAGAAGCAGATCCAGCTCCTCCTGCTCCGATATGTATTTGTAACGATGGATGCTGTCGTAGCACAGGAAACATCCCATGGAGAGCACCTCTTTGTGGAAGGCCGGGCCGTAGTGGGTGCGGTCCAGATGGCAGATCAGAAGCCGCCCGGGGGCGATGCCCCGATCCTGAAACCATCGGATCAGCCCCGGAATGTCGTTGCCCTTTTCTGTGTGGATCATGACGGGAGCTCCGGTCTGTACGGCGGCGTGGGCCACGGCTTCAAAAAGCTTCCGGTAGACCGGGTCCGACTGCCAGCCGCCGTCCGCGGCGGCCTTGAGCATCCCCGCCCGATAAAGGGAGGATGCCTGGCCGGAATCGCCGCCTCCGTCTGTAACCTCGCGGATGTAGAGGTCCGCAAGCTTCTCCTCCGGCCAGGACAATAACAGTAAATTGTCGAAAAATTCTTTTTTGTGAAAGCCTGCGACAGCTACGATATGTATCCCGCTTTCCCGGGAAAGCCCTGCCAGTTCCGACAGGCTTCGTCCGCATCCGGTGGGCTGCGCGTCCACGATCAGGCCTCCGCCGGCCTGGCGGTAATCCTTCAGTTCCTTCAGGGAACGATCGTGGTCGTCCATGCACAGGGCGGGATTGACCGCATAAGAAGCGCCTCGGTCCAGCCAGATGTGTTCATGGCACTGTGCGTGTCCGATCTCATCCGGACGGATGTCTTTGCATACAGTTCTGATCATATGTTTCTCTCCGGTTTCCGGCGTCCGGATATCCGCGCCGGCAGGTATAGTGATATAAAAGATAGTTATGTTTTTGAGAAAAAGATAATTAAAAACAGTAACTTTTTCTCATACTAGCACCATAAATAAACAATGTCAACAATGTTTTTAATTATTTCTTGCCTTTTTTGAGCATGTATTATATAATTCAGTCAGAAAACAAAGAGATGTTCTCTTGCAATAGATAATTATCTTTATAAAAAATGGAGGGTATATGGCGAGAATACCTGCATATAAACAAATGTATATCAGTCTGAAAACAGACATCAAGGAAGGACGTTATGTCCCGGGGTCCTTTCTGCCCACCGAGTCCGAGATGGAGGCCATATACGGGGTCAGCCGGACGACCGTGCGCAGGGCCATCGGCATGCTGGAGCAGGAGGGATACTTGTCGGTGACCCAGGGGCGGGGGACGGAGGTCCAGGATATTTCCACTTCTCAGCATCTGAATCAGATCACCTCCTTCACGGAGACGCTGAGGCGCCGGGGGTACCATGTGACGACCCAGGGGTTCGCCATGGAGAAGATTCCGGCGCCGGCTTTTGTCCGGGAGGTGTTTCCGCTGAAGAACGGGGACCAGATGTACCACATCCAGAGAGTGCAGTGCGCGGACGGAAAGCCGGTCTGTATTCTGGAAAATTATCTCATGGCGGATCTGATTCCGGGATTTTCCATGGCGGAGAGCGACTGCGTGAGCCTGTATGCGTGCCTGGAGCACGACTACGGGATCATTTTGAAGCATGCGGTGGAGCACATCTCTGCGGTGAGCGCGTCCTTCACCCAGTCGCAGATCCTGCGGGTGCCGGTCAACGCGCCGCTTCTCCACAGCAAGCGTATTACCTGCACGGAGCAGGGACCTTTTGAATATTCATCTCTGTATGTGGTGGCGGAACGATACGAATACCAGATCTATCTGTCCGGAAGAGATTGAAGTTCGAGTCGATATAAATCGGTTACATATGAGAAAACCAGGCATATATTTAGAGAAAGTGCACAAATTTTTGGGTAAAAAATCTGTAATAATGACGAAATAACAAAAACATGTTGACAAAAAAGCCCGGGTAGCATAGAGTAGAGTCAAACGAAGGTGAAACCGATTACAGGGTGACTGGAAGAGTATATGGCTGGAAAGATAATTACGATTAAAGATGTCGCTGAGATGGCGGGGGTATCCAAGGCTACCGTGTCGCGCGTGATGAACAACAGCGGATATGTGGCGGCAGAGACGCGCAGGAAGATTGAGAGCATCATGGAAGCGTATAACTATGTGCCGTCTGCGCTGGCGGTCAATCTTTCCCGGCAGGAGACGAATGTAGTCGGCGTGGTGTTTCCGGAGATCGAGAATGTATTCTACTCGGACATCCTGCATGGAATTACCCAGGTGGCGGACGAACTGGATCTGTCGCTGGTCCTGTTTGACACGCAGAATGATCTGGAGCGGGAGAAGAAGGCGTTCCGGGTTCTTCAGCAGCAGAAAGTGAGAGGCATTATCCTTGGTCCGTCTGTGGACTATCCGGAGACGGCAAAGGGACGGGAGCTTCTGGCGAATCTCAAGGAGTATTCTGTTCCGATCGTCATCATCGACCGTGATTTCGAGAATATGCCATGGGACGCCGTGATCTATGAAAACTATCAGTGCTCCTATCAGGCGGCGCTGGAGTTGTATAAAGCAGGGAACCGGAAGATGGCGACCATCACCGGGGACATGGCCCTGAAGATCAGCCGGGACAGGCTGGAAGGCTTCAAGAAGGGGCTGGAGGACTGCGGACAGGAGCTTCGGGAGGAGAATATCTATTACGGGGATTTCCTGATGAAGCGGGCGTACGAGCTGTCCATGGAGCTTCTGTCCAGACGGGAGCTGCCGGACGCGGTGTACACCTCCAACAATATGACCTCGCTGGGATTCCTGAAGGCGGCCAATGAGAAAGGGATTCAGATCGGCAGGGATATCGCCCTGATGGGAAACGACCGGATCGAGACGCTGGACATCCTGGGACTTCCGTTCAGCTGCGTGTACCGTGACAATTATGAGATGGGGCGTATGGCGCTTCGGCTGCTGCAGGAGAGAGTGGAGCATCCGGAAAAATCCAGAAGCATCTGTATGGTCCCCTATCAGGTGAAGCTGAAAGGCTCGGAAAAAAGAAAAAAGAAGTGACGCTTCTTTTTTTAAGGAAAATGTAACCGGTTACACAAAAACCGGAAATAAATTGGATAATCGAAGGAAAATATTGGTAGAAAACCAAGAACTACCGGTTGTGTAACCGGTTACATTAAGTGTGCGAAAAAATGAAAGGAAATGATAAATTATGGTTTACAAAAAGGTAGAAAAGATCGCGGAAGAGATATCTGCCATCGGCATTGGATGCTGGAACATGGGAGGAGACTGGGATTCGTCGGAAGAGAACACTTCCATTCGGATCATCCATGCAGCCATCGATCTGGGGATCAATTTCTTCGATGTGGCGCCGGTGTACGGCTGGGGCGTATCGGAGACGATTCTTGGAAAGGCGCTGAAGGAGGGCGGACGCCGCGATAAAGTTCTGATCGCTTCCAAAGGCGGGCTGCTCTGGAATGAGAAGCATCAGACCCGGAACAATCTGTCCAAAGACAGTCTGTTAAAAGAGATCGACGACACGCTCACCCGCCTGCAGACGGACCATGTGGACATCTATCAGATGCACTGGCCGGACCCGAACGTTCCGCTGGAGGAGACTGCGGAGGCGCTGAACATCATGAAAAAGGCGGGCAAGATCCGCTATGTGGGACTGAGCAATTTTTCCCAGGCAGATGTGGAGAAGATGATGGAATACATCTCCGTGGACTGCCAGCAGGGGCTTTACAATATGCTGGAGCGCAATCCGGGAAGCTATCACGGGATTTCGCTGGAGTACCGTACGGAGAAAGAGGTCTTCCCGAATGTGAAGAAATACGGGCAGGCGTTCCTTCCCTACAGCCCGCTGTTCCAGGGGCTTCTGGCAGGCAGGTTTCTGGACGGCCTTACCATCTCCGCAAGGGATATCCGCAACGAGAATCCCAAGCTCACCGGAGAGGCGTTCAAGGTGTATCAGGACGGCGCCAGGAAGCTGAAGGTGTTTGCGGACGAGATCGGAAGGCCCATGAACGAGATGGCGCTGAACTGGCTGCGCCAGAAGGAGGAGGTTACCTCCATCATCGGCGGCGCGTCTTCCATGGAACAGCTGGAGAAAAACCTCCGCTGCACGGAATGGGATCTGACGACGGAAGAGCTGGGAGAGATCGAGAAGATTCTTGCGCCTTTTGAAAACATGGAATAGACGGCGGCCCGCGGGCTGCGGACAGGGCGCTGTCCCTGCGGCTGCGGAACCCCGGAAAGGATAAGAGGACAAAGAAAATGGGAACATATTTGATTGCGCATGACCTTGGCACCTCCGGAGACAAGGCGACGCTGTTTACGACGGACGGGGAGCTGGTCAGGAGCATCACCTGTACATATCCGACGAATTTTTTCAACAGCACCTGGGCGGAACAGAATCCGGAAGACTGGTGGCGCGCCGTCTGTGAGAACAACAAGGCGCTTCTGATGGGTGTGGATAAAAAACAGGTGGCAGGCATGGCGTTCAGCGGCCAGATGATGGGCTGCGTGGTGGTGGACAGGGACGGCCGCGCCCTCCGGCCGGCAATCATCTGGGCGGACCAGAGAAGCCAGGAACAGGAGAAGGCGATCCGTGAACAGGTAAGCGAACAGGAGTTCTATCGGATCACGGGCCACAAGATCAGCGCTTCCTACAGCGTGGAAAAGCTCATGTGGATCAGGGATCATGAGCCGGAGATTTATAAAAACACGTACAAGATGCTTCAGCCGAAGGACTATGTGATCCGCAGGCTCACCGGAGCGTTTGTCACAGATTATACGGACGCGTCCGGGACCAACTGCCTGGACCTGAACCGCCTTGCCTGGTCCGAAAGGCTTCTGGACCTGACGGGGATTGATCAGGAGAAGCTGCCGGACGTCTATCCGTCCACCCATGTGGCGGGAGAATTGACCGGGTCCGTGGCGGAGGAATGCGGGCTGGCGTCCGGGACCCCCATCGTCATCGGCGGCGGCGACGGCGTGTGCGCGGCCGTGGGAGCCGGAAGCGTGCGGGAGGGCGATACCTTCAACTATCTGGGGTCCTCCTCCTGGGTGGCGCTGACCAGTAAAGAGCCCATCTATGATCCGGAGCTTCGGACGTACAACTGGGCGCATATGGTGCCGGGCCTGTATTCCCCCAACGGGACCATGCAGGCGGCGGGCAATTCCTACCAGTTTATCAAGAAGGTGCTGTGTAAGGATCTGGAGGCAGAGGCAAAAGAGCGGGGAATCAGCCCGTATGAGCTGATGAACCGGGAGATCGCGGTATCCCCCGTGGGCGCCAACGGCCTTCTGTACCTCCCCTATATTCTGGGAGAGAGGAGCCCCCGCTGGAACCCCAATGCAAGAGGCGCCTTTGTGGGACTGAAGATGGAGCATACGAGAGGCGACATGCTCCGGGCCACTGTGGAAGGCATCCTCATGAACCTCTGCATCATTCTGGACGTGTTCCGCGCGCATATGGACATTCAGGAACTGAACGTCATCGGCGGGCTGGCCAAGGGAGATCCCATCCGGCACGCGCTGGCGGATATCTACGGCGTGAGGGCCAGGAGGCTGAACTGGCTGGACGAAGCCACTTCCATGGGCGCGGCGGTGTGCGCGGGCGTGGGTACCGGAGCGCTGGAGGATTTCACGGCCATCGACCGGTTCATCAAGGTGGACGACGTGATTGAGCCGGATCTGGAGAACCACAGGCGTTACGGAACCTTGAAGGCGTGCTTTGAGGAGTGCTACACGGCGCTTCTGAAGACATATGACGATCTGGCAGCATGGAAATGATGCCGGTGAACGATCCAAACAGGAGGTGGACGACATGAAGTATGGAATCTATTATGCCTACTGGGAGAGACAGTGGGGAGCGGATTACCTGAAGTATATCAAAAAAGTCGGAAAGCTTGGGTTTGATATACTGGAGATTTCCTGCGCCGGGGTGAAGGATCTCCGGGAGGAGGAAGCGGACCGGCTGAGGGCGTGCGCGGAGGAAGAAGGCGTCCTGCTCACAGGCGGTTACGGGCCGAAGCCGTCGGAAGACCTTTCTTCCGCAGACCCGGAGGTGGTGAAGAACGGGTTTCAGTTCTGGAAGAATACCTTCCCGGTGCTGAAACGGCTGGGGGTCCGTCAGGTGGGCGGCGGCCTGTACGCCTGCTGGCCTGCAGATTACTCCAGCGTGCCGGACAAGGCGGGGGATCTGGACCGCAGCATCCGGAACATGAAGGAGCTGGCTAAGATCGCGGAGGAATATGGGATCGAGCTGGGGATGGAGGTGCTGAACCGCCACGAAGGATATCTCATCAACACGGCGAAAGAGTGCGCGGCCTATGTGGACGCCGTAGGGGCGGACAATGTGAAGGTCATGCTGGACACCTACCATATGAGTATGGAAGAGGATGATTTCGCGGAAGCCATCCGGACGGCGGGCAGCAGGCTGGGACATTTCCACGTAGGGGAAAATAACCGGAAGCTTCCGGGGCAGGGCCATATGATTCCCTGGAAGGCCATCGGAGAGGCGCTGAAAGAAGTCGGCTACAAAGCGAACATCGTCATGGAGCCTTTTGTGATCCATGGCGGACAGGTGGGGCAGGATATCCGGATCTGGAGAGATCTGAAGGAGGACTGCTCGGAGGAGACGCTGGACCGGGAAGCGGCGGAGTCCGTCTCGTATCTCAGGAAGGCGTTTGAAGGGTAACGTTGATTTTAAATACAGGCATGTATTTAAAATAGAAAGAAAGGAAAAGGAGAAGAACAAATGAAAAGAATGGAAAAGTATTTGGCACTGGGACTGGCTGGGATGCTCACACTGTCACTGACTGCCTGCGGAGGCGGCGGAAATACCACCGAGCCCGCAGCGACGCCGGACAGCGCGCCGGCAGAGACTGAGGCGGATGCACCGGCAGCGGATGCTGGGGAGGAAGCAGCGGCTGCAGATGCGTCGGGAGAATCCTACGACATCACATGGGTAACCTGTTCCACAGAGTCCGAATTCTGGCAGTACCAGCAGATCGGTATGGAGAATGCCGCGGCGGATATGGAAGCAGAGCACGGCATTACCATCAACTTCTCGACTGTAGGACCGGCTACCGAGGCAGAGACCGAGGCTTATATCCGTGCGTTTGAGAACGCCATCGCATCCAAACCGGACGCGATCATCTCCGCAACGCAGGTTCCGGATTCCACCAGAACCGTGTCCAAAGACGCCATGGATCAGGGGATTGTTGTAAACTTCACAAACTGCGGTCTTGAGACGCTGGATTCTACCGAGTTCGCAGACTGCTACAACCAGTACTACACCACGGTCAGCGCGGACATCGGCGATATGGCGGGCGAGATCATGCTGAAGCTGCTGGACGAGGCAGGAATCCCGAAGGAAGGCGTGATTGCCATGGAATTCTCCAATGTCAATCCTTCCCTGCAGCCCAGAATGGATAACTTCAAGGCATATGTAGAGGCAAATTCCGACATCAAAGTGCTGGATACACTGTACAATAACAACGACCTGGCACAGGCACAGGCGGATATCGAGAACCAGATCGCTACCTACGGCGACAAGTTGATCGGTATCTACGGCGCGAACAATACATCCGGAGACGGCATCGCTCTTGCAGTTGAGAACGCAGGCATCGCGGACAAGGTCATCACCATCGGAGTGGATTCCGACCCCACCGAGATTCAGGCGCTTGAGGACGGATTCATCGACTGTATCATCGTTCAGGACGCGTACGGCCAGGGCTATGCGGCTCTTAAGAACGCGGTAGAGACGCTGCTTCAGGGCAAGAACCCGGAGACCGAGCAGAAGATCGCAATGCCGCCGGTAGCGGTTACGACGACCAATATGCATGAGGATGAGTATGCGGCAATGCTCGACCCGACTCTGTTAAAGAAATAACATAAAAATGTAACTCATTCAGGATGCTGCCGGCCTGCGGGCCGGCGGCGGTGCCTGTCACAGGCAGAAAGCCAGAGAACACTGGGGGAAAAGGATATGGAACAAGAAGTTCTGCTTAAAATCGAAAATGTTGTAAAGACCTATCCGGGAGTCCAGGCGCTCAAGGGAATATCCACCACCATACGCAAAGGAGAGGTACGCGCCCTTGTAGGCGAGAACGGCGCGGGAAAATCTACCCTGATCAAATGTATCATGGGCGTAGAATCTCCCACCGAGGGAAAAGTGGAGATCAACGTGGATGGAAGTTGGGAATGCCCCAGGAATGCGATCGACGCAAAAAACCTGGGCATGCACGCAAACTATCAGAATGTCAATATTGCGGGAAACTTAAGCATTGCGGAAAATTATTTCCTGGGCCGCCTTCCCATGAAAGGCAGGATCGTGGACTGGAATAAGATGTATTCCGAGAGCCAGAAGATCATAGACAAATTCCAGCTGAATGTAAACCCGAGAGATACCATCGTCTCTCTTCCGGTCGCCATGCAGGCGATGATCACGATCAGCAAGATTTCCGTCAACGACAACATCCGGCTGGTCATATTTGATGAACCTACCGCACTTCTGGAAAATGAAAAGGTAGAGACACTGTTTCGGTATATTAAGGAATTGAAAGAAAGCGGCGTCAGCGTGATTTATGTCTCCCACCGTCTGGAGGAGATCATGGAGATCTGCGACAGCGTTACGATCATGAAAGACGGTTCTTATGTGGAGACGAAGGATGTCAAGGATGTGGACAAGGATTATCTGATCTCCAAAATGGTAGGCCGTTCCATGGTGGATATTTATAACATTGAACACCGGACGCCCGGAGAGGAGCTTCTGCGGGTGGAGAATCTGACCGGTGAGAAATTCCGGAATGTCAGCTTTTCCCTGAAAAAGGGAGAGATCCTCGGATTCTTCGGCCTGGTGGGCGCGGGGAGAAGCGAGGTTATGCGCGCGGTCTTCGGCGTGGACCCGATTCTGTCCGGAAAAGTCTTTGTCAAAGGAAAAGAGGTACAGATCCGAAGCCCGAAGGAAGCCATGCTGAAGGGAATCGGTTTCCTGACGGAGGACCGGCGCAAAGACGGGCTGGCGCTCCAGCAGTCGGTGAAGCTGAACACCAATATGTATTCCTATGACATGATCAGCAAATATGGGATCATCGACCTGGCAAAGGAGACAAAGCGGGCGGAGGAATACAAAGATAAGGTGCTCATCAAGACGCCGTCCGTGGAACAGACAGTCAACAATCTGTCCGGCGGGAATCAGCAGAAGGTGGTCATTGCCAAGCTGCTCTGCCGCGATCCGGACATCCTGATCTTTGACGAGCCCACCGTCGGCGTGGATGTGGGCGCAAAGGATGAGATCTTCAAGATCATAGAAAATCTGACCGGACAGGGCAAGGGTGTGATCATCGTATCCTCATACCTTCCGGAGGCCATGGGCCTGTCCGACCGAATGATCGTCATGTCGGAGGGGCGTGTGTCCGGAAGCCTTGACAATGAAGAGCTGAAAAAGATGGAGGAAGAGGATGTTCTGAAACTGGCTTCTACCATCTACTACGAGGATGAGCAGGAGGTAGGATAGGAAATGAATAACAATCAACAGAAATCAAACATGAAAGCGCTTTTGATGAAGACGGAAGTGTCCATGGTAGCCATTATCGGACTGATCTTTATCCTGGCAGCGGTGGGAACGGAAAACTTCCTGACCGCATACAACCTGACGAACATTTTAAAACAGTGTGCGATCATCGGCATCATCTCCATCGCCGAAACCTATGTCATCATCACCGGCGGCATCGACATCAGCTGCGGCGCGGTCGTCGGCATGAGTACGCTGATGGTGGCCATGGCGCAGGCGAAATGGGGGCTTGGGGTACCGGTTTCCATGGTGCTGGGCATCGTGGTGGCAGTTGTGGCCGGTATGTTCAACGCCATGCTGGTCTATGAATTCAAGGTTCCGGCGTTTGTGGCGACGCTGGGTTCCCAGACCATCCTCCGCGGCCTGATCAAGGTGATCTCCAACGGAGGGACCGTGTCCGGCATCGACAAGGGATTTTCCGGCTTTGCGTCCAATTCGCTGCTGTTTGTCCCGAACCTGGCCGTCGTATGGTTTGTGATCGCGGTGATCTGTTTCCTCTTATTAAAATACGCGATCTTCGGACGTAACCTGTTTGTGCTCGGCTCCGGAGAAGAGGTGGCGAAGCTGAACGGTATCTCCATCCGGAAGACGATCTATTCCACCTACGCGTTTGCGGGACTGCTTTACGGAATCGCCGGCATCCTGCTCTGCGCAAGAATCAACTCCGCGATCCCCACGGCGGGCGAGGCGTATGAGACCAACGCCATCGCGGCCAGCGTTCTGGGCGGCGCTTCCCTGGCAGGCGGATGCGGTTCCATATTCGGTACGGTGCTTGGAACGATTCTGATCATCCTCATTGACAATGTGGGTACCCAGTTTGGTATCGGTGCTTTCGCCATGGAGGTGATCACCGGATGCGTCATCGTTATCGCCATCGTGGTGGACCAGCTGAAGAAGAGAGGCAGGAGATAGATGCAGAGAGAAAGAGAAGGACAGACCGGGAAGCTTCTGGACGGCTGCGACGGCATCCAGCATATCGGGATACCTACGGCCGACCTGAAAAAAACATGTGAATTTTATGAGGAACTGGGGTTTGAACGGACCTTTGAGACCGTCATCGGCGACGGGCAGCATGTGGCGTTTCTGAACTTTCAGAATGTGACGCTGGAGCTTTACGAGGGGGAGCCGGCGGGAAAAGCCGGGGCGGTGGACCATATCTCCATCAACTGCCTGGATGTGCAGAAGGCGTACGCGCTTGCGGTGGAAAAGGGATATCCGGTGGTCAGCAACGGGATCGAAGAACTTCCCTTCTGGAAAAACGGAGTGCGTTTCTTTACGATCGAGGGCCCCAACCGGGAGAAGATCGAACTGAATCAATATTTATAAGAATGGATAAAAACAGGCGGTCCTGCAGATGCGGGACCGCCTGTCCGTGTCTGGCGGACAAAAACCTGCCTGTGTTACGCCCGGGGTCAGATCCTTCCGGAGAGATAGACCTGGTATTCATACCGGTCCGCCACCGCATAGATGGACGCGTATTCAAAGGGCCCCTGAGCCGTACAGGTGACCCGGGTGCTGTGCAGCAGCGGCGCGTTCAGCGGGATGCGCAGGATCTGGGATTCCATGAAAGAGGCGCTGACGGCGGAGATGTGCTCCACGGCGTCCTTCAGTATGATTCCGTAATTGTTCTCAAGACAGGCGTACAGGCTGACGCAGTCGCTTTCCGTCAGCACGAAATCCGGGATCAGGCTTGCCATCAGATAGTTCTCGATGATACAGATCGGTTTGCCGTCCGCACACTGGACACGCTGGATGTGGTATACCGGTTCCCCTTCTTTCAGGGACAGGGTATCCTTGATGAAAGGGGGCGCGGGGATCTTTTCCAGCGCCAGTCCCTGGGTGGTCACCCGGTATCCCCGCTGCCGCAGCGTCTCTGTAAAGGACGTGATCTTGTTCAGCCGCTGGGAGGTGGAGATGTCCTGGACCTCCGTTCCCCGTCCCTGTGTGACGGACAGGTATCCTTCGTTGGTCAGCAGGCTGATGGCCCTGCGGACGGTGGTGCGGCTTACTCCGTATTCTGCCTCCATCTCGGATTCTGTGGGCAGGAACGTGCCGGGCTTGTATCGCCCCTCTTTGATTTCTTTTTTCAGGCTGGTGTACAGCTGTCTGTAAGCGGGTATCTTTGCCATAGGTCCTCCATCTGTAAACTGCTTTCGCATCAATGCGATTCCTATTATACCACAGGATGGAAAAATTTACTAATGGATTGTATAGCCTCCGTCCACCACAAGGTTCGCCCCGGTAATCATATTGGCGGCCTCGGTGGCCAGGAAGAAGGAAGCCGCGGCGATCTCCTCAGGCTTGCAGAAGCGTCCCGCCGGAGTGCCGGCGATGGCCTTCTCATGCACTTCCCCCACATCCCAGTATCCCACGATGATCGGAGTCTCGGTGGCGGTGGGAGAGATGGCGTTGACCTGGATGCCGTATCTGCCCCATTCGTATGCCAGGGATTTGACCATGGAGATGATGCCTGCCTTGCTGGCGCTGTAGGCCACATGCTTGTCGATGGCCACGATGCCCGCCTGGGACGCCATGCAGATGATCTTTCCGCCGTTCCCGGCTTTGATCATCTGCTTCCCCACGGCCTGCGCCATGAAAAAGGAGCCGGTCAGGTTCACGTCGATCACCTTTCTCCAGGTCTTTTCATCAAAATCCTCCGCCCGCTCAATGTCGCCGATTCCCGCGCAGTGAACCAGCACGTCGATGCCGCCGTGTTCCTTTACGATGTCCTGCACCGCCTGGTTCACGCTGTCATAATCGGAGACATCCACATGGTAACAGGACGCTCCGGGGACCTGGGAGGCGGCGGACCGGGCCGCTTCCAGATTCCGGTCCAGCAGGCACACCTGCGCGCCCTTCTCGGAAAACAGGCGGGCAGTGGCGAAGCCAATGCCGGAAGCGGCTCCCGTAATGACTGCTTTTTTGCCTTCCAGTGTAAAATCGGTAGAATAAGGTTTGCTGATCATAGTATCCTTTCCTTTCTGTATTCAGTGTTTGAGCGATTCGGACATGTAGTCGCCCAGGTCTGCCAGTACGCTGCTGATGTGGACGAAGGTCTGCTGGAGCTTTTCGTATTGAGCGGCCCGCTCCGGGTCCGGAACGCTGATCCGTTCCACCTGATGGAGCGAGGGGATGCCCTCGTAATCCTTCCAGATGCCCACGGCCCTGGCGGCGATGGCGGCGGCGCCCACCGTGGCGGCGTCCTGATCGATGTTTGTCTTGATGATCCTCGTGTTGAACACGTCCGCGAACATCTGCATCCAGAAGCTGCTCCGGCTTCCGCCGCCGCAGAACAGAATATCGTCGGATATCCCCGTTTTTTCGCGGAGATAGAGGACAGATTCCTTCAGGTTCATGCAGATGCCCTCCATGGCCGCCCGCACCATGGCCTCCCGCGTGGTGCCCAGGTGGAGCCCGATATAGGCGCCCCGTATGTGGATGCTTTTGTCCTGAGAGGTCCCGCCTGCCAGGCTGGGATTGAAAAAGATCCCGTCGGAGCCGATGGGAACTGTGGCGGCCATCTTGCTCATTTTGTCGAACACATGTTTATCAATGTCCTTGCAGAGCACATCCTTTGCCCAGGAAAAGGAGCTTCCGCCGGCAAAGATGGAGAAGGCGGAGGTGTACAGCCCCTCCTCAATATGGGCGAAGACGTAAGGTTTTTTCCGGAAATCAAGCACGGGCTTTCTGGAATTGACCGGAACCCAGCTGGACGAGCCGAGGGACGTATAGATCCGGCCGTCTCCGGTGCCCACGGCGCCCAGCGCCATGCACGCGTTGTCCACGCCCCCGCACGCCACCAGCGTCTGTTCGGATAATCCGATCTCTCTGGCAGCGTCGGGGCGGATGGTTCCGACGACGGTGTGGGAGGGTACGATGTCCGGGAAAAGCCCGGCGGGAATGCCGGCGGCTTCGAGAAAATCGGCCCTCATCCGGTGGGCGGCAAGGTCATAGGCGCCGGTGCCGGACGCGTAGGAATGATCCATGCAGCAGTTCCCGGTCAGCCGGAAATTGATGTAATCTTTGGAGCCGGGCACCTTCCAGATCCGGGAAAAAAGCTCCGGCTGGTGCTTCTTCGTCCACATGAGCTTGAAAATGGAATAACAGGGAGCGGGAAAACCGTTCCCTGTGGCCAGATACCAGTCTTCCTCCCGAATGCGGGTGAAAAAATCCTCCGCTTCCAGGCCGGCCCTTGTGTCGGACCAGATGGGGACTGAATCGGCCAGCAGCCGTCCGTCCCGGTCGATGGGAACGGTCACAAGGCTGTGCCCGGACAGAGCCAGCGCTTTGATGCTGGAAGGGTCCGTGCCGGATCCTTCCACCAGAGACCGGGTGCTGCTTACGACCGCGTTCCACCAGTCCTCCGGACGCTGTTCGTGCATGCATGGGGCGGGATACGCGGTGGGGTATGGGGCAAAGGTCTTGAAAAGGGTGCGCATTTCCCCGTCATACAGGGAAGCCTTGACGCCGCCGGTGCCCAGATCATATGCGATTATGTTCATAAAACACCTCCTCAGAATGTGATGTCCGCATACAGTGAAGATGCGGAACTTCAAAAGATAATTACCTATCGCAAAAGGATGAAACCTTTTGAATGGTTAAATTATATGATATTTACACAAAAAAGACAAGTATCATATGGAAAAAATGTTGAAAAAGACAATGAGTTTGGAAAATTTATAGTTGACATGACGAAAGAAGGGTGATATGATGCAGATAGATAATTATGTTTCAGAAATTATCAAACATAATTACCAACAAAAGCCAAAGGAGGAAAAAAGATGAAAAAAACAATGGCAGTTCTAATGACGCTGGTAATGGCATTGACGATGTGCAGCTGCGGGCAGAAAGATCAGGGGGGATCACAGGAAGCGACGCCGGACGCTGCTCCCGCGGAAAGCGGATCGGAAGGGGATGAAACCGCGGACGCGGCAGAAGGCGGATCGGAGAAGACCGTGACGATCGGAGACTACACGTTCACCATCGACACGGCGAAAGATCCGAAGGACATCGAGATTCCGGTGGTGTACCAGAATGTACAGGATATTTTTGCCTCCTATATGGAGGAGGGCGTACTTGGCTTTGCGGAAGAGAAGGGAATCAACGCATATGTGACCGGGTCCAACGACTGGTCCGCGGAGTCCCAGTACAATCTCATGGAGACGCTTGTGACGAAGAAACCGGACGCCATCGCCATCGCGGCGGCGGATGACCAGACCCTTACTCCGGTCATCAACAAAGCGCTGGAGGCGGGTATCCCGGTGCTGTGCGTCAACTGCGACGCTCCCAGTTCCGGCAGGCTTGCATATCTTGGCCGCGACGATGTGGAGGCGGGACGTGAAGTGGCGAAATACATTGTAGAAAAATTAACAGAGAAATACGGGGAGCCGAAAGGAAAGATCCTCATGACCACCACAGGTGCGGGCAACAACTGGTCAGACCAACGCGAAGCGGGCAACCGGGAAATCTTTGAGCAGTATCCGGACATTGAGATCGTTGATTTTATCAATGCCACCGGCGACGAGCAGAGCATGTACGGCATGCTGGAAAATGCGCTTCTTGCCAATCCGGACATCGACGCCATGTGCAACATGGGCGGAACCATGGACCTGTGGGGAAGGCTCATGAAGAATCAGGGACGTACGGATATCATCGCGGTTGGAAATGACCTCTATGGAGACGTTCTTTCCTATATAAAAGACGGATATCTGACCTGTTCCTATGGACAGCGCGTGTATGAGCAGTGCTACGGAGGTGTGGAGCAGCTCTACAATTTCCTGACCACGGGCGATCCGGCCTCCTTCAAGGAAAACGATGTTCCGTTCTACATTTTCCGTGTGGATGCTGCGAATGTGGACGAAGTTCTGGAACAGCGTGAGAGCGGTACGCCGATCGGATAAGAAGCAGAATCAAAAAGGGCTGTCAATGGAGATTGCCGGCCCTTTTTCAGAAAAAGGAGAGGTGTCTTTATGCGTGAGACGCAGTCGAACACAGTATTTCATAACATCATAAAAATGCGTGAACTGGGGATTCTGTTTGTGCTGATTGCGATGATCTTCATCTTTTCGGTGACCAGCAGCGTATTTTTCACAGTCAATAATTTTCTGAATATCACACGGCAGATCTCTCTGTTGGGAATCATGGCCATGGGCATGATGATGGTGATCGCAGTGGGAGGGGTAGATCTGTCAGTAGGGGCTGTGTACGCGATCTGCTCCACCTCCGCCGCGGCGCTCATGACCCGGGGGCAGATACCGATCCTGCCGGCATGCCTGATTGCGCTGCTGATCGGCCTTCTGTTCGGCGTGCTGAACGGGGTTCTGATCGGCTACTGCAAGATCATGCCCTTTATCACCACCATGGGAACGATGAACGTGGCCAGGGGTCTTGCGCTGATCATCGCCAAAGGCAAGATCATCTCTCTCGATAAAGACCCGGTGCCTGATCCGGAGCATCTGGACGCGTTTTTCCGCTTTGGAGGGGGAAGCATCGGAGGGGTACCCACGCTGGCGGTGATCCTGATCGTGATCGTCATCTTCTCCTGGCTGTTTTTCCATAAATCCCTGACAGGATTCCGCCTGCGGGCGGTGGGAGGCAGCATCGAGGCGGCCAGCGCTTCGGGTATCAATGTGAAGAAGACGATACTGATCCCCTATATCATTACAAGCGGACTGTGCGCCATCGCGGCTCTGGCCAACTTTTCCTTTATGCATACGGTTCAGGGAACCATGGGCGAGGGGCAGGAGCTTCAGGTGCTGGCCGCCGCGTACATCGGAGGCGCCAGCCCCATCGGCGGCGGCGGGACGATCCTGGGTACGCTGATTGGAGCGCTGATTATGGGCGTCCTGCAGAATGGACTGGTCCTTCTGGGCGTCAATACGTTTGTACAGCAGATTGTCATCGGTATGCTGGTCATCGTTGCGGTCATGATCGATGTTTACAGAAATGAAAAGCGCGAAAGCAGGTAAAAAATATGTCGGATGTAATCATTGAATTTCGCAGTATACATAAACGGTTTGGAGGAATCCATGCGGTCCGGGGCGTGAGCTTTTCCATCGAAAAGGGCGAGGTGCATACGATCCTGGGGGAGAACGGCGCCGGGAAATCCACGCTGATGAACATGCTGTCGGGCATTTACATGCCGGATGAGGGAGAGATCGTGTACAACGGGGAGTCGGTGCAGATCACGAATCCCTACAAGGCGAAGGAGCTGGGCATCTCCACGGTTTTCCAGGAGCTGAAGCTCTGCCCCAACCTGACCGTGGTGCAGAACATCTTTCTGGGCCGCGAGCGGATGAAGGGGTTCCGGCCGGACTGGAACGGCATGACGAAGGAGGCGGCGGAGAAGCTGGCGGAGCTGGGGCTTAACATCGATGTGACAAAACGGGTGATGGAACTGTCCGCGGCACAAAGACAGCTGGTGGAGATCGCCAAAGCCATGTTCATCCATTCGCAGGTGCTGATCCTGGACGAACCCACGTCTTCCCTGACTTACGAGGAGGCGGACCGGCTGTTCGGAACGGTCCGCATGCTGAAGAGCCAGGGCGTGGCCGTGATTTTCATCTCCCACCGGATGCAGGAAGTATTTGAAATCAGCGACAGAATCAGTATAATGAGAAATGGAGAGTACCTTTCGACTTACCGGATCGACGAGGTATCGCCCCAGGAGGTCGTCTCTTTGATCTCAGGGAAAGCCAGGGAGCAGATCGCGCAGGAGGTATCGGAGAAAAAGGCAAAGATATTTGCCGAAGATGCGCCGGCGGCGCTGGAAGTCCGTTCGCTCTGCGGCGGGCCGCTGGTGCAGGATATCAGCTTCCGGCTGTATGAAAGGGAGATGCTGGGATTCTACGGCCTGCAGGGGGCGGGGCGTACCGAGCTGATGGAGACCATCTTTGGGCTGCGCAGGGCGGAGTCCGGAGAGATTCTTGTGGACGGGGAGCCGTGCTCCCGGCCCGGCGTGGGCGAACGGATGAAGAACGGGATCGCGATGGTGCCGGAGGACCGGAAACGCGTGGGGCTGTTCATGAATTACGATGTGATGAACAACATCTGCGCCATGCACGGGAAAGATCTGGTGGCAAAGACCGGCATGCTGGACCGGAAACGGATGAATGAGATTGCGGAAACTTTTACGGAACAGTTGCATATCCGCACGGACGGCGTGGGACAGATGGTGAAAGACCTTTCCGGAGGAAACCAGCAGAAGGTCGTCATCTCCAAATGCCTGTCCATCGATCCGAAGATCCTGATTATGGACGAGCCCACCCGGGGCGTGGACGTGGGCGCCAAGACGGAGATCTTCCAGCTCCTGCACGAGCTGAGGGACGATCCGGACCGGCCCATGAGCATCATCGTCGTGTCCTCGGAGCTTTCGGAAGTCGTGGCGGAATGCGACCGTGTGCTGGTGATGCGGCAGGGGCGCATCGTGGGCGAACTGAAAAATGAAGAAATCAACAAAGACGCAGTCCTGCAGTACGCATTTAATGGTTAGGGTGCATCGTTTGTTATCTGTAAAATGAATAGAGACAAGGAGTGAAAAGATGTTACCAGGCGAAGCTGCTGCAATGATCGATATCAGCACAGTCAGGACACAGCATACTTTGAAGGATATTGAAGAAGCTGTGGGCTATGCAAAAAAATACAGGTTTATCAATGTACATACGCTGCCATGCTGGACGGCGGCGCTGTCGAAGATGCTGGAAGATGTGGAGGGGGTATCGGTAGGGGCTCCGGTGGGGTTTCCGGGGGGAGGCCACAAGACGGAGGTCAAGCTTCTGGAAGCCCGGGAGCTGCTGCGGGACGGTGTCCAGGAGATGGATATCGTCATGAATATCGGGAAATTAAAAAACGGGGAATACGATTACGTGCTGGAGGAGCTGAAAGAGATCACAGCCCTGGCGAAGGGAAAGGCTCTTGTGAAAGTGATTATCGAGATCAATACGCTGACAGACCAGGAGATGCTGAAGGCGTGCGATCTGGTCATGGAGAGCGGAGCGGATTTCATAAAGACGGGAACCGGATGGATACCCGGGGGCGCCAACATCGAGCGCATACGAAAGATCAAGGAGCACTGCGGGGACCGGATCCGGATCAAGGCGGCCGGCGGAATCCGCACGCTGGAGGAATTTATGAAGCTGGCCGAAATGGGCGTGGAACGCATGGGGATCAACATGCAGTCCGCCGTTGAGATCGTCCAGGCGCTGGCAGACAGGCATAAGGATAAATCATAAGGAAGACGGAAGCCTTGAAAAAATTTCTGAAAAAAGACGCTTTTGGGAATACAGCCCGGGGCGTTCTTTTTTTATATCCCCAATTCGGTTTTCAGACTTTTCTCGAAAGACACTTGCTATTTAAAATGCAGTAATTTATACTGTAATCATTAAAAATGATGACTAAAGGAGAAAGAAAATTATGCCAATACGTATTGCAGAGTCCATGCCGGCTCATGATATACTGGAATCGGAAAATATTTTTGTGATGACGGAGCGCAGGGCCATGTCTCAGGATATCCGCCCGCTGAAGGTGCTGATCCTGAACCTGATGCCCACCAAGATCGTGACGGAGACGCAGCTGCTCCGGAAGCTTTCCAACACGCCCCTGCAGATCGATGTGGAATTTCTGCAGACGGCAAGCTATACGCCGACCCATACGGACCCGGGGCACCTGAAGCAGTTTTACTGCGTCTTTGACCAGATCCGGGACCGCCATTTTGACGGGATGATCATTACGGGAGCGCCGCTTGACTATGTGAAGTGCGAGGATACGGTTTACTGGAACGAGGTCTGTGAGATCATGGAGTGGACAAAGACCCATGTGCACTGTACGTTCCATCTCTGCTGGGGCGCTTACGCGGGTCTTTATTATCATCACGGAGTCGAAAAGAGAGATCTGGACAGAAAGCTGTTCGGCGTCTTCCCTCACCGGATGTTAAAGAACACTTCGCCGCTGTTCCGCGGTTTTAACGATGTCTTCATGGCGCCCCATTCCCGCGCCACCGATGTGCGGCTGGAGGACGTGGAGGCGGTTCCGGAACTGGAGGTGCTGGCGGTGACGGAAGGAGGAAGCCTTGCCATTGCCAAGACAAAGGACAGCCGTCAGTTTTTCGTGACCTGCCACGCGGAGTACGATCACAATACGCTGGCGCTGGAATATTTCCGGGATATGGAGAAGGGACTGACCACAGTGGATCTTCCCATCAATTATTTCCCGGATGACGATCCTTCAAAAGAGCCGCTGGTAAGCTGGCGCTCCACCGGGCAGCTGCTGTATTCCAACTGGCTGAATTATTATGTATACCAGAGCACGCCGTACGATATTGATACGATCTGCTGAGAAGTGTTATAAAGATGTTGAAGATGAAAAGACTGAACTACGAGACGCTGCAGGAGTGAAAAAAATACGGACGGAAGGAGCAAAAGCAGCGTTTCGAAGCTGCCTGTAAGACCGATGAAAACCATTCAGATCAATGCAGCGGATAATGTGGCGGTGGCGCTTCAGCCTGTGGCGAAAGGAGAACAGATTGAGACAGGGGGACGGATTTTGGAAGCCCGCGGGGAGATTCTCCAGGGCCATAAGATTGCGGTGGAAAGGATTCGAAGCGGCGAACAGGTGATCAAATATGGATTTCCCATCGGCCATGCCACGGAAGACGTGGAAGCGGGAAGCTGGGTGCATACCCACAATATGGCCACCAATCTGGAGGGGGAGACGGAGTACCGGTATGAACCGGATCTCCATCCGCCGGTGCCGGTGGAACCGGAGACATTCATGGGATATCGGAGACGGGACGGCCGTGCGGCGATCCGCAACGAGATCTGGGTGATCCCCACGGTGGGCTGCGTAAACGATGTGGCAAAAAAGATCGCAAAGGATAATCAGAAGCTGGTACAGGGGAGCATCGACGGCCTTTATGCCTTTCCGCATCCGTTTGGCTGCAGCCAGACCGGCCATGACCACGCCCAGACCAGAAAGCTTCGGCGGCTCTGGCGCGCCATCCCAATGCGGGCGCCGTCCTGGTGGTGGGGCTTGGCTGTGAAAATCTGACCCATGAGCAGTTTCTTCGGGATCTGGGCGACTATGACGCGGACCGGGTAAAATTTCTTACCTGTCAGGAGGTGGAGGATGAGTTTGCCGAGGCAGAGCGCCTGCTGAGAGAATGCGCGGCCCATGCTTCCTCCTTCGTCAGGGAACCGATTCCGGTCAGCGAACTGGTCATCGGCATGAAATGCGGGGGTTCCGACGGCCTGTCCGGCATTACGGCCAATCCGGTGGTGGGCAGATTCAGCGACATGATGGGGGCCAGAGGAGGCTCCACGGTGCTGACGGAAGTGCCGGAAATGTTCGGCGCGGAGGGATTTCTCCTGAACCGGTGTGCCGGTGAAGCGGTTTTTGAAAAAGCGGTGAATATGATCAACGGGTTTAAAAACTACTTTATCAGCCATAAGGAAACGGTTTATGACAATCCCAGTCCGGGCAACCGTCAGGGCGGCATCACCACGCTGGAGGACAAATCCTGCGGCTGTGTGCAGAAAGGCGGTACGGCGCCGACGCTGAAGATCGCTTCCAACAGCCGGCTGGCGGAAAAGAAGAAGGGCTGGATCGATTTTGACGCGGGCCTGGTGGCGGACGGAGAGCCGGTTGAGGACGCGGCCGGAAGGCTCCTGCAGCTGGTCATTCAGGTGGCGGGAGGACAGAAGACCCGTACGGAAGAGCTTGGGTTCCGTGAGATCTCGATTTTTAAGGAAGGGATTACGCTGTAGTCTGGAAAGCGGAATAGAAGCAGGTTAAATTTACAGATGTATGTTGTTGCTGAGATCAGGCAGTCGTGAGGATAATATTCGACGGCCTGATTTTTATTAGTTGTTCGCAATCAGTTGGAGAGTAGAAAGCCCCTTGTTTTGTCCCGGGAATCTGTGTATAATAAAAACGAACTGACAGCCCGTTTGGGAGGATTTACAGAAAGAAGGACAGGCATTGCAGACAGAATTGATCTGGATCGACAGGGAGCACATGTCCCTGCATATACATAAAATGGAACGGGCGGGGAAGATCCTGCGCGGGGGCGGTCTGGTGGCGTTTCCGACCGAGACCGTCTACGGGCTGGGGGCGGATGCGCTGAATGAGGAAGCGGCCGGAAAGATCTACAAGGCGAAAGGGCGTCCGTCTGACAATCCGCTGATCGTGCATATTGCGGATCCGGAGGCGCTGGACGGTATTGTGGAATCGGTTCCGGAAAAGGCGGCGGCTCTGGCGGCGGCTTTCTGGCCCGGACCGCTGACCATGATTTTTCATAAGAAGGAATGTGTTCCGTACGGGACCACCGGAGGACTGTCCACGGTGGCGGTCCGGATGCCTTCGGACGAGATCGCCCGGGAGCTGATCCGGCAGGGGGGCGGGTATGTGGCGGCGCCCAGCGCCAATGTGTCCGGACGTCCCAGTCCCACCACCGCGCAGCACGTGTACGAGGATATGGCGGGGCGGATTCCCATGATCCTGGACGGCGGCCCGGTGCCGATCGGTCTGGAGTCCACCATCGTGGATCTGACCGGCGAGCGCCCGGTGATCCTGCGTCCGGGTTATATCACGCTGGATATGGTCCGGAGCGTGACGGGAGAAGCGGAAGTGGACCAGGGACTGATCGCGGAGGATTCTTCCGTGCGGCCGAAGGCGCCCGGGATGAAATACCGGCATTATGCGCCGAGAGCGGACCTTCAGATCGTGGAGGGCCCCATGGAGCAGGTGATTTCCTATATCAACGAGCAGTGCGCCGCTCCCGGGAAGACCGGCGTGATCTGCACGGAAGAGACCAGGGAGCACTATCATGCGGGCGATGTGAAATGCATTGGTTCCAGAAGGGACGAGCTGTCCATCGCCAGCCATCTGTTTGCGATCCTGCGGGAGTTTGATGAAGATCAGGTGGATCGGATCTATTCGGAGTCCTTTGACACGCCGGGGCTCGGACAGGCGGTCATGAACCGGCTTTTGAAGGCGGCGGGCCACCGGAAGATCGATGTTTCCTGACAGAAGGAGGTACAGAAAAATGGCAAAGACAGTGATTATGGAACATCCGCTGATTCAGCACAAAATCGGCCTGATCCGGCGAAAGGAAACCGGTTCCAGGGATTTTCGCCAGATGATCGGCGAGATCGCCATGCTGATGTGTTATGAAGCGACCCGGGGCCTGAAGCTTGTGGACGCGGAAATCGAGACGCCCATATGCAGGACGACGGTGAAAGAACTGGAGGGCAGGAAGCTGGCAGTGGTGCCCATTCTGCGGGCAGGGCTTGGCATGGTGGACGGCATGCTGGCCATGATACCGGCGGCAAAGGTAGGGCATATCGGCCTGTACCGGAATGAGGAGACGCTGGAGCCGGTGGAATATTACTGCAAGCTGCCCAAAGACTGTGGGGAGCGGGCGGTATTCGTGGTGGATCCCATGCTGGCGACCGGAGGCTCCGCTTCGGCGGCGATCACCATGCTGAAGGCAAAGGGAGTGAGAAATATCCGCTTTATGTGCATTATTGCGGCGCCGGAAGGCGTGGAACGGATGCAGAAGGAGCACCCGGATGTGGATCTGTACATCGGCGCCATGGATGAACGGCTCAATGAGAACGGATACATCGTGCCGGGGCTTGGAGACGCCGGCGACCGGATCTTCGGGACGAAATGATGGACGGGAACATCATGCGGGAGGATAAAATGGCAGGAAAAAGAACGGATTATATATCGTGGGATGAATATTTTATGGGGATTGCATATCTGTCCGCCATGCGTTCCAAAGATCCCAGTACGCAGGTGGGTGCGTGCATCGTCAGTCAGGAGAACAAGATCCTGTCCATGGGATACAATGGATTTCCCACGGGCTGCGACGACGATGAATTTCCATGGAGCAGAGACGGAGAACTGTATGACAGTAAATATGCCTATGTGACCCACAGCGAGCTGAATGCGATTCTGAATTACCGTGGCGGAAGCCTGGAGGGGACGAAGATCTATGTGACGCTGTTTCCCTGCAACGAATGCGCCAAGGCCATCATCCAGTCAGGAATCCGGGAGCTGGTCTACGCCGACGACAAATACGGCGGGACGCCTGCCAATCTTGCGTCCAGGCGGATGCTGAAGGCCGCGGGAGTCAGGATGACGCCCTATGAGAAGAACGGGAGGAAGGTGGTACTGGAAGTATAAAAAAGAACGGGAGGAAGGCAGTACTGGAAGTATAAAGAAGAACGGAAGAAAGGCAATACGGGAAGTGTGGAAAAGAACGGGAGAAATGCAGCCCTGGTAGTGTGGAGAGGAACGGGTGTATGCGATGAGGAGAGAGGGTGAGGACACGATGATGAAAAACTCCTGCCTGCTGAATATAAAGAGCAAGCAGAAAATTCTGACCGGGTCGGAACAGAAAGTAGGCAAATATGTACTGGAACATTATATGGAAGTTCTGAATTATACAGTGACGGAACTGGCGGACAAGGCGGACGTCAGCGATGCCACCGTAGTCCGGTTCTGCAGGAGCGCCGGATACAAGGGTTACCAGGACCTGAAGATCCATCTTGCGCAGGATGCGCTTGTTCCGTATAAGCATCTGAACACTTCTCTGGAAAAAGAGGATACGCCGGCGCAGATCGCCCAGAAAGTGATCCGGGCGGAGATTCAGACGCTGGAGGAGACGCTGAACATCCTGGATATGAAGGAGCTGGAAGCGGCGGCGGGCGTCATCAAGGATGCGCGCAGGGTGGTATTTTTCGGCTGCGGAGGAAGCGGAGCGGTGGCGTATGACGCCATGCATAAATTTCTGAAAATCGGAATTCATTCCTTTATTCATACAGATGTGGATATCCAGTCCATGCAGTCGGCGCTTCTGGGCCCGGGGGACGTGGCATTCGGGATCTCTCACTCAGGAGGCAATCAAAATGTGCTGGAATGTCTGAAGAATGCCAGGGACTGCGGGGCCACGCTGGTGGGCCTGACCACCTATGGGAAATCCCCCATGCAGCGGCTGTGCGATTATCTGCTGATGACTTCCACCAAGGAGAGCATCTTCCGCTCGGAATCCGTGACCGCCAGGGTGGCGCAGCTGTCGGTGATCGATTCGCTGGTGGCGGTTATGTCCTATATGGATTATGACTCGGCGTTTGACGCGATCCAGCGGACGCGGAAGGCGACCTCGGGAAGAAAATATTAGGATGCGGCAAAGAAGATAAGAAAAGAGAATGAGAAAAAAGACAGTGGTTTCGGACCGCTGTCTTTTTTTACTCCATTTTTGACAGAGAGTGAAAAAATATTTCAAATATGAAATTTTATGGACAAATAATTTGAAGAAAATTTATAAATAAAGAGGAAATGCAGGAAAAAGGACGAAATATGAAGAGAAAATTGACATTTTGTAAAAAATAATGTAAAAAAATTACAAAAATTTCAAAAATTACTTGAAAAAATATTTCAGATAAGATATAATACAAACCATCAGGAGAAACAACATCACATGAAAGGAGAAACTGTTTATGAAGATGAAAGCGGTGGTTCTGGAAGGCCCGAATAAATTTGGCCCGCAGATGATCGACAAACCGGAAGCAGGCGAGGACGAGATCCTTCTGAAGATGGAGAAGGCAGCGATCTGCGGTACGGACATTCGGATTCTGGAAGGAAAGAAGACAAAGGATGTCAGGTATCCGTCCGTGATCGGCCATGAGATGTGCGGTACCATCGAGAAGGTCGGAAAGAATGTGAAAGGCTATGAGGTGGGGGAGAAGGTATCCATTGCCAACGTAATCCCCTGCGGTTCCTGTGCAAGCTGCCTGAACGGAAGAGAAAACGCATGTATGAACCGTACAGCCATCGGTTATCAGTACGACGGCGGATTTGCGGAGTACGTGAGAATCCCGAAGAGCTGCATCGCAGCCGGAAATGTGGTGAAGCTTCCGGATCACGTGTCCTTTACGGCAGGCGCTCTGATCGAGCCTCTTTCCTGCTGTATCCGCGGACTGAAAAATGCGGGAACAGGCTTTAATGATACGGTGCTGGTAGTCGGAGCGGGCCCCATCGGCCTGATGCATATCCAGCTCTCCAAGATTGCGGGAGCCAGCAAGGTGATTGTCAGCGAGCCCAATGAATTCCGCCGCAGCAAGGCTGAGATCCTGGGCGGCGACGTGATCATCGACCCGACGAAGGAAAACTTAAAGGAGCGCGTAATGGCGGAAACCGGGGGACTGGGCGTAGATGTGATCATCGTTGCCATCGGTGTTCCGGCGATCGTACAGCAGAATCTGGAACTCTGCAAGAAGGGCGGTACGGTCTGCCTGTTCGCGGGATTTGCAGGAACCGGAGAATGCACCATCAGCGCCAACACGATCCATTACAACGAGATCAATGTATGCGGCTCCACCGCTTACAAGCGCAGCGACTATCTGGCTGCGGCAGAGATGGTGAAGACCGGAAAGATCAATCTGGATGAGATCGCTACACACACCTATAAACTGGATGACTTTGTGGCGGCGTATGAGATGAACAAGAGCGGCGCAGGTCTGAAGATCATGATCGAACCTTAATAAACCATTACATAGATTGAAAAAAGAAAAGGAGAATAAAAATTATGGCAATGTTAGGCAAAGCAGTACGTATGAGCAGACTGGTAAACCCGAAGAGCAACAAGATGATGGCAATCACGGTGGATCACGCGATTTCCAGAGGAATTGCACCCATGACCGGACTTCACAGCATTCAGGATACCATTGACAAGATCATCCTTGGAAAACCGGATGCCATGACCATGACAAAGGGGATCGCGGAGCACTGTATGTGGCAGCACGCAGGCAAGGTTTCCATCCTTCTGAAGGCGTCCAACTACTCTCCGGTAGCGCCGACAAAGGATACGATCTTCGGCAGCGTGGATGAAGCGATCCGCATGGGCGCAGACGCCATCTCCATGGGCGCCATGACGCTGGGCGATTTCCAGGGCGAGCAGTTTGAAGCGATCGGAAAATTTTCCGAGGAGTGTATGGCAAAGGGCATGCCGCTGATCGGACATGTGTATCCGAAGGGAGAGAGCGTACCGGTGGATCAGAGAGCATCCTGGGAAAACATTGCTTACTGTGTCAGAAGCGCATGCGAGCTCGGTATGGACATTGTGAAGACCACCTATACCGGCGATCCGGATTCCATGGCGAAAGCGCTTTCCTGCGTACCGTCCAGCTTCCGTGTGGTGATCCAGGGCGGCGATGCGTGCAAGACGCTGGATGACTATCTGGTCATGACCAGAGAGGCTATGGACTGCGGCGTCGGCGGCGTGACCATGGGAAGGTTCGTATGGGATTACAAGGATGTGACCGCGCTGGTGATCGCTCTGAGATATATCATTCATGAGGGCTACAGCGTGAAAGAGGCAAAAGAGCTTCTGGCACAGCTTGAGAACGACAAGAACTACGACGAGTTCTAAGCCTTACATACAGGAGAAGAGAAGTGGGCGAAAAGTATTTACTGGGGGTCGATGTCGGAACCTCAAGTATTAAGGTCGCGATCATCGATGAGAAAGGAAAGCTGAAAGGGATCACGTCCGGGGTCTACAATCTGATTCAGGAGGCTCCGGGCTGGCAGCAGATCGATGCGGACGACATGTGGAGAGCGTGTCTGGAGTGCATCGGCCGCCTGAAGCTGGAGCAGAAAATCGATCTTGGGAAGATCGGGGGGATCGGCATCTCCTGCCTGTGCCCGGGGCTTGCGGCATTTGACAGGGAAGGACATGTTCTGGTGAATCCCATCATCTATTCAGACCAGCGCAGCGTGGAAGAGGCGGAAGAGATCAAACAGAAGGTTGGAGAAGAACGTATGTTTGGCATCACCGCCAATAACGTCATGGCAGGAGCCATGTCGGGAACCTCCATGCTCTGGGTGAAGAAGCATCTTCCCGAGATCTATGAGAAGATCTACTGCTTTGGACATATTAATACCCTGGTGGCGGTCCGCATGACCGGAAATTTTGCCATTGACTACTCCAACGCCTCGTATACCAGCCTGTTTGAGACCGGAGGCGGATACCGCTGGTCGGACGAGCTCTGCGAAAAGATCGGGATTCCGAAGGAAAAGCTTCCGCCGCTCATGAAATCCCATGAGATTGTGGGGGAACTGATGGCGGAAGACCTGATCGGTGTGGGGATTCCCAAGGGGACCCCGGTCGTCATCGGAGGCGGGGATACGGCCTGCGCCTCTCTGGCCACCGGAGTGATCCGTTCGGGAGACGTATGCGAATCGGTGGGGACCACCAATGTGCTGACCGTCTGCGTGACGGAGCCGAAATTTGACAGGGCTTTTATCAACCGCTGCCATGTGGTGAAGGATGCCTGGATCTACCAGGGCGCCCTGTCGCATACAGGAGCGTCCCTGCGCTGGATGCGGGATGAGTTCTGCCAGGATCTGAAGATGGCGGCGGAGGCGTTCCATGACAATGTCTATGACCTGATGACCGGGATGGCGGATATCCATTCCACGCCCGGAGCGGGCGGTATCGTGTTCCTTCCGTATATGCTGGGAGAAAGGAGCCCTGTGTGGGATTCCTACGCAAGAGGCGTGTTCTTCGGCGTGTCCCTGAACAGCCACAAGGATGATTTCATCCGGGCGGTGCTGGAAGGGGCGGCGTACGGCCTGCGGCAGCTCTGCGAGCTGGCGGAGCAGGTAACGGGCAGGACGATCAAGGAGTTTCGCGCCATCGGAGGCGGCGCGAAGAATACCGTATGGTCCCAGATCAAGGCGGACGTGACCGGAAAAGACATCATTACGCTGGATGTGAACGATATGGCGCCTGTGGGGGCGGCTCTGCTGGCGGGCATCGGCATCGGGTGTTTCCAGGATGCCTATGAAGCTTCCGGCTGCATCGAGAAAACCGTCTACCAGCGGTTCAACAGCAGAAGGGATTTCGACGAAATCTATGACAGGCGGTTTGATACCTATAAGAAACTGTATCCGCAGCTGAAAGATCTGTACCGTTCGAACTATTGACAAATGTCACAAAAACGGGGAGCTAAAATTGTGAAATAGTAACGAATTTACGGGGTATTCGTGCAAATCGTAAAAAACAGGTTGAAATTTCGGATACTTTCGTGTAAATTGTAAACATGAAGATTGTATGACAATCTTCAAATCATACAATATTCAAACCAAAAAGGATTAGGAGGAAAGAAACATGAAAAAACTGATTGCAATGGCATTAGCTGCATCCATGATGGTAACACTGGCTGCCTGCGGAGGGAATAATTCCAATTCCGGCGCCAACGCGGAAACCGATGCTCCTGCTGCTGAGGGCGGCGAGGATGCAGCGGAGACAACGACCACTCCGGCGGCGGACGCTGTGAAGTTGAATCTGTCTGTACCGGATGCGGAGTCTTCTTCCATCGCAGTTGCTGCAAAAGAGTTTGCAAAACAGCTGAACGAAAAGTCTGAGGGACGTCTGGACGTAACCGTATACTGCGATGGCAGCCTGTACGGCGGCGACGCTACCGCAGCGGTAACGACCATGCAGGACGGAGGTCTTGACATGCTCTGCCTGGCAACCAGCTGGTATGCATCCTTTGATGATTCCTTCAACGTGATCCAGGTTCCGTACCTGTTCGACAGCGTGGACGAGGAGCAGGCGTACCTGAACGACGAGGCATCCAAACCCATGTGGGATGCAGTTGAGGGTATGGGCGTGAAGTTCCTGGCGGCATGGACCCGTTCCTTCCGTATGACGACCAACAACACCCGTCCGATCACGACGCCGGATGACCTGAAGGGTATCAAGCTTCGTACGCCGGGCAACCAGATTTATCAGGTATTCTTCGGAGACGGCTGCGGCGCGAACGTAACTCCCATGAGCTTCTCTGAGGTTTACACCGCTCTTCAGACCAACACCATCGACGGACAGGAGAATCCGGCTGACGTTCCGTTCTCTTCCTCCTTCTTCGAGGTTCAGAAATACATCTCCGCTACCAACCACATCGGTGAAGCATGGGTAGTCGGTATGAACCCGGATAAATTCGCTTCTCTGGATGCAGATCTTCAGACGCTGATTACCGATACGGCTCAGGAGATGCAGACATGGAAAAAAGAATATGACGAAAAGACGGACCAGGAAGACATTGATTTCATGGTCGAGAAAGGTATGGAGTACAACGAGCTTGACGAGGCAGGCGTAGAAGCGTTCAAGAAGGTATCCGAGTCTCTGTATCCGAAGTTCCAGGAGATCGTCAATAACCCGGATCTGTGGGATGCAACCATCGCATTTGCAGAGAGCCATTGATCATCCGGTAACGGACGTTAGAAAGAGATCATGTTTTTGAGCGAGGGGTGGCATCAGTTAACTGCTGCCACCCCCGTTTTATATCCTGCTATATGAAAATTTGGGGGAAAGAGGTGGATATTATTGGATAAGGTAAGAAAAGAAAGTCCGCTGTCCAGGATTTTCGACAAGATGGAGAAGGCAGAACTGATCGTCGGCGGCATCTCCCTGGCAGCACTGTTTATTGTAGTTATGATCGGTATCATCAGCCGTCTGATCAATATTCCGGCTGCCTGGTACGAAGAGACGACCCGCGTGTTCTTCCTGTGGATGATGTGGGTGGGCGTCGGTTCCGGCTTTAACCACAGCGAATCCTCACGTGTGACGGTATTTGTCAACATGATGCCGAAACTTGTACAGAAGATCTGTCACGCATTGTATTATGTACTGAATCTTCTGATGTTTGCGGTGCTGATCGTGTTCGGCTTCCGTCTGGCCATGCAGCAGTTCAGCATGGGAGAGATGGGTTCGGCGCTCCGGATTCCCATGTGGATCGTCGGTATCTGCGTACCCATCGGCTCCATCTTCGGCTTCCTGGGCGTGATCAACACCATGCTGTTTGAGCCCTGGCGCCTGCAGACCACGGCAGAACAGCTGGAGGCAGATGAACTTGCAGCAAAGGCAAGAGAAGAATTTTCAGAGGAAGAGGGGGGTGACAGTCAGTGAGTGTATTCATTCTGATCGGTTTTCTGGTACTTATGGTTCTGGGGATCCCGGTGGCAGTATCCCTTGGTACCGCGTGTATCGCCGCCATCATGATCTTCGATACTTCCACGATTGCATCCGCGGTCAAGCTGATGTACTCGTCCATGAACAGCTTCACCATGGTTGCGGTTCCGCTGTTCTTCCTGGCGGGCGTTCTCATGGAGAAGGGCGGCGTTGCTCAGCAGATTTTTGATTTCTGCGAGGACATCGTCGGCTGGATTTCCGGCGGGCTGGGCCATGTAAACATCCTGACCAGTATCCTGTTCGCGGGTATGAGCGGTTCGTCCGTGGCGGACGTGGCTTCCATCGGAGCTCTCTGTGCCAACGCCATGATCCGTTCCGGCTATCCTTCTACATATGCCTGGGCGACTACACTGGCCAGTTCCATGCTGGCGACGGTCATTCCGCCGTCCATCCTGATGGTCATCGCGGCGTCCGTGGCACAGATCTCCCTTGGAAAAGCGCTGTTTGCCGGTGTCATTCCGGGAGTTGTACTGGGCTTCATTATGATGGTTTACAACTATCTGTACTGCAAGAAGCATAAGATCGGCCATAAGGTTCCCTTCGGTCTTGGAAAACTGTGGCGCAGCTTCAAATCGGCGTTCCCGGCGCTTATGGTTCCTGTAATCCTGTTGGGCGGCATGTATACCGGCTACTTCACCTCCACCGAGGCGGCTGCCATCTGCGTGGCTTATACGTTCCTGGTATCCATGTTTGTATATAAGAAGCTGAAATTCAGGGATCTGCCGGAGATTTTCATGAGCGTGGCGAAAAACACCGGTACCGTGCTGTTTGTGGCAATTACCGCGAAGCCTGCCGGACAGCTCTTTACGCTGGACGGTTTCCCGGCCCTGGTGGCGAAGACGATCACCGGTATCTCTCAGAACGCCATCATCGTTATGATCCTGATCTTTATCCTGCTGATCATCATCGGTATGTTCATGGACGCGACGGCTGCAATCTACATTTTCGTTCCGATTCTGCTGCCGACGGCGACCTCCGTAGGAATCGACCCGCTGTTCTTCATCGTGTTCCTGGTGATCGCACTGGCATTCGGTCTGATCACGCCGCCGGTAGGCGTGTGTCTGTACGCGGCGACCAACGTGTCCGGGCTGTCCATGGAGAAGATATCCAAATCGCTCGTTCCTTGGCTGCTCCTGCTGGTTGCCTGCCTGCTGGTATTTATCGTATTCCCGCAGATCATCACGGTGCCGATCAATATTCTGTTCGGAGGCTGATGACGTGAGTACAGTAAGAGAGAGACAGGTAGTTGCGGATCTGGTAAAGGATACGCATGTGCCGAAGATGTTCCGGGTGAAACAGGTGTTTCCCCGTCCGAAGATCGAGAAGGAAGAGATTCCGGGTATCATCGAGAACCTTCTGAGTCAGGAGAAATTTGCTTCCCGCGTAAAGCCGGGCATGCGGATCGCCATAACGGCGGGTTCCAGAGGAGTCGCCAACGTGGCGCTGACTACCAGATGCATCGCAGATTTTGTAAAATCCAGAGGCGCGTCTCCCTTCGTCGTCCCTGCCATGGGAAGCCATGGCGGGGCGACGGCGGAGGGCCAGAAGGCGCTCCTGGCCGGATACGGCGTGACTGAGGAGAACGTGGGCTGTCCGATCCTCTCTTCCATGGAAGTGAAGAAGATCGGCGTCAACGAAGAGGGCGGGGACGTCTACATTGACAAAAATGCCGCGGAGGCGGACGGAATCATTCTGGGCTGCAGGATCAAGCCCCACACGGCGTTCCGGGGGCCCTATGAGAGCGGTATGATGAAGATGATGGCCATCGGCCTTGGAAAGCAGTACGGAGCGGAGGTCTGCCATGAGGCAGGCTTTAAGAATATGGCGAAGAACGTACCGCTTTTTGGAAAATGCATCATCAAAAACGCGCCGATCCTGTTCGCGGTTCCTACCATAGAGAATGCGTTCGACGAGACGTGCCGGATTCTGGCGGTGGCGGCGGAGGACATCGAGGCGCAGGAGCCCGGGCTTTTGAAGGAAGCGTTTACCTATATGCCCCGGATCCTGGTGGATTCCTGCGATGTGCTGATCGTGGACCAGATCGGAAAGAACTTCAGCGGAGACGGAATGGACCCCAACATTACGGGTACCTTCTGTACGCCCTACGCGTCCGGCGGGATCGAATCCCAGAGAGTGGCGGTGCTGGATCTGAGCCCGGAGACCCACGGAAACGGCCTGGGCATCGGTATGGCCAGTGTCACGACCAAACGGGTGTACGATCAGCTGGACCTGGCGGCCATGTATCCCAACGCCATTACCTGTACGGTACTGACGGGGGTCCGGATTCCGCTGGTCATGGAAAGCGACAAAGAGGCGATCCAGCTGTGCATCAAGAGCTGCAATGAGATCGACAAGGACCATCCGAGAGTCGTCCGGATCCCGAACAGCCTTCACTTGGAGCACATCATGCTGTCGGAAGCCTATCTGGAGGAGATCCGGGACAACCCGAACCTGATCGTGGAATCCGAGCCGGAAGATCTGCCCTTTGACGAAGACGGAAACCTGTGGTAGGGAAGCAGGGAAAAACGGAACGGCAGAAGTGGTACTGGACACGTCAAAAAAGTTTGCCATACGGTAAAAATGTATATTGTATGACAATATGCTTTGTGATATAATAAAAAACGGATATTGTATGATAATATGGTTTTGTGATATTATGAAACGAAAGGACTGTAAGTTTTATGAAAGCGTTGGTTAAATATGATGCTGCTCCCGGCAATATGGAGATCAGAGACGTTCCGGAACCTTCCGCAGGCCCGGGCCAGATCAAGATCAAGGTCAAAGTGGCAGGAATCTGCGGTTCCGACCTGCACATCTATCACAGTGACATCGCGATTCCGGTGAATCCGCCGGTGACCACCGGACATGAGTTTTCCGGCGTGATCGCGGAAGTGGGCGAAGGCGTGGAAGGATTTCAGGTGGGCGACCGTGTGGTATCCGAGACGGCCTACTCCTTCTGCGGGACATGCGATTTCTGTACCGAGGGATATTACAACCTCTGCTCCGAGAGGAAGACGCTGGGCTACTGGTATAACGGGATCTT
Organism: uncultured Lachnospiraceae bacterium; assembly: GCA_910584205.1. GTDB lineage: Bacteria > Bacillota > Clostridia > Lachnospirales > Lachnospiraceae > Hominiventricola. The sequence goes on from CAJUAA010000028.1 coordinate 55,152, forward strand.
TACCAATTATACGGTGGTGCCTGCAGAGCGCGTACATAAGATTCCGGAAGGCGTATCGGATCTGACGGCAGCCATGACAGAGCCTCTGGCCTGTGTCTGCCATGCGGTCTACGACCTGAACCGGATCAAGGGCGGAGACGTGGTTCTGGTGATCGGTCCCGGAGCTATCGGCAACATGGCCATGCAGGTGGCAAAGGCTCAGGGAGCGGTGGTGATCATCAGCGGTACGGACATCGATCAGGAGAGACTGGAGCTGGCGAAGAAGCTGGGCGCTGACTACGCAGTGAACATCCAGAAGGAGAATCTGGAGGAGCTGGTTATGAAGCTCACCAAAGGCTATGGAGTGGACTGTGTGCTGGAGTGCTCCGGTTCCGCGCCTGGGACGAACACCGGACTGAACCTGATCAAGAAGCTGGGCTATTTCACCCAGATCGGTATGGGAAGGCCGAACATTGATTTCCAGATCGAGAAGGTGATCTACAAGGAGCTTCATTTCAGAGGTTCCCTGGGCTCCCGCAAGCACAGCTGGAGAACGGCTCTGAAACTGATGGAGCAGGGAAAGGTGAATCTGGAACCACTGGCGAGCACGGTGCTGCCTCTGGACCGGTGGCAGGAAGCCTTTGACCGCTTTGAGAAGAAGGACGGCAACAAATTCATGCTGCTTCCGTGCGAAGAGGACTGACGCATAGATTACAGAAAGCTTTCAGTACAGACGTGAAAGGTGGAAGTAAAGTATGGAGATCAAACCGATTCGGAGAACAAGCATCAGCGATCAGGTGAGCATGCAGATCAAGCAGCTGATCCTGGATAAGAACTGGAAGCCGGGGGAGCGAATCCCTTCGGAGACGGAGCTGGCGGAACTGTTCGGCGTCAGCCGGGTCTCCGTTCGGGAGGCGCTTTTGAAACTGAATGCCATCGGGCTTCTGGAATCGCGTTTTTCGGGCGGTAATTACGTGCGGGAAGTGGGGGCGGACATTTTTCTGAATGCCATCATCCCCACCGTGTACGTAAGTTCCAATTCTCTTCTGGATGTACTGGAATTCCGACAGGTTATGGAGGCGAAACAGGCGGGGCTTGCTGCGAGAAAAGCAAAGCCGGAGGATATTAAGCGGCTGGAAGAGATTCATCAGGACATGGTGAAGAAGGCGGGAGACGTGGAGGCCTTTTCGGAGGCGGACCTGCGTTTCCATATCGAACTGGCGCGCATCACGCAGAATTCCCTGCTGGTCGCCTGCATGGAACTGATCCGCGATGTACTGGGAGAAAACATGCAGAAGCTGGTGGCGCAGCGCGGCTATGAGAGCGGCGTCAACGACCACCGGCAGATCCTGGAGGCGATCCGGGAGAACGATGAACAGAAAGCCACGCGGCTGATGGACAGCCATGTGGCGGATATCTGCAGGACTTTTGCACGCCTGACCGAGGAGACTGCATCCCTGGAGAAGGCGGGTGAAAAGGAATAAATTTTATTGAAGAAGAGGAGATTTCAGTATGACCAGCGAAAAGAAACAGGAGTTGGATGCTCTCTGTCTGAAGTTCAGACGCAACCTGATCGAGACTCTGCACAGCATACAGACAGGGCATCCGGGCGGCTCCCTGTCTGTATGCGAAATTCTGACGACGCTGTATTTCAATGAGGCCAATGTGACGCCGGAAAATATCAACGACAGAAGCCGTGACAAGATCATTCTCTGCAAGGGGCATGCGGCTCCCATGCTCTACATGGAACTGGCGGAAAAGGGTTTCTTCCCCATGGAGGAGATGAAGACGCTCCGTCAGATTAACAGCCGCCTTCAGGGACATCCCTGCTCCAAAGAGACGCCGGGCGTGGAAGCTTCCACAGGGCCTCTGGGCGCCGGATACCCGCTGGCACTGGGCGTTGCCCTCTCCGACATGCATGACGGAATCGACGCGTACACCTACGCGGTCCTGGGCGACGGCGAGATCAACGAGGGCGTTGTATGGGAGACCTGCATGAACGCTTCCAAGTTCAAGGCGGACCGGCTCATCACCATTCTGGACTGGAACGGCGTGCAGCTGGACGGCACCACGGAAGAGATCATGCCCATGGGCGATGTGGAACTGAAGTTCAAGGCGTTCGGCTACAACACCATCGTGTGCGACGGACATGACTGCTCGGCCCTCAGCGCGGCTATTGCAACGGCAAAATCGGTTAAAGGCGTTCCCACCATCATCCTGGCAAAGACGGTAAAAGGCAAAGGCGTATCCTTCATGGAAGGAAAGAACACATGGCATGGGGCTCCCATCAAGGACGAGCACTATGAAGCGGCGATGAAAGAATTAGGAGGTGCACAGTAATGGGAAAGGCAATTCGTGACGTATATGGAGAAACCATCAAAAAGTACGGTGCGACGAACGAGAACATCGTAGTGCTGGATGCGGACGTATCCGGTTCCACCAAGTCGGCGGTATTCGGAAAAGAATATCCGGACCGTTTCTATAACTGCGGCATTTCCGAGTACGCCATGATGGGTATGGCGGCCGGTATGGCAAAGAGCGGAAAGATCCCGTTTGTGAATACCTTCGCGGTGTTCCTGACTACGCTTGGCTCTCTGGCGGCGAGGACCTTCATGTCCTATTCCGGGCTGAACATCAAGATGATGGGCGGCTACGGCGGGCTGTCCGACGCGTTCGACGGCGCGACCCACCATGCGCTGGAGGATGTGGCCATGATGAGAACGCTTCCGGGCGTGACGGTGATGGTGGCTTCCGACGCGGCGATCACGGACTGGATGGTGAAGACCGCCATCGAGGTAGAAGGCCCCATGTACATCCGTCTGTCCAGAGACGCGGCTCCGGACTGCCATCCGGCGGACGCGGAGTTTGAGCTTGGCAAAGGTATGGTGGTACGGGAAGGTACGGATGTGACGATCATCGCATGCGGACTGATGGTGAGTACGGCGGTGACCGCGGCGGAAGCGCTGGCGGCGAAGGGCATCAGTGCAAGAGTTGTGGATATGTACTGCATCAAACCCATTGACGCGGAGCTCATCGAGAAGTGCGCAAAGGAGACCGGCGCCATCGTGACGGCGGAGGAGCACAGCGTGATCGGCGGCCTGGGCGGAGCGGTTGCGGAAGTCCTTGTAAAGGCAGGCTGCGCAGTGCCCACGGAGATGGTCGGCATGCAGGACCGCCACGGCGAGTCCGGACCGTATGCAGAGATCCTGAAGAAATACGGACTGGATGCGGACGCGGTGGCAGCGGCCGCAGAGAAGGCAGTATCCCGTAAATAGGCAGTGAAACAAAACCAGGAGGCAGAAAACATGAGAGAGTCAATCCATAAATATTTCCAGGTCGGCACCATCCGCTGGATGTCCTTTCCGAAGATGGGCGTCCTGGAATCCATAAAGAGGATCGCATCAGACGATTATTTTGATGCCATCGAGATTACAAAATGTAAGGACGAGGAAGAGAGAGCGGCGGTGAAGAAGCTTCTGGAGCAGTCCCATCTGAAGGTGTGCTACGGCG